>CAJXZB010000010.1 GCA_913063405.1 uncultured Ulvibacter sp.
TGGAGGAAAACCGCGTTGGGCAATAGGTATGTTTGGAACAATTTCCATTTCTATCGTATCTTTGTCTAGTATTAGGTGCATAAAGTGTTGTTTTAAAGTGTTTTACGTAGATAACGAAAATATCTACAACCCTTTTTATATCTTTAAAAAAAAGTTTAAATCACTTCAATGCCACTCTTTTGAATAACAAAGGTTTTACGTTTTTTAATAGTATAATTTTCCAAGGTCAAAAAGCGGCCAAATATTAAGTATCGCTCGCAATTTGTGCGTTAGGAATTCACTTAATACTAAGGGGGAGAATATTTTAGAAAAATATTATCTTATCATAAATAAGGCATCATTGAATACTAGGAGCGCCAAAAAATCTATGATTTCTGGTAGGAGGGTTCCTATTAAGAAAAAACCCTTCTCACCGCCAAAGCGGATCAAAGGGTTTAAAACCTGGTTAGTTAGAATGATTTCTAACTGGACGAAAGATAATTTCTTTTCTCATAGCTGGAAATACGTAGAAATACGTAAGTTTTACGTAGGGGTACGTATTTAATAGTATATGGAATAACAAAACCCTTCTTAGCAATATGCTAAGAAGGGTCTAGAATTTGGTCAGTCGCTAACTTACTACTCCTCAATAGATAAGTCAAACGTTTAATGCTTTTAATTATATAGCAATATACTAGGAAGAGAAGGGGTGTGAAATACGTACCCCTACGTAAATACTAAGTAGGTCCACTTATAAACTTAAGATGATATTTTTGTTAACTAAAGCCCAACTAGTCAATGAATTGGCGCCATTATCGATACGCAATTTGGAAATAATATTACTTCGATGTTTTTCAATAGTTCGGATAGAAACACAAAGTGTATCTACTATTTCATTATTTGAGGCTCGCTGCGCAGCCAATTTTAAAATGGTAATTTCAGAAGGAGTCAAAAGTTTTAAATTCTTTATGTCCTCAGAGGCATTTTCAATACAAGTAGACTCAAAAGATGGACTGAAATATTGTTCTCCTTTTAGCACAGCAATTTTACAACTTCAAAGCCCGTCAACATTGGCATGTCAATATCTAAAAGTGCCAAATCAGGTTGATGAGTCAATATCATCTCGAATGCTTTCATACCATTAATAGCACTGCCAATAACATTATAGCCAAACGTCGTAAGTTCATCATACAAACCCTTTAGTAACATAGGATGATCATCTGCAATTACGATAGACATGTCTTTTTTATACATATTAAACTGGAATTACTAATTCAACTGTAGTTCCTTGATTATACTTACTTTTAATTTTAAGAGTAGACCTAATAATTTTGGCTCTTTCTAGGAGTGTTTTCATTCCTAAGCTACTACTTTCTTTTAATGTCTCCGAAAACTCAAAACCCTTTCCATTATCTCTTATAACTGCTTCAATAGAATTATCCTTCCTTTCCACTATTATTGATGCCGATTTAGCGTCGGCGTGTTTCACCATATTGCTAAGCACTTCCTAAAAGATACGATACAAATGTAAAGACGTATCCTTACATAAAAGATCATCAATATTATCTATTTCGTTTGTAAAAAAATGGTGGTACAGTTACCATAGATTTTAAAGCAGCTGTAACATCCCAGGCGTTCCAAAGTAGCCGGATGTAATCAACGAGATATACTACGTAGTTCCTCTAAAGTCTCTCCAGCAAGGGATTCCATTTTTTCATTTCCAATGGACTTTGTCTGTTTTGTAAGCAGCATCAATTTTTGACCAACACTGTCGTGCAACTCCCTTGCTACACGGGTTCGTTCTTCTTCTTGAGCATTAATTAAGTCCCTTGAAAAACCTTCGGTCAATTTCTGCCTTCTTTTCGCTCCATTTCTTGAACGAGTCAGTACAATTACAGAAAAATAGACAATAGTCCCAACCCTCCAAACAACATCCATTGATTTTTAACCTTGTTACGAGCATCCAAGAGTGCAATATCACCTTCTTGGGCTTCAATTTTTAGGTCTCTCTTTTCAGTTTCATAGAGTGTTTGATAATAGGACAAGGCTCTTATTCGTTGTACATTAAAAACTGAGTCTTTAATTGAGGTATATTTCTTAAAATGTATATACGCCATTTCCTTGTTACCTAAAGCATCATAAACTTTTGCAAGGAATTCTTCACTTTCTTTAATCTCTTCATAATGGTTCCCCCCATTCACTATTTCTAAATGCTCTTTACCATAATCCAGTGCCCTTGAATATTCTTTCTTCGCAAAAGCTAAATATTTCAAGGCATCAACATAGGGCTCTCTATTTCGGCCCTTAGTATTCTTATCAAGGTTCAAATTAATTTGATTCAGGTAGTTTTCAGCATAAGCAATTACTGCCGCCGCCAACATATAGCCCGAAAAATAATTTGGATTTCTTGATTTTTCTACTGCAACCA
Organism: uncultured Ulvibacter sp.; assembly: GCA_913063405.1. Taxonomy (GTDB): domain Bacteria; phylum Bacteroidota; class Bacteroidia; order Flavobacteriales; family Flavobacteriaceae; genus Ulvibacter. Next base: position 2,408 of record CAJXZB010000010.1, read on the forward strand.
ACGCTAGCTTTAAATTTTTAATTCTAGATTCATTATCTCTTTGCTTTCGTGCATCTGTAGCTGCATTGTAGTAAAAGGAGGTAAGGTGGTCATAGCTTTCGATTTTTTTCGCTAGCAAGATTGCCCCGCTCTTTCAGCCTCAGCTTCTTTATAAAAACCGTTCTGACTATATAAAATCGAAAGGGAGTTCATAGTGCCGATAATATGGAAAGTATCTTTCGTTTCTTGAAACAATTTTGCGGCTTCTTGTAATACGCATTTAAATGTTGGTTCGAATTATCTATCTCACCCATTGCCATATAAACATCGGCCAAGAATTTTTCAGCATTATAAATCTCAACAAAGCCATCTTGAGATTTTTTCAACTTCAAATGTTCCTTTCCATATTTTAAGGCTTCTGAATAGTTTTCTTTTGCCTTGGCAAGCTGTTTTGAAGCTTCGATGTAATAATCCCGATTATTTCCAGTCGTATAATTTTCAAGATCATTCTCAACTTCTTTGAAATATGCTGAAGCTATTGAAACACTATCACTTACAGCATAAGCTATTACAAGATTATTCAAAATATTTGGTCGCATCGCAATGCGGTATTCAGACTTCTCATTTTCGTCATACGCTAATTTCAAATTGCGAATCCATTCATCGTTCTTTCCTTGTATCCTCTTGTCCGCTCCAGCATTATAACATAATGAAACTAAAGGTCCTCCTCTAATATTATCACATAATAAAATTGCCTCCTTCCGTTCTTTATCCGCTTCTTCATAGAATGCATTCTGACTCTACAAAATGGAAAGTGAATTCTTCGCATTTACCCAGTTTATTGTGTCTCCGACAGCCCGAAAAACCCGACTTGCTTCCTGAATAGATTGAGAACCTTCTGCAAATTCACCCTGTTCTCCATAGACATAACTCATTCTTAAGGTACTCACCCTAATTCTATTTTCATCATCTGCCTTTATAGCATAATCCCTTGCCATTTTATAATAACCCAGCGCATTATCCATATTTCTTAATGCGTAATAATAATCACCCGCATATAAATATAGGTTTGTAATTGGTCTATTATTTCTTGCCGTCTTCGCTTTGTTTTCAAACTCCTTGAATAATTCCAAACCCTCATCTGGTTTACCCAACACGTTGCCTTTATAATAAATTAAATCTGCTGTATGCCGTGTTGCTGCACTTACTGAGTCCAGTTCTAAGGCATACTTTATGTTTTCGCGAATTACAGAATCATAACCGAACTCTTCATTAAACTCAATCATCAAGGTAAGACTGTCCATCTATTTTAGCTTTTCACTTTTTTCTGAATTTGAGATTTCAGTTTTTAACTCTTTGACCATCTCAGCAAGAGATTGATGCTATGCGGTAATCGATAAACTAAAAAAGAAGGAATAAAAGGAAAGATGTTTCACGAGATTTATCTTAGTTCTGTAAATATATCTATTTTAGCTGAACGATATATGGCTAAGACTAAAACCACCTTTTTCTGTCAAAACTGCGGTGCCCAATTTGCAAAATGGCAAGGACAATGTACTTCCTGCAAAGAATGGAATACCATTGCTGAAGAGGTTATTCAAAAGGCAGAGAAAGCGAGTTGGAAATCTCTTGAAGCGTCTTCAAAACGAGTGCCGAAGCCTCAAAAAGTAGTAGAAATTTCTTCTGCTTCAGAAGCACGATTGGATACTAAAAATAATGAGCTAAATAGAGTTTTGGGCGGAGGCCTAGTCCCTGGCTCACTTACCCTCCTAGGTGGTGAACCAGGAATTGGAAAAAGCACCTTAATGCTGCAAATTGCCCTGCAATTGCCGTATAAAACACTTTATGTTTCTGGGGAAGAAAGCGCTCAACAAATTAAAATGCGAGCCGATAGGATTCATCCAAATTCTGAAACCTGTTATGTTTTAACCGAGACTAAGACCCAAAATATCTTCAGAAGTATTGAAGAAATGCAGCCAGATATTGTTGTTATTGATTCTATCCAGACATTGCATACCGATTATATAGAAAGTAGTGCAGGAAGTATTTCCCAAATACGAGAAACCACTACCGAACTAATAAAATTTGCTAAAGAAACTGCTACACCTGTTATCCTGATTGGACATATCACTAAAGATGGAAATATTGCGGGGCCCAAAATTTTAGAGCATATGGTAGACACCGTGCTTCAGTTTGAAGGAGATAGAAATCATATTTATCGTATTCTTCGAGCGAATAAAAATCGCTTCGGAAGCACAAACGAACTAGGTATATACGAAATGCAAGGAAGTGGTTTAAGGGAAGTGGCAAACCCTTCAGAAATACTTATTTCAAAAAACGAAGAAGAACTAAGTGGAACGGCAATTTCAGCAACTCTAGAAGGAATGCGACCACTTATGATCGAAATACAAGCCTTAGTGAGTACTGCTGTTTATGGCACCCCTCAACGTAGCGCTACAGGTTATAATGCCAAACGACTCAACATGATTCTCGCAGTGCTAGAAAAAAGAGCTGGGTTTAAACTAGGTGCAAAAGATGTCTTTCTAAATATTACTGGTGGGATTACAGTTGATGATCCAGCTATTGACCTTGCGGTAGTAGCTGCCGTACTATCCTCCAACATCGATATTGCAATTGACAAAAGAATGTGTTTTGCCGCCGAGGTTGGTTTGGCGGGTGAAGTCCGTCCTGTACCCCGTGTGGAGCAACGTATTCTTGAAGCTGAAAAATTAGGGTTTACCTCCATTATAATTTCAAAATATTGTAAACTCTCAAAGCAGAATCATGGTATTGACATTTTAAAAGTAGCGAAGGTTCACGATATGGTGCATCATTTGTTTGGTTAAGGCGCCGGATTTGGCATTTGAGCATGAACTGTATTAATCTCTTTTAAAATTTCTTCAGAAAGGACTACATCTATACTATCTATATTTTCTGAAAGTTGTTCGATAGAAGTCGCCCCAATTATATTTGAGGTAACAAAGGGTTGTTGATTTACAAAGGCCAATGCCATTTGAGGCAAACTCAATCCATGTCTTTTAGCTATTTCACTATACTTTTCGGTAGCTCTTGCTGAAGATTCACTACTGTAACGTGAATAATTAGGAAATAAAGTCACACGAGCATCATCAGGCTTTTCATTGTTTAAATATTTCCCAGAAAGCACTCCAAACGCCAAAGGAGAATAGGCCAAATAGCCAACATCTTCCATTTGTAAGGCTTCCGTAAAACCAATTTCATCCCTACGTTGTAATAAGTTATAAGCGTTTTGCACGGACACTATTTTTCGTTTACCCTTGCGATGTTCTTCCATATATCGCATTAATCCAAAGGGGGTTTCATTACTCAAACCAATATGTCTAATTTTTCCTTCTTTGACATAAGTTTCTAACCGATCTAGAATCTGTGAAAAGTTATCTTCCCATTGAGCGTTTGGCGCATGGTTGTAATCACGTACTCCAAAAATATTGACCGTTCGTTCCGGCCAGTGCAATTGATACAAATCTAAATAATCTGTTTGCAAACGGTTTAAGCTTTTGTGTAAGGCGTCATCCAAAGATGTCTTGCTAAAATCAAGATTGTCGCGCATACAATTAAAAATACCTCGCCCAGAACCTGTAATTTTTGAAGCTAAAACAACTTTTTCTCTATTACCATTCTTCGCTAACCAGGAGCCTATGTATTGCTCAGTGAGACCTTGTGTTTCTGGAATAAACGGAACTGCGTACATCTCTGCGGTATCTATAAAATTAACCCCTTTACTTATTGCAAAGTCAAGTTGTTCATGCCCTTCCGTCTCTGTATTTTGACGCCCGAATGTCATTGTGCCAAGGCATATTTTACTTACGTTAAGATCTGTATTTGGTAATTTTGTGTAGCGCATATTTAAATGTCACGAGAAAGATACTGTCTCAAGTTTTTACATCAAATATAGGCATTTCCAACAGCACAATAATGACAATACACGTTCTAAAGTTGAGACTTCGCATTAAAAAAAGCCCTTCGAAGAATATCTCTTCCGAAGGGCTTAACATTACTTAATATAATTCGAATTACTCTTTCACAATCTTAGAAACACTGATCCGGTTTTGTGAATCTTTTACTTTAATAATATAGACACCAGAAGCCAAGGATGACACCTTAATGGTTTCTAACTTATTTACTCCATCAAAAGATACAGAATCTAGTTTTTCACCTGTTAAAGTAAAAACTTTTACTTCACTTATTTCACTATCAATCAATGAAACAGCAAACTGATCTTTAACTGGATTTGGGTATAAATTCAATCCAGCAGACTTATCAAACTGATCATCATTAGATAAAGTAAAATCTAATCCATTTAAAATCGCATCAATAATTTCCTCTTTTGTTTGCTCACTCATTCCATCTGACTGAAGCGAATTAAACGTCAATTGATATGTTAAATCTGAAGAATAACAACCACATTCTGGCGCATACATTCCTATTACGTAAAGCTTGTTACTACTAAACACATAACCAGGAAAGGTAGTTGTAAGATCCCAAATTGGTCCTGGAATACTAGCAAATGGAGGTAACATGCTACCGCTTGCATTTCCATAAGCAAAGGTACTCCAAATTATACTTACTGGAAACCCAGAACTTTCAGCAACAAACCAATAGTAATCGCAATCTCCATGCAAGTTATCATCCCCAGGAGCAATAGTGTTTAGACTACCTGTAATCTCATTGGTAGTTCCATCATGCTGCACTGTGATTTGTAAATTTGGATCCGTTAATTTACCTACATAGATGTCGTCGATTGCAACATCATTTCCATCTCCATTTCCTCCTTCATTCAACAAAATTTGAATGTTTTGTGTACTTCCTGTAGCAGTAAAAGTAATATCTACTGTTTGCCAATCACACGGATTAGCAGGATCTACGTTTATGGTTTGCGCTCCAGATGAAGTCCCTCCAGCATTTAAAAACACCTCCGGTAAAATATCAAATGTACATTGTGGCATGTTTTTAAAGTTAGCACAAAACTTATATCGCTCACCCTGTTCTAAGCCTGTTAAGGTTTGTTGCCAAATAGTACTAATATTTGGTGTTTGCGTTTTACCATTCACTACCATAAACAAATCGTTTGCTGCATAGGTAATTGGATCTGCACAAAACGAGTGATCTGTTACGATTGCTCCAAATGCAGCTGCACTATTAGTAACATCATATTCACCTGGGTAGGTCGTAGCTGTTTGTGTATAACTACTAGAAAAACCTGTGTTTCCAGCTTCAAAATTACCATTAGCAACCAAGTTATCATCATCACAGCAATATGCACCCTCATTGGTAGGTTCTTCCTCACAAAAACAAACATCATTATTTATTCCATCTTTTTCTCCATCCTGAACGCCGCCAACTTCCTTGGATGATTCCTGTCTTACGGTAACAGTAGAACCATCAAGAGCCACCATATTAAAAGTAAGAACAGCCACCAAATCGTAGCAAGTGCCGGGAGTTTGATCTGGAAAATCTGTGGGAGCAAGTGTAAACAAATAGTTAGGTGGTGTAATAGTTGGCCCCGTAACTGTATTAACCAATACATTACTTTGATAGATTTCAAGAGAAATGTTTACGTCTGTTACTGTTCCAGAAAGTGGCAATAAAAAATCCCCACTAATACTCTGAGGGAATTCTAAACAATCCCCTTGATCCAAATTTAAATTGATCTCCCCTTCATTAATATTTCTACAAGGCTCGCAAACATCATCCAAATAGCTATATCCATTATGACCACTTCTAGCGCAGTCCGAATTAATAAACATTACAACAACCTCTTGACCAACTTGACTTGATAAATCCAAATATGCGCATCTCCAATCTCGGTAATATGTGGAGCCTCCATTTACTGGATTTATAAATGGGTTGCTAGGAGACCCTACATCCAACACCATATCAATAGTTGAACCAGACATGTCTGTAGCTTCGGCCAAAAAGAAGACTTCAGAGCCATTTATAGTTCCATCTGGATCAGAATGACTCCTATCCATTACCATTGAATATTGAAAATAATACTTGGCATTGGATGGAGTTACGATAAAACGTTTAGCCACTCCCTCTGCCCCATATCCCGCCGCATTATTTCCCAATCTCAGCGATTGAGCTCCAGAAGTTCCGGGGGCCAATCTTTGTAATGGAAAGGGTGGTGATGCTACAGAAATAATAGGATCCAATCCAGCCGTTTCTATAGATGTATAATTTTGGCCATACCCCAGTCCTGTAAAAGGGAGTGGTGCGATTCCGGGGCTTAACACCAATCCATTTTCTACAGGAAGTGTTTCAATGGTGTGCTTTAAACTTAGCCCCGTCCAACCTAAGTAATTATCTTCAAATCCTCCATTTATACAGCCTTCGGAGCTCGTAGGAATATCGTCCAATATGGCACTTATCGCCGGAGAGGCCTTGAATGATTTTAACTTCTGATTTGCAGAAATCTCTGCGAGGGCCCTCGAAAAATCCTGTGAAGACCAACTAGCATCATAATCTAGATGGACTTGTCTCCCTCCTACGTTTACTAAAGTGTCTCGAATCTGAGACGTTGCAATACTAGTTCCTAGAACTAATAAAAGAAAAATTTGTGTAATTGTTTTCATAATAAAAGATTTTAGTTAAACTTATTTTATAACCTTATATCCTTTACTAGTAAATTTTGTTACCCTAAGTTGAAAGTTTATTTCATTTTGACTTGCGTATTATTTGAATTTAATCATTAGGGATAAACCTCTTATACCGTCCTTACAACTCAGCCACCTCCCCCCGCATCAAGTGCGGGGCAGGCTCTTGAAAAAGGCAGGCCCATTTTAAAGTTCTCCTTCTCAAGGAGGGGTGCCCAAAAGGTCGGGTGATTAAAGTTCGTTTAACAATTTATTGATCTCATCCAATTTAGGAGTCAAAACTACTTCAATTCGTCGATTTTTTGATCTTCCTTCGGAAGTGGTATTAGTTCCAATAGGCGCATATTCACCTCGCCCGGCTGCTGTTAAATTATCCTTCGGAATTCCCGAGTTTTCAGTAAGTATTGAAACAATAGCGGTAGCCCGTTTTGTAGAAAGATCCCAATTGTTCTTTAAAGGACCATTTCCGCCGTAAGGTACATTATCTGTATGTCCTTCGATAAGCACAGCTATCTCCGTGTTTTGCGCCAGAACCTTTCCTAAGGCCACTACAGCTTCTCTTCCTCGAGAGTTAACCGCCCAACTTCCACTTTCAAACAGCAATTTATTCTCCATAGAAACATATACTTTTCCATCGCGTTGTTCTATTGTTAATCCGTTGCCCTCAAAATTTGTAAGTGCCGCTGAAATTGCATCTTTTAGCTTACGCATTTTTGCATCCTTGGACGCAATGATTCCTTCTAATTCTTCCACTCGCTCTGATCGTAATTTAAGGTCTTTCTGCAATTTGCTAAGACGAGCTTCCTCGGCGGCCAAAGCTCTTTCCTTTTCTTCCAACTGCGTAAGGAGTTTTCGGTTTAGCTCCAAGTTTTCGGTAAGTGCCGATGAGCTGTTGGCTTCCAGAGCATCATACGAATCCTTTAGCCTTTTGAAATTGTTTTCTGAAGCGGCCAAATCCATCGCCAACCTACTTTTTTCAGCATTTAATTTTTCTATTTCTTTCCGAAGGTTAGCAACGCTGTATTTATCTGAATTTCCATCAGATCCATCCAACTGAGACATTAATGACTCATTTTCGGCTCTTAAGGAATCATATTTATCTTTAAGGTCTTCATATATTTTTGAAGACACACAGGATGTGGAAATAAGGGCAAGAGATATTCCAAAAAAAATGTATTTGATTACTTTATTCATATTGAAAAGATTGTGGGGTTCCTAAACTTATTTTTCGGTATAAAAAAATTCCATGGTATAATCGAAGTATTCCGCTTGAGATATTCCACTTTCATAAAATCGGTTTTCCTTTTCAGTATATCTTGTTAGGTAGGCTTCATTTATTAGTCCGTGTAATTCATCATCTGGTTCAACTTTTTTTCCAGAGATTTCAATGATTTGATCGCAATATTTAAATTGGCCAATTCCTGTTTCAAAAAAGGCCGTAAACCAGCTTCGCTCACTTTTGTTCCAGCTTCTTGCAAAGATTCGATTATCAACGGCAACAACCCAGATTTCTAGGAAAGTTCTTCTATCAATACCTCCTTTAATCTCGGTATAATCTTCCGTTTCTAAATGTCTATAAAATTCTTTTGGAAAATTCACGGTTAAAATTCAAATTCCACCAAATGCGGACAATGATCGCTGTGCATTGCCCCAGGTAATATAACGGCTCGTTTTAAGTTTTCTTGCAAGGGTTGTGAAACCATATTATAGTCAATGCGCCAGCCTTTATTATTTGCTCTAGAATTAGCGCGATAACTCCACCAAGTATAATGATGTGGCTCCTTATTGAAATGACGAAACGAATCTATAAATCCACTGCTTATGAAATTACCTATCCATTCGCGCTCTACTGGCAAGAATCCTGAGACCTTCTTATTTCTAACTGGATCGTGAATATCAATTGCCTCATGACATATATTGTAGTCACCACATATTACTAAGTTGGGAATTTCTTTCTTTAGTTCATCTACATATGTTTGAAAATCATCCATAAATTTTAACTTATGAGCTACTCGTGCTTCGTTACTACCACTTGGCAAATACAAACTCATTACCGAAACATTTTCAAAATCCACACGAATATTACGCCCTTCAAAATCCATATACTCAATCCCTGTTCCGTATTCTACGTGTTTTGGTTTCTGTTTTGAAAAAATTGCCACGCCGCTATATCCTTTTTTTTGAGCACTAAACCAATAATGATGATACCCGGCGGCTTCAATTTCAGAAACTTCCACCTGCTCCATCATAGCTTTGGTCTCCTGTATACAAATGACATCCGGATCTGCTAGCCCTAACCATTCAATAAAACCTTTTTTCATCGCGGCACGAATACCATTTACGTTGTATGAAATTATCTGCATGCAAGTTGATTTCAATTATAGCTACTAAAGTAAATAACATTGTATTTTTACAGGGTGCTTCGGCGGAAAGATTTTAAAAAAGAATCAACAAAATAAACTGACCGCTGTTAAGTTGTATAGGTAATGAAGTTATATCTGTTTCTTTTTATGGTTTTTATAGCTGCCGTGGGCTATGCACAGGATATTTCTTCAAATTATAGAAGTAAGAGAATAGTTGCGGTCGATACTTTAGTTTTAGACAGTGTAAGTATTAATCCATCAAAGTTTCAAATTCTTGATAAAAGCGGAAAAGTTATTTCTTCGGAAGACTATACGGTAGATTTTCAAAAGGGGATTGTTATTTTTTCTGAAAGCATCCAGCAATCCAAAGATTCATTAACCATCAATTATCTTCGATATCCCAATTTTTTGACCAAAGATTATTTTGCATTAGACCCAAAAATTATCGTTGAAAATACGGGAAGTATAGAAAGATTATACTCCTTACAAGAACGGAACAGCAAAGGCACTTTTACGCCTTTTGATGGTTTAAATACCGCTGGAAGTATTTCTCGTGGGATTACTATTGGGAACAATCAAAATGCCGTTGTTAACTCTGAGTTGGATTTGCAAATCACGGGTAGGTTGAGCGATAAAGTCTCGATACGAGCCTCGATTCAAGATGCCAATATCCCAACGCAAGAAGGAGGTTATTCTCAAAGCCTAGATGAGTTTGATCAAATTTTTATCGAATTATACAGTAAAAACTGGAACATTCGTGCTGGAGATGTGGATCTAAGAAATCAAAACAGCTATTTTGGGCAATTCACGAAGAAAGTACAAGGTATTTCTTTAAGTGGAACAGTGAACCATAAAAACGGTGCTAAAACTTCTGCTTTCGCTGCAGGTGCGATTGTAAAAGGTATATTCGCTCAAAGTAAATTTGTTGGACAAGAAGGAAATCAGGGACCTTATAAACTCGTTGGACCCAATGGTGAGTTGTTTATCTTGATTGTTTCGGGAAGTGAACGAGTTTATGTGAATGGTTTACTTCTAAAGCGTGGTGAAAATGAAGATTATGTGATTGATTATAATGCTGGAGAACTCAAATTTAATTCAACATATCCCATCACCGAGAATATGCGTATTTCGGTTGAGTATCAATTTACGGATCGAGATTACACCCGCTTTATAGGATATGGTGGCGGAAATTACTCAAATGAAAAGCTGGATATTGGTGTATATGTATATTCCGAAAACGATGCAAAAAATCAACCACTACAACAAGATTTATCTGAAGCTCAGGCAACAATTTTACAGGCAGCTGGTGACGACATGACTCAGATGACGGCTCCTTCAGCTGTTGCTGATACTTTTTCAGAAAACAGAATATTATATCGTAAGGAGGTTATCAATGGTGTAGAAGTCTTTGTGTATTCTATAAATCCAGATGACGAATTATTTAATGTTCGCTTTTCTCTGGTTGGTGACAATTTGGGAAACTATATATTAAATAACACGAATGCTATCAACCGTATTTTTGAATATATTGCGCCTTTAAATGGAATTTCCCAAGGAAATTATGAGCCAATTATCCAATTAAACGCCCCCACTAAGTTGCAAATAGGAGGTTTAAATGGTGCCTTCCATCCCAGTGAAAAAACGAACGTTAATTTTGAAATAGCGGGGAGTAAAAACGACCTCAACCTTTTCTCAAATCTTGACGATGGTAACAATGATGGTTTTGCAGGAAAACTAAACGCAAGACAAACGATAGTTACAACATCGGACACCTTGAAGGTAGATGGTTTTGGATCAATTGATTTTATAAACAAGGATTTTAGAAGTATTGAACGACTATATAATATTGAATTTGCTAGAGATTGGAACCTTATAGATCCCTCTGGCGATCAGCGTTTCTCGACAACTGGAATTGAAGTTTCACACCCAAAAATAGGTGGTGGTCGTTACTCATTTCAGAATTTAAATTATTCAGAAAACTTTAATGGAACCCGTCATGAAGTTGCTTCAGAAATAAAAGTAAAACAACTGCAAAACAATACCCTTGCAAGTTATTTGGATAGTGAAGACAATCTTATGGATTCCAATTTTTTCAGACTTCATAATCGAACTAGCTATTCTTTTAAAAAAGCTTGGGTAGGTGCTAAATTAAATATTGAAAACAACAAAGTACGTGTTATTGCCAATGACAGCTTAACACCTTTGAGTCAAAAGTTCAATGCGTACGAAGCCTTTGCGGGAATAGGTGATAGCACAGCTGTGTTTGTAGAAGGTGGCTATCGTTATCGAACTAACGATAGCCTTCAGAACTCCTTTTTAAAGAAGGTGAGTACTGCTCATACAATTTATGTAAAATCAAAACCCATAAGCAGTAAGAACGCACAGCTGTCAATTTTCGCCAACTATCGAATATTAAAAGATGAATCCCTTGATGCTGGTGAAAACGGTAGTGATAATGACGAGCAATCTTTGAACTCTAGAGTTTTATACAATCAGTCATTATTTGATAATGGTATTCGCATAAACACAGCTATTGAAACCAACAATGGGGTGATCCCACAGCAAGAGTTTACCTATATTCAAGTTGATGCTGGGCAAGGAGTTTATACTTGGAATGATTATAATGAGAATAGTATTCAAGAACTAGATGAATTTGAAGTGGCCCAATTTCAGGATGAGGCAGACTATGTTCGGATTCTATTACCTAATCAAGTTTTTCTGAAAATTCGTGAGAATAAATTTAGCCAAATTGTTACCCTAAACCCTCAAGCCTGGAGCTCCAAAGAAGGCTTCCTGAAAGTTCTATCACATTTTTACAATCAAACTTCGTATGTGATTGATAGAAAGGTAAAGCGAGAAAATGACACGTTTAACATTAATCCGTTTGGGGATGCAGGAGACGACCAACTTGGCCTTACCTTGAATTTCAGAAATGCCTTGTTCTATAATCGCGGAAAACAACATTTTACAACAAGCTATACCTACTTATCAACTTCAAGCAGCAATCTGCTTTCGTTAGGGTTGCAGGAGAATGACATCACAAGCCATCAGTTTAACTTTAACCATAAGTTAGGAGAAAGCTGGCTGGCTAATCTAAAAGGGGCTTCTGGCACGACTAAAAGCACTTCGGAAAATTTTGAAAGCAGAAACTACAATTTGGATTCTTATGAAATTAACCCTAAGATCTCTTATCTGTTAAATAACAAGACCCGATTTAATATATTCTATCAGTTTTTGAATAAAGAAAACTCGTTAGGAGGGATGGAAGCCTTAAAACAGCAAAATCTAGGTTTCTCTTTTTCGTATGCCAATGCTGAAAAGATTTCGATTAATGGAGAGTTCAATTATATCGATAACGGTTTTACGGGTAGCGCATTTTCACCGGTTGCCTATCAAATACTTGAAGGGCTTCAGCCTGGTGTAAATTATACGTGGCGCCTGTTGTTTCAAAAACGTATCACCAAATACTTGGATGCGAATTTATCCTATTTCGGAAGAGACAGTCAAAATTCCAAAACGGTACATACTGGTAGTATTCAGCTAAGGGCTTATTTCTAAATCTCTCAATATTTATTCTTCGAAAGATTAAGCATAAAAAAGTCCCCAAATTTAACTTGAGGACTCTTTTAATTAGTATGTAAAAACTAAGCTATATTATCTTACAATAATCTTAGCCGTTTTAAACGTTTTGCTAGTTCTATCTCCCATTTTTACAAGGTAGATTCCAGCAGAAGCATAAGACATATTTAACTTATAGTTAAAACTATCACCCTCTTTTTCAAGATTGTTAAAAGCTACTTGTTGCCCTAACATATTAAATATTGCGATAGACGCTCTACCTTCGAAGCTAGTTACCAATGAGATATCGAATTGATTGTTATCTTTAGATAAAACAATTAACTCAGCTTCAGAAATAGAAGGATCATTAACACCTAATGTTCCAACAACTACAGTATAGTCTTGAACTTCACCATAATCTGAATCTAAACAAGGGTCTAAAACATCTCCACCAGCAGAGGTGTCAATAGATTTAGCTCTAAGTCTGTGAGTTCCAGCAGCAGCACCTACAGGTACAGTAAGTGTGAAGTCTTCTAACTCTCCAAAAGAATTGTAAAACTCTCCAGAGATTAATCTTTCACTTACTTCAAAAGTACCACTATCATCAAAGTCAATCCAAACAGAAATTGCTTCAACACCGGCTCCTTGGTCCCAATTGTGTTGAGACTGTAATGTATAAACATTAGATCCAGTTTCGTTACTTAATGGCGTAGACATATCTGTTCTATCTGCATATCCAGCAGGACTAGAAGCTGGCTCTGTGTTACATCCATTTCCACCATCATCTGCAGTAATTGTATTCAAAACAAACATTTTGATACCATCTAAGTTACACCCCAAAAGTGCAGTGGGCTCACAAACAAGCACTCCATTCTCTACAGTTTTTGTATCTGCATCATTTGCTGTGTTAGTATCTCCAGCTAATAAAGTAGTTGCGTTTATAACATATGTTCCTGGAACTGACAAATCAGCCTGAGTTCCGAACGTAAATGATTCGGTTGTTCCAGCAACTATAGTCCCTGAGTACATTTCTTGAACCGGAGTTCCACCATCGATATCATATTGAACCATTGGATCTGTAATATCATTACTTCCAAAGTTTCTAATAGAAACAACAACATCCTCAGTAGCAGTTAGCACACCACTATTAGGCTCATCAATAGAAGTAACACCTATATCATCTGCCATAGGAGGTGCTAATTGGAATGCTCCAACAACACCTTTTCTTCCACTGTTCATATATTCGTTAATGAACCAGAATGTAGCATCATCGGACGGGTCAATATCAATCTTACTATAATCACCATATCTTGTGCCAGGAATATTTGCATTTCCATTTGCAATTACTTCTTCAGCAATTGTCATAGTGTTTAATGGATCTCCATCATATCTACCTGTATAGTATGAACTAATTCTTTCCGTAGTTCCAGTTGTTGGACCCGACATAGAAGTATATCCCATAGCAATATCACCATCACCGTTCATAATCAAACTTGCATGCCAAGCATGTCTTCCATCTGGAGCAGTATAGGTTCCTTCTTGGTACATTGTCCAAGGCTGTCCATCTGCAGTTTGACGTAACTCAAACCAACGAACACCAGCTAGCTCTCCACCACCAGCGTCTGTGTCAACTACCCAATTAAATACAGCTGAGTTGTGCGTACCGAACTTTCTGAATTGAGCTTGGTTCATAACTGTTGCTTGCAATGCATCAACTGCAGGTCCACCTCCGGGTTGTGTTAAATTTGAAAAACTTCCGCCATCAAATACACCAATATATGGTTGCGTAGGAAATTCCGTAGCAGCCGAAACTGTTGAGCTTGCCGGTGTTGTCCAGTCAACATCAATAGTCCATAGTTTAAAATGGTCTGTTGCTACACCACCCCAAGCATCATCTTGCATATATACAACAGTTGCACCACCAGCAGCTGGCAACGTACCATCACTTACATTTAAGGCCTGTGGACTCTGAAAACCGCTTGTTACTATTCCAGGTAAAACAAAAGTTTGGAAGCCTGCAGCCGCGTTTCCTAGAAGCATTTCATCTCTTTCCAATGCCCAAACTCTATTCCCAGCACCATTAGAAGTCATATAATATCCATCACTCCAAGCTGAAAGCTTATTGTAATCAGCAACTCCAGTGTACGTATAAACATTCCAAGCAGCCGTAACAGGATCTGGTCCATCAGATACCGCAACTTGAACATTACCATTAAAGAACAAATACCCTATCACCCAGCGATCTGCTGCTTGATCGTAAGAAGCAGTAAGGTCACAACAACCTCCTCCAGAAAAAATATCTGTTACACTGTGCTGCCCTCCGATAATAGTTCCCGTTTTGTCATAAATAGCAAAACCTGTATTGTAAACTACAAATACGTGGTTAGGTCCAACAGCTAAAGATGGATCTGTTGGTTGCGATCCAGAAGTATACGCATCAAACACAATCGTTGGCGGTTGATTTCTAATAGATTGCGAAAAAGGACTTGGGTTTCTCACGAAGTAATCGTCTTCGGTTTGCGCATCTTTACCTATAAGTACTTGAGGGCCTAAAGACCTTCTATCTCTAGCTTCTTCAGGAGAATTATCTGTAACTTGATACTCCGTTATTAAAGCAAGAGGTTGAGCAACGTACATTGACGCTGATGTACCTTGAGAAGCAATACCTCCAGGGACATTTTCAGTAGCCTTTTCCTGAGCAGTGGCTGTAAAAGAAAATACAGCCAATAACATTAAGAAAAAATAATTTTTTAGTTTCATTTGATATAATTTTAGTTATTTTTTATTGATCTTATAAAAATACTATCTATTATTCAAAGAACAATGGGTTTTG
Source organism: uncultured Ulvibacter sp. (assembly GCA_913063405.1). Classification (GTDB taxonomy): domain Bacteria; phylum Bacteroidota; class Bacteroidia; order Flavobacteriales; family Flavobacteriaceae; genus Ulvibacter. Next base: position 17,776 of record CAJXZB010000010.1, read on the forward strand.
AACACAAATTTATCCCTTCAATCAATTGATTTATAAGCTTTTCTGAATTATAGCCCTAGCAGATTAATAGGGAGTTAACTTATTCTGCAGAAAGTTTATTAATATTAAAACCCTAGAACTTATGATTGAATTGAGGCACAATATTTGTAATTTAACATTCTGAAAACTTTAAATACAAGCCTTATGACACTATTAAAAAGCCTTCTATTTGTTCTAGCAATAGGTCTAATTTCCTCTTGCGCATCAAAGAAAGGTAACGACATCACAACATCTGAAGAGTCCAAAATTGAGAGCAACATGAACTCGAAAAAACTAATGTTAGAGGAGGGGTATAGTGATGGAATTATAATTGCTTCGAGAACAGAAGGAGATTGCCCATTTGTAATTGACATTAATGATGAAAATTACTCTTACTTTTTAGATCCTGTTAATCTAGCGGAAGATTTCAAAACAGATGGTCAAAAGATTTGGTTTAAGTTTACAGCTTCAAGAATGCCTAACAGATGCGAAAAAGCCAATCCTGTTTGGATTGTAGACATAAAAAAAAGGGTAGAATAAACATTCCACCCTTTTTAATTTAAATCAAAACGTCTTATTTAACGATAATCTTGGCTGATTTTGAAACATCGTTATTACCTAAATTTAAAATATAAATACCTGACGAGACATAGGACATGTCTAAACTATAAAAATATTTATTCCCTTCGTTAAGCAAGGTATTAACCGCTAACATTTTTCCAGAAATATCGTAAACCTCTAATCTTAGGTTCTTCGAATAATCTGAGAATAAAGTAATATCGAATTTTTTATTGTCGCTAGAGGTTACTATCAATTCAGCATTGGTAATATTTAAATCGGTTACTCCCAACACTGCATCATTCACAACATTTTCATTATAGATGTCATTATCAGTGAATTCATCTCCGGTCAAATCTGTTCTTGTCGAAATTCTATACAAACCTGGGGCAGAAAGGTCTGCGGGAACCGTAAACGTGTATGTGTCCGTTCCTCCTGGCGCAATTGACCCTGAATAAGCTTCACTAATAACAGTTCCGCCATTTACACTGTAAGAAACTGGCACGCTAGTCGCTACGGTTGTACCATAATTCTGAATGGTAATTACAATATCTTCAGAAGCCGTTAGGTCTGCCGCAGAGTTTGGTAACAAATTATTAATAGCAACATCTAAACTTGGTAAAGTATTTTCTACATCAAAAACACCAACTACATTTCTACTGTTGGTACCATAGTATTGTGCTATATGCCAAAAAGTTCTATCATCTTCTGGATCTATACTTAATTGTACATAATCTTGAAATCTTGTAGATGGGCTATTTGCAGTACTTTGTTTAATTAATTGTTCCGAAAGAGTCATATCTCCAACAGGGTCAGCTGACAATCTACCCGTATATCGTTGCGATATCATTTCTGTGTTACTAAGAGAAGAATAGGCTAAACCAATATTCCCTTGAATATCCATAGCAATTCCTCCAGCAAAAGAATGACGATTGTCCGGTGCAACGTAGGTCCCTTCTTGAAAAATTGTCCAAGGATCTCCCGCAGCATCCTGTCGTAATTCGTACCAACGAATACCTGCTAATTCTCCTCCACTTGGATCTGTGTCCACCGTAAAGTTTAAGATCGCAGAGTTATACCCATCAAATTCTCTAAAGTGTGCTTGATTTCCTATGGTAGCTTGTAGGGCATCTAAATCTGGACCTGCAGGTTGTTCTAAATTTGCAAACGAACCATTGTCAAAAACACCAATAAAATCTGCTGTAGTAATTTCCTGTGGCGTTGAAATAGTTGAATTCCCAATATCTTCCCAGTCCATATTCAAGGTCCATATTTTTAAATGATCTGTTGTAACACCGCTCCATGCATCATCTTGCATATAAGTAATATTAAAATTCCCATAAGGAGGTTCAGATCCACCAGTCATAGTAAATCCTTGTGCACTATAAAACCCAAAAGTAGAAATTCCAGGATAGGTAAACTCAGCAAACTGAGCAGGCTCACCTTGAGCCATTTTAAGGCGCTCAACGGCGTAACACTCTCTTGGGCCGCCTAGGTTATTTCCTGTTACATAATATCCATCACTCCAAATAGAGAATTTTGTATAATCTGGAAAATTTCCAGTATTAAATTGGTTGTTATAAAGAAACCAACCATCATTAACAGGGTCTGGCCCCATACAAATAGCCATAGCAAACCCATTTGGACTATCATCAAACTCTGTAATAATAAATCGTCCTCTTGGTTCACCTGGGTCATTCTCTATATATGGATCAAAAAGTAGTACTCCATCACCAATATTATTACCCGTAATAACAGTTGACCATGCCATTTCGGGGGTTAAAGGGTTTCCGCCTTTGTCAAAAATTCTAAAAGCGAAATTCCACCCTCCCATATAATGATTAGGACCTGTCGCTCCGGTACAATCAGCAGGACCTGTTATTGTATTAGGATCTGCATCGAAAACTAAGATTGGAGATTTTCCTGGATATAAAGGAGCGGTAGTTTGCAATGCTAAATCTGGTCCATTTGATCCTTTACCAGGTACAATATCACCAGTAATATGCATTTTAGGCGGGGCTTCTTTACCATCATAACTAGCATCTGCAAATTTAGCAGTGCCGTTCTTTATTTGATCAGCAATGCTCGGAATAATTGTAGGAGAGGATAAATATCCTGTTTTAGAGGGGCCATTTGTTTTTCTTTGTGCAGTTGCAACCAAGCAACTCATAGCAAAAACAAGTAATAATAAATTAGTTTTCAATTTCATAACAAATAATTTTAGTTAATTTTTTAGTCAGAATTGGCTGCCTGTTTTCACTGATAGCAAAATAAAGAGTCTAATTTTACTAATCCAAATAGTGAATAACCATTGGAACCTTCAGAATTAAAAGAACGATTCAGTGGTTTTCATTGTATAATGTTAAACTAAAAATTTCTATAGAATAGGAATCTATAGATACTTGTTTTAACCTTATTATGATATAACTACCATAATAATAACAACTAAAGGAACAAAAACCCTATTTCTTTTCTAAGAAAGCCATTGTTGGTAAGAAATGCTATGATTTAATCGTTCAGAAATTACATAAATTGGAATACGTTCTTGTTTCATTGTGTCTCTATCCCTTATTGTCACGGTTTGATCTTCTAATGTTTGATGATCCACAGTAATACAATATGGTGTTCCTGCAGCATCCTGTCTTCGGTATCTTTTTCCTACTGCATCTTTCTCATCGTATAATACATTGAAATCCCATTTCAAGGCTTCAATAATTTCCTTTGCAACATCTGGGAGTCCATCTTTCTTTACCAATGGAAAAACAGCAGCTTTTATTGGCGCCAAAATAGAAGGTAGTTTAAGAACGGTTCTTGTAGATCCATCTTCTAGGGTTTCATCTTGTAATGACTTACTAAATACTGCTAAAAACATTCTATCCAACCCAATGGAGGTTTCAACAACATAAGGTGAATAGCTCTCATTCATCTCAGGGTCGAAGAATTGTAATTTTTTTCCAGAGTGTTCTTCGTGCGCCTTCAAGTCAAAATCAGTACGAGAATGAATTCCTTCCAACTCTTTAAATCCAAATGGGAAATTAAACTCAATATCCGCTGCGGCGTTTGCATAGTGAGCCAGCTTTTCGTGGTCGTGGAAACGATAGTTTTCCTCACCCAACCCTAATGACTTATGCCAATTAAGACGCGTTTCCTTCCAGTATTCGTACCATTTCATTTCTTCCCCAGGACGCACAAAAAACTGCATTTCCATTTGTTCAAATTCACGCATTCTAAAAATAAACTGCCGTGCTACTATCTCATTTCTAAAAGCCTTCCCGGTTTGTGCAATCCCAAAAGGGATTTTCATTCTTCCAGTCTTCTGAACATTGGCAAAGTTGACAAAGATCCCCTGTGCAGTTTCTGGACGCAGATACAAATCGGTTGCCGTATCAGCAGAAGCTCCCAATTTCGTTCCAAACATAAGGTTAAACTGTTTTACCTCTGTCCAGTTTTTTGAACCACTTACAGGACAAACAATCCCTAAATCTTCAATAAGTTTTTTTACACCAGCCAAATCTTCTGCTTCTAGCAATCTGGCCATAGTGTTTAAAATTTCGGCTTTCTTTTCTCTATAGCCAATAACTCTCGCATTTGTTGTTACAAACTCTTCTTCATTAAAAGCTTCACCGAAACGTTTTTTTGCTTTTGTAATTTCCTTTTGGGCTTTGACTTCCTGTTTTTCAGCAAAATCCTCTACCAAAACATCTGCACGATATCGCTTTTTAGAATCTTTATTATCTATTAGTGGATCGTTAAAAGCGTCGACGTGACCAGACGCCTTCCAAGTTGTTGGATGCATTAATATCGCTGCATCTAAACCAACAATATTTTGATGCATGTATACCATGCTTCGCCACCAGTATTCGCGAATATTCTTCTTTAACTCTACTCCATTTTGAGCATAATCGTATACAGCACTAAGGCCGTCATATATTTCACTCGACCCAAAGATGTATCCATACTCCTTTGCGTGCGATATTACTTTCTTAAAATGATCTTCATTATTCGCCATAGCGCAAAAATAAAAAAACCGCTACGATAACATCGTAGCGGTTAGATATATTTTTCTCTTAAAGAGAATAAAACCTTATTTAAGTTCCATAGTTGTCGAGGCCACCTGTCTCGCACCGTCAAAAACATTGATTACATACCTTCCTTCAATCAAATCATCCTCAGCAGCATTCACTAGAATACACACATCAAGTTCCTCATTCTCATAAAACACTTTTGTAGAAGCACTATAGGCGAGGACAGTCTCATCGAAAGTCATTGACTCCTTATCGCCTAATAAATTATTCTTAGGATTAATAACCTGAACAAACAACAGTCTATCTCCTTTTTCAGCAATAGAATTGGGAGCAAGCGTAAAACACGTCCTTACTTTATCAGCGCGACTGGATCTTCGTGTATCGACAATTTTACCGCTTTTTCTAACAATTACTGCATCACCGCGTAAGTCCGTAGCATTCACTGTAGATCCTTTTTTAATTGTCTCGGCCATAGCCGTATTGGATTGACTAACTGAATCCACCACCAGATAGGTTTTGGCAAGTACATTCGTCGTACTATCTCGTTCCAACGCTAAACGTTGATTTGCAAATATTAAACTATCTGCACGTCTAAATAACATCTTACGTTCGTTCTTTAATCTTCCAATTTCTGCCTTATATCTTCCAATCAAAGCTACGTTGGCTTCGGCACCTTTAATAGAATCTAACAATATTTCTATACGTTCTCGAGCCGCCAATAAATCTTTATCCTTTAACTCATTGTCCTGGATAACTTCATCGTAATTTGCAATAAGAGACTCAAGCTCTTGTTCGATATCAGACTTTTGTTGTTCTAAGCCAGTAACCGTATTCTTACTGTCGTTGTAAAGCGAAACTGTATAAACGGCTAATCCGATCAATAAAACGGACAAAACACCAATTAATATCTTAAATTTAGTACTGTTATTCTCTGTATCCATGGGGTTGAATATTATAGTTTGTGGGGGCTAATGTAGTAAGTGTGTTAAAATAAAACGTTTATAAAATGATAAAAAAAATTAAAAAGTGTTAAATCTCCTGTTTCCAAAAACCTGTAACGCCTGTAAATCAAGGATTTCAAGACGAGAAAAGATAATTTGCGTTGTTTGCAGGCATGCACTCCCTATGGTTGCTCATCATAAAACGGGAAGTACCTCTATGAAAGATATCTTTTATGGCAGAATTAATGTCGAGCAAGCAACGGCTATTTTACAATTTCAGAAAAAAGGAATCACCCAGGAACTACTGCACAATCTCAAATACCGAGGAAAAAAAGAAATAAGTGGTTTCTTTGGTAGTTGGCTTGGAAATGAACTTTCAGAAATAGAGGCTTATAAAAACATTGACATGGTAATTCCTGTACCTCTGCACAAACAAAAACTTAAAAAGAGAGGCTACAATCAAGTAGCTGGTTTCGGTAAAGAAATAGCAAAAGCTTTAGGTGTTCCATATCGTGATGATGTACTTGTTAAAATTTCGAAAACCGACTCTCAGGTTTTCAAACAGCGATTTACTAGGTTCAACTCTGAAGAAATATTCTCCTTGCAAAATTCCGAAGTTATTAAAGGCAAACACATATTGCTCGTTGACGATATTATTACAACTGGTGCCACTTTGGAAAACTGTGCAATGCAATTGCTGAAAAACACTCAGGTCAAAATTAGTCTTGCCACTATAGCTATAGCATAGTCCAAATCACCCAGCAAAAGAAGACATGACTAGAAAAAATCTTACTACTTTTGTCGCATGAAGCATCGCTTACTTTATATACCAATTTTACTTTTGTTTTCGCTTTCATTCGTGGACTGTGCTAAAAAAGGCTCTCCATCTGGTGGAAAGCGCGATAGTATTCCACCTATTATTGTAAAAAGTAATCCTGAAAATTATGCGATTAATTTTACCGATGACGAAATTCGCATCTATTTTAATGAATATATAAAACTGAAAGATGTTCAAAAAGAGCTAATTGTTTCACCGCCTCTTAAAAATGTGCCAATTATCACACCCTTAAGTGCTTCTAAGATTCTGAAAATTAAGATTACGGATACCCTTAAAGAAAATACCACCTATTCTTTTAACTTCGGAAAAAGTATCCAAGACAATAATGAGGGAAACCCTTTTGAATATTTTAAATATGTTTTCTCAACTGGAACCTATATCGATAGCCTGAAGCTATCAGGAACGGTCACAGATGCGCAATTGCTAAAACCTGAAAACTCAACCACTGTGCTTTTGCATGAGATAAATGAAACTTTTAATGACTCATTGGTATTTTCAGAAAAACCAACCTATGTTACCATAACCGATAGCATAAATGGGTTTGAATTTACAAACCTAAGAGCAGGAAAGTATCTATTGATTGCTCTCAAGGAAAAAAATAATGACTATACCTTTCAACCTGCAAATGACAAAATAGCATATGCTGAGTCTGTTATTTCACTACCTACAGATAGCACATATGAGCTAAACCTTTTTAAAGAGGCCCCAGAGTATAAAATTGCACGCGCAAATCACTTAACCAAGAATCATATCACTTTTGGTTTTGAAGGTGATGGAAAAGCATTGAAAATTCAATTACTCTCTAGTAAACCTGAAGGTTATCGTTATAGAACATACGCCGATTTAAAGTCTGACACACTGCACTATTGGTTTAAACCAGAGATGGAGGTCGATTCCCTACTTTTTATTGCTAAAAACTATAAAAGCATTGATACATTAAATGTTAGGATGAGGGATCTTTATAAAGACACATTGCGCTTTTCTGCAACGAACGCCGGTCTATTAACGGAAAAAGACACCCTAAAAATTAGAGCTAATACGCCTCTTGTTGCCTTTGATTCGGAAAAGATTCAGGTCTTGAACAAGGACTCGGTTAAAGTCGATGCCCGCATTGCATTGGATTCTACCTACAACATCGTTAAAGTTGTTTTCGATAAAGCGGAAGAACAAACATATAGAGTTCAATTGTTTCCAGGTGCTCTTACCGACTTTTACGAGACTTCTAACGACACCTTAAATTATACACTCACTACAAAACCAATTTCAGACTACGGAAGCTTAGCACTTACCCTTAACAATGTAAAAAAGTTTCCAATTATTGTACAGTTGGTAGATAGCAAATTTAAATTACTTTCAGAAAAATATATTTCAGAAAACGGCCCAATTCTATTCGATTATATTCCTCCTGGAAATTACTATGTACGAATTATCCTTGATGAGAACAAGAATAAAAAATGGGATACAGGTAATTTTCTGCAACGTCTGACACCAGAAAAAGTCATTTACTATCCGTCCAAAATAGAAGTTAGAGCTAACTGGAGTCTAAACGAAATTTTCACTTTAGATTAAAGGAATCACGATCCTTTAAAAACTGTAAATGTTCTCTATGGGTCTTTAAATGTTCTCTATTTAGAAATATCGTTTCTACAAATTCCTTTTCAAAATCTTTTGTTGAAATCTGATCACCTATTACATCATAAATAGCCGAATGTCCTATATATTCATGCCCGTTTCCATCTAGACCCACTCGATTTACACCAATACAATAACTCATGTTCTCAATGGCTCGTGCTTTTAACAAAGCATCCCACGCAGTGATTCGTCTTATGGGCCAATTGGCGACATAAACAAGTACGTCATAGTCTTGGGTATTTCTTGCCCAAACAGGAAAACGAAGATCATAGCAAATTAAAGGACAAATCTTCCATCCTTTATATTCAATTACAATGCGCTCAGCTCCCGAGGTATAAGTTTTATGCTCCCCAGCCAAGGTAAACGTATGTCTTTTATTATAGGTTTTATAAGACCCATCTGGAAAGGCAAAGTACAATCTATTATAATGGCTATCATTCTCTTTGATAATCAAACTGCCAGTAATTGCCATGTTATTTTTCTTCGCTTCTGAGACCATCCACTGCACAGTTTCACCTTCTCTTTCTTCCGCAAGATCTGCGGCATTCATCGAAAATCCAGTAGTGAACATTTCTGGGAGAACGACAAGATCCGTTTTCTCAGAAATAGACGATATTTTCTCAGAAAAATTCGCTCTATTAGCAACTGGATTCTCCCAATGCAAATGTGACTGAATTAGAGTTATCCCTAAGTTATTCATTAAACTGTGGTTTCAAGTAATTCTACAATCTCAACAATCCCCTGCATTTCCGCATGATCTTTTGCCATATGACCTCGATCGTCTGTAATAGAAACATCTGCTCCACAGGCCAATAATAATTTGACAATATTTTTTCGCCCAAAGGTAGCAGCAAAAATTAGAGCCGTTGCTCCATTGAAATTTGCAGCATTTACATTCGCACCATTCTCAATAAGCAGTTTTGCAAGCGTGTCATATCCCTTAAAACATACACCCATTAAGGCGGTATTTCCGGACCCATCCTGCGCATCAATATGTTGGGGATATTGAAGTATTATTTCTGAAACTTCTTCAAATCCATAATAGGTGGACAATAGCAAAGGTGTTGAACCTCTTGCATCTTTTTCGTTTACCAAATACGGATGTGCTTTCAAAATAGATTTCACACTTTGGGAATTTTCATTTCGTAAGGCTTCAACTAATTGTTGTATCATATTTTGGTATTTAAAAAAGCGGAATACTAGAAATTCCATTCCGCTTCTATTTCAACAAAATGTTCGTTATAGTAGGTACTCTATACCAAATCGAAACGATCAAGATTCATCACTTTTTCCCAAGCAGACACAAAATCTTTTACAAATTTGTCTTTGGAATCCGCACAGGCGTAAACCTCAGCGACAGCTCTTAACTCCGAATTTGATCCGAATATAAGATCTACTCTTGTTCCTGTCCATTTAACCGCTCCAGTAGCCCGATCACAACCTTCAAACACTTGATCATTATTATTAGTTGCCCTCCAAGTAGTACTCATATCTAAAAGGTTTACGAAGAATTCATTAGTAAGTGTTTCCACATCCTTGGTAAACACTCCATGATTCGAGTGGTCATAATTGACATTTAAAACACGTAAACCTCCAACCAACACTCCCATCTCTGGCGCAGTAAGTGTCATCAATTGAGCTTTGTCTACCAGCAGTTCTTCTGCAGATGCTATTTGATTTTCTCTTAGGTAGTTCCTAAATCCGTCTGCAGTTGGCTCAAGGTGACCAAACGATTCTATATCAGTTTGCTCCTGTGATGCATCCGTTCTTCCAGCATTAAAAGACACTGTCAAATGATGCCCAGCATTTTTCGCCGCTTGCTCTATACCAGCCGCACCACCTAAGACAATTAAATCTGCCATTGAAACTTTCTTGCCGTTAGATTGCGTACTATTAAATTCTTTCTGAATACCGTCAAGTGTGTCTAAAACCCTTGATAATTCGGCTGGGTTATTTACTTCCCAGCCTTTCTGAGGTGCAAGGCGAATTCTTGCACCATTTGCACCACCTCGCATATCTGATCCACGGTAGGTAGCGGCTGAAGCCCAGGCAGTAGTAACCAATTGTGAGACTGATAATCCCGAAGCTAGCAATCTCTTTTTCAATTCGACAATATCAAGGTCATCTATTAATTTATAGGATGCTTCTGGAAGAGGATCCTGCCAAAGTAATTCTTCATTAGGCACTTCTGGACCAAGATATCTAGAAACTGGCCCCATATCACGATGAGTTAATTTATACCAAGCACGTGCAAAAGCATCTTCAAACTCTTCTGGGTTTTCGAGGAAACGGCGAGAAATTTTTTCATAAATAGGATCTACTTTTAAAGCCATATCCGCTGTCGTCATCATAAGTGCTTGCAGCTTTGAAGTGTTATGCGCCATTGGAGCTTTCCGAGCATTAGATTCCACCGTAGGCGTCCATTGATTTGCTCCAGCAGGACTCTTTGTTAGTTCCCATTCATAATCAAACAAAACTTTAAAATAATCATGATCCCATTGAATTGGATTTGGTGTCCACGCTCCTTCAATACCACTCGTAATCGTGTCATCTCCTTTTCCAGAACCATAGATGTTTAGCCAGCCCTGGCCTTGGGCTTCAATACTTCCTCCTTCAGGTTCTGCTCCCACATACTTATCTGGATCAGCTGCTCCGTGAGCCTTCCCAAAAGTGTGTCCTCCAGCAACCAAGGCTACAGTTTCTTCATCGTTCATCGCCATTCTACCAAATGTCTCTCTAATATCATGAGTCGATCCAAGTACATCCGGCTGTCCATTAGGACCTTCTGGATTTACATAAATTAGACCCATATGCGCTGCTCCAAGTGGATTTTCAAGCTCACCCACTTTTTTATAACGTTCGGCATTACCCATCCATTCAGTTTCAGAACCCCAATAAACATCTTGTTCTGGTTCCCAAATATCTTCTCGCCCTCCAGCGAAACCGAAGGTTTTAAAGCCCATTGACTCCAAAGCGCAATTACCCGCAAGAATCATTAGGTCAGCCCAGGAAATTCTTTTACCATATTTTTGCTTAATTGGCCATAGCAACAAACGGGCTTTGTCAAGATTTCCATTATCTGGCCAACTATTAATTGGAGCAAATCGTTGATTTCCTGTGTTTCCACCACCTCGGCCATCTGTTACACGATATGTCCCGGCACTATGCCACGCCATCCGAATAAAAAATCCACCATAATGTCCATAATCCGCAGGCCACCAATCTTGTGAATCTGTCATTACATCAATCACATCCTTTTTCAAGGTACTAAAATCAATGCTATTGAATTCTTTGGCATAGTTAAAATCGGCACCCATAGGGTCAGACTTAACTGTATGTTGGCGTAGCACATTTAACTTTAATTGATTTGGCCACCAATCTCGATTTCCAGTACCTCCTCCGGCAGCTTGATTTTGTATTCCTCCAAAATAAGGGCACTTGCTTATGTCGTTGCTATTGTTATCCATAATTTAATTGATTTTATTTCTGATATCCTATCCTAGTACTATTCCCTAAAATTACTAATTAAAATACTCCCAATCAACTATACCAATCAACTATACCAATCGTATGTAATAATGAAATTATTGATAAAATTTATAGTAATCCAACTCTTATATAATGAATCTAGATTCTAGTTAAAATAGACGCCGCCGCCTTTAGAGTCTCTTTTGTCTTAGCAAAACAAACTCGTATTTGTTGAAAATCTTCTTTTCGCGCATTGAATACTGATGTTGGGATTGTTGCTATTTTATGCTTTTTCGTTAACCTTTCGGCAAAATCAACATCGCCTTCCGAAGAAATCGTAGAAAAATCTAATAGCTGAAAGTAAGTACCACTTGAAGGGATAATTTTAAACCTGGAATCCTTCATAAGAGATAAAAAATAATCTCTTCTATTCTGGTAAAAGTTTGCAATACTAAGGTAGTTTTGTGCATCACTAAGATAAATAGCCAATGCCTTTTGCATTGGATGATTCACTGAGAAGACATTATATTGATGTACTTTACGAAACTCTTGTGTTAATATTTTTGGTGCTACACAATAGCCCATTTTCCAACCCGTATTATGAAAAGTCTTCCCAAAGGAAGCGGTAATAAATGTACGAGCCGCCAGATCGGTAAAGCTTGCCGCGCTAAAATGCTTCTTCCCATCAAAAATAATATGTTCATAAACCTCATCACTAATTACCCAGAGATTGTGCTTTATGGCCAGCGCCTCCAATTGAAGCATGTCGTTTTCCGAAAAAGTCATTCCGCTAGGGTTGTGAGGAGAATTAACAATAATCATCCTTGTTTTCGAAGTAATTCGCTCTGCGACTTCTTCCCAACTCGGTCTATATTGAGGTGCCATTAATTGAACTGAGACCGTTTTTCCACCAAATAATTCAATTGTTGGTTGATAACAATCATAAGCTGGTGCGAAGATTATCACTTCATCATTCCTTTTAATGGTGGCAGCAATTGCTGTGAAAATCGCCTGCGTTGCACCAGCTGTTACCGTTATTTCTTCATCCGCCGAATAAGTTCTTCCATAGAGCAACATGAATTTATGGGCTATCGCCTTTCGTAAATCAGTATCTCCAGGCATTGGAGCATACTGATTGAAACCATCTTTCATTGCCTTTGAAACCGCTTCAATAAGAACTGGATCAGATTCGAAATTAGGAAACCCTTGGGATAAGTTAAGTGCATCATATTCTCCAGACATTTTACTCATTACAGAAAAGATGCTGGTCGCTACCCTTGGAAGTTTACTATCTATATACATAAAGATTTAATTGTAAAAAATTAACAGTGCAAATACGCAAAAAACGTCCATATTTCTGTTATCAAATTTATGCTATTCTAAGCACAATAATTACATTTAAACAGGCAAAATCGATCATTTTAAATTCATTTTTTAGCATATTTACTCAAGAATTCTACGAAATACTTGTTGCTTTCTATTAATTTTATATAGGATTTTTCTGTTTTTAATTAAACGTTATATCGATTAAAGTTATATATTAACGTTTTGATGCGTATTTATCTATAAACCTTTATATTGCAGAACCAAATCTTAGAACTATTGAAGACTCTATTTAGATTCTTATTGTTTTTCCTGTTTCCTTTCTTAGGGTCTGGGGTGCTTTTTGCGCAAGATTTTGACGATTCAAGTTCAAAAAAAGAGCGTTTCCTAAGACTACAGGATTCATCTGACACCTTTTATAATGAAGGAGAATATCGCAAAGCTCAATACCTTAATGTTACCATTTTGGAACTAGCCTTTGAAATAAATGATCCATATCTTATTCATAAAGGTTACAGGAATATGGGATATGACTACCTCTCTCTTGGAGATACAATTCTCGCCCAAGAAAGTTTTAGAAAATCGGCAGCAAATGCAAAAATTTCTAAAAATGACACCGCTAAGGCCGTTAACTATATGGACTTGGCCAATATCTATTCGATTCAAAAAGATAGCCTTCCAAAGGCGTTTGAATATCATGACAAATCCATCGAATTATTTGAGAAAATGGATGACTCAATTGGCTTGGCAAAAGCCCATTATAATACAATTTTAACTGCATTGGAGGCGGAAGAATATAACAGGGCTTACGTCCATATTATTAAAGCAAAAAAGTTTATCAAATTTGGAGATAATGCTTATGAATCAGGGTTAAATAATCTAATGGCCGAATATCATTCGATCAAGGGCAATTATGAAATCGCTGACCAATATTTTAAGAAGGTAATTAAGGAAAGTAAAAAAAACAATTACTCTCTCGAACTCGAGAATGCATATTATTACTATAGTGAGAGTCTTTATAAACAGGGAAAGTACAAAGAAGCTTATGAAGCAAAAGAAAAATATGACGAATACTATGAGGAGAATTTAGAAAAAAGGACCTCGGCAGAAGGTGAAGCACTTTCTGCAGAATTTCAAATGGAGGAATACCGTAAAGACGTTCGTGAAGCTGAAATTAAGAACCAACTACAGGCACAAATTGTAGAGAACAAAAGTAAACTGAATCTATTTTTACTAATTGTAGCTTTCTGCATTCTTATTCTATTCATTGTTCTATTTTTTGCGTATCGAAACAGAAAAGAACTCGTGAATGAACTGAAGGTTAAGAATAAAGAATATCTGAAAGCCAAAGAGGAATCTGAAAAGTTATCCAAGGCCAAAAGTAAGTTCTTTTCAACAGTAAGTCACGAACTTCGTACACCACTATACGGCGTAATAGGCCTAAGTACCATCCTATTGGAAGACAAATCTTTAGTCAAGCACGAAAAAGATTTAAAATCTCTAAAATTCTCTGCTGACTATTTATTGGCACTAATTAATGATGTGTTGCAGATAAATAAAATAGATTCAAAAAATCTCGAGGATGAACAAAACTCATTTGATTTAAGAGAGCTTACTAGAAAAATATCTTCCTCATTTGAGTATATACGCCTTCAGAATAATAATAGAATTCATATTCATATCTCGGAAGCCATTCCAAAATACGTTAGTGGTAACTCGGTGCGCCTGTCTCAAGTACTTATGAATCTATTGGGAAATGCCTGCAAATTTACCGAAGATGGTGATATCTATCTCATTGCAGAAAGCATGGGTATTACAGATGCGAAAGCAACGATAAAATTCTATATTAAAGATACAGGGATCGGAATTCCAATCGAAAAACAGGAAAGTATTTTTGAAGAATTTTTTCAAGCCAATTCAATAAACTATAATCATCAAGGTACGGGACTCGGGCTTCCAATTGTGAAAAAACTATTGGCACTAGCTGGATCAGAAATTCACTTGGAGAGTGAATCTGGTAAAGGCTCTCTATTTTCCTTTACTTTATCTTTTAAGGTATTTGAACAAATAGAAGAGAAAAAGGACACTTCAATACTAGATACGGCTCTCCTGGAAGGGAAGAAAATTCTTATTGTTGAGGACAACCGCATTAATCAAACGGTTACCAAAAAAATTCTCGAGAAGAACCTTATAACTTGTGATATTGTCGAAAATGGCGAAGAGGCCGTTACCATCGCTAAAAAGAACACTTACGACCTTATATTAATGGATATTAATATGCCAGTCAAAAATGGGATGCAAGCAACCAAGGAGATTCGTGAATTCAACAAAACAATTCCCATTGTAGCGCTAACCGCTGTAGAAGTTGAAGAAATGCGTCATAAAATCTATGACTCAGGAATGAACGATATTATTGTAAAGCCTTATGATATTACGAAATTTAGTCAAACAATTTTAAAAAACATCATCTCAACAGATGGACCTCCTAAGCAACTTAAAAACCCACGCCTAAGAGCAGTTTAAAAATATTTTATAAGCTAGCTTTTAAGTACTCGCGATTCATACGAGCAATATTTTCTAATGAAATTCCCTTAGGGCACTCGATTTCACAGGCGCCAGTATTAGTGCAATTTCCAAATCCCTCTTTATCCATTTGCTCTACCATATTTAAAACGCGTTCGCTGGCTTCAACTTGCCCTTGAGGGAGCAAAGCATATTGAGAAACCTTCGCGCCAACAAACAACATAGCCGAAGAGTTTTTACAAGTAGCAACACAAGCACCACAACCTATACAGGTAGCAGCATCCATTGCTTCATCTGCCGCTTCTTTAGAAATTGGAATTGAGTTAGCATCTTGAGTATTTCCTGAAGTATTCACCGAAATAAAACCACCGGCGTGCTGAATACGCTCAAAAGATGTTCTATCCACCACTAAATCTTTAATAACTGGAAATGCTTTAGCTCTAAACGGCTCAATAGTAATTGTATTACCGTCTTTGAACATACGCATATGTAGTTGACAAGTAGTCACTCCTCTATCTGGACCATGTGCCTCACCATTAATAAACATAGAGCACATTCCGCAAATTCCCTCACGACAATCATGATCAAAGGCAACGGGTTCTTCACCACTGTTAATCAATTGTTCGTTTAGAACATCCATCATTTCCAAGAAAGACATATGTTCTGATATCTCGGTCACTTTATAATCGACCATTTGACCCTTAGATCCGGCGTCCTTCTGTCTCCAAATTTTTAGTGTAAGATTCATAGTGTCTTCTATTTGTATGATCGTTGTTTTAGCTCAATATCTTTAAACTCTAATTCTTCCTTATGCAAAACAGCATCTCCAGGTTCACCTTTATACTCCCAAGCAGCCGAATAGGCGTACTCGTCATCTTTTCGTTTTGCTTCACCCTTCTGCACTCCATCCAATTCAATAGACTCTTCTCTAAAATGACCTCCGCAAGACTCTTCCCTATCTAAGGCATCCTTTGCAAAAAGTTCTCCTAGCTCTAAGAAATCGGCAACACGTCCAGCTTTTTCAAGTTCTGGATTCATCTCTTTTGCATCTCCAGGAACCATAACGTTTTTCCAGAAATCCTCACGAAGCATTTTAATCTCAGCCATTGCTTCTGTTAATCCCTTTGTATTACGAGACATCCCACATTTCTCCCACATAATTTTACCCAATTTCTTGTGGTAATAATCTACAGAATGAGATCCCCTATTGTTTACAAAAAAGTCAATTTTCTCTTTTACCAATTTTTCAGCTGCTTCAAATTCTGAAGAGTTCGTTGCAATTTTTCCGGTTCGAATATCATCTGCCAAATAATCTCCTATTGTATAAGGAAGCACAAAATAGCCATCTGCCAATCCCTGCATCAAAGCAGAAGCACCTAATCTATTAGCACCATGATCTGAGAAATTAGCTTCTCCAATACAATATAAGCCAGGAACTGTAGTCATCAAATTGTAATCCACCCAAACACCACCCATTGTATAATGCGTAGCAGGATAAATCATCATTGGAGTTTTATAAGGATCTTGATCTACAATTTTTTCATACATCTGAAATAGATTCCCATATTTCTCCTTTACAATTGCGGCACCCAATTCAATAATTTTTTCTTCGGAAGCATTCGCAACATTATGCAATTTGACTTGCTCTTTTCCATATCGTTGAATCGCCGAAGCAAAATCCAAATACACCGCTTCGCCAGTAGCATTTACGCCATAACCCGCATCACATCTTTCCTTTGCTGCTCTCGAGGCAACATCTCTCGGCACTAAATTTCCAAAGGCTGGATAACGACGCTCTAGATAGTAATCTCTATTTTCTTCAGAAACTTGAGTAGGCTTTAGTTTACCATCTCGAATTGCCATTACATCTTCCATATTCTTCGGCACCCAAATTCGTCCATCATTCCGAAGTGATTCAGACATCAATGTCAATTTCGACTGATAGTCCCCTGAACGTGGAATACAGGTTGGATGTATTTGTGTGTAGCAAGGGTTAGCAAAATAAGCTCCCTTTTTATGAATCTTCCAAGCCGCAGTGGCATTAGAACCCATTGCATTTGTTGATAAAAAATATACATTACCGTAGCCTCCTGAAGCAATCACAACTGCGTGAGCCGAATGACGTTCGATCTCCCCAGTAATTAGATTTCTTGTGATAATTCCACGTGCCTTTCCGTCCACTTTTACAACATCCAGCATCTCGTGACGGTTAAACATCTCAATTTTTCCTCTCGCTATTTGACGATTCATTGCCGAATATGCACCTAACAACAATTGCTGTCCCGTTTGGCCTTTCGCATAAAACGTACGAGATACAAGAACCCCACCAAATGAACGATTATCTAATAAACCCCCATAATCTCGAGCAAAAGGCACTCCCTGTGCTACACATTGATCGATAATATTTGCTGAAACCTCAGCCAATCGATAAACATTAGACTCTCGAGAGCGATAATCCCCTCCTTTTACGGTATCATAAAAAAGGCGATATGTAGAATCTCCATCTCCTTGGTAATTTTTCGCTGCATTAATTCCTCCCTGAGCCGCAATAGAATGCGCACGTCTTGGAGAGTCCTGGTAACAGTATGCTTTTACATTGTATCCTAATTCGGCCAAGGTTGCTGCGGCACTGCCTCCAGCTAGTCCAGTACCAACAACAATAATATCTATATTTCGTTTGTTGGCAGGGTTTACAAGGTTAATTTCATTTTTATATTTCGTCCACTTATCTGCTAAGGGTCCTTTAGGTGTTTTAGAATCTAATATCGACATAGCTATTATTTTAGTGGTGTAATAGTTGATTAAAATGATGATATAAGGCAATAAAAATAAAGCCTAAGGGTATAAAAATCGCATAAAATTTAGCAAATCTCGTTAACGCTTTGGAATAGGTATTATTAAACCCAATGCTCTGAAAAGAAGAAGCAAAACCATGCCATAGATGTAATGCTAGTAACACGAAAGAGATTACATAGATGATCACACGAACATGACTTTCAAATTTATGAACCGTCTCTGCAAAATAACGAGTCGGATCTTCAGGGTTTGTTTCTATATACTTATGAATCATTTCAGGAATCCAGAAGTCGTAGAAATGAAGTCCTAAGAACGCCAAAACTACTAATCCTGAGATTATCATATTTCTAGAAGCCCAACTAGAATTGACACCCCCTTTGAATGATGCATATTTAACGGCTCTAGCATTTCGGTTTTTTAACTCCAATACAAATCCCATCACAAAATGAAATACAACACCAAACATCAAAACAGGTTGCAACAAGCCTTGAACCAATCCATTGGTCCCCATAAAATGCGACCAACTATTAAAAGTGTCGGGCGAAAATACCGAGGTGATATTAATTACAAAATGTTGTCCCAGAAAAAATACAAGAAATAAGCCTGAAAGTGCCATTGCTACTTTTCTGGCTATGGAGGAGGTTAGTATTCCCATTATTAAATTATTTCAAAATTTTGAATCACAAAAGTACGGCTCAAACCACTCTTCGCCAAACATTATGATTTGTTTTACGATCTATTTAGAACTGTTATAAACACTATTTCACTTCAAGGGAGGTGCTACTTGTCATTCCGTTTATCGAAACTTTTACACCGTAATTTCCCCTTGGCAAATAGTACTTCCCATTTTTGGCCTTACTGGTTAAAATTTCGGCCTTTTCAATATTCTTAATTCCTTTTTCAGAAAGACTAAGGTCATAATCAAATATGTTCACTCCCCGTGTTGCATCCATCGTTAATCGATATATTTCCTTTCCATCTTCATTTTCAATTAAGATCGCGGCATCTCCCATCTTTGGTGTATAAAACTGAATAGTCTTTGAAGGCTCATAAGCATCTCGCCACTGACTCCAACTATTCCCCCAACGGTGTGAGTACTCTACTGGCTCTAATTCACCCAATACAAGAGTGTTCAGTTTATTACTACTCAACTGTTGAAGCAAAGAAATATCTGCGATATATATGGATCTACCATGGGTTCCTACTACCAAATCTTTAGCTTTTTCTTGAACCACTAAATCGTGTACCGCAACGTTTGGAAGTCCGTTGGAAAATGCCTCCCAACTAACCCCTCGATTAAAAGAAACATAGGCGCCATTATCCGTTCCTAAATACAAAATATCTTCATTGACTGGATCCTCTCTTACTACATTTATCGATGATGCAGGGAGATTGCCATTAATATTTTTCCATGTTGCACCATAGTTATCACTCACATATACGTACGGAGTAAAGTCATCCCAACGATATCCATTAAGAGTGGTATAGACACGCCCTTTCTTATGAGATGAAGCGATTACTCTGCTCACCCATAAATCCTTTGGGAAAGAGGTGGCCACATTGGTCCAGTTTCCACCTCCATTCTTCGAAACATGTACCAAACCGTCATCACTTCCGCAATAAAGTAATCCAAACTGGAAAATAGATTCACTAATACTTGTAATGGTTCCGTAGGCAACATTCCCCTGTTTACCTCCTGTGGTTAGATCATCGGAAATAGCATCCCAATTTGTGCCCTGATCCATACTTCTCATTAACATATTTCCACCTAAGTATAAAATATCTTGATTGTGGGAGCTCAATAAGATTGGTGTTTGCCAATTAAAACGATACGGACTATCTCCCAATTCATGTTTAGGCTGGATGTAAGTCGATTCATTTATTTTTCGATCTAAGCGATAATAGTTTCCAAACTGAAATCCAGTATAAACTGTATTCACATCTCTACTATCTATTTGAATCTGCATTCCATCTCCACCCATGATAAACTCATAGGGATATTTTCCATTCTGAAGCCACCCTTTATCCTCTTCATGATCACTTACTCCAACCCAAACTCCATTGTCTTGCAATCCACCATAGACGTTATAGGGCTCTTCATTATCTACATTAATCGCATAAAACTGTCCAACTGAAGGAGCATTGTTCTTAATCCAATTCTCTCCATCGTCATAGGATATATTCACCCCTCCGTCATTTCCATTAATAAGGTGGTTAGGGTTTTTAGGATTAATCCAAAGTGCATGATGATCAGCATGTACATTTTCTGAACCAATGGAAGTAAATGTTTTCCCTCCATCCTTAGACTTTAAGATTGGGACTCCGTAGATATAAATTGCATCCTTGTCTTGATGGGCCACGTGGACCTTTCCGAAGTAATACCCATAAGAATAATAGATGTCATCTAAATAACCCTTATGTGTTTTATTCCAAGTTTTCCCGCCATCTGTGGTTTTATAGACTTCCGCACCAACCACTGGCGTATCAAATAATAATGAATTTGCATCTTCTAAGTATTTTGCCAAATCCACTGGTTTTACTGTTCCAACACGAACCATTTGTTTTACATTTTCGGCCTTGTATTTTTCTTGAAAACCATTGTCCCGCAAATAGATGTCTAATTTCTTGTTTTCCAGTGTCAAAAACTGAGAAGTCAACATTGTTTTAAAGTCATCTTTGCTTAGCGTTTCCCCTTTTTCGTCTTTTTCTTCTTCTTTTCTTCGGGTCTGATTGTCATGAATAGCGTAAACGGTATTCTCATCAAAAATGGCAAGTCCAATTCGACCAACACCTTCTCCCGCTGGGAAACCACTGTCTGGCAAAGAAACATTTCTCCAGCTCGTACCAGCATCTGTACTTTTATAGATTCCACTTCCAGCACCATCACCTTTAAAATTCCACGCTTTTCTATCCTTATCCCAAGAAGAGGCGTACATTAAACTATAATTATTTGGATCAGCTTGCAATTCAATAATCCCAGATTGATCATTCACAAACAATGTTTTGTTCCAAGTTTTTCCACCATTAATTGTTTTAAAAACTCCTCTTTCTTCATTCGTAGAATATAAATGACCAACCGCACCAACTACAATCTCATTGGTGTTATTTGGATTGATAAGGATATTACTAATATGGTGAACATCCATAAGTCCCATATTCTCCCAAGTACTACCTTGATCTGTAGATTTTAGCAACCCTATACCAGCATAAGAAGATCTAGAAGCATTGACTTCTCCTGTTCCAACCCAAAGGGTTTGCGACTTCCAATCCATGGTCAAACATCCAACATTTTGAGTTGGACTGCTATCCAACACTGGAGTAAAGGAGGTACCGTTGTTGGTAGTGTGCCATCCCCCGCCACTTGCGTAGCCCACATAAAACTCTGTTGGATTCTCTGGATTTACAGCAAACCCAACCACACGGCCGCTCATAATTGTAGGTCCGATATTCGTAAATGGAATACTTTTAACCAGTGAATTTTTTGTAAGTTGTTCTTTTTGTGATAGTGCCTTTTCTAAAGAAGTCTCTGACGTCGCAGGTTGTTGTGCGATGGCGAAATTGCCGATTAACAATCCTAAAAAAATAGATTTGAATAGTTTCATTTGGACAATAATTTAGTGCCATGAAAAGTACGCAAACCTAAAAGGATTCCAAAATTTTTTAGTCAGACTTTGTTGTTAATGAATAATCAATTTATTAACAAGATTGTTATCAATTCAATGATTTTTGTTTATTTACTTATAAACAATTTAAAACCTAATCAAAATGGAAGAATATCTCCCCTTAATTGTTCAACTTGTAAGTGGCGCCGTTGGTGGAAACGTTGCTGCAAAACTTTTTAAAACCCTTTCACTAGGAACCATTGGTAATTCAATTGCTGGTATTCTAGGGGGTGGCCTTGGCGGTTATTTACTGAGCGCTATAGGCATAGATACAGGAGGAGCCGAAATGGACATTTCTAGCATCCTAGGTAGCGTTGCTGGCGGAGGTGTTGGTGGCGGAGTTCTAATGGCAATCATCGGCGCGATCAAGGGCGCAATGAGCAAATAGTTCACTACATTCATATCTTAAAAAGAGTTCCGCATTGGGGCTCTTTTTTATTTCTTGACAATTCTTACCTTTGAGGATCTAAATTAGACTTCATGAAATATCATCGCACTGACAGTAGTTTGTATAAAAATAATCGCAAAGATTTTATGACCCAAATGGCGCCTAAAAGCCTTGCAGTTTTTAACTCAAATGACATATATCCCATTAGCGCGGATAGCACAATGCCTTTCCAGCAGCATCGTGATATTCTATTTCTAAGTGGTGTGGATCAAGAAGAAAGTATTCTTGTGCTTTTTCCAGATTGTCCTAATCAAAATCATCGTGAAATTCTATTTCTAAAGGAAACGAACGAACATATTGCCGTTTGGGAAGGCGAAAAGTTGACCAAGGAGGCTGCGCTTGCAACTAGCGGAATTAAAACAGTTTACTGGTTGCAAGACCTTGAAAAGATTCTTTTTGAACTAACTACTCAATGTGACACGTTTTACATAAATACCAACGAGCACTATAGAGCAAATATTGAAACCGAAACCCGTGAAGACCGTTTCACAAAATGGTTGCGAGCAAAATATCCTGCACATTCTGTTGCGAAAAGCAATCCAATTCTACAACGTTTGAGATCCGTTAAAGATCAAATTGAAATTGACTTACTGCAAACAGCTTGTGATATAACTGAAAAAGGCTTTCGCAGAGTCATCAATTTTTTAAAACCTGAAGTTTGGGAATTTGAAATTGAAGCTGAATATATGCACGAATTTTTGAGGAATCGGTCTAAAGGGTTTGCATATACACCAATTGTCGCAAGTGGAAATAATACAAACGTATTGCATTATATTGAAAACAATCAACAATGCAAGGACGGTGATTTAATTTTAATGGATGTTGGAGCAGAATATGCCAATTACAGCAGTGATATGACACGTACGGTTCCAGTAAACGGGAAGTTTAACAAAAGACAGCTAGACGTATATAAGGCCGTGAAACGGGTGAAAGATGAAGCGACCCAGATGTTGGTTCCTGGGGCATTTTGGAAAGAATACCACGAAGAAGTTGGAAAATTAATGACGAGGGAACTTCTGGAACTTAAGCTAATCGACAAGTCCGATGTAAAAAATGAAAACCCAGATTGGCCAGCTTATAAAAAATACTTTATGCACGGAACATCGCACCATATGGGATTAGATACACACGACTACGGAATCCTATGGGAACCTATGCAAGCCAATATGGTATTTACTGTGGAGCCAGGAATTTACATCCCTGAAGAAGGCTTCGGAATACGACTTGAAGACGACGTTGTAATTCAAAAAAACGGACAACCTTTTAACCTAATGAGAAATATTCCTATTGAAGCCGAAGAAATTGAGACGTTAATGAATGCATAAAATTGAATCTAGCATTTAATTACCAAGAAGGATAAAGTCGTGTATTTGATTGAAATCTAACCATTGTTGTAGAATTTAATACTTTGACTATGAAAACTATTTCTTTTGTCCCTTTCTTTTTATTCATTTTTTGGCAATCTCACTGTCAAACTGCACCCCAAAGTGAACCTCTAGTTGCCTCCGGATGGGGTACATCTATTTTTGGTAGCGGCAACCACTCTAATATTTCTTCAGTACCTAAATCCAGGGATATTAAATATGAACACATTGAAGGCTCCCCCTATATTGACAATAATTCCGGTGCCAATAAGAATATTCCGATAGATAAGTTTTACACAGCCTCAAATGAATACCTCGAAACTGCGCTGGCAAGATACAATGCGTATACCGACGATATGGAAGTATCATTACTAAATGATGGCTTAGATTATTATTTCTTGAAGAAAAAACCTAAATCTTTCTATATAATGTTAGGCAAAATAACGTATCGAGCTTATGAGTTTAATACCGATGTATAATTTTTTGTGATCGTCTCTAAAAATGACTCAGAAAAATGCAGCCTTCTAAAAAGAGAAAGAATAATATTTGAAAGAGAAGAGAGAGCCTCTAATAGTTTCGTTACGGGAACACCAAATCGTTTTAGGAGATTAAAGGATGTATATTATTTTAAAATTAACTCTTCAATCAAAGAAATTTCGAAGAAGAAAAACATCTTCATAACCTATTCGGAGAAAAAAAGTGAAATGAAAGACTATATTAAGGCTACGAAACTCAAATTAACAAAAGAGAAAGATTTACTTAAAATTTCAGCATACTACAACTCACTTTTTAAGTAATTCGTTCTAAAAAAAATCGGCATTATAACAAAAAAAGGCTTCACAAAAAGAAGCCTTTTTTTGTTATTAAAATATCTCAATCTATTCTACAATTAGATGATATTGAGGAGTTGGATTCATAGGGCAGAAATATACATATTCACCCTTGGTCAATGTAACCTCATTTGAAATCTGCTTTGTGTTTGTAGCCACAGTTTTGGTAACATACGCGTCTTTAATATGGTTTGCTGCATCTGTTTTTCCTTTTGGGGCTAACACAAATCCAACTTCGTGATCTACTCCACTGTTTGCAATTTCGAAAACATAAGTTCCCTCTGAAAGTGTAATTGCTTTCTGCGTGAATTCTCCATTTGTCTGTTCTAACGAAACAGTTTTAATCGCCTTGTTAGACACCTTGTCTTGAGCAGATACTGAAAAAGAAACTACTATTAAAAATAATCCTGCCACTAAATTTTTCATTGTTGTCATATTACTTGTTTAACTTATATTATATTGAATTATTACGCATGATAATATCGTTCTCGGTAAATTTTTCCATCCTTCCATTGGGTGGCCACAGCCTGTTCAGAAAGCATTGTACTTCCATCAGTCAATTTTAGCTCCATTTCTGCGGTATAAAATGAATTATTCCCCTGGACCGCAACATCTTTTACATCATATCTTATAAATTCGGCCAGATCATTGTCAATGAAATTCTGTTCAAAATCAACATTGAATTGCTTTCCTTTTTTAGCCTTGTCATTTGCCTCTTGTAATTCTACATCATCGTGTAAATAAATTTCCATGGCCTCAACAAACTGCCCTTTAGCTAATAATTGATGAATATGTTTTAAGTTATTTTCTATTTCGTTTTCCATTGTATAATTTTTTAAAGTTTTTGATTTCCGCAAGATTGCGCACCTTGCATTATAGTATTGTATTCTTGATATCCCCAACAGTTTGGGCATTGCTTATTTTCTATTGTTTTCATATCACTATTGTTTTGTACAATGCAAAGATGCGATCCAAAAGAGGTTGTAAAAATGGACAAAAGTTCCTAAGGTTTGGACTTATTGTCTTTAGTGGTCTTTTTTAAACTGGAGAGGAGATTTTTCGACTAGTTTTTTGAAGAACCTTGTAAAATAAGCAGCATCATTAAAACCCAAATCATAGGCAATATGTTTCACTGAATAATCTGTATAAATGAGTTGACGCTTGGCTTCAAGGATAATTCTATGCTTAATAAAATCACTTGGAGTTTTGGCCCCTAACTTTTGAAAATGCTTGGTTAAGGATTTTGGGGACACTCCTAAGCGGGTTGCGTAATCTGTTACGGAATGAATGGTTCTAAAGTTTTGTTCTAGCAACAAACTAAAATCTTTGAAAAGCTTAGTTTCTTTTGAATCTTTTAAAGAGTAATGATCATGTTGTACACGAACAGAATAGACAATAAATTGTTTAAGATACGTCTGTAACATATCATGCTGGGCAGTCTTTGAGTTTTCAAATTCCTCCTTTAGGCCTTCCAAAATAAAATCAAGTTTTTTACTATCCTCTTCACATGGTTCTACAAAAGGGGTTTCATAAACATTATTGAAGAGAATACCGTTGCACGACACCTCCTTATCATGAGTTTGAATACAGTAAAAATCTCGTGTAAAGGATAGCTTATACGCTCTTTTTATTTTTTCCGAAGTAACAGAGAAAACCTGGCCTGGAGACAAAAAAAATAAGACACTTCCATTGAAACTAAAGCCCTTAAAATCGATATTATAAACACCCTTTCCCTCCTGAATCCAGAAGATGTTATAGGTTTCTATTTGTTTAGGTTTATTAATTACACAAGCCTTGTCAAAATTAACTATTTCCAGCGAAAAGCTTTCCTTATATGTGTATGAAGAAATATCTTGTATTGCCATTCAAATGCTAATTAGATATGGCCTTTGTCGAAATACTTTGAAAAACATTAACAAGGATCATAACTAAAGAAGCAGGTAATACCCAACCCAAACTATATTTTGAAAAAGGAACTAGCTCTTTAATAGGTGTTATTAATTCTTCCGAAGCAATAAACGGTAAAAAATCCGGGATACTAAATAATATTGTTACAATGGTAACCGCCCTAAAAACTAATTTCGACGAATACTTCTTTGGAAGGGTATTGAGAAAAATTAACACAATAGTGATAGGATAGATAAACATTAATGCAGGAACGGCTACATTGATAATATAGTGCACATCAAACTGGCCAACAACCACTCCAATAGCACAGCCAGCAACGGCCATAATCTTATATGCTTTTTCAGAATTTCCAACCAAACCTTTTACGAAATCTGCGGTTCCTGTTACAATACCAACGGCAGTGGTGAAACATGCCAAGGCTACAAGCACACCTAGGAATGCGTTGCCTATTTCGCCCAAGGTTTCGGTGCTTAGCAACGTAAGTAACTGAGTGCGGTTTTCAACAACAAGTGTCCCGCTGTTTACTGCACCAAGAGCAATAAGGCCTCCATATATTAATAGGAGCCCTAATCCTGCTATAAGTCCAGCTTTCGCAATAATTGACCTCTTTTCATCATAATTATAGTTGCCTTGCAGGGTCAGAGAAATAACAAGGACTCCACCAACAACAACTCCACCAATAGCATCAAATGTTTGGTAGCCTTCAAGGATTCCTTCAGTAAATGAATTGTCAAAAATAGAAGCTCGCATTGGCTCCACATCTGAAAACACACCAATTCCTATTATACAAAGGAGGATAATAATTATAAGTGGTGTAAGGAAACGACCTATAAAATTGAGAATTTTAGACCGATTTAGAACAAACAATAGAACAAATGCAAAATAAATAAGACTCAGCCAAAGCGATGATATGTCAAAATAAGGCTGCACAACCATCTCATAAGCCACCGAAGCAGTTCTAGGGGAAGGCAGCGAAATAGAAATAATATAGACAAGGATAGAAAATATTAAAGCAAAACCAGGTGACACCTTACTTGCAAAGTCGAGCATCGTTCCTTGAAGACGAGCGTGTCCATAAATTGCTAAAATAGGAATTACTACTGCTGAAACAGCAAATCCCAATATCACCCAAATCCAATCCTCTCCGGCGTTATACCCTAAATAAGGAGGTAGAATTAGGTTTCCCGCTCCAAAAAAAAGTGAGAATAAAGCGAAAGCGGTTATAAAGGTTTGTTTGCTATTGTTCATTACTAGATATTTGCCTGTCGAATATAGAGAAATGATCCTTAACTATAACCATACAGAGATATATTATAAACTAGAGGGGCAAGGTCCCACAATCGTTTTGCTACACGGATTCTTGGCAAGCTCAACTATGTGGGAAGAATTTATTCCTAAAATTGCGAAGAGTAAAACTATTTTAGTTATTGATCTTCCTGGGCATGGAAAAAGTGGTTGTCTTAGTGAAACTCATTCTATGGAATTAATGGCTGAAGTGCTTCAGTCTATTTTAGAAAAGCATGAAATAAATTCGGTATCCATTATTGGGTACTCTATGGGAGGATATGTAGCTTTAGCTTTCGTTGAATTGTATAATCATAAAATTGACAAGTTAGTTTTACTAAACTCTACACCTGCTAAAGATTCCGAAGAACGAAGACATAACCGAGATCGCGCTCTAAAAGTAATTGCTCGAAACCCAAAGGCCTTTATTAGTATGGCCATTAGTAATTTGTTTGTTAAATCTACGCAATATCAATATGATTTAGAGATTCAAAAAATGAAAAAAGAAGCGAATACGCTTCCAATAGAAGGTATTAACGCCGCCATTAGAGGAATGAAAAATCGTAAAGACAGGAATTTCGTGTTAAAAAAATTCAGTAAAGAGAAACTAATGATTTGTGCAATAAACGATCCTCTAATTTCTTATGAAGTTTCAAAATCATTGGCTTTACAAACGAACACAGAATTGAGAACAGTATCTGGAGGTCACATGAGCCTTGTTGAAAAATTTGATGAAATTGTTAAAATTTGCGTTTAATCGCTAGAAATGCGCGCTTAATCGAATATTCTATTGTTTTTTTATATACTTATCCCAAGTAAAAACCTACAACCATGAAAACGCAATCCCCAAGGCAATCGGTTTCCATTTCTGGTATAGTATGTACCGCGTTTGGACAGGACTACATTATTACTCGTAAAGTTACGAACCACATCAACGAATATAAATGCACAAATTGCGGCAGGGAAGTCACGGATGACCTAAATGGTCATTTGGAAATACTTACATTCAAAAACAAAAAAAGTGAACACAATTGTTTCCTCTTTTTTTCAGAAAAGATCTAATAGAACCTCAGCTCAAGTAATATGAAAATAATCGTCTGTAAAATTAAGGGTCATAAACTGACCTCCATTAAAAAAAGCAATCTGCTTATTAAAAAATACAAATGCACAAATTGTCGGCAAAAGTTTACCACAGATGGATATGGTCAAATAGTTAGGCTGAACTCATATTGGCAAGAAAACAATATGTTATTTGAAAGGCTTTTGCAGGAACGTAGTACCCAAGCTTCCTAATTATTCATTTTCCAAAGCATTCCAACCTCTAGCCACCAAGGGAATTTTTGTATTTGCACGGGTTATTAAATGAACCCCTTCTTTTTCATGAGTCATGTGACCAATAACCGTTAAATGGGGGTTGGCTTTAATTTTAGGAAAATCTTCGGTTCTTACTGTAAATAGCAATTCATAATCCTCTCCCCCACTTAATGCAATTGTAGTGCTGTCCATGTTAAACTCCTCACAGGTGGAAATGACTTGTGGATCCAAAGGGATTTTCTCTTCGTAAAGATTACAACCTACCTTAGAATTATTACAAATATGTATTATTTCTGAAGAGAGTCCATCGCTAATATCAATCATTGAAGTTGGCTTTACCTCAAGATCAGAAAGCAGTTTCACAATGTCTTTTCTAGCCTCTGGTTTCAATTGACGCTCTATTAAATAGGTATAAGGGTCTAAATCCGGCTGAGATTTAGGATTTACCTTAAATACTTGTTTTTCGCGCTCTAAAATTTGCAAGCCTAAATACGCAGCCCCCAAATCTCCCGTGACTACCAGTAAGTCATTTTCCTTTGCACCATCTCGATATGTAAGATCGTCTTTTTTAGCTTGTCCAATAGCCGTAATACTTATTAATAACCCAGAAGTTGAAGACGAAGTATCTCCACCTACAACATCAACACCATAAATATTGGACGCTGTTTTAATTCCAGCATACAATTCCTCTAGTGCCTCAACGGGAAACCTATTTGACACAGCAATGGAGACCGTAATTTGACTCGGCGTCGCGTTCATCGCATATACATCAGAAAGATTTACCATAACTGCCTTATACCCTAAATGTTTTAATGGCATATAGCTTAAGTCAAAGTGAACTCCTTCAACCAATAAATCTGTTGTAACGACCAGTTGACCATGAGATTCAATTACCGCAGCATCATCTCCAATTCCTTTAACGGTAGTTTTTTGTTCAACCTTAAAGTCTTTTGTTAAATGTTCAATTAGCCCAAATTCTCCCAACTGAGAAATATCTGTTTTTGAAGTATCCTTGTTTTCAAGCATTTTTTATCTGAAAATAATGTTTGGGTACAAAAGTATAACATTCGATTGAACTATAGAATCAACTTGGTATCCAAAAAATTATTGTCTTTTAGAAAAAAAAAGCTAACCAAAATTACTTGTTATGAAAAGAATACTGATCCTTCTCCTTTCTTTGACTTTATACTGTATTTCCTTTTCGTGTTCTCCAACTCCAGATTTTTCTGAAATGGTAGTTATCACCGAAGAACCAAACGAACCAGATCCCAATGATCCAGACCCCAGTGATCCAAATGATCCAGACCCTAATGATCCAGACCCTCAAGACCCAGTGGTTTACCCTGTAGAATGTGCTGGACAAATTGCAGGGTCCTATCCCTGCAGTGGATATGATCTTATGGGTTGGTTACCAACAGCTACGTTTGGCACTTCTCGAGGTAATGATTGTTGGGGATGGACAGATCCATCTAATGGAAAGGAATACGGAATTTATGGTCTTGATGATGGCACTGCGTTTATTGATATTTCGAATCCATCAGAGCCTATTTACGCGGCAAAACTTATTGGAGGAAGTGGAGGCGCAAGTTTATGGCGCGATATAAAAGTATATAACAACTTTGCCTATGTAGTAAGTGAAGCTACTGGTCATGGAATGCA
Source organism: uncultured Ulvibacter sp. (assembly GCA_913063405.1). Taxonomy (GTDB): domain Bacteria; phylum Bacteroidota; class Bacteroidia; order Flavobacteriales; family Flavobacteriaceae; genus Ulvibacter. Next base: position 48,367 of record CAJXZB010000010.1, read on the forward strand.
GGTTTTCGATTTAACAGAACTTAGAGATATTGACACCGCGAATATGCCATTTTTCTTTGAAGCTAATGCAACCTACGATGGGTTTTCTACTGCACATAATATTGTGATCAATGAATATTCAGGTTTTGCCTATGCTGTTGGTACAAACACCTATGGTGGTGGCGCTCATTTTATTGACTTGCAAAATCCTGTAAATCCAGTCGGTGTTGGCGGATTTGCAGATGTTGGCTATAGTCACGATGCCCAGGTTATAACATATAACGGACCTGATTTGGACTATGTGGGTCACGAACTTTATATAGGAAGTAATGGTGGTAGTGTTGAAATCGTTGATGTTACAGATAAAAATAATCCCATTTCGGTTTCTTCCATTTCATACTCAGATATTTCTTTTACACATCAAGGTTGGATCACAGAAAATCATCGCTTTTTTATTGTTGGAGATGAAACTGATGAATTGGATTTTGGAATAAACACAAGAACTATTATACTAGATTTCACAGATTTGGATAACCCACAGCACTATTTTTATTATTCGGCCATTAGCTCCTCCATAGACCATAATGGATATGTAAAAGACGACACTTACTATCTTGCAAGTCATACCGCTGGCCTTAGAATATTCGATATAGCTAACATTGCGGGTAGTGATATGACCGAAATTGGATTTTTCGATGTTCATCCAGAAGATAATAGCACTGTTTTTACCGGTGCCTGGAGTGTTTACCCCTATTTTGATAGTGGAAACATCATCATTAGCGATTATGAATCGGGGGGGGGGGGTTATTGTTAAAAAACAATAAAAAGCACCTTCTTCATTATATTTTTAGCTAGACAATATTCATCATAGCATAGAAGCAAGGTTGTTCAAAAAATTCATACCTTTCAGAAAAAACTTTTCTTTTAAAGATTTTGTTATGAAAAGAATTCTAATCCTCTTAGTGCCATTGGCTTTATATAGTTTCTCAATTTCGTGTTCTAAAACACCTGATTTTTCAGAAACAGTTGTTATCACCGAAGAGCCTGATCCAAATGATCCAGATCCAAATGATCCAGATCCAAATGATCCAGATCCAAATGATCCAGACCCCCAAGACCCACTTGTTTACCCCGTAGAATGTAATGGGCAATTTGCTGGACCCTATCCTTGTAATGGATATGATCTTATAGGTTGGTTGAGCACAGGGTCTTTTCAAGCCAGCGCAGGAAACGATTGCTGGGGTTGGACAGATCCCGTATCTGGAATTGAATATGCTATCTATGGTCTAGACAGCGGAACAGCCTTTATCAATATTTCAAACCCTTCCGAGCCAATTTGGATAGCCAAAGTTAGAGGCGGAGCAGGTGGGAGTAGTATCTGGAGAGATATTAAAGTTTATAATGATCATGCCTATATTGTAAGCGAAGCTGACGGGCATGGAATGCAAGTTTTTGACTTAACGAGATTACGAGATGTAACTGTAGCTCCCGAATTACTTGATGCAGACAACACGTATACCGAGTTTCGCAGTGCGCATAATATTGTGATTAATGAAGAATCGGGTTTTGCATACGCCGTAGGAACAAATACTTTTGGTGGTGGACCTCATTTTATTGACCTTCAAAATCCAGCCAATCCTGTAGCTGCAGGGGGTTATGCTGGGGCTGGTTATAGTCACGACGCTCAGGTGGTTATCTACAATGGGCCAGATACCAACTATGTAGGGAAAGAAATTTATATAGGAAGTAATGAAAATTCGGTTGACATTATAGATGTGACAGATAAAAGCAATCCCGTTAGCATTTCTTCTATTTCTTATTCGGATGTCGATTATACACATCAAGCTTGGTTAACCGAAAATCACCAATATTTAATTATTGGAGATGAGACAGATGAGTTAAGTTTTGGGTTTAACACTAAAACGATAATATTAGATTTAACCGATCTTAACAATCCTCAACATCATTTCGATTATACAGGAACAAACCCATCTATAGACCACAATGGGTATGTGCTTGGGGATCGTTACTACCTTTCTAGTTATTCTGCAGGACTTAGGGTTATGAATATAACCGAAATTGCAAATTCCACAATGTTAGAATCTGGCTATTTTGATGTACATCCTGCTGACAATGAGCCGGGTTTCAACGGTGCTTGGAGTGTTTATCCTTATTTTAGCAGTGGAAATATTATTGTAAGTGATACAGAATCAGGATTATTTATTGTGAAAGCACAATAGCGGTTTCTAATATTGAGCTTCTTTTTTGTCAATTGGATCAACTGAAGGAACCTATAACTACTACTATAACCAAAGCACTTCAAACAATGATGAAATCACCTCTTAATTAAAGAATATGAAATTGTTTCTTTCTTAATTATTTCTTATTTTTGAGTAACTTTTCAGCGTTTTTTAATAAAAACATGCCAAAATTAGAAATTTGTTGCAAAGGCTATAATTTTTATAGGGTAATTGCATTCAGAAATACTTTCACATTTAATTAGGGTTTTTTTGATCATAGCTGTTATATATTACATGCAAGTTGTACTTGCGAAACACCGAATAACTAAACCGAATAACTAAATAGACCACCTCATGAAAAACATTTTACTTCCAGTTTTACTTTTTACTTTTTCCTTAACAATTGCCCAACCGTGTGTTGGTGGGATGGCAGGCTCATATCCTTGTAATGGTTACGACTTATTAACTTTTATTCCTTGTACCGATTTTGGAGCGACAAACTCTAATGATTCTTGGGGCTGGACAGATCCAGACGATGGAACTGAGTATGCCCTTGTAGGCTTAGATAATGGTGTTGCATTTTTAGATATTTCTGATCCAGTAAATCCAATATATCTAGGAAAACTCCCTACTCATACAGATCCAAGCTTATGGAGGGATGTAAAAGTTTATAACAATTATGCATTTGTAGTAAGTGAGGCAAGTGGACATGGAATGCAAGTTTTTGACCTTACAAGGCTAAGATCGGTAGCAAGTCCTCCCGAGACATTCACCGAAGATGCTCATTATAACGGCTTTGGAGGTGCTCATAATCTTGTTGTTAATGAAGAAACAGGCTACGCTTATGGGGTAGGCACAAGCACCTTTAATGGAGGACCTCATTTCATAAATATTCAAGATCCATTAAATCCTGTGGCTGCGGGTGGATATGCTATGGATGATTATAGTCATGATGGACAAGTGGTAACTTACAATGGCCCAGATGCTGACTATACTGGGCGTGAGATTTTTATGGGTAGCAATGGAGAACAGGGAGGAGTTAATGAAATCGCTATAGTAGACGTGACAGATAAATCCAATCCTTTAGACATTGCAACAATAGGATATTCAAACGATGCTTATGCCCATCAGGGGTGGTTTACTGACGATCATCGCTATTTTATAGTTGGTGATGAAATTGACGAAATAAACTTTGGTTTTAACACTAGAATGTTAGTTTTTGACATGCTAGACTTAGACAATCCTCAGTTGTCATTCGAATACGAAGGTCCTACTTCAGCAACAGATCATAACGGTTATGTAAAAGGGGACGAATATTATTTGGCAAATTACAAGGCAGGAATACGTGTAATGGACATTTCGGATATCGGTAACGGAAATATGACTGAAACAGGTTATTTTGATATATATACTCCTAATAATGGTGCCGGTTATGATGGAGCCTGGAATGTGTATCCATATTTTGATAGCGGTAACATTATGATTACCAGCTTGACCTATAGCGACCCTAATTACGTGCCAGGTTTCTATTTGATTAGGGCAAGTAGTCTAGGTGCGGAAGATTTTGATTTTAATAATGTCTCTATTTACCCTAACCCTACTTCAGAAAAAGTTACCCTCAATTTAAAAAATTCAGAAATAAACAACCTTACGATTGTAGATATTAGCGGTAAAATACTTTATTCTGAAACAGAAATAAATTCTGAAAACATGACCCTAGATCTATCAAGGTATTCCGCAGGAATCTATTTTATAACTATAAATAATAGTGTAACTAAAAAAATAATCAAGCAATAATCAAATTACCCTTAATTAACCTTAAAAAATGTTATGAAAAAAATATTCTCAATACTTATTTGTTTTATTAGCACAATCAGTGTTGCGCAAACACCCTGTATAGGCGGTGTTGCTGGAGCTTATGCCTGCGATGGTTACGACCTTCAATCGAGTTTTACATTGAACGATTTAAATGCAGGGTCTGGTAATGACTCTTGGGGTTGGACAGATCCGAACAATGGCGATGAATATGCACTTGTTGGTTTAAACAATGGAACAGCTTTTATAAACATAACAGACCCAATTAACCCTGTTTATCTTGGTAAATTGCCTACACATAGTGGAAATAGCTCTTGGAGAGATATTAAAGTTTACAACGATCATGCATTTGTTGTAAGTGAAGCTGGTGGACACGGAATGCAGGTTTTTGACCTTACGAGATTGAGAAGTGTTGCAAGTCCCCCAGCAACCTTTACCGAAGATGCACACTATAACGGGTTTGGAAGCGCACACAATATTGTAATTAACGAAGATTCTGGTTTTGCATACGGTGTTGGAACTAGCTCTTTTAACGGAGGTCCTCACTTTGTAAACATTCAAAATCCAACAAATCCTGTTGCCGCTGGAGGATATGCTATGGATAACTATAGTCATGACGCTCAAGTAATTACTTACAATGGTCCTGACACGGATTATACTGGGAAGGAAGTTCTTTTCGGGAGTAACGAAAACGAACTTGTTATTGTTGATATCACAGATAAATCAAATCCAGTGAGTATTTCAAGCATTAGTTATACAAATGTTGGGTATACGCATCAAGGTTGGTTCACAGAAGATTCACGTTATTTTATTGTTGGTGATGAAACGGATGAGTTAAATTTTGGTTTCGACACTCGAACAATTGTTTTCGATCTTAATGATTTAGATAACCCTCAACATCATTTCGATTATAGCGGTACAACATCTGCAATTGACCATAATGGTTATATTGTAGGTGATAAATATTATTTTGCGAATTATCGGGCGGGCATAAGAGTTCTTGACGTTAGTGATATAGCAAATGGAAACATGAGTGAAATAGGATATTTCGATACGTTCCCAAATAGCAACAGTGCTCAATTTGATGGAGCTTGGAATGTATACCCATTTTTTGCAAGTGGAAATATTGTTATTAGTGATATAGATCGTGGATTCTTTTTGGTTAAATCCTCGACTCCAGACACTACAGACCCAATAGCTGTCTGCCAAGATATTACTGCTTCGCTTGGAGCCAACGGTGAAGTTACTATTGATCCAAACGATGTGGACGGTGGCTCTAGTGATGATAGCGGCTCCTTTACTGCTACTTTGGACACGAATACTTTTAGTTGTTCAGATATAGGAACAAACCCTGTTATTTTAACCATTACGGATCCATCTGGAAATACCGATACTTGTAATGCCGTTATCACTATTGTAGATGATATGGCTCCTGAAATTGATTGTCCAACAGATATCACAGTTGCGCCAGACTCGGGTGAAACTTATTTTACGCTACCAGATTATGTTGCCTTAAACGAGGCTACTGGAACCGATAACTGCTTGAGTCCAATCAGTATTTCTCAAGACCCTGTTGCTGGAACGCAACTAACTGATGGGACTCATACAATTTCATTCGAGTCAACAGACCCCTCAGGTAATGTTGGCACCTGTACTTTTGTGCTTACAGTAGATGAAACTCTTGGATTTGACGAAAACGAATTAAATGTTGATTTTAATATTTATCCAAATCCAACGTCAAACTTGATTCATGTGGTTTCAAAGAATCAAATGGTTAACTCTGTTGTTATCTATGATATTTTAGGAAAAAGCCTTTTCTCAGGTTCTAATATTAATTCTGAACAAGTCGTTATTGATATATCTGGATATTCTAAAGGAATGTATTTTCTGAAAATAAATAATAATACAACTAAGAAAATTATCAAAGAGTAACAATAATACCCTTTGAAAGAATACAATCACAAATGTTAGTAAATGGGCTAACATTTGTGATTTATTAAAAAAGTCCAGTTCATTTAAATCTCAAAGATTATGAAGAAAATCTTACCATTTTTTGCCTTTTTACTTGGCTTGACAGCTGTAGCCCAGACGCCCTGTACTGGAGGAATGGCTGGAGATTTTCCCTGTGATGGCTATGATTTACAGGCTCAAATTCCATTGTCAACAATGGGATCTACCAGAGCCAATGATTCTTGGGGTTGGACCGATCCAATGGACGGTAAAGAATACGCTATTATGTGTTTAAATGAAGCGACTGCATTTATAGATATTTCTGATCCAAATAATCCAGTGTACTTAGGAAAAATTCTAACAGAGAACAATAGTAGTACCTGGAGAGATGCCAAAACATATAACAACTTTGCTTTTATTGTTAGTGAAGATTCTGGGCATGGAATGCAGATTTTTGACCTAACCAGATTAAGAAATGTCACAGATCCACCAGTGATTTTTACTGAAGATGCTCACTATAGTGGTTTTGGTAGTGCTCACAATATTGTGATAAATCAGGAAACCGGATATGCATATGGAGTAGGAACTAGCGCCAATGGCGGTGGTCCTCATTTCGTAAATATTCAAGACCCTTTAAACCCAGTAAATGAAGGCGGTTTTTCTGGTGCTGGTTATTGTCACGACGCTCAAGTTGTAATTTATAATGGTCCAGATACCGACTACACAGGTCGTGAAATACTCTTTGGAAGCAATGCAGTAGAAGTAGTTATTATTGATGTCACCGATAAAGCGAATCCTTCAATACTATCAACAATCGATTATGGAAATCTAGAATATACCCACCAAGGTTGGTTGACCGAAGATCAACGCTACTTTTTATTAGGCGATGAACAGGATGAAATAAACTTAGGGCTAAATTCGAGAACTGTTATTTTCGATTTTGAAGACCTTGACAATCCTCAATTGTCGTTTGAATATTCTGGCCCTACGGGAGCTACTGATCATAATGGATTTATAAAAGGAGATAAGTTCTATTTATCCAATAATGCCGCAGGACTCCGTGTAATTGATCTGTCTGATATTGCCAATGGAACTCTAACCGAAGAAGGCTCTTTTGATTCCTATCCCCCAGATAACGATTCTGGTTATATTGGTGCTTGGAGTGTATACCCCTATTTCGACAGTGGAAACATAGTCATAAGTGATAGAACAGCTGGGTTTTTATTAGTTAAAGCCTCGGTAGTATTAGGTGTTGACGATATTGATATCTCTGGTATTTCTATTTCACCAAATCCGGCTTCAAATACTGTTTTTATTCACTCTGAAAACCAGACTATATCTGGCATTCACATAGTAGATGTTTTAGGAAAAGTCCTTTTTTCTGAAGAAAACATCAATTCGTTGGAAAAGCATATTGATATTTCAGGCTTTTCAGAAGGAGTATATTACCTAATAATTAACAAACAAATAACTAAAAAAATAATAAAAAAGTAGCATCCTTTTGTAATTTGCCCAATTGCGAATAGACAACTCTAAAAACACACTATTTTTTAACCTTTAACGTTATTCATAATATTGTATAATCTTTATTTTTAAACCTTAAATAAAAAAATCATGAAAAAATTATTACCCCTTTTGATGACATTTGCAACTATTGCTGCAGTTGCGCAAACACCCTGTATAGGCGGTGTTGCTGGAGCTTATGCCTGCGATGGTTACGACCTTCAATCGAGTTTTACATTGAACGATTTAAATGCAGGATCTGGAAACGACTCTTGGGGATGGACAGATCCTGATAACGGTGATGAATATGCGCTAGTCGGTTTAGATAATGGTACTGCCTTTATTAACATTTCAGACCCTATCAACCCTGTATATCTTGGCAAATTACCAACCCAAACTGGAAGCAGCTCGTGGAGAGATGTAAAAGTATATAATGATTATGCTTTTGTAGTAAGTGATCTAAATGGAAATCATGGGATGCAAGTTTTTGATCTTACAAGGTTGAGAAGTGTTGCAAGTCCTCCTCAGACCTTTACAAATGATGCGCATTACAATGGTTTTGGAAGTTGTCATAATATTTTTATTAATGAAGACACAGGTTACGCTTATGCCGTAGGAACTTCAACTTTTAATGGTGGCCCTCATTTTATAAACATTCAAGACCCCTTAAATCCCGTTGCTGCTGGAGGGTATGCTATGGACGCCTATAGCCACGACGCACAAGTCATCACATACAATGGTCCTGACACGGACTATACTGGAAAAGAAATACTAATTGGTAGTAACGAAAATGAAGTGGTTATTGTCGATATCACAGATAAATCAAATCCAGTGAGTATTTCAAGCATTAGTTATTCAAATGTTGGGTATACGCATCAAGGTTGGTTCACAGAAGATTCACGTTATTTTATTGTTGGTGATGAAGCGGATGAACAGAACCTCGGAATAGACACTCGAACAATTGTTTTCGATCTTAATGATTTAGATAACCCTCAGCATCATTTCGATTATAGCGGTACAACATCTGCAATTGACCATAATGGTTATGTTGTAGGTGATAAATATTATTTTGCGAATTATCGGGCGGGCATAAGAGTTCTTGACGTTAGCGATATTGCTAATGGAAATATGAGCGAAATTGGATTTTTCGATACCTTCCCAAATAGCAACAGTGCTCAATTTGATGGAGCTTGGAATGTATACCCATTTTTTGCAAGTGGAAACATTGTAATTAGTGATATCGACCGTGGTTTCTTTTTAGTTACAGAATCTGCTTTAGGTATTACTGAAAATGAAAATGTATCTTTTTCAATCTACCCAAACCCTTCTAATAATAATATAACAATTAAATCTACTGCTAATCCTATTAACAAAGTTGCTATATACAACGTTTTAGGACAGCGAGTAGTTAGTTATGATTTTTCTGAAAGCCTTTCTGAAAACCTTGATATCTCAAGTTTAAATTCAGGAATGTACTTAGTAGAAATCAATGACGTTACTACCAAGAGATTGATTGTAAATTAATCTTAACCTATGCTATTGATGAAGAAAGAAAAAATTAAATTGATTTTATTATCTATCGTCTCCGTAGTAATTCTATTCTCCTGCGGAAACGATGATGATAGTGAACCGGAAACCGTCATTCCTACGTCATTCCTCGGCGAAATTGATTATATCAAAACCTACGGGGGTAGTGGTGAAGACGGTGCTGTTGCTGTTGTACAATCCAATGATGGAAACTATGTTATTCTAGGTACCACAAATAGTACTGATGGTGACCTCGCGGGCAGACCAGATCTAGGAAGAGATTACTGGCTTTTAAAGTTAGATTCCGACGGAGAAAAACTTTGGAGTAAAACCCTTGGTGGAAGTGAATCTGATACTGCTACTAACCTAGCCAAAACCAGCGATGGAGGCTTTATAATTAGTGGGTATAGTAGAAGTTCGGATGGAGACATTAGCGAAAATGCTGGATTTCACGATTTTTGGATTGTAAAGGTCAATAGCGTGGGAGACATCCAATGGGAAAAAAGCTACGGCTTTCCAGGAAGTGACCAAGCATTTAAAGTATTTGAAACCAAGGAAGGAAACTACTTTGCAGCAGGATTCTTTGATGTTGGTGCATGCGAAGAAGATGGGATGCCCGTTTTATGTCCTGGAGACGATCTTCAAACTAATGACGACACAAGAAACACGAGACATGGTGTAGGTGAGTTTTGGGGTATCCTTATGGATTCTAATGGAGAAAAAATCTGGCGAAAATATTTCGGAGGTTCTTTAAATGATCGATGCTATGACGCCTTACAAACCGACGATGGAGGCTTCTTACTCGCTGGACAATCGGAAAGTGATGATTTTGACATCACCGACGACAGAGGGTCTTACGACTTTTGGTTGGTGCGTTTGGACGCTAGTGGTACTATGCTCTGGACAAAATCTTTTGGTGGCGCAGAAATTGATCAAGGCTATGCACTGGCCAAAACACCAGATGGAAATTATATCATGACCGGTGACACTAGAAGTGACGATCAAGATGTCTCTTCAGTCAATGGAGGTGGAGATGCCTGGGTAATTAAATTTGATGACAATGGTAACAAAATTTGGGAAAAAACCTATGGAGGTTCGGCCTTTGATTCTGGTAGAGGTATCAAGCCAATGACTAATGGCGGTTATTTAATTTCTGGATTTACTAGAAGTAACGATGGTGACGTTGCCAACAACAATGGTCAAAACGAAATATGGGTCTTTATCATTGATGAAAATGGAGTGCTAACTTTTGAAACCACTATTGGTGGTAGCGAACTTGATTTTGGTTATGATGCCATTCAAACAAACGACAATAAAATTATTGTTGTAGGTAATACTGAAAGCAACAATTTTGATATCCCTTCTAACCGAGGTATTAAAGATCTTGTAATAATAAAAATTAAATAATTCTACTAAAACTCTTTAAATTACTATTAAAATGAAAAAAATTGCCCTTTTGACCGTTATGGCTATAGTCCTAATTAGTTGTAATAATGATGATGACACCGTTACAATAACACCCGTAAATGTTGATTTCAACTTTACTCATAATTGGGATGGTACTGCCATAGCTAACGCCGATTTCGAAACAACACAATATACAAACACTGCCAGTACTGTTCAAACTATTTCAAAAATAGTTTACCTAATCTCAGACATCACATTCACAGCAGCGGATGGTACTGTGTATGATGCGGGAGATTACAACCTAGTAAATGCTAGACAGGAAACTGGTTTAACATTTACTCCAAATATTCAGATTCCACCAGGAGTGTATAACGTGTCCTTCACCTTTGGATTTGATGATGAAGATAATATTGATGGTGCTTATAATGATCTTAATGCTACTTCTGAAGGTCCTTGGGGAGTTCCTATGCCATTAGGAGGAGGATATCATTACATGCGCTTGGAAGGTAAGTATCTTGACGACACATCAACTGAAGTTGGATATGCTTATCATACTGTAAGAGCGAATGATATGACTATGACTCCGCTATTGCTTCAAGATACATCTTTTGTTGTAAATCTTGGACAAGTAACAGTTGGAAGCAATACCAATGTTGAAATAAAAATGAATGTCGCTGAATGGTTTAACCCTTGGGATTTACCAGCCTTACACGCAATGCTTATGCCGAATTTTGATGCACAAGTTAGCATGTCCCAAAATGGGCTAGATGTATTCAGACTAGGTACAGTAACTCAATAGTATTTTAAATTAATAAGAAACAAATGAATCGCTATATATCTTTATACCTATTATGTTCGTTGTTTGTTATTTCTTGTAATAAAAAAGATGATGGCGTGGTGGATCCTGGAAATGGATATGTCCCCACGCCAATGTCTTTAAATATCCCTCCTTTATTTGAGGAAAAACTTATAGATCCTCTAATCCCAACTGACAATCCACAAACAGTGGAAGGGGTAGCTTTAGGAAGAAAGCTCTTTTTCGATCCTATACTCTCTGCTGATAATACACAGGCTTGTGCCGACTGTCATAGTCCACAAAATGCGTTCACTGATGAAAGGCAATTTAGTATTGGTATTGATGGGATTTCTGGAGATCGTAATTCAATGCCCTTATTTAACATTGCGTGGAATTTTACAGAAAAGTTCTTTTGGGATGGAAGAGCTCCAAATCTAGAGGCTCAAATTCTAGAACCGGTTATCAACCCAATAGAAATGCATAATACTTGGGAGAATGCAACAGCGAGCCTTCAGGCAAGAAACGATTATCCCGATTTATTTTCTAAAGCCTTCGGAACAACAACAATTGACAAAACTCTAGTCAGTAAGGCAATTGCACAATTCCTAAGGACTTTAATTTCTGGAAATTCTAAATTTGACAAACATCTTGCAAATCAAGCTTCTTTAACTCCTTCTGAAACAAATGGACTTGCCATTTTTCTTGATGAAACAAAAGGTGATTGTTTCCATTGTCATGGAAACCCAAACAGCCCACTATGGACAGACAACGTTTTTCACAACAATGGTTTGGATGAGGTTATCACAGATCTAGGATTAGGAGATTTTACAGGAGATCCCAGAGATTTTGGGCTATTTAAGTCCCCATCTCTTCGAAACTTAGCCTATACGGCACCATATATGCATGATGGTCGTTTCGCCACCTTAGATGAAGTTATTAACCATTATAGCGAAGGGTTGATGTATTCAGAAACTATTGATCCCCTCATGAAAACAATTGCCCAAGGGGGTGTAAATCTATCGGAAGAAGATAAAGCCGACTTAAAGGCCTTTTTACTCACTTTATCCGACCCCGAATTTATTAATAACCCAGATTTTCAAGACCCAAATTAACGAATCCATGTTAGGCTTCTGCAGTTTAAACGACTACTAATATTACATAGGGTTTTCATCAATTAAACCTATCGATGTATCAGTTTAATTTCTTTTACAACTATGGTTTAAAACAGTATTTACACTATATTTGCACCCTAATTTAGAATTAATCTATATTAAATGATAAAAGTAAGTGATACGGCCAAATCGAGGATTACGCAGCTCATGACCGATGAAGGTTTTAGTGTTGCGAAGGATTTTGTACGCGTTGGTGTGAAGAGTGGTGGATGTTCCGGATTATCGTATGAGCTTAAGTTTGATAATGAGATGGGAGAAGATGACAAACTGTTTGAAGACCAAGAAGTAAAGATCGCTATTGACAAAAAGAGCTTTTTATACCTAGTCGGGACCACTTTAGAATACAGTGGCGGTCTCAACGGAAAAGGATTTGTTTTTAATAATCCTAACGCGAATAGAACGTGTGGCTGTGGCGAGAGTTTTTCGCTTTAAAATTTGATGAAAAAGAAGATGGGAAAATTTACAGAAGATGATTTAAAGAAAGAGCTTGAAACAAAGGAATACGAATATGGTTTTTATACCGATATCGAATCCGAGACCTTTCCCATTGGCTTAAATGAAGGTGTTGTTAGGGCCATCTCTAAGAAGAAAGAGGAGCCAGAATGGATGACAGAATGGAGGCTCGAAGCCTTTAAGCATTGGAAAGAAATGGTGGAACCAGAATGGGCGAACGTTCATTATGAAAAACCAGATTTTCAAGCCATTTCTTATTACTCTGCACCTTCCACTAAGCCAAAATATGACAGCCTTGATGAAGTAGATCCAGAACTTCTAGACACCTTCAAAAGACTTGGTATTTCTCTTGACGAACAAAAGAAGCTTGCCGGAGTTGCAGTAGATATCGTCATGGACTCCGTTTCAGTAGCGACTACATTCAAAAAGACATTGGGTGAAAAAGGAATTATTTTTTGCCCCATTTCGGAAGCAATTAAAGAGCACCCAGAACTTGTAAAGAAATATATAGGATCTGTGGTACCACAAAGAGATAATTTCTATGCAGCCCTTAATAGCGCTGTTTTTAGTGATGGTTCCTTCTGTTATATTCCAAAAGGTGTTCGTTGCCCTATGGAGCTTTCTACGTATTTCCGTATCAATCAAGCTGGAACAGGTCAATTTGAGCGTACGCTAGTTATTGCTGATGAAGGAAGTTATGTGAGTTACCTTGAAGGATGTACGGCACCAAGTAGAGATGAAAATCAATTGCACGCTGCAGTCGTTGAATTAATTGCATTAGACAATGCCGAAATAAAATACTCCACAGTGCAAAACTGGTATCCTGGTGGAAAAGATGGTAAGGGTGGAGTTTTTAACTTTGTAACCAAGAGAGGAATCTGCGAAAAAAATGCTAAAATTTCTTGGACACAAGTTGAAACTGGAAGTGCAGTAACCTGGAAATATCCTAGTTGTATTTTAAAAGGGGATAATTCCATTGGTGAGTTTTATTCCATCGCGGTAACTAACAACTTTCAACAAGCCGATACCGGTACTAAAATGATTCATCTTGGCAAGAATACAAGAAGTACTATTATTTCCAAGGGGGTTTCGGCAGGACAGTCCCAAAACAGCTATCGCGGGCTAGTAAAAATAAGCCCCAATGCGGATAACGCGCGTAACTTTTCACAATGCGATTCATTGCTAATGGGAAATAATTGTGGCGCACATACTTTCCCTTATATTGAAGCAAAGAACAAGACAGCACAAATTGAGCACGAAGCTACTACGAGTAAAATTGGAGAGGATCAGATATTTTATTGCAATCAGCGCGGTATAAATACAGAAAAGGCGATCGCATTAATTGTAAATGGTTTTAGCAAAGAAGTACTGAATAAATTACCTATGGAATTTGCTGTGGAAGCTCAAAAGCTTTTAGAAATAAGTCTTGAAGGATCGGTTGGTTAAAACCCTCATTATTTTAATAACGTTTAAAAATTATAAATAAAACTATTGTCAACTATGAAAAAAATCTTTTTGCTATTAGTAATTGCCATTGCAATCGTTTCTTGTAAAAATGCAGAAGACAAGAAGTCTGAAACCGAAAACAATGTTGCCGAAGCTGCTGTAAATGTTCAAATGTTTAAAGGTGAATTTCTTTACTTAGCAGATGCAGCCGTATTAAAAGGTGATAACTTTATTTATGGAGTCACCATTGATGAAACAATGCACCAGCTTGCAGATCAGGTAAAATCTATTAAAAAAGATGAGTTCGACATGGTTCCGGTAATTGTTAAAGGAAACATCACTAAAAAACCAGAAGGAGCTGAAGGTTGGGATGAGATCATTACCATTACCGAGATAGTAAACGTGAGCAATACACCTTCAGAAGCAGATATTAAAATTGAAGAAAACAAATCATAACATGTTACAAATTAAAAATTTACATGCTAGTGTCGAAGATAAAGATATTTTAAAAGGTATCAATCTAAACGTTAATGCTGGAGAAGTACACGCTATTATGGGGCCAAACGGATCTGGTAAAAGCACCCTAGCATCTGTAATTTCTGGGAAAGAAGAGTTTGAGATTACACGAGGCGCATTGAGTTTTGAAGGGGAAGACATTTCAGAAATGGATCCCGAGGAGAGAGCCCATAAAGGGGTTTTTCTTTCTTTCCAATATCCTGTTGAGATTCCTGGAGTAAGTGTAACCAATTTTATTAAGACGGCTATTAACGAAAATCGAAAAGCCAAGGGACAGGATGATATGCCTGCTGCCGAAATGCTTAAGTTAATCAAAGAAAAAGCTGACTTATTAGAGATTGACCGTAAGTTTCTTTCTCGTTCCTTAAATGAGGGCTTTTCAGGTGGAGAGAAAAAGAGAAATGAAATTTTTCAAATGGCTATGTTAGAGCCAAGACTCGCGATCTTAGATGAAACAGATTCGGGATTAGACATAGACGCGCTTAAAATTGTGGCAAATGGTGTTAATAAATTGAAAAGTAATGACAATGCAGTTATTTTGATTACTCATTACCAGCGCTTGTTAGATTATATAGTTCCAGATTTTGTACACGTGCTTATGGACGGAAAAATCGTTAAATCTGGCACCAAAGAATTAGCCTATGAGCTAGAAGAAAAAGGATACGACTGGATTAAAGAGGAACTTGTATAAGGTTACTAAAACCAAACGTTTTCCTTTACAATACCTAAAAAATGAGTTTAAAAGATAAATTACTTTCCTCTTACATCGCTTTTGAAGACCATCTTGAAGCAGATTCTCCGCTTCATGATTTAAGACACAAAGCGATAAAAACATTTGAAGACAAGGGTTTCCCCACAAAAAAAGAGGAAGCTTGGAAGTACACTTCGTTGAATTCTCTTCTGAAAACAGACTATAGTATTTTTCCGAAGCAGGATCATGCAGTTGAGTTCAAAGAGGTGAAAAAATATTTTTTACACGATATTGACACTTACAAGATTGTTTTTATTGATGGTGTTTATAGCTCATTTCTTTCCGAAACTACCCATAACAAACTGGATGTTTGCTTAATGTCTTCAGCATTAAATAAGAGCAAATATAAACCAGTAATTGAGGCTTATTTTAATAAGATAGCTAAAGAAGATAGTCTGACATCACTTAATACGGCTTTCGCTAAAGAGGGTGCTTACATTCATATCCCGAAGCATAAAGAAGTGGAAAAGCCTATTGAAATCATAAATTTTTCTACTGGCAATGAAGCGGCGGTCTTACTGCAACCTCGTAACTTAATTGTAGTTGGGGAAAACTCACATGTTCAAATCATTGAAAGACATCAAAGTCTTTCAGAAAATGCAGTGCTTACCAATTCGGTAACGGAAATATTCGCTGAGAAACGGGCCTTTGTAGATTATTACAAGGTTCAAAATGATGGCCCTTCTGCCTCATTGATAGACAATACTTATGTTTCGCAAGAACGCGAGAGCAATTGTAATGTACATACCTTTTCGTTTGGCGGAAATCTAACACGTAACAACCTTAATTTCTATCAAAATGGTAAGCATTGTGATTCCACATTAAAAGGAATTACCATATTGGAAGATAAGCAGCATGTGGATCACAATACATTGGTACACCATATCGAGTCCAACTGCGAAAGCCACCAAGATTATAAAGGTATTTTTGATGATTCTTCCACTGGTGTCTTTAATGGTAAGATTGTCGTTGAAAAAGAGGCCCAAAAAACCAATGCATTTCAGAAAAACAATAACATACTTATAGAAGATAAGGCTACCATAAATGCAAAACCTCAGCTTGAGATTTTTGCAGATGACGTAAAATGCTCTCATGGTTGTACCATTGGTCAATTTGATGAAGACGCCTTATTTTATCTTCGTTCTCGAGGAATTGCAAAAAAAGAAGCTCGTGCTTTACTAATGTATGCTTTTGCAAATACTGTTTTAGAGAGTGTAAAAATTCCAGAATTAAAAGTGCGAATTAATAAGTTAATTGCTAATAAAATTGGTGTTAGCTTAGGCTTTGACGTATAAAAAGCCTTTCAGAATTAAATCCTGAAAGGCTCTTAATTTTCTCCAAGAAAGTATTATTCTTTAATCAATTTGGGGCGGTATATCGCTTTTGATTTTCGCCAACTACTTTTACAAAGTACATCCCCGAACTAATTGAAGAAATGTCAACAACCTATTCAGATTTAGTTTGATTCAAATTTGCAGAATAAACTACTAGACCAAAAATTGAAATAACCTCAACACGTTTAATAATATCATCTAACAATGAAATATTAAAACTATTTTGAGCTGGATTTGGATAGAGAGAGAAACGCTCATCGTTCATCACTTCATCAGTACCCAATGCAGCTCCTCCTGACCTTACAACTCTTCTCTTTATATCTTCCTTCATTTCATCTGAGAAGTCTGAATCACTAGTTGGAGCAAAACCATTATTATAGGTAATTTGATATTCAAAACTTTCCGTATAACAGCTTTCACAACAAGATGGAATATAAATTCCTATTACATAAAACTTATTGCTAGCAAATGGATAATCTGGAAAGTTAGTTCTAAGTCCCCAAGGACCATTTACACCAGGACCAGACCAACTTATGTTTGAACTCCAACCGAATGTTCCAGGTTTAATTCCACTAAACAATGGCGCTGTTGGATTAAATGGTTCATATACAAACCAGTAATAATCATCACGATCATTAGATTCACACTCTTCATTTAATAATACGTCATCTCCATTGGAAATTGTATTCAATGATCCTGTAATATCGTTATTATTTCCTTGATGTTGCACCGTAATAAAGTAATTTGGACCTAGCTTCTGTTGAAGTGCTATATCATCTATTTCTAAATCATTACCATCACCGTTTCCTGTTTCATCCAGTTCTATTTATAGGTTGATTATGGATTGATTAGGTGTAAAACAAATTTCAATTCGCTGCCAATCACAGGGATCACTATCATCTGTATCAATAACTTGTGAGGTGCTAAAAGTACCTGCACTAACGGTTATGTTAGGGAAAATATTAAACGTACATATGCTCCATATCTCTAAAGTTGGCACAAAACTTATATTCTTCACCCTTTTCCAAACCTGTAATTGTCTGCTCCCAAATTATACTACTACCACTTTGTTGTGTTTTTCCATTTACCTCCATAAACATATCATTGGAAGAATATAAACTAGAATCCTCACAATACGAATGATCTGTAATGGTTGCACCAAAGGCAGCCGCACTTGATACAACGCCATACTACCCCTGGATAGGTTGCTGTTGAATTGGAATAAGCACTTAAAAATCCCGCATCGCCAAATTCAAAGTTTCCGTTGTCGACTAGATTATTGCCTTCACAGCAGTAAGAGCCCTCTTCTGTAGGAGGGTCATCATCGTCACCAACATTTGGGTCACATTTTTCACTGATACAAATATTGTCTATCCCCCATCTCTCATCGCCACCTGCAACATCAACTGCAAATGATACTGACCTTACTCCAGTTATTAAGGTATCCCAATCTGCAGGAACCCCTGTATTAACAACCCTCTGTCCATCACTATTGCTGGGTAAATCACCTGTACTTTCTGCTAGCGCAACTCGAGTACAAATTCTCACCCACCCTCTTGAAACATCAATAGGAGCAGAAAGAACAAAAGTAGCAAATACGGTAGAGCTACATACATCTGGGCCATCATAAATACGCAAACTATTGAATCCTGTTACAGTACCTGTTTGAATAAAGAAAGATTTTAGATCGAAGCAAAAACAGCCTCCATCCTGTGGTACGATATCTATCCAATTACCATTAAAATCAGTATTATTATAGCTATAAGTTCCACCAGAACTACAAGGTCCATCATCCAGATACAAAAAATAATCCCCTAGTCCACCTTGACTTCCGATATCTGTATATTTAATGCCATCAATATTTAAACCGCCCCAATTGTTTAGTAAATTTGGGTAACATACGGCATCGCAAGGAGTACCTGCTAGCGTAGTATTGGAATAGCTGTTAAAATTCTCACAGAATCCTTGCGAAAAACTTGTGCGCCGGTCAAAAAAAAACAATAAAGCATAACTTTACACGTGTGTTTTATTATTTTCATAATTTCTAATTATTAATTTACCTACTCTATTTATTATTGGCTTTTCGGTTTTCGCCAGAAAGGGGAGTATGTAAGAACACAAACTTAGCGTACCGAATAAAAAATTAATAGAGTGAATAGATCAACCTAGTTTCCCGTTCGACGAACTATTGGTTTGACTAAATGAAATAACTTTTAGGTTTTTTTAAGAACCAAGACACTAATAACACTAGTCTCTAACTGGAAAATACACTAACTTTGTAGACCATTCAAAACACTATGTATTCAGTAGAAAAAATAAGGGAAGACTTCCCAATTCTTAAGAGAAAAGTGAACGGGTATCCGTTGATATATCTAGACAATGCTGCAACTTCACAAAAGCCTCAATTGGTTATAGATTGTATTGTAGATTACTATAGTAACTACAATGCCAATATTCATCGTGGAGTGCATACACTTTCTCAAGAGGCGACCGATGCCTATGAAATTGCGCGAAAAAAAATTCAGAAACATTTCAATATAAAAAATTCACATGAGGTTATTTTTACCTCGGGTACAACACACGGGATTAATCTAGTAGCCAACGGTTTTTCTGAAATTCTTCTGAAAGGTGATGAGATATTAGTTTCGGCGATGGAGCATCATTCGAATATTGTTCCTTGGCAAATGCTATGTGAACGAACAGGAGCTATCTTAAAGGTAATTCCAATGAATCAAGAAGGTGTTTTAGTTCTTTCAGAATATGAGGCTATACTTTCAGAAAAAACGAAACTAGTTTTTGTGAATCATGTTTCGAATGCCTTGGGAACGATCAATCCTATTTCAGAAATTATTAAAAAAGCTCAAGATAAAGGAGCGGCGGTCTTAATTGATGGAGCTCAATCTTGTTCACACATCAAGCCCGATTTACAAAAATTGAATGTCGACTTTTATGTGACTTCTGCTCACAAAATGTGCGGCCCTACGGGAGTTGGTATGCTATATATGAATGAAAAATGGGGAAATATACTTCCTCCCTATCAAGGGGGAGGTGAAATGATTAAGGAAGTAACCTTCAAAAAAACCACCTATGCCGACCTTCCCCATAAATTTGAGGCAGGAACTCCCAACATTTCTGGAGGTATTGCATTTGGAAGCGCAATTGACTATCTTAACAACATTGGCTTTGCGGAAATTGAGAAATATGAAATGGCGTTGCTATCTTATGCCACAAATGAATTGCTTAAAATAGATGATTTGACAATTTATGGCACTGGCCCTGACAAGACTTCAGTGGTTTCTTTTAATATTGACGGAATACATCCTTATGATATTGGCACTATCGTTGATAAGTTAGGTATAGCAGTACGAACTGGACATCATTGTACTCAACCCATTATGGCTTTTTATAAAATTCCAGGAACAGTACGTGCCTCGTTTGCATTTTATAACACAAAAGAAGAAATTGATGCTTTAGTAAGTGCTGTAAAAAAAGCACAAATGATGCTCACTTAAAACCTAAACATATGAAAACATTCTACGCTCTCAGCATTGCAGTATTTACATTGATTTTTAGCAGTTGTGATGAAACTAAAAAAGTAATTGAAGTCGCCGAAACTGTCCAACTTACAGGAGAATATTCGGTTATGAAAGTCGGAAAAACAGCTGTTAAAGGTAGTTCAATGTCGATTAGTTTTACAGCTTTGGATAAATCGGTTAAAGGAGATACGGGTTGTAATTCTTACTTCGGAAACTATACCTTGGATGCCTTTGCTCTAGGTTTTGGAGATATTGCAGTATCCGAAAAATATTGCGACGAGCCTATAATGAAATCTGAAAGAGCCCTATTAGGTGCACTAAAGAATACAGGATCATTTGTGGTAAAAGACAAAGTGCTAACCTTATATTCGAAAACAGATCGTAGCATTTTGCTAACCGCGAAAAAAACAACGGCAGAATAAACAAAGATGAAAATTGAAGCAATACAAGAAGATCTAATTGATGAATTTTCTATGTTCGACGACTGGATGCAGCGATATGAGTATATGATTGACTTAGGAAAATCGTTACCTATTATTGATGAAAGTTTAAAAACAGAAGATCGACTCATTAAAGGATGTCAATCCAAAGTTTGGCTAAATGCCGAACTTAAGGGTAATCAAGTTGTATTTACGGCAGACAGTGATGCGATTATTACAAAGGGAATTATTGCCATTTTGATACGTGTTTTTTCAAATCAGAAACCAGAAGATATTCTCGTTGCTAACACCAATTTTATTGATGAGATAGGCCTCAAAGAACATTTGTCCCCAACTCGGGCCAATGGACTGGTATCAATGATTAAACAACTCAAATTATATGCTATGGCGTATCAAGCCCAGCTAAAGAATTAAAAAATGACAACAGAAATAGACACAACAGAACTAGGAGAAACGATCGTAAAAGTCTTGAAGACGATTTATGATCCGGAAATTCCCGTTGATATATATGAACTAGGTCTTATTTACGATGTATTTGTGAATGAAGATTACGATGTTAAAATCTTAATGACTTTAACAACCCCCAATTGCCCAGTGGCAGAAACTTTACCCGTAGAAGTTGAAGACAAGGTGAAGTCCATTAAATCTGTGAACGATGCTGAAGTCGAAATCACATTTGATCCACCTTGGAATCAAGATCTAATGAGTGAAGAAGCAAAATTGGAACTTGGCATGCTCTAAAATAGAATTAATTGTAAACAACCATCTCCCAAATGGAAGGTCCAATAATAAATCGTGTCGCCAATAGCAAACTTGCCACTATAGATCTGGAAGACGTTTACCCAGCGGGTGAACGGGTCTCTATTGATATATCTCAATGGTTATTTGAGGGTATTGTTCTTCACGAAAAGGACTTTAGAGAACAAGTAAAACAGCACAACTGGAGTCAATACCGCGATTGCTATGTTGCGCTTATTTGTACTACGGGTGCAATAGTTCCTGGTTGGGCATATATGTTGATCTCCCTAGAACTCACTCCTTATTCAAAAAGGAATACCGTGGGGTCACTGGAAATGCTTGAGAGTATTCTTTTTTCTGAAATAATTGAGAAACTAAATCTTGATGATTACAAAGACAAACCTGTCATTATAAAAGGATGTGCGCATAAACCCATTCCACAAAATGCATTTGTACTCCTATCACAGCGCCTACAGCCCATTGCAAAGAGTATAATGTACGGAGAAGCCTGTTCTTCCGTTCCTCTTTTTAAAAAAAAATAAGTATTTAATCGAATATACAGGCCTGTTTATCGAAACCTCTTTATTTATAATTTAGTAAACACCTACTAAGTAAAAAGAAAATTTATTTTTGTAAAAAATTTTAACAAACAAAGACATGAAAAAACTTTTACTACTTATGGCTCTTTTTATCGCCCCGACAGTATTTTTCGCTCAGGACGCCGAGGAAGCGGAAACTCCAAAAGAAGGGTGGACTAGAGGAGGAAATGCAGCTCTTACTTTTAATCAATCTGCTTTTAATGAAGAGTGGACCGGTGGAGGTATTGGTAATCTTTCTGCCAATCTTCTTATAAATTATGACATGAACTTGTTAAAAGGCGATGTAATCTGGGACAATAAGTTGATTGCAGATTACGGCGTAAACAAGAATTATGGAGATGATAGCTTCACTAAATCAAACGATAGAATTGAATTGAATTCTCTTGCTGGTAAAAAAGCTTGGGGGGAATATTGGTTCTATTCCGCTTATCTAAATGCTAAGACACAAATGGATAGAGGTGCTGATGGCGGAACTCATTTCTTCTCTCCAGCGTATTTTCAAGGAGGGCCAGGATTGCTTTGGAAAAAATCCGACAACCTTAATGTAAATATCTCCCCAGCAGCTGCAAAACTAATTGTAGTTCATAGTGAGTATACCGAGGTTGGGAACAATCAGGGGGTAATCGATGCCTTTAACCAGGCCGGTGGTTATTTTGGCGTTGATGCTAATGCTTCAACACGTTTCGAAGTAGGTGCAGCTTTAAGAGGATATTACAAATTAGATGTAATGAAGAATATTTCAATGGAGAATATTTTAGCTTTATATTCTAACTACCTTGAAGATCCACAAAATGTAGATCTTGATTACACAATGAACTTAGTTATGTCAATTAACAAATACATTTCTGCAAACTTCGTATTTCAAACGATCTATGATGACAACGCAAACCGTAATGGTTTTCAAGTTAGAGAAGCATTTGGTATTGGAGTTAACGCAACATTCTAATAATTACTTCAACAACTTATTAAGCCGTTTTCATACTGGTATGAAAACGGCTTTTTTTATTTGGATTCTTCCGTATACTCGGTATATAAGAAGTTGTTATACGGAAACCGCGAGGCGTGTATGCTTTTTACTTTATCGTAGACGACCTTTCTAAACTCCTCGAAATTTTCTTTTTTCAAAGCAGAAATAAACACGGCATCACCACTTGTTCTCCCCATCCAAGTATTCTTCCAGTCTTCTAAGGTATAATGAACCTCGGTTCTTTCAGTTACCAAATCGTCCTCATCAATAGTTTCAGGTATATATTGATCTATTTTATTAAAAACCATCAACGTTGGTTTGTCTGC
Source organism: uncultured Ulvibacter sp. (assembly GCA_913063405.1). GTDB lineage: Bacteria > Bacteroidota > Bacteroidia > Flavobacteriales > Flavobacteriaceae > Ulvibacter. Next base: position 71,862 of record CAJXZB010000010.1, read on the forward strand.
ACCGCCAATTTCATCTAAAATCTTACTTACGGACGCGATATGATCTTCAAACGATTCGTGAGAAATATCTACTATATGGAGAAGTAAATCGGCCTCTCTAACTTCATCTAACGTCCCTTTAAATGATTCTACCAACTGGGTAGGTAGTTTCCGAATAAAACCTACAGTATCGGTTAGTAAAAAGGGTAAATTCCCTATAACGACCTTTCGTACAGTAGTATCGAGCGTAGCAAAGAGCTTATTCTCCGCAAAAACCTCACTCTTACTTATGGAGGTCATTAAAGTTGATTTCCCAACATTTGTATAACCAACCAGTGCAACTCTAACTAATGCTCCACGATTTCCGCGTTGCACCTCCATCTGCCTGTCAATCTTGATCAGTTTTTTCTTTAACAGGGAAATTCGATCTCTTACAATACGTCGATCCGTTTCAATTTCGGTCTCCCCAGGTCCACGCATTCCAATACCTCCACGTTGTCGCTCTAAATGCGTCCACATTCCCGAAAGACGCGGTAATAAATACTGATACTGAGCTAATTCAACTTGCGTTCGTGCGTTCGAGGTTTGAGCCCTTTGCGCAAAAATATCGAGTATTAAATTGGTGCGATCCAATATCTTACAATCCAAGATTTTTTGAATGTTTTTTTGCTGTCCAGGGGAAAGCTCATCATCAAAAATTACCACATCTATTTCGTTCGCTTCCACGTACTGATGAACCTCTTCCATTTTGCCTGTACCAATAAATGTCTTTGGATTTGGAACGTCCATTTTCTGAACAAACCTCTTCAACACTTCCGCTCCAGCGGTATAAGCCAAAAACTCTAACTCATCCAAATATTCCTTCGATTTTTCACCTCCTTGTTGTTGCGTAATGACCCCAATTAGAATTGTTTTTTCGTACGCAATGTTTGATTCTTCCAGCATATATTAAGTTATTCTACAAAGGTACAAAACGCATTGCAAGGGTTTTTTGTAAATTAGTGAAACTAATTTCTATTTAAGTTAGAAATTAATATCGTATCTCATAAACTTAACAATGACTAAAGACGCTTCAGAAAAAAGTATAAATCAATACACGCTAGCTTTCTACAATCTCGAAAACCTGTTTGATATCAAGAACGATCCAAACAAGATGGATGATGACTTTACCGAAAATTCCGATCGAAGATGGAACCAAAAACGTTTTAAGAAAAAAATTAGAAATTTAGGTCATGTAATCCAGCAAATTGGATATCATGATATCCATCATCCGCCTGTTATAATAGGAGTTGCTGAGATCGAAAATGCTTTTGTTCTTCGAAAATTGGTGGAATCAAAATTTTTAAAAGACAAAGAATATGATTTTGTTCATTTTGAATCACCAGATGAGAGAGGAATAGATACTGCATTGATCTATCGTAAAGAATATTTTAAAGTTATGGAAAAAAAGGCCGTCACGGTTCATTTACAAAACGAATTTGGGGAAAGAGACTTCACAAGAGATATTCTACACGTCAAAGGTGTTTTAGACAATGAACAGGTGCATATTTTAGTGAATCATTGGCCTTCTCGCCGTTCTGGTGCCGAAGAGACATCCTATAAGCGTGTTGCGGCGGCGAAACAAAATAAAGAAGTAATTGCAGGGATTACCAAGGAAGACCCTGAAGCCAAAATAGTATTAATGGGAGACTTTAATGATGATCCGCGGAGTGAAAGCATTAGAAAATTAGTAGGTTTTGACCTTTACAACCCGATGGAGCTACTACATACCAAATATTCTGGAAGTTCTAGCTACCGAGGTAGTTGGAATTTATTTGATCAAATTATTATTTCCAATAATTTTTTACAACAGCATGGAAATAACTTCAGATTTAAAGAAGCGAAGATATTTAATGCCAAATCACTCACCGAATTTAAAGGGCGAAATAAAGGAAACCCCTTTAGAACCTTTATAGGAAGAAAATATATTGGTGGGATAAGCGATCATTTTCCAGTATACGCTGTTTTCTCAGTACATCCGAAAGACTGATTCATTTAAATAAAAAAGACTCCCTAAATTAGGAAACTTTTTTATATTTAATGGAAAGGTTAGTTTCCAGTAACAACAATATTATCTACGTGATATCTTGTCGTTGCACTTGGATCCGATCCTTCATAAACGAATGCTATGTTTATCACACCATCTAAACAGGATATATTAAGTGGTCCAATATCGATGAAGTCTCCGAAACCATCTGTCGGACCAACTGGCACAGTAACATCCAATAATTGCCAATCTGCTGTGGTTACATCTTCTGTAAAATTAGAGGACACCAGTGCGCTTAAAATAGTTCCATTGTCAAAAGCAGCCTGTATTTGAAAGCTTAGCTCTTCACCTGAGGTGCTATCCATATTGATCCCAGGTGTTACTAACCAAGTGTCAATGTCTGGCTCTCCACTACTAAAACCAGATACTTGTACATAATTATTCCCGCTAAAATCTCCAATTTCCCATACTTCGCTACCTCCACTTACATTTACATTTGTCCAACCAATAGCCTCATAATCTTCAATCGCATTGAATTGTTCAAAATTCTCACGATAAAATTCAGTTCCTCCTCCACTTGACGTCGTACAAGTCAATACATCAGGATCACAACGATCTGTATTATCAAAATTTATTGATGTTGGATCATTAATAACTATATTAAAAACATCTCCAAAAAAGTTTTTCGTCAATACTGCATCCATAGTACCTCTTCCAGCAGGCAGTATCAAGCTTTTAAAATCTGCAAATGTACTTGTACTAAATATTGTACTTGAGCCGGTTGCACAGCTCTCTAAAATTCGTTCACCGTCGAATTCATCTGACGATTCGTTAGCGTACGTTTTTGGGTTTGATCCAAGCACTTCGTTTCTATTGAATTGCACATCTGTTAAACGCACATATATGTTTGTTAAAACATCTGAGAAGTCAGAAATTGAAACTGGCAACGGAACAATTTCAGCGACCTCGTCATCACGAATCAAAAAATCTCTTTGATCAGATTCTGCCAATTGCTCTAGGTTACTTCCATCTTTGATACCAATGCTCAATACATCACTATCAAAACCTGCCGACAAACCAGTAACCTTTACAAATACTTTTCTTCCAAACTTATAGGTAGCCGAAAGTGGATTTGCATCGATTAACACTTTTATTCCAGTAGTTGGACTAGACGCTTTATCCTGAAGTAGTAATTCTTCAAAGAAGTTTCCTGCAAAATCGCTTGAAATAACATACCCAACAACATATTGGTCAACATCAGCTGGAAAGGTATGTATTGCATTATCATCTCCAATAGTAGTAATTGCAGTTTCTACTGCAGCACGCACACCACCCATCGTAAGTAATTGCCCTTGAGGCACATCAAAAGAGGTTATAACCAATGTTGGCGTCTCATATTCATCATCTTGCACACAAGAAACCACAACCATCGCTGCGAACAATAGTGCAAATAGTTTATAAAAATTTGTAGTTTTCATATTGTATAATTTGTTTTTTTATTTTAAAACCTAACATAAACATTTGCGTAATAGGTAGTTCCATTTCCGAAGAAATAACGATTCCCAAAAATAGGAGTATCTCTATCTTGCTCCTCAACTTGTTGTCTATAACTTGCTCTTCGAGAATCTTCAAACCCTCCAGTTCTAAAACCTTGATTTAATACATTATTAATTGTCGCAAAAAACCCAACATAATAATCTTTAACCCTCCAAGATTTTCCCCCCACTACATTAACCAAAAAGTAATCATCAAATTTTTCTTGTTGTAATAGTTCTCTTGCAATATCTTCGTTATAATCATTAAAAGGTTGGCCATCAAAATCTGTGTAAAAATCTGAAGTTCTTCTTAAATTACTAACATCCACATATGCGTTTGAATAATAGTTAGTAGTTACTCCAACCCACCAGAAATTAGGGTCACGGTATTCAAACCCTAGCTGATATGCTCTTTCTGGACCTCCTGAAACGTGATAGTTCTCCAAAGCCACTTCACGAACTCCTTGTGTAGAAATATCGTTTCCTTCTGAACCAAAATCATCTCCTGCCAAATACAAACTTGGATTGTTTGTATAAAGGTTTTGTCCAAAAGAAGCTGCCGCCTTAACTTTGAAAGGTGGTAAAACTTGAGCTTCAATTCCTAGCTCTGCACCTACATTCCTTTTGGTGATTCCAGTAACAATTTCTTGAACGAAGGCACTTGTTTCTTCACTTCCTAAGGCGTTTTGCGTAAAGAAGAATCCAATATCTGTTTGATCCTGAAAACCTGCGTAATAACCAGTAAGACGAGCCTTCACAATTGGCGTTCTAAAAATATAACTTATATCTGCCGATTGTATTTTTTCATCAGATAGACCCACAACGATATCATTGTTCTGCCTCGCATTGGCAAACGTTGCTCGCATATTAGGAGCTTTGGTAAAATAACCCACATTTACATCAATTAAATGACGTCCTGTGATCTTATAAGTCGCTCCCCCTTTTACTCCATAATTTGTGAAATCAACTTTCTCGCTCGAACCAAGCGAACGATTTGCTTCTGGGAAGTAACCATTTTGATACAATCCTGTTCTTTGGTAATTCGTTTGTGATCCTGAAACTCCTAAGTAAAAGTCAACTTTATTGTACTTAAACTGAGTTTGTGCAAATCCTGAAATCACGCTCGCGTCTAGGTCATAACTATATTTATAACGCTCTCCTTCTTGTACAATTCTATTTGGGTTTTGAAGATCACTGTTCGATTCTAGTCCTCCATCTCCAAAAGGATCAACATCAAGATAACTATTACCTCCTAATAAGTCTTTTAGTTCGGCAAAGTTTTCACTTTTTAAACTTCTATAGCTAATGCTTCCGTTTACAATACTATTTTCAGAAATACGTGTGTTTAAAATAGTGTTTAACGTAAGTTGGATATCGTTAACTCTATCTTCTTGTATTGAATAGGTAGAATTTCCATTAGCAGCGTTTGCTGCATATAATGTACTCCAATCTATCTGACCATCATTAATAAACTCTTGCTCGGCTTTATACGCCAGTTCAAAATCGTATGAAGTAGGATACCCATCTCTTAGAAAGTAACTAGGCAATCTCTGATAATAATTCCCTGCAGGATTTCTATTACCACCATAGTCTAATCTTGTCTTTCCAATTTTACCAAACTGGTACCCGATATTGGTATTTAAGGTGGTGCTTTCACCAATATTCCAATAGTGATTTAGCAGTACAACTGGTTCCTGTATATCTCGTGTTCTGCTACTTCGTTTTTCATCTTCTTGATATCCCCAATTAGGATTGTATGTAATTCCTTTTAAGTCTCTAACTTCTTGAGTAATTGCCGTAGAACGTCCTCTTCGGTTTGGCGTATAAAAAGCCGTAAGATTTAAGCTATGAGCATCGTTTATCTTTTTCTCTACGGAACCGAAAAATGAATTGGCATCGTAAAAAGTTCCTTCCTGATATCCTTCAGGTCCATAACGTCTCGATAATAAAACCGAATAGGCCCAGCCCTCTTTTGTAAAACCACTATTGTAAGATCCCATCAAACGTCCACGATAACTTCTATTGGAAGTAGCGTAAGAGAGTCTTCCTCCTTTTCTATACTGAGACGCACGCATCACTATATTCGTAGTTCCTGCAACATCTCCAAATGTATAATCATTGGCCTTCAATCCCATTGAAAACTCACGGTTACGCTGCACATCATTTAAACCACCCCAATCTCCCCATTGCGGACGACCGTTGTATTGTTTGTTCATTTCTATTCCGTTGATAAGCACTTTACCGTTGGCGTTGTCAAATCCTCTGGGGCGAAAAAAAGTAGCGCTAAAATCGAAAGCTGCTGCATTTAAAAACACATCCCTAGAGGCAGACAGTAATCCAGACACATTAAAGGAAGTTCCCTCATCCCGATCGAGCTCATTATCTAAAAGGCTAATAATCCCTATTTGTGCCTCAACCACAGTTAAATCCCATTCCAATAAAATTGGATCTAGATTAAGAGTCGTTCCGTTTTGAATAGTTACTCGAATGCGCTGCGAATTATAACCTTCTTTTGTGACGAGCAATACTTGTTCTCCCTGAGGAAGATTTGCACCAGTAATATTGAATAATCCTTGCGTATCTGTAATCGTGCTGAAGCCGCTGGCCTGAATACCAACATTTACCTCCGATATTACTTCACTGGAATGTGTGTCGACCACCCTTCCTTTTACTATTGCTTCTTGAGCAAAAAGTGAAAAGCCTCCCCTAAATGCTAAAGAAAGCATAAATACCCATCGCATTTTATTCATAAGATGAACTAAAAATTCAGGGGGTTGATGAAGATATTCAAAGCTACATTTTAAAAATGAATTAATTTCTATTTATAGTAAATGATGATTTAAAGAACTAGGGTACTAGTCTTGATTCGTGAATCAAGACTAGTATAAAGTAATAAAACGACTTGTTTTCGATATTCTGAAACCTTTTTTATTAGTTTCATTACTTGTTTAATTCATTGAGGCACCATTTTTATGAGGTTCATCTATTTCTTCATTTCCTTCTTTACACTCGCTCCATTTTTGATCTATCCCCAGGAAGCAAAAATGTATAAAGTAAATACCATTGCTTTTTACAATGTTGAAAACCTTTTCGATTTTGAAGATGATCCTATTACTTTTGACGATGATCGCACACCTGATGGAAAAGATCATTGGACCGAAGGAATTTATAATGCCAAACTAAAAAACATGGCAAAAGTAATCGCCGAAATTGGAAGTGATGTAACTGGTACTTCTCCAGCGATTATTGGTGTTTGTGAAACAGAAAACAGAAAGGTACTGGAGGATTTGGTAAATCAAGAGCCCCTATTGAAAAAAGACTATGGAATTATTCAGTTTGACTCTCCAGATAGACGTGGAATTGATGTGGCTTTGTTATATCAGAAAAAATTATTCACACCCACCAATTATAAGGCCCATGAGCTATTAATATACGATAACAATGATGTCAGCAAGCGCGTTTATACGAGGGATCAGCTTTTAGTAAGTGGCATGTTAGATGGGGAGAAAATACACCTAATTGTAAATCACTGGCCTTCACGAAGCGGCGGAGAAGCAAGAAGTCGTCCTAAACGTATTAAAGCCGCTAAACTTAATAAACGATTGATCGATTCATTATTTAGTGACGATCCTTATGCAAAGATTATTACAATGGGAGACTTAAATGATGACCCCACCAGTCCTAGTGTAAAAGAGATTTTAGATACTAAAACTGATCGCGAAGATTTAAAACTGAAAGAACTATACAATCCAATGGAGTCAATGTATAAAAAAGGTCTTGGAACTTTAGCTTGGCGTGATGGCTGGAGCCTATTCGATCAAACTATTGTCTCTGCTGAATTAATGAAAAAAGACTATTCGTCCTATCGGTTTTATCAGGCTGGAATTTACAATAAGACATATCTAACTAATTCTAAAGGCCAATACAAGGGTTATCCATATAGAAGCTTCGGAAATGGAGCCTTTACCGGTGGTTATAGTGATCACTTTCCGGTATTTGTTTATTTAATTAAGGAGGCCTCGTCAGAATAATTGTATTAATTTAGAATCTAATAAAAAAGGCGTCTACTTAAAAGTAGACGCCTTTTTTATTATTCCGAAGTCAATTTTTAAAACCATTGATTCCAAGGGATTCTACTCAACATAAGAACCAATGCTATGGTATAAAAGATAGCAAGCATTTTAAACTTTGGTGTTGAAACCAATTTCTTTTTATGCTTTGAATACCCAATGGTAATAAAAATCACCATTAAAATCATTACGGTAGGGTGTTCAACGGCATTTAATCGAAGTGCGGAATCCTTCATTACAGTACCCATACCATTGTTGGAAATAGATTGCATCCCAAATGGGGAAACGAAGTATAAAACAAGCCCTATGAGCAGCTGAATGTGTGTTACAATTAAAGCGAAAAGTGAAATCCTAAAATCCTTAGGGCCATATTCCTTTTTAGAGAAAAATCCAAGAAGTGCATTAAGCGTGGCAAGCACTACAATAAGCAATACCAAATAAGCCCAATAGGAGTGTAAAAATTGAATGGTTGTGTACATTGTTTATAGTTATTGTTCCTTTTCAAAGGTAAACAATCTTGTATAAAAAAGGGTTAGCAAATTGCCAACCCTTTTTTATAATCTAACTAAAATATTAGAATGAGTAACGAATAGATCCGTTATACGTTCTTCCATTTGTAGTAAAGTAACCGAAGCGGTCCGTACCTCTTTCTCTTACCTCATCAAAAACGTTAAATACATTTCCTCTAAATCCAAGTTTGTTACTTCCTAGATTAAAATCATAAGAAATACCCGCATCTGTAAGAGAGTATGGGTGTAATCTTTGTGGCATATATCCATTAGCAGTAGTAGTTTCGTCTGTAAACTCATAGTGACGGTCTGTATAGTTAATGTTACCATCAATACTTAGTCCCTTAAGAATGTTTATAACAACCCCCATACCCATTGACATTTGAGGTGCATCAGAAACTTTCACTCCTTCTCTGTTAACACCTATTTCTTCAGAAAGAAGATCTCCGTTATCGTCGTTATAGGTGAAAATATTGGATTCGTCTTTAAACACCCAACTACCTCCAGACATATATGCCTTTAAAGTAATCCAATCACAAGCTCTATAGCTCATATCAAGCTCAGCACCACTATGGAACTGTCTAATTCCTCTCTGCAGCACATTTGTAATAATTTCATCACCACTATCTTCATAACCATCTGGATCAATTAACCCAGTGTCAACACGAGTTCTATTACTCCAATCTGTTACATAAGCGTTAAAGTGAGCTTTAAAGTCTTTAGCTTTGAAGTGATATCCAGCCTCAACAGACTTGATTTCTTGGTTATCAACCTCAGGGTTTGTAACCAAATCATTAGAACTTCTAATATCTTTAAAAGCATTATCTAAATAAGGTTGTCTTGAATACATACCAGCGTTAACAAATATCTTGTGCATTTCCTGGATGGTATAAGAAAGACCTCCTTTCACATTGTATCCTGTCTTGCTAAACTTATCAGACTCTCCTAAACCTTCATCTTCAAATCTTCCAGTTCTTTGGTACGATTGATTTGAAAAAGCACCTTGAACAAACGCTGAAAATTTGTCTGTCGCATATTCCATTTGACCAAACACACCTTGATAGTTTATGTTTTCAGAATAATCGTAGTCAATTCTATCTCCTTCATCCGCGAAGCTAAAAAGTGCCGCCCAAGGGGTAGGGTCATATGCATTTGTTACAACCGCACCATCTGGCCTGTCATTAGACCAACCTGTCAATCCGTAAAAATCGGTAACTTGTCTAAAGTGGTCTCCTGTATAAAAACGAAGATCAGCACCAATATTTACAGAGAATTTATCCGAAAAATCATGCCCTAAGTTAGAAATAAGACCGTACCATTGGTGATTGTTAACAGATGATCTTCTAATATATCCAGCTCCGTTTTCAGCTCCGTAATCTCCACCAACACCAACTAATGCATTATTAGCAGCAATACCCGGATAGTCAAGTTGACCACTTAGAGGGCCATCGCCATCAGGATCTTCAGTTCTTACTCTACCATTACCTCTTGGTCCAGTTCCTCCACCACGTCCCCAAGATGCATATGCAACAGTAGAAAGTTCAGTGTTATCACTCATATCGAAATCCCAGTTTAAGTTCATAACTGGTTTGTGATAGTAATTTTGTCTTTCAGACTCGATACCATCTTCTGTATATCCCCAGTGTTGGTTGAACTTAGGATCCGCAGCAATACGTTCTCTTGATTGGGACCATTTTTGACCGTGCAGTTGTGGTGCACCAGTTACTAAAAAGTTAAACGCATGTTTGTCACTTGGCTTGTATCCTACAGAGAAGAAATAGTTTTGTCCTTGTCCATAAGTACCTTTTGACCATTTTCTATGTGCTTGCCAATAATCAATCAAAGCAGAAAACGCCCATCCTTTTTCATTAACACCAGTGTTATAAGCAATAGTTCCTTTAGCGTAGCTGTCATTTCCTCCAAGGAAACGCACATAACCACCTTTTTTCTTATCTGCAGCTTTCATTACAATATTTGTTGTTCCACCAACAGATGAAATTGCAAGTTTAGAAGCTCCTAAACCTCTTTGTACTTGAATGGCATTTGCGATATCCGCAATACCAGCCCAGTTAGACCAGTATATTCTACCGTCTTCCATGCCATTAACAGGTTGTCCGTTAAGTAGTACTGCAATATTTCTTTGGTCAAAACCTCTTAAGAAAAATTGAGAATCCCCAAAACCAGACTCTCCAGAAATGTGAGTCGATGGTGCATTCTTCAAAGCTTCAGTAATTTCAACATTACCAGCAGCTTTTCTTTGAATCTCTTCTGCCATCACAGTAGTAACAGCAACTGGAGTTCTTCTACCACCGGCAAGGTCAATTACCCCTGTACCGATAATAACAACTTCATCAAGAGCATTAGCATCTGGCACTAAAGAAATAGAACCTAGATCAGCCGTCGCACCACTTAATGTGTAAGACACTTCTTGATTTGTATATCCTAAATACGAAACTGAAACAGTCCCAGAGTTAGAATTTACTTGTAAACTAAAATTTCCATCGAAATCAGTAATAGCACCTGTGGTACTTCCAGTTTCAACGACATTGGCTCCAGATAAAGGTCCTCCTAAATCGGAGTCCATTACCTTACCAGAAATTGTTCCTTGTGAAAAGGCAGCGAAACTACCTAGTAATAGAACTAATAGTAATAGTTTTTTCATAATTGTGCGTGTTTGTTTTAAAAAAAATTGCAAATGTACATTTACTAAAAATAACAAGAAAAAAAGACTGAACAAACTGACCTCCTTTAACTTAGTAACATGTTTATTAACAAAGATTTAAGACTTAACTAGAACGTTATACAGTCCAATTTCTCTTTTAACGAGTCCATATGTTCAAAATAATCTGAATGATATTGCCCAGGAAGCGGTTTCGATAAAGGTAAGTCCTGTTTAAACGGATCTACTTGCTTTCCATTCTTCCAAAAACGGTAACAAACATGAGGGCCACCAGAGCTCCCCGTCATACCCACCCAACCAATCACATCACCTTGCTGTACGTATTCTCCAACGCGTACATTACGTTTTTTCATATGTAGGTATTGAGTGTCATAGGTGCCATTATGCTTGATTTTCACATAATTCCCGTTACCTCTTCGTCGTTCAGATTTAGAAATAACACCATCTGCAGTTGCAAGAATAGGGGTTCCAATTGGAGCTGCAAAATCCGTTCCTTTATGCGGACGAAGCTTATATCCGTAATACTTTATTCTTCGACTTAAATTATAACGTGACGATATCCTACTAAACTTTACAGGTGCCTTTAAAAAGGCCCGTCGTAGATTGTCCGCATTTTCATCGTAATAATCGGAAAATGAATTAATCGTGTCTATTTTATAGTTGAAAGAATATAAAGGTGTTCCGCGATGTTCAAAATAAGCAGCTTTAATTTTGTCTAATCCAGCCGGTATTGTATCATTAATAAATCTTTCAGAATAAACCACCTTGAAACGATCTCCAGGCTGAAGTTGAAAAAAGTTAACCGTCCAGGCATAGATACTTGCCAATTGATCCGTCATATTAGCACTCAGATTCTGCTCTTCCATCGTTTGAGAAAGAGAACTTGTAATCACCCCAGAAGCCACTTTTTCTTCAAACCTAATGGGCTTACTGTTAGAATAACAATTAATAGTATCACGAAGATCCACGACGGCATAGTTTATTCTATTCTTTTCATAAATAAAAACCTGCGTAGCATTTAAGGAATCTTTAGAGTTGAGTAAAACATATGGTTTTCCAACTCTAATTTTACGGACGTCAAAACTATCCCTAAACTTACTAGCAACTTCAAGAATTTTCTGATTTGGCACACCGTAGTTGTCCAGAATTGCTCCGAAAGTGTCTCCAGACCGAATTGTATCTCTTACTACATTGAAGTCATTCAATACATAGCCGTATTCTTCAATAGTATCAGGTTCTATGATAACTGGTATTGCAGTCTCATCATCTTTCGTTTCAAGAGTACACCCTACAATACAAATAAAAATGGGAATAAAATATCTTAATCTCTTCAACTTCAAATCTCGTTTTTGTACTTATACGTCCTTACCCCAATCCTTTAATTCTTGTTCTGTCCAAACCTCGGGAAAAAATATTCGTCGCTGATATTTTGGATGCATGTATTTGGTCCATTCGCTCCCTCCTGTCGCTTCAACCGTTTCATCTCCCATATTTAAATAGTGATTTGCGGTATGGTAATGAGCCATTACCCATGTTACATTCACCGTATAATCATAATGACGCATCGCACTCCTTAATTTAGGATCTTCTTTTACTTCGGAAGGAAGCTCTCTAAACTTTGCGTACAAATTTATAGTATTATACTCTTTAGTGAAGGCTATAAATTCATTTTTATACTGTTCTTCAAAAGATTCCAACAAATAAGATTTCTTTCCAGTTTTATAATCTTTCCCGGCCGCTTGCCAATAGAGATGCTCTAATGCATGTTCGTAAGGGGTATTCCTGTCTATATTATCTCTAAACCTAGCATCAATTAAGTTGATGAGGTCTGTTGAAGCAAACTCAATTTTTCGATATTGTGCACTCTGAAAACCACTGGCGGGCGTCAACGTAGTTCGAAATTTCATGTACTGTTCAACGGCCATGCCATCCTTCATAATAGTAAACGACGAGGTAAGCATATCAAAATATCTACTAATACGCATTAGTTTTTCTGAAAAAAATGAAGCTGATATATCATCTTGGTGAGCAACTTGATGAATCTCCCAAAGAATCATTTTAAACAACAGTTCATTGATTTGATGGTACATAATAAACACCATCTCATCTGGAAGTGTGGTTCTTTGAATCTGAAGATTTAGAAGCGCATCTGTTTTAATATAATCCCAATATGTAATTGGTTCGCTATGGAGCAGACCCTCAAGGTGAGTTTCTAGGTCCTGATCTATGGCACTATATTTTTTCTCTAGTTGTTCTAAAAGCTTTTTGGTTTCGGGCTTTATTTTCATAAACTAATCTGCAATAATTTTAAACGAATGTTGCAGTCCTTTATACTCGGTTAATGTTGCTTTTAATGACCCTACAGCTAAGTCGGCCTTAATTAGGATTGGCATTTTATTCTTATCGTCGGTCACCCAGACGGTTAAACTTTCCCGTTCTTTAAACACTCTTCCCGATTGCACGTAAGGTCGAAAAATGAGACAAGGAACTTTGCCAAATTTAGTTTTTAAGGTTTCTCTACCCAAAAATTTAAGCCTAAATTTATAATTTTCCTTGTCAAACATCATATCCATATCGATGGTTTCTCCGTCTTTGATGTTCTCAGTATCTAAACGATTACGTAAATAATAAAAAGATGAAACCATATCTTGAGTCTCTTCTGGAAAGGAAAGTTCCTCTTTGGTGTCATGTTTTTTATTGAAAATTATTGCCTTATTACTTATATGATTAAAATCAATTTGAACGTCCTTGGTGTGACCTCCCTCATCGATCTTTCGAATAAAACGATAGGGAATGTCTTTTTCTCTATCAATATAAGATTGATAATCATCTTCAACCTTGAAAAATAATTTAGAAATTCCAATAGTTTTTCCTTCTCCCTTTACATGGTATACTTCTTTTCCGTTAAGTCTAGCGTTGTCGACTTGTAGTGATGCATATCCAGCGGTTAAAAGTCCATAATGAATTCTAAACTTAAACCATTCCCCATCACCATAGGCCTTTTCTTGAGCAGAAACAAGGCTAATGCTGCTAAGTAAAAGTAGGGCAAATAGGTTCTTCATAGGTTTGGGTTTTAGCATTCACTAAAGTGTATTACAACTTCTGTTCCAAAAACGAAACTCCATCTTGTAAGACGATGGAGCTTCGAAAATGTTACGTTTAATTATAGTGTTCCTCTTCGAGCTTGCTGCCTTTCAATTGCTTCAAACAAAGCTTTAAAATTACCCACTCCAAAAGACTGAGCTCCCTTTCGTTGTATAATTTCAATAAACATGGTAGGTCTATCTAACACATTGTTGGTAAACAACTGAAGTAAATACCCTTCCTCATCTCTATCGATTAGAATACCATGCTTTTTTAGCACTTCAACATCTTCATCTATCTCTCCAACACGCTCAATTATATCGTCATAATATGTGTCTGGAACATATAAAAATTCCACTCCTCTATCCCGCATTTCGGAAACAGTAGCGACAATGTCATCTGTAGCTAACGCCAAATGCTGTACACCAGGACCATTATAGAAGTCCAGATATTCTTCAATTTGTGATTTCTTTTCGGCTTTTGCTGGTTCATTAATTGGGAACTTTATACGACCATTGCCATTACTCATTACTTTACTCATCAAGGCCGTAAACTCGGTAGCAATATCGTCATCTGCAAATGAAATAATTTGGGCGAAACCCATAACTTCAGCATAAAACTTACACCAAATATTCATTTCATTCCAACCCACATTACCAACGATATGATCAATAAACTTAAGCCCTACTGGCTCTGGATTGTAATGAGATTCCCATTTTTCAAAACCTGGTAAGAAAACACCGTTGTAATTTTTTCGTTCAATAAAAATATGGACGGTCTCTCCATAGGTGTATATTCCCGATTTGACCACGTGTCCGTGCTCATCCTCCTCCCGTCTGGGTTCAAAATAAGGTTTTGCTCCACGCTTGGTTGTTTCTTCAAAGGCCTTAGTTGCATCATCTACCCAAAGTGCAATAACTTTAGCAGCATCGCCGTGTTCATCGAGATGTCTATTAATATCTCCACCCTTATTTAGAGGCGTAGTAAGCACCAAACGAATTTTATCCTGCTTAAGCACATAAGACACTCTGTCTTTAACTCCTGTCTCCAAACCGGCATAGGCTTCAGATTGAAAACCAAAGGCTGTTTTGTAAAAATGTGCTGCTTGCTTTGCGTTTCCAACGTACAGCTCCACATAATCGGTCCCTAATAGTGGAAGGAAATCTTCTGCATCACTAAAAAGTTTTTTTAAACTATATTCTGTATTCTGTAAATCTTTTAAAATTTTTATTTCTTTTGCCATTGTTCTAAAGTTTTAATGTTATTCTATTTCTTTTAAAAATCGAATAACGAATTACCACATGGCCCTAAGATGAGGGGTAATGTCAATTCTATTTTTACTGTTGTTATACATCTCTAGATTCTGAATATTTCAACTAGTGGTCAAGCCAACTTTGATAATAACTATCGTCGGAAATCTTTAAGGCTTCCTCCGTCACCTGAAGCGGCTTAAATGTATCTACCATAACTGCTAACTCGTCGGTTTTGGTTTTTCCAATGCTCCGTTCTGTAGCCCCTGGGTGCGGTCCATGAGGGATTCCTGCAGGGTGCAGGGAAATATGTCCAGCATCCACGTCGTTCCTACTCATAAAATCTCCATCCACATAATACAACACCTCATCACTGTCAATATTACTATGATTATAAGGGGCGGGAATACTCAACGGGTGGTAATCATATAGTCTAGGTACAAAACTGCAAACCACAAAGGCATCAGTTTCAAAAGTTTGATGTACTGGTGGTGGTTGATGAATTCGCCCAGTAATAGGCTCAAAGTCATGGATAGAAAATGCATACGGAAAATTATAACCGTCATAACCAACCACATCAAACGGGTGACTTGCATATACCATTTCAATAATCTCGTTTTGCTTTTTTACCTTTATTAAAAACTCACCATTCTCATTATGGGTTTCTAATTCGGAAGGTTTTCTAATATCTCGTTCACAATAAGGAGAATGTTCTAACAATTGCCCGAACCAGTTTCGGTAGCGTTTTGGTGTATAAATTGGGCGGTACGATTCTACAATAAATAACCTATTGTCCTCAGTGTCAAAATCCATTTTATAAATAATCCCTCTAGGAACCAATAAATAATCTCCATACTTGAAATCAATATTTCCCATATGGGTTCTCAATTTACCACTCCCCTTATGAATAAAAATAAGCTCATCCGCATCGGTGTTTTTATAGAAATAATCCTCTTGCGAATGTCTTGGTGCTGCTAAAATGATATTGCAATCACTATTTGTAAGCACAACCTTTCTGCTTTCCAAATAATCATTCTCTGGAGCCACTTGAAAACCTCTAAGGCGATACGATTGGATATTATTGGTCTTAGCAATTTTTGGAGCTACACTATATTGCTTTCGTATTTCCTTTACTTGAGTGGGTCGTTGCTCATGATATAAATTACTATACATTCCATCAAAACCAATTGTACCAAATAACTGCTCCGAGTAAAGGCTACCGTCAGGTTTACGAAATTGAGTATGTCTTTTGGGAGGTATTTTCCCTAGTGTATGATAAAATGGCATGAGTCACTGGTTTATATTACAAATATCGGAAATTTTATAGCTTAAACCACAAGAATGTACTAAAACCTAAAGCCCGCATTTACGTACCATTCTCCTGCTTTGCGCTCTGGAGAAAAGGAGTATTTCAATTCTAAAGGACCAAGGAAAGTTTCCAATCCATACCCTATCGCATAACCACTATAGTCAATTACATCAATCCATTTTCCTGTTTCAAACAAATCGTCTCCAACATTCGCGATGTTTGCTGAAAGATTGATATGATTTTTCTTATAAAATTCGTAATCCAACGTTAAATTGGATTTAAAATAAGTGTTCCCTCTTAAACTTAAAGCTTCATAGCCATAAAGCGGAGTAATGTTATTTACCTCTTTAAAACCATACCCCCCTAGAAAGAAATCTAAAGAATGTGTTGTTTCATCTCCACCAAACTTAAAACCTCCTTCTCCTGATAATACTGCCGAAAACTTGTCTAGAAAAGATTTAGCATATCCCACTCTAGCTTTTGCAATTGAAAATTGGTTGAAGTCCTTATTCTTCCCCGAAGCCAATAAATAAAGACGGAAATCTCCATTAAAATACAAACCCTCATTTGGAAAGAAACTATTGTCATAGGTGTCATACTTAATAATCCCAAAAGTGCTAAAATAGTTCGTGTCCTCAAAAATAGTTCTCGGTTTATTGTTCTCATCAATCCCAATAGTTTCAGATAAGTATCGCAACCATTTATGCTCCAATCCTGTGCGAACTAGAAAACTTCTTCTAAAAGAGGTTTCAACATATACCTGATTGGTGAAGTCTGTATATTCAAGATTAATTTTATTTACTTGTGGATTTTCTTCTGGATCTAATTCTGATGACATAAATGCTACTTCCACATCCTTATCAAAAAAATTATACCGAGAGTTTAATCCTATACTCCAGTAAAAACCCTTGTCTATATAATAATCAAAATTATAACGTAAATTATCCCCACCAATCAAATCGAAGGAAGCTATATCATTATTGGTAAACAGACGTTTTCTAGTGATATTTATAAGGGCAGCTGTGCGATATAAATCATCATAATGTACGCCCATACGCAACAACATATTCGACTTACTTTCTCGCAGCGTAAAAACAACAGAATACTCGCCAATACCCATATGAACAAAGCGATAATCAATATCTTCAAAATTACCTGTTGCCGAAAGATTATTCACCTCCTCACTAAAACTCTCATAGGTTACTTCTGAAGGGACTTTAAGCTTTAGTTTTCCAAGGACATAGGAACGCGTATACTTGTTTAACCCATTAATTTCTACTCTTTTTATATAAATAGAGTTCCTTTTTAAAAACTCAACTTCCTTCTTTGATTTTGATTTTTGTTTTGCCGCCAAAGCACGTAAATCATTTTCAACAGATTTACCAGCAGCTAAACCAGATTCAATAATTTTTCTTCCCTCACTAAAAGAAACCACAGAAAAATCATCAATATTAGGATGAATATAGACATCTGTTTTCTCTTTCTTCTTTTCCATATCCTTTACCGTTCGGAAATTATTTATCTGAACAAGGACATCAAATGCCGATTGTAACGCATTCCTATCTTTTAATCCATCTTGCACATCTACTCCAATAATTACATCCATCCCTTTAGCCCTTACCTTATCAACAGGGTAATTATTAACAACACCCCCATCAACGAGTACCATATCATCAATTTGTACTGGCCCAAATAAGGATGGTAAAGCCGCGCTTGCAGAAACCACCCGCGGCAAATAGCCCTTATCCAGTAATACCTCTTTACCAGTTTCTATGTTTGTAGCGATGCAAAAAAAAGGAATTGGTAATTTGCTGAAATCTTCCACCGTGCCAACATGTGCTGTAAGCTTGGACATTAAATTATAGACATTCTGTCCCCGCGATAGACCGGATGGAAAACCAACTTGAAACCTATTGAATGGTAATGTTAGAGCGTATCGCTCAGACTCTTCCTTTTCATAAAACGTTTTTGCACTTCTTGGAATATCGTCTTGTATCAAAGTGCTAAAATCAACGACATTAAAAATAGAGTCCAATTGTCTTGCAGAATATCCCGAAGCATAAAGTGCTCCCACAATTGCACCCATGCTCGTTCCTCCTATATAATCAATACGAACTCCAGCATCCTCAATGGCCTTTAAGGCACCAATATGGGCCAACCCTTTTGCACCACCACCACTTAACACTAATCCTACTTTTACGTCATCGCTTTCTTGTTCCTGAGAAAAGAGCATCCCAGAAAGCAGTATAGATAATATTAAAAGTGTCTTTTTCATTTAGTCTGTTGAAAATGTGCCATAATTTTCTTGGCTCTACTGGCTCCAACTACCTCAACTAAAGTGTCAAACCCAGCTTCCGATATACGTTTTGAGCTTTTAAAGTGTGTCAATAATTCAATAACTGTCTTTTCTCCTATTCCATGAATAGATTCAAGTTCTGTGTTTAACGCTTCTTTACTCCTTTTGTTTCGATGAAATGTAATTCCGAAGCGATGTGCCTCATTTCGCAATTGCTGAATAATCTTTAAGGTTTCAGATTTCTTATCCAAATACAAAGGAATTGGATCATCTGGATAAAACAATTCTTCCAATCTCTTTGCGATACCAACAATGGCAATCTTTCCACGTAAACCTAACGTATCCAAACTTTTTAAGGAAGAAGACAACTGCCCCTTTCCTCCATCTATGATGATAAGTTGTGGCAAAGGTTGCTCCTCATCCAACAATCTTTTATATCTGCGGTATACTACCTCTTCCATGGAGGCGAAATCGTCCGGACCCACTACAGTTTTGATATTGAATTTTCGGTAATCTTTCTTACTAGGTTTTCCATTTTTAAATACCACACAGGCCGCTACAGGATTCGTTCCCTGTATATTACTGTTATCGAAACACTCAATATGCCGAGGTTCTTCAGTTAGACGAAGGTCCTTTTTCATTTGTGCCATAATTCGCTTGGCATGTCGATCTGGGTCTACGATTTTCGCCTGTTTAAAACGCTCCATTCTGTAATACTTAGCATTTCGAATGGAAAGGTCTAAAATTTGTTTTTTATCGCCAACCTTCGGAATATGTACTTTTACACCTTCATCTACAAGAATTGAAAATGGAACATACACCTCTTTGCAAATTGATTCGAAGCGCTGTCGTAATTCTATCACGGCCAGCTGCAACAATTCTTCATCACTCTCATCTAGCTTTTTCCTGATTTCAAGTGTATGAGACCTGATAATCGCCCCAAAAGATATCTGCAAATAATTCACATATCCGTAGCTCTCGTCCGAAATAACCGAAAATACATCAACGTTATTGATCTTTGGATTTACAACCGTAGATTTTGCCTGATAGTTTTCTAGTATGTCAATTTTTTCCTTTATTCGTTGGGCATCTTCAAACTTAAGCTTGGATGCCAGAGTTGACATTTGATTTCTAAAATTGTGTAGTGACTCTTTAAAGTTTCCTTTAACAATATTTCGAATTGCCTCAATTGTATCATTGTATTCTGTTTCAGAATAAAACCCTTCGCAAGGCCCTAGGCAATTTCCAAGGTGGTACTCAAGACATACCTTATATTTTCCTGCCTTTATTTTTTCCTCGGAAAGGTCATAATTGCAAGTTCGAAGAGGGTATAACCCTTTAATAAGATCAAGCAACGTATGCACGGTACGCATGCTTGTATAAGGCCCAAAGTACTCAGAACCATCTTTAATCATTCGCCTCGTTGAAAAAACTCTGGGAAAACGTTCATTTTTGATACAAATCCAAGGATAAGTTTTATCATCCTTTAACATCACATTATAACGAGGTTGGTACTTTTTGATTAGGTTATTTTCCAATAGTAAAGCATCAGTCTCTGTAGCAACCACTATATGCTTAATTGTAACAATTTTCTTAACCAACAATCGGGTGCGCGCATTGTCGTGCTCTTTATTGAAATAGGACGCAACTCGTTTTTTAAGATTGATAGCTTTTCCAATATAAAGCAACTTATCTTCCTTATCATAATATTGATATACCCCAGGGGAATCCGGAAGCGTAGAAATTTGAAGTTTTATAGAAGGATCTGCCATTGTTCAAAGATAACAGCTATTTTACTTTTAGTAATTGGTTTTTTCTGCCAAATGATGTTAAGAGTTGGTTAAATCAAATTCACTAAAATTATTCTCGAATCTGTCAAAATTTCCCGCAAGGAATTCCAACACTCTACTTTTTTCCTACCTTAGCCATAGCAAATAATTGTAAATGAATATTGCCATCTTATCAAGAGGAGAGACGTTGTACTCTACCCGGAGCCTGTTAAAAGCTGGGATGGCTCGAAATCATGCGATTGAAGTTCTTGACTCTTCCCTATGTACATTGGGTATTGAAAATGGAAAACCCATCTTACATTATGGTGATGAATTGGTTGACGATTTGCAGGCGGTTATTCCTAGAGTGGGAGCATCGAACACTTATTTTGGAGCTTCATTAGTACGACATTTTCAGGCTATGAATGTTTTCAGTGTTGTTTCTGCGGAAGCTATTCTGCAATCAAGAAATAAATGGACCAGCTTTCAAATTTTGGCGGCCGCAGGTATTCCAGTTCCTAAAACGGTCTTAGGAAATGTATATGATGTAGAAACTACTTTAAGAACATTTGGCAACAACCCTATAATTATCAAAGTCCTCCAAGGTACACATGGAGCAGGAGTTATTTTGGCCGAAACCTACCAATCTGCCTTATCTACAATTGAAACATTGAACGCTTCAAAAGTACGATTTGTTATTCAAGAATATATTGCCGAATCTAAAGGTGCCGACCTTAGAGCAATTGTTGTAGATGGAGTTGTTGTGGCATCAATGAAACGCCAGAGTAGGGAAGGTGATTTTCGTTCCAATTTGCACAGAGGAGGCTCTTCAGAAAGTATTGAACTAACATCCCAAGAAACCCGTGTGGCTTTATATGCGGCAAGAGCGCTTAGAATGGGGGTTTGCGGTGTAGATATTTTACAATCTAAAGATGGACCAGTGGTCCTTGAGGTAAACTCTACTCCTGGCCTAGAAGGAATAGAAACAATCACAGGAATAAATATTGCTAAAAGCATTATTGGATATATTGAACGAAATAAGAGATAAATGAGTAAAAATAATAGAGATCGTTTCGTCATTTTTGGTGAAGAAATTCTTCCTGGAGAATCGAAGGAGTTGAACTTTAACCTAGCCAAACTACATACAAACACTCCTATTGAAGTTCCAATTGTCGTGGAAAGATCAAAGATTCTAGGCCCTACAGTATTATTTACGGCCGGGATTCACGGCGATGAAGTGAACGGAATCGAAATTGTGCGCCAACTAATTTCGAAGGGAATTAACAAACCTAAAAGAGGCAGTATTATTTGTATTCCTATTCTAAATATTTTCGGATTTATTCAGAAGGTAAGGGAATTTCCGGACGGACGTGATTTGAACCGCGTTTTTCCTGGTAGCAAGAACGGCTCACTGGCGAGTCAAGTAGCTTATAAATTAATGAAGGAAGTGATTCCAAATGTGGATTATTGTTTGGACTTTCATACGGGAGGATCCAACAGGTTTAACGCGCCTCACGTTCGGATTGAAAAAGGAGACTCAACCTTAAAAACACTTGCCATAACCTTTAACGCACCTTTCACACTTCAATCAAACAATCTGAACAAATCTTTCCGAAGTGCTTGTAAAAAAAGTGGTGTCCCACTGCTTCTTTTTGAAGGCGGGAAGTCCAACTCAATTGATTCCACAGTAAGCAATACAGGGGTCAATGGATCTAAAAGAGTCTTACATCATCTCGGGATGTTAAAATCGAATTTTAAGGTATCTTCGCCATTAAAATCACCAATCACAATTACGCAAAGCAAGTGGTTACGTGCACAAGCCTCTGGGATGTTTAAAACCTCCATCAAAGTAGGGAGTTTTGTGCATCGAGGAGATACTATTGGGCACATCACAGATCCATATGGAAAGATTAACTATTGGATCAAGTGCCGTAACGACGGCTATATCATTAACGTGAATGAATCTCCGCTTATATATCAGGGAGACGCATTGTTTCATATTTCTACAGAAATTGCCTAATGGACAAAGTAACACTTAGAAAGAAATACATCCTATTGAGAGAAAAATTATCGCTTCAGAAAATCGAAGATCTTAGTCTGCAGATTGCTAACAAAGCCCTTGAGTTGAATATTTGGAAATATACTTATTACCATATTTTCTTGTCTATTTCTGAAAAAAAAGAGATCAACACTGAATTTTTACTTCATATTTTACAAGGGAAAGATAAAAGCATTGTTGTTTCCAAAGCACATTTTAAAACAGGAGAAATGACACATCTATTGTTGCAAGAAAACACTCCTTTAATGCTCTCTAAATATAATATCCCAGAACCCGTTTCGGGCATTGAAATTTCTCCAACACAATTGGAAGTTGTCTTTGTGCCGCTCTTAGCTTTTGATGAACAAGGAAACAGAGTTGGCTATGGAAAGGGCTTCTATGATCGCTTTTTAACAAATTGCAATATCAAAGCAATTTTTATTGGACTCTCATTCTTTCCAGCAGAGGCTAAAATCGACTACGATTCTCTGGATATCCCTTTGGATTTTTGTGTAACTCCCGAAGAAATTTATTCCTTTTAGAAAAATCTCAGTATATTTAATATCGTATTAATCCAATAACCAATCAACATGGAAACAATAAACGATCCAGCAAATAAGCCGCCAGATAATAATTTAGTTTGGGCAATTTTATGTACAGTTTTGTGCTGTCTTCCTTTGGGAATCGTAGCTATAATCAAATCTACAAAGGTTAACGATCGTTTGGAATCAGGGTTGATAAGGCAGGTGCTCAAAAAACCGCGGACGATGCCAAGAAATTTTCGATATGGGGTGCTGGAATTGCAGTGATATTTATAGTTCTTTATTTCATTTTAATAGCAATAGGTATTGGCGCAAGTGCATTCAATTGATAAAATAAAACTTTTAAAAATAGCCCTCATTGCTAGTGTCTTTGGGGGTTTATTTTTGACCTATTTCTTATTTAATCCTTCTTTGCATTCATTTTTCGTTCCTTGTCCTTTTAAATACTTGACAGGATATCACTGTCCAGGTTGTGGCTCTCAACGGGCTATTCATCAATTATTACACGGTGATCTATTAAGTGCATTTCGCCTCAATCCATTAATGATTCTCTCTTTGCCTCTTATTTTCTGGGGGCTAGGAACCATGGTATGGAACTTTATTTATGACACTAAACTGCGAGTAAAACTCTTTTATAGCAACCTTTTTATATATACCTACTTCGGAGTTGTTTTAATTTATTGGATCGTTAGGAATATTCCATATGTACCTTTCTCCCATTTGACTCCTGCAGATTAACGGCAATAATAAGCGGTTTATCGTAATTCTAATTAAATTTCCTATGTTTATCACCCCAAATCTACGTGAATGAACTTTTTGTCTCAAAAGAAAAAAAGAACTTTTTTAGTTGAAAGAGAAAACAAACTCCAATGAAAGGCAACTTTGATAATTTTTATTATAAAGAAGTTGCCAAATTAACAGGTGCTGGAGGATGGAGTGTTAATTTTAGAGATAGAGTAAGTTTTCTTGACCCTCAAGCACAACGTATTTTAAATACTCCCCCCGATTTTAGGCCTACGCCAAAAACAACTATTGACTTAGGCGTTCTTTAATTACTTCTAATAGTAGTAAATTAGGGGTTATAGTTAGCATTATTATGGAGCAAAGATTCAAAAGCCTATCAT
>CAJXZB010000011.1 GCA_913063405.1 uncultured Ulvibacter sp.
ACTATTCCTAATTTCGCCTTAAGTGGCTCTAATGAAGATTATTTGAAGGTTTGTATTAATGATCGACCCGATTGCTGCAAAGAAACAGAATGGATTGCTCCTGATTGTAATACCAATGATTGTGAAATAAGTGCTGTAAACGTAGTAGTAGGAGAATGCAACAACGATGGCACTTATGCTTTAACTATTGATTTTCAATATGCAAACCCAGGAAATCAATACTTTGATCTATATGTGAGAAATAATCAGCATATAGGGTATTATCTACTTTCAGATTTACCTTTAACTATTCCTAATTTCGCCTTAAGTGGCTCTAATGAAGATTATTTGAAGGTTTGTATTAATGATCGACCCGATTGCTGTAAAGCAACAGAATGGATTGCTCCTGATTGTACTTAAAAACAGCATCCTAAAATCTGTGTAAGTCCAAAAAATGCCTGTACTGCTGCTTTCTCTACGATCATTTTACAATAAGATGTCCCATTTATGGGATTGTGTTGAAGGTAAGATAGTTACTAAACGGTCTTTTAAAATTTGAAATATGTATAAAAAGGAAGTTATTTTGTGGCTTCACTTTGTAATTTCGTTTGGTTGATTTGGTTTTAGAAACATACTCTACAAGCATTTTTCTTGTTTTGAACTAATCTTAATTGCTTTTGTTTTTTGAAATTGTGAGTGTACTTGGATATATCGATAGATAAGCCAGTAAATGTTTCTTCGGGTGTATTACCACCGAGGCTCATTTGTGGACGTACAGTATTGTAGATTGGGACAGTGTCAGACATTACATTTATAAGCTGATTACCGTCAGCGATTTTTTTGGGATGCAGAAATTGGTGTTTAATGATTTTGTTTATGGCTCCAATCATAGAATTGGAGAAGGCTACATCTCTTTGAGCGATAATGTGTTTGATAGGAATGTCTGGAGCGTTTATAAAATCGGAAACAATATGGTTTACATTTTCGCTTCCACCATCGGTAAGAAATTGCAACTTTTCAGGTTGATGTTCTAAGCAGGCATTTTGAATCAAGGATTTAATAGCAAGTGCAGAAGAACTTTTCTCGATGCGATATCCAAGAATCATTTTAGAATAATGATCGATGAGAAAATGAATGTAGTGTTTGATGTTATCGGCAGTTTTAAAAATAGTAACGTCTGCACGGTAATGGGTCAAATTAGTGGACGGGCAAATTACTCAACGTAACTTATTGATTATCAATTTTAAATATTGAGTTTTCAACCTGTTTAGACTGAATGTGAACCTTATTTATGAGCTAGATAAGCTTTTAAATGCCTTTAAATATGAGTTCGTATCCGCCTTGTGTATTAAATTAGTGGATGGAAAAGAAAATTTGTCCTAAATGTGCAGGAAGAAATACAGTTAAAAATGGCTTTCAAAATAACTCACAAAGATATCTGTGTAAAACCTGTAACAAATGTTTTCAGAACGAATACCATTATAAAGCTTATAAGGGTGATACTGATGAGATGGTAACCATTCTCTTAAAAGAAGGATGTGGCATTTGAAGTATTTCAAGAATATTATTGATATCTAAAAATACGGTTCTCTCCAGAATACTTAAAATTAGTTGATAGAAAATATGCGGTGTAAAAAATGTCGAGGAGTAACCGTTAAAAACGGTAAGCAACCCAAGGTAATGTTCCAAATTAAGTCATTGCTTAGCATAACAAATTAAATTATTGAAAAACAGTAGTTCATCTAGAGAATAGCTACTGTTGTTCTCGTTCATTTATATATTGATAAAAAAGAAAATCGCTTAGAGGTCTTAAAATAAGGGTTTTTTAAATTGTCGTGTATCAAATTAGGACATGGAAAAAATACACTGCCCTGCTGGCACTAGCTCACAACGGGCGCCGATATGAGTGAGCAATAGAACAAACAAATCCTTTTTCGCCCTAGCCTTATGAGTTGGGACCCATAGCTTGAAGGTGGGTGAAGAACAAAATTTTGTTTGAGCTAGTTTTGTTTGGATTTAGAAATTTAGATGACGATAGAGGTTGAGTTTCCTAATATACATTCTGTTCATTTTCTTTGCGTGTCCAAAGAAAACGAACCAAAAGAAAGGACACTTTTATTAAGGTATTTTTCGCTTAGGGCGAAAACCGTTCACTCTTTCCTAAATTTTTTCCAAGGATTCAAAAATTATTAACGGAAAGATTGAACTATACTGGAATAAAAGACTAAAAATAGTTATAATCTAATCAACATATTTCTTTCGCCTTACTGTACGACTTCGGGCCCCCATAGGAATGATTTTCATGGAGCGAATACTGTTTGAGCGTTTGAAAAGCATTACGTGATGGGTGAACAAGTACGGTCCAGGCTAGATTTTTTTGGTACTTTTTTGGGCAATGCAAAAAAGAAAGTATAAAATGCGTTAGGGATAGCAGCGGCATCCTTTTTTGCACAAAACTATTTGGCAGCTAACAACCCGAGTAAAATGCAAGAAAGATACAGCGAATAGCCCGTCTCGAACGCCCAAGTTATTACATATATTTATAATTCCTTTGGAACTAAATTAAAGAAAGTAATGACCAATACCAGTGGTATTGCCATGACAGGGCAGGCTTCTTTTATAGTCCAAATGGAGCTATAAGGCTTTGAATAATTCGAATCAACACAACGGACATAAGCAGGAATAGAAATCGTACATATTATTAGAAAGGGAAAGATTATGAACCCTAGGATCTCTACATTTAAGACCGTTTGTTCACTGGCTGCTTAATCTTTAAGTTTCTTTCAAAATTCTATAGCCATTGAAATGATGCGACAGAACCTTGATTTATATCAACTGCAAAAGAGAGACGAAACTTAAAAAAGTTTTGCATGAAAAAGTGCTTCATCAACCCAAGAGAATTGAAGTTTCCCAATCAAAATTGCAATTTTTCTGAATTTCGATAACCTGGGTTATCTTTATACCAATCTTTAAAATCTCCTCCTCCTGAGGTTGCCCAATCATTAAAATAGTTGTAGGCTTCGTTGATTCTAATAGATTCTTTAGGTACTTTAAAATCGTGGACAATACTTATAGCCCACGGGAAACCACTATTTGAAATATAATTCCCATTTGGGTCATTATTCTGACCGTTAACCTGAACTACGTTTTCACCTAGGCTAGTTACATTTTGATACGGTAAATGAATTTCATTTTCTCTGATTTTATTCGCTATTATAAATGGATTGAATGGTGCCGCACCTAATGTTTCTGTTGTAACAGGATTATTCAAGATGATTGAAATTGTAGTTTCATTTACGAGATTATTATCCGCATTGTCTGTTAAAATTATAACAGCTGTATTTTGATTGGATTCTGTACCATTTGAATTAAGATTAATGTAATTTTCTGTATATAAGGCTCCTGTAACACTTGCTATTTGATTAGGAGTTAAACCTTCTATTTCAATTCCAACTCCATTAGTGAAGCCCGCAAAATTGGATTTTACTCTACATATAAAGTCAACTTGAACTGCTAAATTATTTGAGTTTAAAATCGCAATAGCCTGATAGTTTAACGCTAGATCATTAAAATCGTAATCTCCATCAGAGGGCCACAGGTCTTCAAAAGCAATGGTACCTGTACCATATTTACTCGGCGTAAACATTTCGAAAGCCTTGTTTGGGTCTTCAGGATACGCATCATCACGATCTAAAACACCATCACCATCTGTATCAATTTGCTCTGTATCTTCTGAAAACACTCTAAATGTGGTTAAATCATTGATCGTTCTACCAAAGTCTGTGTTGTTTCCAGCATTAACACCATAAGTATATTGCCACCCTCCAGTTTGGGTATCCATAATGATTAAATCTGAACTGGCTGCGTTATTTGCTAACCATAATTCCTGATTAGAATCAAAGGTCATCGAGGTTGGTTGAAAGGGTAAATTATCTGCACTTATTCGTGTACTATCATATTCACTATTGTTGTTTAACTCTAATCGGTACAACCCTGAAAATGTGCATAAGAATAGCGTTCCGTCTTCTGCAAATGCCAGGTCACCACCACTGGTATTATGCAAGCCGTTAATATCCCAGATATTTAGGTTGTTACCATTACTGGGATCGAATGTATAGAGTTTATCACCCTTAGAGAAATATAGTAATCTATCCTGTGTATTAAAACCCAGTCTTGGCCCGCCAATACCTAAGTTTGCAATAATCACCCAGGTGTCATCATCTATAGAATATTTCATTAAAGGGTAAGGAGAGCTTCTTCCTATGGAGTATAGCATTTTATTTTCCTGATCTATCGCACAGGTCCAACTTCCCATTGGCATATCAGACAGGTATGTTAATGTTCCATCTAACGGATCTACCTGAAACATTTCACCTGAACCATTAACACAATACAAATAATCATTTACAACTTCTGGACCAGAAGCTGCCAGGCCGGAGGTATTGGTGTATGTATAATTAACTTGATTATTAGATATATTTTCTATTGATGAGGAATACTTACGGTTCTCATTTCTGCGTATATAGACTTTATCATAGAATGTAGGGATATTGATGGACTGCTCTAAAATGCCATTGCTCGCTGTCCCGGAGAATAACAGTTTATTCATAACATCATTTCTATACACTTCTTCTGTTTCTATTACTCCTGACTGATTTTCATAAGTTTCTGTTCCTACTAAATAGGGTTCAGAGGTATAAGCATATACATCGTATATCGCAGCAGAATTGTCATTAATCCTAACTTCAATGGTCTCATATGTACGGTAATCAAATCCTTCAGGTATACTTATAATATTTGTAGTGTCTTCACCTGTTTCTTCCATAGTATCTGTATCTACATCTGGTAGAGTACAAGCACTTACAAGTAACAACAGAATAATGCTTGTATAGTTTACAACATATTTCATTGATATTAATTTTTTTTATCATTCTAGATTAGAATGATAAAATTATGAGATTTACAGCGAGGCTTATTGAATATTCTATGTGAAGACATTGATCTTAGGCAGATGACTATTTACTATCGATGAGTTGTAAAATGGCTTTAGTTTGAATTTCAATACTGTAGAAAGGTGTTTTTAGATATAATAATAAGATGGAACGGGTTTACTTTAATCCGGCTTTAGAGGTGTTATAGGCCCGTTTTTTAAAAATAATTTTAAACTATATTAAAAAGAAGCTAATTGTGTAATACAAAAAAGAAGATCGCCAAAAAATTACTTTTTTGACGATCTCTTCAAAATTTATCTAGTGGACTAAATTTATTCTTTTATAAACTTTATTGAATGAATAGATTGTTTGTTGTTTATCTGTAAAAAATACATTCCAGAACTTAAAGACGATATATTAATTTCTTTTTCTGAATCGGTATAATTTTGTTTTATGAGTTTACCATGAATATCAAAAATCTTGTAATGAAATTGTTTAATGTCTAATGTTTTTACATAAATAAATTGATTTGCTGGATTTGGATAAATAGAAAAGTTTAAACTATTATTTTGAGATTTAGCTACTCCAAGTGTTGTATTTCTTGTTGAATTTACACAAAAATCTATAGTTTCAGAACTTCCAAAATCCCCTCCAGAAATTATAACACCATTAGAACTTGAAAGTTCATAGCTTCCATTACCCTCAGAGCAACATATCCCATCTCCATAAGAATCCGTAATAGTAAATGTATAGTTATCTCCAGAATTAAGATCATTTATGGTTTCATTAATTGTAGATCCATCTGGATTTGAAGCAGAGTAGCTGTTTGAAGCTACTGTACTCCCATTACTATTCTTAATAGTCCAAGCAGTTTCTTCTGGAAAGTTGTCAAAGGTAATACTGAGAGATAAATTTGGTTCTGCACAGTTTTGATTAGAATTGCCATCATCAAGAGAGAGTTTATCAATTGCAATATCTGCTTTCCAAGCTTCATTATTAGATCCTGTATAACGATTAAATCGTAATTTGATATTTTCTCCAGCATAGGCAGATAAATCTATATTTACATCTAACCAGTTATTTCCTTGGTTACTTGATTCATGCCATATGCTAGACCAATTTATCCCATTATCATTACTAATTTCTAATATAATAGATCCCATATCTGAGCCTCCGTTCATATGATATTTAAAACTAAACAAAGGATTCGAAAGAGATGCTAAATCAAGGCAAGGAGACTCTAAAATGGCTTGTTTATTGGGAGTTCCTGGAGGATTAACATTAGAGGAAGCTTCAACATATAGATAGTAGTTCCCATCAGTAGCACTAGAGGGACCTGTTCCACTTGATGGAGTACCATTAGTACCTAGTAACCAGTCAACATCATCATCTGTGCTTTGAGTCCAAGCACCTAAAGAATTCTCAAAACTTTCGTTGTAAGGGAATGATGTAATTTCTTCAATACAATTATTGCCCCCTAAAGTAGTAAATGATACTTCGTTACTAAAAGGCGATTCATTTCCAGCGGCATCTACAGCTGTTAGTGTAAACGCATCATATAATGTATTTTCTGTTAACCCATTAACATTAGAGGAAGAGGGATTGGTTTCTGTACCAACAAATGTCCCTTGGAAATATAAATTATACGCTACAATACCAATATTATCCGTAGCTCCTGTCCAGCTTAAATCTGCTGTGGTTTCCATAATATTTGAAACAGAAAGGGTCGGAGCTGTTGGGGCTTGTGTATCTGCCGTAACAAGAGATATATCGTCAATAGCAATATCTGCTTTCCAAGCTTCATTATTAGATCCTGTATAACGATTAAATCGTAATTGCACCGTTTCTCCGATATAATCGGATAGGTTAATCTCTATTGGTAACCATTGATTTCCTTGGTTACTCGTTGTTTCCCATAATTCTGTCCAAGTAACACCATTATCTTGACTAGATTCTAGGGACAAAGTTCCAATATCACTTCCTCCATAGTTATGATATTTAAAGTTAAATAAAGCAAAGTCAGCATTAGATAAATCAAAGCAAGGAGACTCTAAAATAGCTTGTTTATTTGGAGTTCCCGGAGGATTAACATTAGCGGAAGCTTCAACATATAGATAGTAGTTCCCATCAGTAGCACTAGAAGGTCCTGTTCCATTAGATGGAGTACCATTAGTATTTCGAATCCAATCTATATCATCATTTGTTTCTTGAGCCCAGTCGCCTAAAGAGTTTTCAAAACTTTCAGTATATGGGTAAGATGTTATGCTAGATGAACACCAATTATTACTTGATGTTAATTGAACTGTATAATCCTCGACTTCTCCAAAAAAGTCAATTTTACAAGGATCCATATTACTAGTATCATTATTGGAAAAACTCTCTTCAAAAACCACTCGCATGGTTAAAGAGGAGGCAATAGCATTATCAGGAATTTTAATTGTTCCAACATAGGTATTGGTATTGTTTACAAAAGTAGGATTAACTAAAATATCCTCATTTGCCTCAAAGACATTGTTATCATTAAAATCAACCCAAATTTTCCATAATTTAAACGTTGCAAATGGACCGGAAGTACCACTAGATGGTGAATTATGAAGCTCAATATTATAGGTTTCTCCTATTTCTAAATTAATTATTTCAGAAGTATAATCGCCATAGCCCATATCATTTTCTGTGATGTTCTCATAGTTTATATCTAATATTTTTATTTTATCAATGTAAAATAATAATCCTCCATTACCATATGTAGGGCAATATTTTTGTGTTTTAAAAATTGAAGAACTACTATAATTTGAAGTTGAATTAGAACATTTACTTCTTACTTGCACTTCATATTCTGTATCTGGTTCTAAGTTATTAATATCAGTGAATGTCGTTTCATTATGAACTGTAGTCCAATTTGAAGATCCTATTTTTCTGTATCTATAATCAAAATCTACTCTTTCTTCATACCAATTCCAAGCTACTCTAGCATGAATATTTGTGATTTCATCAATCTCTTTAATTTCGGGAGTACTTAAGGTACAATTGGTGTTTCGTTGAAGTCCTGTAACTATTAAACTATAGGGTTGTTTACCATTTGTTAAAACAGATTTATGACTTATTGAAAGTTGATAAGTTCCTGAGGGATTATCAATTTTAATGAGTTCGAAATTATCAACTGCATTATCTCCAGTTGTATTAGAGTTTGTGCCATTTAACTTATAAGGATAGTACGTTTGTCCGTTTTTATTTATTCTAATGTCTAAATCATTGATCAAGACAGGTGTATTTACATTTGAAGTCTGTCCGTCATAGGTTACATTACCCGCAGGGTCTGTCCATGAAATGGATACAATAAGTGGCTCTGAGCCGTCAGCTGTTATTGTTGCAACAATTTCAGAATCGTTATTGAATCTTTCCAATTCTCCAATAAAAGACCCATCAATTCCATTTTTACTCTGAGTAATTTTTTCGGCAGCCCTAGTAAAGTTCGCTATTCCCCATCCACTTTGGTTATCAGGGCCAGGGATAAGCACATCGTCTGCTGTATGTAAAATTACCCCTTTAACAGAAGCTGATTTCATGAAATTTCCAGTTAAATTCTTATGGTGTTCTTGTAGTAGTAAAACACCGCCAGATACAGTTGGAGTTGCAAATGATGTACCACTGTCAATTTCATAAGCATCAATAGCATCTTTTCTTGCTCCAAAAAATTTATCTCCATCAGAGCTTATATCTGGTTTAATTCTAAAGTCATCTGTTGGACCAGGACTACTTAAATGGTGAATGATATGATTCTCATTATAAGTACCATTTGGATTAACTTTTTCATCATAAACATTAGCAACTACAAGAGTGTTTTTAGATAAAGCTGGACCTGCTAAATTATCACAAGATATATTTGGATCCATAGGTTCAAAATTAATAATCTGATTATTCCCAGCACCAAATAGCGCTAAATAATAAGGAGCATTATAAAGTAATTGATCCCAATCTGCAGCAGATTGAGAATAACTTCCAAGGTATGAACTTTCATTGGTTATTGTTGTAGATGAACTTGTTTCATCGATTGCTAGATATATATAAGAATGATTTGAAACAATAGCTCCGTTAGTTGCTACATTAGTAGCCTCTGATAAATCATTTTCATAGTCATAACTGATTACTTTTGATCTAGGAGCTGCTCCTTTTGTTTCAATACCTGTTCCTAAAATAGCATTAGCAACAGATGTAGCATGGTTCTTTATTGTTGAAGTTTCTCCATGAGAAACTCTATTTTGTGAACTACCATCAAACTCTTGATGAGTAATTAGAGGAAGCCCTTCATCCCACATATAAGCAAGCATATTTTCTCCTTCTAATTGTAATCCCATACCACCATCATAATGTAAAAAATTAGATCTGGAACTGATGTAAGAGTCAGTTCTCTTGCTATCCGCAAAACCTAAGGAAGAATAGTAAATAAAGTTCCCATGTTCCAATCCTTTTAATGAATATTTAATTCCTTTATCATTGTAATATTCCAAAGGCATATTATTTTGTTTTGCTTTTTGTTTTGCTAACTTTAAGTTTCTTTTTTCTTTGGCTGCAAAATTTTCTTGTAGCGTCTTTAGTTTTTTAATATTGTATGAAGTTATGATTTTTTCTTTGGCAGATAGTGATTGTCTGCTAAGTTTCGATTTTGAAAGCTCTTTTAAGTCAATCTTCTTTTTTTCTTTTAATTCTTGTGCACTTAACTGAAAACTAATACAAAATAGTATTCCAAGTATTATATTTTTTTTTAGCATGATATGATGATTTAATTTTATCGAGGCAAAATTAAGTAGCGGCCCTGTATTTATTCCTGTTATAGAGGTTACAAAACCATTACAAAATGACTACAAATTTACTACACCATCACTTTTACGGTAGTGAGGTAGAATGGTGCTTTTATAAAATAGGTGCAATAAATTATTGATTATCAAAATATTAAATAAGGATCCTCTTAATTGAGACTCATTACCGTTCTTTGAAATAATAAAAGTTTATTAGAACCCATTCAATAAGAGTTTTGTATTCTTGCTTAGGTCAAATTGATGCTTGATTATATTTGTGGTTGTGAATCGTAAAAAGTGCAATGAGCCAAATTGCATAAAACTTGGAAAGCCAAATGGGACGCAGCACTACTTTTGTAAAAGTTGTAATTCTTGTTTTCAACCACCCTATTCTTATGTTGTCTACCAAGACATATTTTGTACTTTAATTAGAAGTATGTTAAAATAGGTTGAGGTGTTTTTTCGCTCTGGGGAAAAACCGCTCAATTTCTCCTAAATTTACTCGAAGGCTTCGTAAATTTTTAAGACAGAATCCGAGCTACACTGAAAAAAAGATTTAAAAAATACTCTTCCTTATATAAAACAAATTTCTTTCGCCTTACTGTACGACTTCGGGACCCGGACGGAACGTTAAAAAAAGGTATGGTATACCTTTTTAGTGAACGGGCCAGCTGGCGGGGTGGCTGATTTTCATGGAGCGAATACTGTTTGAGCGCAGCGAGTTGTATGAGCGTTTGAAAATCATTCCGTGATGGGTGAACAAGTATGGTTCCGGCTAGATTTTTTTGTTTCTTTTTTCATCAATGGAAAAAAGAAAGGACAAACCTGCGTTAGGGATAGCAGTGACATCCTTTTTTGCACAAGACTATTTGTCAGCTAACAACCGTGTAAATTCAAAAAAGATACAGCGAGTAGCCCGTCTCGAACGCCCAAGTTATTACGTATATTTATGATGCCATAGGAACCAAGCTAAAGAAAATAATGACCAATAACGGAACTACAGTCACCACCAACTACGCAGGAAACTTTGTGTACGATGGGGATGATTTACAGTTTTTCTTTCACCCCGAAGGCTATGTAAACTTTGTATAAGGAACTACATCTTCTGTTAGAGGATTTAAGTTGGGACAAACCATCCAAAGTAGTTACAACTATGTATTCCAATAATATACAGACCATTTAGGAAATGTACTATCGGTATAGATTGAACAATAACTTGAATTGGTCTTCTACCAAGTAGAGGCTAATTCATTTTTCATCACTATTTCCTGGGAAATATGTTTTCGAGGCGAAAATGTGTAATGGTGTTAAAAACTGTTCAGAAAAAATCATAACACACCGATTTACTATTCAGGCTCCTTTTTGGAGAACAGGATGGTTTATCTTTCTCTGTGTGCTCGTTTTGGGGGTGTTCATTTTTGTGTTTTTTAAAGTAAGAGTGCTTACCTATAATAAAGATATTACCAGAGAATTAATACGACTATTAGTAAAACGTTTAAAAAGAAAAGAAAAACATCATAAAGCAAAAAGAGAGGTCAGGTTTGGACTTCTCTTTTTTATTTTAATATCTGGATTCACAATACTTTTTATAACTGACTTACTTTGAATACTTTCCCTTATATGGGACAGTTTATCTAAAAAGTATCGTAGAGATAGCAAGGGAACACTTATTTGCAACATTCTTGACAAAACAGTTTTTGTCGAGACACCTATAATCCTAGATATACTTCTTATTCCACAACCCTCTTTCAATAAGTTTTTAATTAAATCATTAGTTCCTAGGTCATATACTTTATACGAATAACCATTTTGAAAACTACAATGACAGCTATTACAATAGTAGCGTTGAACGTTATTTCGTTTGCCTCTTTTAATACAATTTAACTCATTACAATATTTGCAATTCATAAGTGCAAAATAACCAAGCACCAGTTTACTACACAAGGGGATTATTCCCCTTTATTTTATGCTCTCTAAGAGAGCTTCTCCCATATTCAAAAAGTCACATGCTTAAATATCAATTCCCGATTTGAACGTAAATCACTGAAAACCAATGTTCAAATGAACTAAAATTATAAAAGCACCGGTTTACTACACTACCAGTAACTACTGTTCTTCAATAACTTAATTCAATTTTTTTGTCTATGACCTAATTTGGGACAGTATCGTCTGTAACTGTGAAGGAGTTTTCCCAGTATGTTTTTTTATAAATATGCTAAAATTGGACGAGCTGTCAAAGTTATAATTAAATGCAATTTCCTTAAAACTCAACTCTTTAAAAACCATATCCCGTTTTATTCCCAATAACAAAATGCTGTGAATATACTTTAACGGTGTAGTATTGAGCTGTTCTTTTACAAGAAAAGCAAGCTTCTTATTAGAAATATTGAGCTCTTTACAATACTCATTAATTGATATTGAGTTTAAATTCAACGCGACAAGTTCGGTAAATCTATAGGCGAGCATACCATTAACTGACTGTTCTTTTGTGTCAAAATTAGGTGAGGATTCTTCTAGATAATATAATAAATTTGACAAAAGATGTGCAGTTTTTTCTTTAAAAAAATACGCTTTTTTATCCTGTAAAAGGTTAATGGATTGTATTAGATATAATAATTCCTTGGTTAAATTTTTATCCTGTTCAAATAAAACTTCGGAACTAGATATTGGTTTTAAAAATGACAATGCACTTAAAAACACATCGGACAATATCATAGTCTCTGTAAACTGAATAAGTATGCCATCTGCTTTTGTAGCTTTTCTAACTAAATGTATCTGTCCAGGTTTAACTATATAGCAGCTATAATCCCGTATTGGAATTCTGTTAAAATCTATTTGTTGATACCCTCCTCCTTTTTCAAATACTAAAACCTCATAGTAATTATGTCTATGAAATTCATTAAAATTATAAGGATTAACATGTGAAATTGACTCTATATTCACCTTATAATCAGACACTAAATCATAAATTGGAGGGTTTTTAATTTTATTCATTTATATATAAGTCGC
Source organism: uncultured Ulvibacter sp. (assembly GCA_913063405.1). Lineage (GTDB taxonomy): Bacteria > Bacteroidota > Bacteroidia > Flavobacteriales > Flavobacteriaceae > Ulvibacter. The sequence continues at coordinate 12,716 of CAJXZB010000011.1, forward strand.
AAATTCATAATTAAAGGACCTTTTTTAATAACTAAATGAGCTAAGATATACATTAATTTTACAAAAAATGTTATGAAAAAGATAGATGACAATTTCTGAAAAATATACAGCCGTTTAGAAGCCTCAAATAAATTTATCTTCAAGAATGTTTTTCTGTATTCTAAAAATTAATGGACTACGAGTTCATTATAGAAAAATTGTAAAAAAACAAAAAGTATATGTTTTATAGATTAATTCTTACGGTATTTTTGTTTACTTCCGCTGCCGTAAGGGCGCAAGACGTTTTTGAAATGGCACGAAATGGTAACGTTATTGCCATTGAAAAATTCAACAAAGAAAATCCCGGTAAATTAAGTTCTTCAAATGAGCAGGGATATACACCTCTTATGCTTGCCGCCTACCACGGGCGACTGGAAATGGTAACCTATCTTGCAAAAAATGGAGCAGACCTTAACGGAAAAAGCAATTATGGAACTCCAATAATGGCTGCTGCTATTAAGGGCAACAAAGAAATTGTAGGGCTACTTCTTGATAATGGTGCTGATCCCAATATTGCGGATACAAAAGGAAATACTGCATTATTATATGCATCTGCTTTTAATTTAAATGAGATAGCTGAACTCCTTTTAAAAGGAGGGGCAAATTCAAAATTAAAGGATGATAGAGGTAATATGGCATTAGATTATGCAATATTGAAAGAAAACGAAACTCTTATTAAACTTTTAAACAAATACAAATGAAAAAAATAACTTTATTATTAGCATTATGCGGAATGCTTACCCTGAATGCTCAGGTCACAACTGGTACCTTGACATTTATATCCGGATATACCGGAGAAATAGTTATCGATGCAACTAATGTAACCATAACACTTGTGGGGCCCGAAGATTTATGGCTTGGTGTTGGGTTTGGAGTGAATACTATGACCAATGGGGGAGACGTTGTTACTCACGATGCATCTGGATTTAACGATCGTCAATTTTTAGGAGTGGGGACGCCTCCGACCTTAGATACACAAGATTGGACTGTAAGCTCTAATGATGTAAATGGTGGTGTACGGATTTTAGTTGTAACACGTCCCGTAATGGGAACCGACTCAGCGGACTTTGTTTTTGATGAAACTGCTTCAAGTATTAATTTGGTTTGGGCACGTGGAAATAACACAGATACATTTGGCATACATGCTACCAACGCTACCGGTAGAGGTTCAGTTGTTGCTCAACTAAATCCAGTATTAGGAATAGAAGACCAAACCTTGGCGAACCGTTTATCTATTTTTCCTGTTCCAGCATCTGATTTGGTAACGGTATCAATAGATAACTATGTTGCTGAATCTGGGTCTTTAGAAATTTACTCTATGATTGGACAATTGGTTCAAACTGAAATCATTTCTCACAGAAGTACCATAATTGATATTTCTAAACTTTCTGCTGGAATATACCTGTTGAATCTTTCTTCGAACAGCGGCTTTGCTTCAACGAAGATTGTTAAAAAATAAATAGACTTTCTTACTATGAAAAAAATAGCGCTGTTTATTATAATGGCTGGAATTGTATTGACAAGTTGTACCACAAAAACAATTGATGATTTAGTTCCTGTTGCCGAAGATACCTCACCAATGGTTGTGACATATCGAGATGTGAAGTTCCTCCCTTTAACTGGAGATTAAGTTAAGGATGATTTATTTGTTGCAAGTCCACTTATAAAAAGAGGCAGAACTAACACCGTGTTCACGGGTAATCTCCAAAACCGATTTACCTGATTCAAACTCCTTTAAAATATTCGAAATCTGCTGTGGTGAAAACTTACTTTTTCTCATAATTACTGTTATAAAGTTAAAATTAATAATTCTACTTACAAACAGTCCAGTTTTAGGGGAAGCTTACATAACGACATTAAAATCTCTTTGAATAAAATATTGAAGTTAATTGAATCGAAAGTTTAGATAAAAACTCATGAATAAATCCACGAGTTTAAAAATGACATTATTTGGTTTTTTGCTGTTCCTTTTTCTGGTCTTTATTATTAGAAGTGGGGGCTTCCTTTTCAGCAATCTCTAGAGAATTTTCCTCACTCCACTTTTGAGTGAAATAAGAAATTATCAAAATCTCATTTCCGATAAGTTCAAGCAGTTTTTCATTTTCCGCTTCCATTGGAACCGTTCCTGTTGGAATATTTCCATTGTACTTTCTACTTATCACACCTATTAAATCCTTTCGGGATAAATACCGAAGTATTTGAGTGTTGATTTTCGAATCCGTTTTCCCATTGGCTAAGTCTCTTAGTATCACAGAACCAGCTGTAGATACTAGGGAATAAAAAAGTGGTCTGCCAAAGGCAGACCACTTTTTTTGTTTTGATGATGAAAACGGCTCTCGAAAGAGGGTCGTTTTTTTAGGTTGTCAATTATTAATTCTTGACCAACCTAAGTACTTCACTAAATTCGTTAAACTTCACTAGATATGTTCCACTTGATAAGCTAGATATATCAATACTATTCAATTCTGCATCAACTGTTTGGTCAATTACTCTTTGACCAAGTAAATTAAAGATTGTTATATGGTGCTTTTGATCAATATTTTCAAATATAACAGTATCCTTAGCTGGGTTTGGATACATAATAATAAAGGAATTGTCAAATTCGTTTGTGCTTAAAACGCTGCAATTTTCAGGAGCAGTTCCTGCATCCAAATTGTTAAAGGCACAAGTTGTATCGTCTGAAAAAGTTGCTGTCAAATCTATTGATGTTCCATCAGCAGACATTGTAACTGCCGTAAATGTATATGGAGAAGTTATTCCAGTAACATCAATAGATTCCGTTCCATCACCAGTTAAATCAAGTGTTCCAGAGGCAATCGGATTGGTAAAGGTTACAATTACATCTGCAGTAAAGAAATCATCCGTCATATCACCTGGTGTGCCATTGTCATCACAGATTGATAAATTAGACGTGCTAACCTCTGTAATGCTACAAGTGTCACAATTATATGTTGGTAACACATAGCCTCTAGCTTCAAAGCGATCTGTAAAAACATCGATGTCAGCGCAACTATAATTCATGTCAATTGCTGCCTGCCTTACCGCGATTGCAGCATTTTGTTGATTGGTTGAACTTGACGTCATCGCCAAACCTTCCCATACCGCTGCGTCTGTTTTTTCTCTACCAATGAGCTCCCAAACTTCCAGTAATACAGTTGCCCAAATTTGACCATCCGTATGTACTGAACCGGTAAGACCACCAGGATACATTGCACCATAGTTGGTTACACGACCGGGCCAAAAAGGATTGTGTCCATCCCAACCGAATACATAATAGTAAGAAGCGTCGGTGGTTTCCCAAAGTCCTAAACTTCTCTTATATGAATTTGCCCAATAGTCACCTGTTCCTTCGCTTAGTCCATTAACCTGTGATATATTACCGTTTGTAATAAAGTCATGTAGTCCATGGCCTAATTCGTGTAAGACCACATCCATATCTTCAGCGTCATCGACCCCACCTTCACCGAATACTACAGATCCACCTGAATAATATGAATTGTCGGCTCCATTTAAACCGTGCGGATCAAATCGCATTACACCACCGTTAAAAATTGAAACCAATGCAATTCCTAAATCGTCATTTATATATCGGAAACTTTTATCAATATGATGGTAGCAATTTGCTGCTTCAAACCCTTGCTCATTTCTTGTAAAATCAAAAGCTGAAGACGCTTGACTAAACAATCCTGTGGAAGGAGATTCGATATCAACTATTTCTACATAAGGTCCTTTCAAAGAATATAGCGATCCATCAAAATCTAGATCAAAAAGTGTTACTTCAGTTCGTGCAGCATCTAGATCTGAGTTCGTAGCATCGCCGTTATCCGAAAAATTACCTCCATAGATACTAGTTGTTTTGGTCAATGGGTCAGGGTCAAAAACCATAGCTGTTCCATCGACTAAAATAGAAGCTCCATTAGTTTCTACCGAAAAGCCAGCATTTTCTATTTTTTCTATTTTTTTTTTCGTTTTGTCTGTCCCTTTGTCGGTATTCTCATAGATTGCAATGTCTCTAGTGCTTAAGACTTCATTTGTTTTTGCATCTACAATTGTTTCCCAATGACCAGGTAAGAACTCTGAATTTGTAGTAACCCGATACACTAATTTAGTTGCACCAAGCTTATTGTATACATAAAGTTTAACTTCTTTTTGAGATATTGCCCCTTTAACACTTAAGGCACTAGTCGCTGTATTCAATGCGTCTTCTTCAGAAATGTTTGGAGTTGTGTTTATTGTCTCAACAGTTTTGTCGTAGGTTGTAGAATGATAGGTTACTTCATCGTTATTCGAAACATGAATAGCATAGGATGAATCAAATACTTCTACGCCATTAACAAAATGATGATAGCGAAAAGTTTCTCCTGAACGCCCTGCTCTGCTATACAACATATTAAAACTATGATTGGTTTTAATATCTGTAACATTTTCGGTAAGCCAGTTCTCTGCGATGTTTTGTTTGCCTACTTGAGCCATAAATGGCTGTGTTATGGCAAGTAGTAATACAAGAATAATTGGTTGTAGTTTCATTGTTTTTTTTATAAAAATACTAAAAAAAACAATAGAAAAAAAGGGAGAAAGGAACCACATAAATGTAGACTCTTTTCAAAATATATTAATCATGCCAATTCGATAAATAAGTGATAACCCATCTTGTGTTTTTAGATTTTATTCGGTTCCTATTTCGCTGATTTCGCTGATTTCGCTGCTATCTCTACGGCGCTTTTGAAATAAAGCGTCCCTTATAAGGGAATATACTCAGACTAAACTAGTTACGAAAAGCATATAATGATACATATTGAAAGCAAAAAGAGAAGTTCAAATCTGACTTCTTTTTTTGCTTTATAACATTTCTATTTTTTTTTCGATGACAGACTTTACACGCGTTCTCTTTGTTTTGAGATAACCTTAGTATTCTTTGCTCTTCGAATCCACCGGTGTATCTTCTGAGATTAATCTCAACACCAGTATGAGTTTCAAAAGGAGTGTTTCCACCTAAACTCCATTGAGGACGTTCAGTATTGTAAATCGGGATGACTTCTGTTAAGGCTTTTTCCAATGTCGCTCTTCCCTCTAGGTCTCGATGATAAAGAAACTGATGTTTAATCACTTTATTTAAAGCTTCTACCATCGAGTTTGAAAAGACTACATCTTTTTGGGCAATCAGATGTTTGATAGGTATGGTTAGTGAGCTTAAATAATGAACTACTGTTGTATTTACATTCTCACTTCCCCCATCGGTTAAAAGTTGTGCGTTCTTTGGTTGGTATTTTTCACATGCATCTTCTAACAATTCTTTTATTGCTTGAGCAGAACTGCTCTTCCCTATCCTGTAACCAAGAATTATTTTTGAATAATGATCCATTAAAAAATGAATGTAATGTTTAATTCCATCTTTAGTTTTAAAAATAGTCACATCAGCACACCAAAATTCATTAGGACGAATTGTTGTAACTGGACTATATGAATCAGACTTTCGTTTGCAACGACGGTTCTTAAACCCTAGTAAACGACAGTATTTGTAGAAGGTAGATATGCCGCAATATATATCACCCTCCCGTATCGCTTTTAAGTAAATAGAAGCCTTAGCCAGTACCTATAGTTGTCATGCATCATATACTCTTTAATGATTACTACTTCTTTGGATAATAGCTGATTTGAAAAACGTCTACTACACCAATACCTCTTGAATCTGTACCAAGGTGAGTGCTTTCCATAGACAGCATTAAGCCAGACCAATCACTCCAACCTTTAACGGGAGCTACGGATACCTGTGATGGTACTCCTCTGGTGGAAGACCTTCCCGACAACAAAAAGCGAGTGGTAAAACCTCCAATAACGAAACCAGCCGAACCTAAACCTGACGAGAAAAAGGAACTGGATAAAAAAGATGCCGAAACCACTAAAGAAAAAATGACGCCAGAAAAAAAGGATGCCTTTAAGGAACCGATCAAGTCCATGGGAGTTTATGAGGCTACAGCCGAGAATGTTCCAGATCCTGAATCTACGGTGCAATTGCCGATTATCGACCCCGAGCTCATTCAGGTTTTTGTAAATACCATCGATACCACTCAGGTATTTACTTCAGACATTCCGTATAATATTGATTCCTCCAGTATTCTTATGGTACAATATCAGGACGATAGCTTTGATTACGTACATGGAATTTTTGACAATAGAATGTTGATGTCATCTGACGACAATGACAATATGACCATTTTTGCCCTAAAAGAAGAAGGCATGGAATTGTTACAAGAATTTATGTCGATGACTCGTGGTAACAAATAGTGAGCGCTATTTTATGGTATAATATTTTTGTCAGGATGGAACAAAAGAAAAAAGAGAAGCCTCTTATTTCACCTGGGCTCCCTATATTAGATGAAAATGAAAAACAATATAGAAACGAAGAATAGGAATTGAAGGAGAAGTATTGAAAAGAGGGGGGTTATAGAAAATAACGTTTTCTATACCAACACACCCAAAATTTCGGAATCCATTAAAAGGGATTCTCATGATTTGAGCCCAAGCGACGAAACCCACTCACTAGAGTGGGTTTTTTCATGGAAAAATTTTGTGAACGATAGGACCGCCGTACAGTCGACTTCAGAGGCCTAAGAAAATCTTTAGTAATAAAAAAAATGCGCTTCGATATAGAACTAATAGGGGAGCTTCATAAAACAACTTTACTCATCTCGTTATATTTGCTAGGAAATAACGATATTTGTCTTTCCATATCTATAAACAATTAATTTTAAAATGATTACAGTAGAAAAGGCTCGGCAATTAATTTCTGAAAATTGTGGATTACAGAAGAAATATAGAATGAACCTAAGTAAGTCTTCAGGGTTTTTCTTGTCAGAAAATATAGTATCGCCTATAAATATGCCCCCATTTCGACAGTCGGCAATGGACGGATATGCCCTAAATTTAAGTGAATCAGGGACTTATTCATTGATTGGAGAAATAAAAGCGGGAGACGACTACCAGCCAATCCTTAAAAAAGGGGAAGCTGTTCGCATTTTCACAGGAGCTCCAGTTCCAGATACTGCAAACGCTGTGATTATGCAAGAGAAGACTCTTTTAAACGATAATTCTATTACCATTGACGTACCTGTGGCGCTTCATGAAAATATTCGCCCTTTGGGAGAACAAGTAGAAAAAGGAGGTGTCGCTTTAAAAAAAGGATGTCTGTTAACGCCAGCTGCCATTGGTTATTTAACCACGCTAGGAATTACAGAAGTTGAGGTATATCGTAAACCATCTATTGCGATTCTTGTTACGGGTAGCGAACTTATAGAGGCCGGGCAGGATTTACCCTATGGAAAAATATACGAAAGCAACTCGTTAATGTTAATTTCGGCGCTTGAGAATCTGGGGTATCAAAATGTGTCCAAATACACGGTCGATGATAACTATAAGAATACTGTAAAATTGCTGGACAAAATTATTGACAACCACGATGTTGTATTGGTTTCGGGAGGAATTTCGGTGGGTGATTATGATTTTGTTGGGAAAGCCCTTTCCGAACTAGAAGTAGAACAAATCTTCTATAAAGTAAACCAGAAACCTGGAAAGCCGCTTTTCTTCGGAAAAAAACAAAGCAAACTTATCTTTGCCTTACCTGGAAACCCAGCAGCTGCGCTCAGTTGTTTTTATATATATGTTTACCCTACCTTGAAGAGGATTTCCGGTGATATAGATTTCGCCTTGCCAAGAACATTAGCAAGATCCCAAACTAATTTCATTAAAAAAGGCGACCGTGCTCAATTTTTAAAAGCCGCATACAACAACGGCGCTGTCGAGATTCTAGAGAGGCAAAGTTCTGCCATGCTTCAAACTTTTGCGCATGCAAATGCTTTGGTTTATGTGCCTGAAACCATTGGTTCTTTTGAGACAAACGACGAAGTAGAAGTAATACTTCTTCCAATAAATTAAGATATTATGGACTATAAAATTAAAAGTAGGATCTGGATTGAAGCCGACGGTCAAATATTACTCGGTGAAGGCAGAGTGACCTTATTAAAAGCTATTGATGAAACAGGATCTTTATCTAAAGCCGCAAAGAAATTAGGGATGTCATACAAAAAAGCCTGGTCATTAATGGACGCTGTAAATACGAGAGCCGCAAAAGCAATATGCGTAAAAAGCATTGGCGGGAAAAGCGGCGGTGGAACAGCGCTGACCCCTTATGGAAAGTCATTAATTGAGACCTTCGATACAATTAATAAAAACTGCTGGAATTTTTTGGATGAGCAAATAAGTAAAACAAACTTAAAATGATTTTTGAATTAGAAAATATCTGGCTGTTTTTAATTCTTTTGCCTATAGTTGCTTTTTTATATGCAAGTGTAGGCCACGGAGGCGCGAGTGGTTATTTGGCGCTTATGGCCCTGTTTTCTTTTGCACCAGATACCATGAAGCCCACGGCATTATTACTAAATCTCTTTGTTGCGGGTATTGCTTTCTATCACTATTATAAGGCTGGATATTTTAATAAGAAGTTATTCCTATCGTTTGCAATAGCTTCTATTCCAATGGCTTTTTTAGGCGGAATGATAGAAGTTGACGCCTCTTTTTATAAGAAAGTTTTGGCTGTTTTACTTGTGTTTGCCATTCTTAAAATGCTTAATTTATTAGGAAAAGAAAGCACGGTCATTAGAGATGTTAAACTATGGCAAGGTATCATTGTAGGAGCCGTAATAGGTTTCTTTTCGGGTCTTATTGGCATTGGCGGTGGAATTATTTTAACCCCAGTAATTTTGCTGTTACATTGGGGAAAAATGAAGGAGGCAGCTGCAGTTTCAGCGCTGTTTATTTGGGCGAATTCAGCAGCGGGATTAATGGGGCAGTTCACCAGTGGATATACTCTTTCTGGGCAAATGTTCGTGTTGGTTACTATAGCGTTGATCGGTGGGTTTTTTGGCAGTTACTTCGGAAGCAAAAAGATAAACAACCAACTCCTACGTTATATGTTGGCTTTGGTTTTGATAATAGCCTCCGTAAAATTACTTTTTGTATAGATGAGGGATAAACACAACACAACAGGAATTATTTTAGCCGGTGGAAAAAGCACTAGGATGGGCTCCGATAAGGGTTTTGTTCTATATAATGATGCTACTTTTATGTCGCACGTTATTGCTGCCTTACAGCCTTTTGTATCTGAAATAATCATTGTTAGCAATCATTCAGAATATGATATTTTTAAGCTGAAAAGAGTAAAAGATAAATTTGAAGATGCAGGACCACTTGCAGGCCTATATTCGGGATTAGAAAATTCGGAAACTGAAAAGAACATAGTATTGAGTTGCGACATTCCACTAATAAACAAGACTGTTTTAAAAGTATTAGTGGAAGGTTTTGATTCCGAAGTAGACGTAGTTCAATTAAAAAGTAATAGTGAGTCAATGCCCTTAATTGCGATGTACAAAAAACAAACTATGTATCAAATTTTGGACCTACTTGAGCAAGGTGAACGACGTTTAAGAGTTGCAGTAAAATCCTTAAGGACAAAAACAATTACGTTAGATACTAAACTAGACCCCTTTGTAAAAAATATTAATACAACGGCACAATTAAAAGAAATTAAAAATGGATTTGAAGATTAAATATTTTGGATTACTTGCTGAGATTACGTTATGCAATGAGGAGGTTCTAGAGTTTTCAGAAACTACAATTTCTGAAGTATTGGAAGTGTTGCACAACAAATATCCAAGTCTTAGAGATAAAGATTTTCAAGTAGCTCAAGACTTAGAAATTGTTTCAAAAGACAGTATTGTTTCAGCAACTGAAATTGCCTTATTACCGCCTTTTTCGGGAGGATAAAAAAATAGATTTACGCCCAGCGTTTATGAGTAGATATAGCAGACATATTGTATTATCAGAAATTGGTCAAGCCGGTCAAGATAAATTGTCCAACGCCAAAGTATTGGTTGTTGGAGCAGGAGGCTTGGGTTGCCCTGTATTGCAATACCTCACAGCTGCAGGAATTGGAACCCTTGGAATTATAGATCACGATTTTGTAGAAACATCCAATTTACAGCGCCAGATATTGTTTGGCACTTCCTCGTTAGGAATCAATAAAGCAATCGCGGCAAAAGCTAGATTAGAAGATTTAAACCCCACCATTAACATCCAGGCCTATCCAAAAAAGCTTACACATCTCAACGCCTTATCGCTTTTTGAAAAATATGATATCATTGTGGATGGTACCGATAATTTTAGAACTCGGTATTTAATAAATGACGCCGTGATACTTAAAAGTAAGCCCGTTGTTTATGGAGCCATTTATAAGTTTGAAGGTCAGGTTTCTGTATTCAATTATCAAAATGGCCCTAGTTATCGTTGTCTTTTCCCTACACCTCCAAAAGACGGCTCGGTTGCCAATTGCTCCGAAATAGGTGTTTTAGGTGTTTTACCTGGAATTATTGGAACGATGCAAGCCAATGAGGTAATCAAAATCGTTTTAGGGTTTGATAATGTCCTGTCGGGTAAGTTATTTTGTTATAATTCAAGAAACTCAGAGACGGTTATGTTGAAAATCTCTAAATCAGAGAGTGCGTTTGAAAAAGTGCGAGCAGGGAGAGAGACTTTTAAAAATGAGACGTCTACAGCTATTTGTGAATCGCATATTGCCGAAATTTCGGCAGAGATGGCTTTTCAATTGGACAATGTTCAGTTTATTGATCTAAGAGAACAGGATGAAAAACCTTTGGTAGCAATATCAGACTGTCTTCAAATTCCGTTGGATAATTTAGAAAAACAGCTAGATGAAATACATTCAGAAAAAAAAATAGTCCTATTCTGTCAAACTGGAATACGATCAAAAAAAGGGGTTACTCTATTACAAAATCACAACTTCAATAATTGCTATAGCCTAAAAGATGGCGCATCGGCTATTTTGAATTATTTAAAAATTAGCACACAATGAAAAACAGAAAAATAAAAAATGTATTCAGAGAAGGAGCAATAGCTTCACAATTTATTGGTGATTCAATAGCAAAACACCAGTCCAAAACAACCATTGGGGCGCATTCGATTTTTCTGGGCCAAGTAAGGGCTGACGAGCTGGAAGGTAAAACTGTTTCGGCTATTGAATATACTGCTCACGAGGAAATGGCTAATATAAAATTTCACGAAATTAGAGAGACTACATTTGAAAAGTTCAACCTTAGCTGTATGCATATATATCATAGTCTTGGTCTGGTAAAAACTGGTGAGATTTGCTTGTTTGTTTTTGTTTCATCTCCAAGACGGAAAGAAGTTTTTAAAGCATTGGAGTTTGTAGTTGAGGAAATAAAAGCAAAAGTTCCCGTTTTCGGAAAGGAAATTTTCGAAGACAGTTCGCACCAATGGAAAGTGAATTCGTAATGTTGTTTATTTGTTTAAATGTGTAATCGGTTTCAGTCGCTTCAAATTTGGCAGAAGGAACTTCAAGAAAAACCAACAAGGACAAAGCCCATTTTACAACAATATCTTATAGTTCTTTAATGGAAGTTTTAAATCAGATTATCATTTCTTATGAATTAAGTTTTATTGAAGAAAGCGAATATTCAAAAATTAGAGCAGATATTGGAAAAATAGCAAACAAGCTAAATGCATTACGCAAATCACAATTAAACGAATAACCGATTCAACAAAAAAATGGTAGACATAACACATAAAACAAATACCTTAAGAATTGCAACCGCACAAGCAATTGTAAAGGTTAGCAAGGCGGAAACTATTACCGCTATCGAAAACGATACAGTTCCTAAAGGAAATGTATTTGCAATGAGCAAAGCAGCGGGTTTATTAGCGGTTAAAAAAACACCCGACATTCTGCCAGATTGCCACCCACTTCCTATTGAATATACAGGAATAGATTATAAAATAAACGGTTTGGAAATAGCGGTTCTCTGTACCATTAAAACCATTTACAAAACAGGAGTTGAAGTGGAAGCCATGCACGGCGCAAGTGTCGTTGCGCTAAATATGTACGATATGCTAAAGCCTATTGACAAAGGGATTGAAATTCAGAATATAAAACTACTGGCTAAAAAAGGAGGTAAATCCGACTTTAAAGACCGATTTCGGAAGGACCTAAAAGCCGCTGTTATTGTTTGTTCAGATACAATTTCGGCAGGAGAAAAAGAAGATAGAGCTGGAAAGGAAATCATTAAGAAACTAGAAGCTTGCAACCTAACTATCTCACAGTATATTATTATTCCAGATGAAAAAGATATCATACAAGAAAATGCAAAATTGTTTGCAAAAGAAGGCATAGACTTGGTAATATTCACGGGCGGAACTGGACTATCTGCAAGAGATGTAACCCCTGAAGCACTGAACGAAATAGTTGATAGAAAAATTCCTGGAATTGAAGAAGCTGTTAGAAGTTATGGTCAAGACAGAACCCCCTACTCTATGCTTTCTAGAAGTGTTGCAGGTACTATAAATGATACGCTTGTTCTGGCATTACCTGGATCAACAAACGGAGCAAAAGAATCTATGGATGCCATATTCCCATCGATTTTACATATTTTCAGAATACTAAAAGGAGCGAGACACGACTAATGAAAAAAACGAAATCCATATTAGTAGATTCATTTGGTAGAGAACATACCTATCTACGCATTTCACTTATCGAGCGATGCAATTTACGTTGTACCTATTGTATGCCTGAGGAAGGTGTTCAACTTTCGCCAAGAAGTCATCTTATGACCTATGAAGAAATCTATGAAATCGCTAAAACTTTTGTTGCTCATGGGGTAACTAAAATTCGTTTAACGGGTGGTGAACCATTAATTAGAAAGGATCTTGCCTTTATTTTGGAAAAGCTATCATCACTCAATATAGAACTTTCTATCACTTCAAATGCCGTAATTATTGATAGATTTATTGACACCCTGCGTCACAATGGTGTGAAGAATATTAATGTGAGTTTAGATTCTCTGGATCGAGAAAAATTCAAGGAGATTACGCGTAGAGATGAATTTGAAAAAGTATATCAAAACATTCTTTTGTTAGTTTCTGAAGGCTTCAATGTAAAAGTAAATGCCGTTTTGATAAAAGGCTTTAATGATAACGAAATTATTGACTTTATTAACCTCGCTAAAAATCTACCAATCTCCGTTCGTTTTATAGAATTTATGCCATTCGACGGCAACAAATGGGACTTAAAAAAGATGGTTTCATATAAAGAAGTAATGGAGAAGGTGAATAAGGAGTTTTCCGAAGAACAAATTGAACGTCTTGAAGACGCTCCAAGCGATACTTCAAAAAATTATAAAATTACTGGATACAAAGGGAGTTTTGCCATTATAAGCTCAGTCACTAATCCTTTCTGCGACTCATGCAATAGGCTTCGATTGACAGCGAATGGGCAATTAAAAAATTGCTTGTTTTCCTCTTCGGAATCTGATTTACTCACAACCTTGCGAGAAGGAAAATCGATTGAATCGGTTATTAAAAAAGCTGTGACCGCCAAATTAAAAATCCGAGGTGGAATGGACACCATGGAGAAACTTAAAAACCCACAATTGCATTCAAAAAATAGAAGCATGATTACTATTGGAGGGTAAAACCTTATAAATAGTGAAGGCATCAGGAATAATTTTCTTAATATTATAATTCAAAAAAAAACAGTAACCCATTAAAATATTTTCAGCGACCTATGACTGACTTAGATATAGCCAAAGAAATTGAGCTAAAACACATCCGTACCATTGCCGCAAAATTAGGATTAGAAGAAGATGATATTGAAATGTACGGCAAGTACAAAGCGAAACTTCCACAAACAAAAATTGATTCAGATAAAGTGAATCAAAGCAACCTAATCTTGGTTACAGCTATTTCACCAACACCCGCAGGTGAAGGAAAAACCACCATGTCTATTGGCCTTTCAGAAGGTTTAAATCAGCTTGGTAAACAAACTACGGTTGTATTGCGTGAGCCATCATTGGGTCCTGTATTTGGAATAAAAGGAGGCGCTACTGGAGGTGGATACTCCCAAGTACTACCAATGGAAGATATTAATTTGCACTTTACAGGTGACTTCGCTGCTATTGAAAAAGCACATAATTTACTATCGGCTGTGCTTGATAATAACATACAATCAAAAACAAATTCATTAGGAATCGATGCTCGTACCGTTACTTGGAAGCGTGTGATGGATATGAATGATCGTGCCCTTCGAAATATTATCGTGGGACTTGGCGGACCTACTTCAGGAGTACCGCGCGAAACTGGATTCGATATTACAGCGGCTTCAGAAATCATGGCAATTTTATGCCTCTCTGATGACCTAGCAGATCTTAAACGTCGCCTTGGTAATATCTTCGTTGGTTACACCTTCAAAAAAGAACCGGTGTATTGCCGAGACCTTAAAGTCGAAGGTGCTATGGCTGCTTTGTTGAAAGAGGCAGTGAAACCAAACTTAGTCCAAACTATCGAAGGTAATCCAGCCATCATTCATGGTGGTCCTTTCGCGAATATTGCACAAGGAACCAATTCAGTCATTGCTACGCGCATGGGAATGACTCTTTCAGATTATACGGTTACTGAAGCTGGCTTCGGTGCTGATTTGGGTGCTGAAAAGTTCCTTGATATTAAATGTCAAAGCGCTGGCCTTTCGCCGAAAGCTGTTGTGATTACCACAACGATTCGTGCGTTAAAATATCATGGCGGGGCCGACTTAAAATCCCTAACCGAAGAAAATGTTGATGCGCTTAAAAAGGGGATTCCCAACCTAGAAAAACACCTTGAAAACATAAAGCAGTTTAACCTCGTTCCGGTTATTGCTATTAATCGTTTTGTGTCAGATTCAGACGCTGAAATAGAGACGATTCAGACATTTGCTAAAGAAAATAATGTCCGTGTTGCTCTTGCTGAGGTATGGGCAAAAGGGGGCAAAGGAGCCTTAGATTTGGCGCAACAAGTCATCGAAATCGTAGCGTCTGGAGAATCTAATTTCAAACCATTGTACAGTTGGGATATGTCTGTTGAAGATAAAATTGAAACTATAGCCACAAAAATTTATGGAGCAGCAAACATAGAGTATTCATCAAAAGCTAAGAAAAATCTACGTGTAATAGCAGATTTAGGGCTAGAAGGCTTACCTATTTGTATGGCAAAAACACAGAAATCGTTGTCGGATGACCCAAAACTCATTGGTCGTCCAACAGGTTTTACCATCACCATTCGGGAAATTGAAATTGCGGCTGGAGCTGGATTTCTTGTTCCTATTACTGGCGATATGATGAGGATGCCTGGACTACCTGCACATCCTGCTTCAGAAAACATCAATATTGATAACGAAGGAAATATTTCAGGCCTATTCTAACAATCAATTGAAATACTTATAAAAAGGTGTTTTGGGCTTTTCCGAAGTATAGAAAAAGGGATGTAATAATTTCTCTTAACTTTGTGTATACTGCCAATGTTTAATACTAGAAAAAATGGCAACCAGAAATTACGAAGGCAAAAAAATTGAAGGTAAATCCGCTTTAACTATTGTGGATGCGCTAACAGTTGAAGAGGCCTTACAAATTAATATCAACAACAAGCCATTTACGGTGTCTATGCGTACACCCGGAGATGACACTTTTCTAGTAAGAGGAATGTTGCATTCTGAAGGTATCATCAAGAACACTAGCTATATTCCAGATGTGATTCTTAAAAAGGAAAACGATAAAGGAATCGTAACCATCGTTGAATTAAATATTCCGGAAAAAGAACTTGGTGAAGGATATTCAAATAGCAGAAGCCTTTTGTCTGTTTCTTCCTGTGGAATTTGCGGCAAAACAGAGCTTGGCGATTTATCTTTTATGGGTAAGACCATTGATGATGACGCGAAAATTGATAGTACACTCATTGGAAAACTATTTGATAAGATGAGAGTTCTTCAACATGATTTTCATCAATCTGGCGGTACCCACGCAGCTGGTGCTTTTAGTATAAAAGGAGAGCTACTAAGTGTAAAAGAAGATATTGGACGACACAATGCAGTGGATAAGATTGTGGGTGAGCTTATCATATCCAATAGATTAAAAAAGGCAGCTATAATTACAGTAAGTGGACGAATTTCTTATGAAATAATCATTAAATGCTTTAAAGCGAATATTCCTTTTTTGGCTGCTGTATCGGCTCCATCATCTTTGGCCGTAGATTATGCAAAAGAGCTTGGAATTACCCTTTTTGCGTTCTGCAGAAACGATCGAGCAACCTGTTATTCAAATCCACATAGAGTAAAAATAACAAATACATCCCAAGATGTTGGGGATAAAGCAAGTTAAATAAGATATATGTCAGACAATTTAAGTGAATTATTAGGTAGAAAAGGTCTTGACAAGAACCTTTTTAATAAAATGGGAGAACTCTCCCAAACAAATGGAACACCTAGTGATGATGAGATGAATGAATTGGCAAAGGAGTTTCTTGTTGGAACTGCCAATGCCTATGGAACAGCTTCTTTTTATGATTTTCTGAAACCAGAGAATAAAGGTAAAAAAGTCTATGTATGCAATGGTACGGCCTGTGTTTGCGCCGGTACTCAAGAGAAGGTACTCGATATTTTAAAGATGACTTTTGATGCAGATGAAATCGGGCATATGACTTGCCTCGGAAGATGTCACGAAAATGCTGCCTTTCATTATATGGGCAAAAATTATTCTGGTGATGCTTCTGAAAACCTGAAAGCAATTCTTACTGATGATAGCAATTTGAATCAGGATTCGTATAACGTAAAGGCGAATGGCAAAGAAATTTTAACGATGCCTTTTACAAATGTTTCCGACCACTATAAACCATTTTTAGAAGCTTTAAAGCAAGATTCAAAAGCTGTTTTAGAAGAAATTAAAACATCGAATGTTCGAGGTCGAGGTGGCGCTGGTTTTCCAATGGGATTAAAATTGGAATTCTGCCGAAATGTAGAAAATGACACAAAATTCATCATCTGTAATGCGGACGAAGGAGATCCTGGAGCGTATTCCGATAGATATCTTTTGGAAGAAAGACCACACTCCGTTTTGTTTGGGATGTTAGTCTCGGGCTATGTGACACATGCGAACTATGGCATTGTATATATACGCGCTGAGTATCCAGAATCGGTTACCATTGTTCAAAAGGCGATAGATGATCTTCGAGACAAAGGGCTGATAGGGAAGAATATTGATGGTAGTGGTTTCGATTTCGATTTTAAAATTATTCAGGCACAGGGAAGTTACATATGCGGTGAAGAAACGGCTCTGATAAATTCTATTGAAGGACAACGCCCTGAAGTACGCGTACGTCCACCCTTTCCAGCACAAAAAGGACTTTTCAACAAACCAACCACGGTTAATAATGTAGAAACATTAGCGGCTTTACATTATATTATTTCGAATGGAGGACAAGCCTGGGAACAGGTTGGAACCGAGCGTTCTTCTGGTACTAAGCTCGTTTGTTTGGATAGCTATTTCAACAAGCCGGGCATGTATGAAGTTGAGATGGGCACACCGCTTTCTGAAGTTGTGAATCATCTCGGTGGTGGCTTTAAGTCTGAAGTGAAGGCCCTTCAAATTGGAGGCCCCCTTGGTGGATTAGTTCCGATTTCGAAAATTAACGCCTTGACGATTGATTTCGAATCCTTTTCGGGGGAAGGATTTCTACTCGGACATGCTTCGATTGTAAGCATCCCTAAGGATTATCCCATCATGAAATTAATCGAACATTTATTCGATTTTGCTTCCTATGAAAGCTGCGGAAAATGTTTTCCCTGCAGATTAGGCACAAAACGCGGACAAGAATTATCTGAGAAGGCACTGACTTCAGAATACAAAATTGACAGAAAATTATTTACAGATTTATTGACAACATTGGAAGAGGGGTCCTTGTGCGCCCATGGAGGGGGAATTCCATTGCCCGTGCGTAATGCCTTGCAATATTTTGATGACGAACTAAAACAATATTTCAACTAAACGGAACGAAAATGAAAACTGCCTATATTGATAATCAAGCGTTTGAAATAATTGAAGGAGAAACGATCTTAGCATTTATTAGACGTTATAAAGAGAAGAACCTTGTTCCAACCTTATGTGATGCACCTAATTTGGATCCTTTTGGAGCGTGTAGAGTGTGCAGTGTTGAGGTTGCGTTGTCTGTTGATGGGCCGGTAAAAACAATGGCCTCTTGCCATGCACCAGTTGTTGAAAGCCAATATATTTATACGAGTTCCGAATCTGTGAAAGCTCTTCGAAAAAATATTATTGAATTGGTTCTTACTGATCATCCATTAGATTGTTTGACCTGTGAAGTAAATGGTAATTGTGAATTACAAACTGTAGCCGCCCAAGTGGGTATTCGTGATGTTCGGTATCCTAAAGGAGAAGATCACTTGTTCAGGGCGAAAGATTTGAGCCATCCGTATATGACTTCAGATCTATCGAAGTGTATAAATTGCTATCGATGTGTAAGAGCTTGTGATGAAGTGCAAGGAGAGTTTGTGCTAAGTATGGCAAATAGAGGATTTGATTCTCATATTATTAAAGGCTTGGACCAATCCTTTATGGATTCGGACTGTGTAAGCTGTGGAGCCTGCTCTCAAGCCTGTCCCACCTCTGCTATTTCAGATGTATTTCAGTCAAAAGCAATCCAAGCCACAGATACCACTAGAACCATTTGCACCTATTGTGGTGTTGGTTGTAACCTTGAAGTTTCAACTAGTAATGGTGCTATTTTGAGTATAACAGCACCTTATGATGCCGAAGTAAATCAAGGGCATACCTGTATTAAAGGGCGGTATGCTTTTAAATTTTATAATCATCAAGATCGATTGGATGCTCCAATGATTAAGCGAAGCGGCTCGTTTGAAAAAGTAAGCTGGGACGAAGTTTATGAATATATCGCTTCGAAATTGAATTCCTATAAAAACGAATTCGGACCCAATTCTATCGCTGGAATTTCATCAGCACGTTGTACCAATGAAGAGAATTATTTAATGCAGAAATTTATTCGTGCCGTTATTGGCACAAATAATATTGATGGATGTGCGAGGGTATGTCATTCTCCAACGGCACTGGGAATGCAAAGAACCTTCGGAACTGGAGCCGCTACAAATTCCATAGACGACTTAAAAGACGCCAATTGTATTATGGTAATTGGAGCGAACCCTACAGATGCGCATCCCGTAACGGGAGCAAAACTGAAACAGTTTGCAATGAAATCCGATAATATATCTATTGTAATTGATCCAAGACGCACAGAACTCGCCCGATATGCTACTCATCATCTTGCGCTCCGTCCAGGAACAAATGTGGCACTGCTTAATATGATGATGTATTATATTATTTCTGAAGGAGTAGCGGACCGTTCATTTATCGAGGAAAGAACAGAAGGATACGAAGATTTTAAAAAAGAATTATTGAATATAGACATTGAAGCATTGGAAAAAGTTACGGGTGTCCCAAGAGATGAGGTGAAAGCAGCAGCCAGAGCCTATGCAACGGCTCCAAATGCTATGTCATTTCACGGCTTGGGCGTTACCGAGCATTCTCAGGGAACTTTTACCGTGATGCAAATTGCCGACCTCGCTTTATTAACCGGAAACATAGGAAGACGTGGAGTTGGAGTAAATCCATTGCGTGGTCAAAACAATGTTCAAGGAAGTGCAGATATGGGTGTTCAACCACATCAAGGAGCCGGATACCTCGACATCACCAATGAAGAGGTGAATAAGCAGTATAACGAATTTTACGGTGTAGATGTTCCAAAGGAAATTGGTTACAAAATCCCTGAAATGTTCGATGCTGCACTTGAAGGAAAATTAAAGGCACTTTGGGTTATTGGTGAAGATATTGTCCAAACAGACCCCAATACCAAGAAGGTAATAAAGGCGCTGGAAAGTACCAATCTTGTCATTGTTCAAGAGTTATTTATGACTGAAACAGCAAAATATGCAGATATCATACTGCCAGGAGCTTCATTTTTAGAAAAAAGCGGCACCTTTACCAATGGTGAAAGACGTGTACAAGCGGTACGACAGGTGGTAGAACCCGTTGAGGGATCAAAACCAGATGGTCAGATTATAGTGGATATTATGAACAAGATGGGCTATCCACAACCAGATTATACCCCCGATGGAATGTTAAAAGAGATTTCACAAATCGTTCCTTTCTTTGCGGGTATAACTTGGGAAGGTCTTGGAATTAATGGACTCCAATGGCCAGTTGCAAAAGACGGAACAGACACTCAAATTTTGCATACTACAGATTTTAAAAGAGGAAAAGGCTATTTCGAATTTAACGCCTGGGAAGAAACCATGGAATTGCAGTCTCACGCAAAAGATTTTCCATACATACTGACCACAAATAGGGAGTTAGAACATTATAATTGTGGTGCCATGACGCGAAGAACTGCCAATGAGCAAATTTTATCCGATGATTATTTAATGATCAATCCAGAAGACGCTGTTGAAAATCTAATCAATGAAGGAGATTATATTTGTATCGAATCTCCTCGCGGAAAAGTAGATGTAAAAGCTCGAATAACGGACGACGTAAAAAAAGGGATCCTAAGTACAACTTTCCATTTTCCCGAAATTATGATCAATAATTTAACGGGAGATATTCATGATTCTGAAGCTATGTGTCCAGAATATAAGGTTGTAGCCGTTAGAATAAGAAAAAGTAAAGGAAAGTTTAAAAAGCAACTAACTTAGAAAAATAATAATGGTTTCCTTTATTAAATGAGGCTTTGGTTTGAGTCCAAGAAAGGATCGAATTGAAGGTTAAGTCTTGAACAATGAGATAAATGCGGTTCTATAATTTTTCCTCCATAGACTCGAGTCGAGAGGCCCACATATTGAGTTCTTTTTTGATGACTTTAAGGCGTTGAACTTGCAACAAAAAAGTAGACATTTAGTTCAGGCTCATGCTGCTACATTTTGATTAAACTCTTCGGCTTCAAACTCTTCTATAGTTTTCTCCCTCTTAAAAAACTAGTTGATTACCTATATAAGAAAGGGTTTTTCTCCCTTTTGAAAATTAGTTGATTGCCTATAAAAAAAAGGGTAATCCCCTCTCTAATTTTTGAAAAAATTAGAAGAGTTTAGTGTTCAAATAAACGGGGACTCTAATGATTACGGATGCTATTTTTAAAATACTTTTTTTTTTAAAGGATAAAGTAGATAATTATAATGAAAGTACTTCGTCTGTAGTTGAAATTGTAAACATAGCTACCTTAAATGATGGTGATGAGTTTTTAGATTCAACATCTCCTATTGTATTATCAATTATAAATATTGAAGAGGACACTACTGCCAGAAACCCCAATGTCTATATCCCTCAAACAAATCCACCTCAAAAATATAATAACCCTTCACAGCACTTAGTGCTTTCAATTCTTTTTACGGCATATAATAAAGAACAAAAAAAGGAAAAATATGAGGATGGCATAAAAAAGTTGGAACACGTCATGCATTGTTTTCAAGAAGAGCGAGTCTTTTTTATAGATGTAGGTACCATGGTTAATCCAAATGTTGTGAAAGTCATTTTGGACATGGAGAGCTTAAAAATTAGCGAGTTAAATCAATTATGGTCTATGCTAGGAAATAAGTATATGCCCTCTGTCTTATATAAAATGCGCCTAATCTCCGTCCAGCATACTCAAGGAGAAGAAGGTGCTGTAATAGAATCACTTAAAATAAAACTTTGGGAAAACAATCCCGAAGACCTTGCGGGGCTTATAGAAGAAACCGAAGAAATTAATTTAAACAATCCATAAAACCAGAAATTATGATAAGTTCAATTAAAACGCCTGGGGTGTACATTAACGAAATTAATGGATTTCCTCCCAGTATTGCCCAAGTGGCAACAGCCATACCCGCTTTTGTTGGGTATACAGAAAAAGGGCCTAGTGAGCCCACAAAAGTAAAATCACTTTTAGAATATGGGCAAATCTTTGGTGGAGCATCAGAACCAGCAGGAGTTAACATTACATTAAATGTAGAATACCTCGTTACCGAAAGTCAGTTTAAACTCTATAACAGTTTGCGGTTGTTTTTTGCGAATGGTGGAGGAACATGTTATATCGTTTCTATAGGAGATTACGATACTGCAACTCCTTTTTCTTCAGCAACTCCTTTTACAGATGGGTTGAATTTATTAGAAAAAGTTGATGAGGTAACCTTGTTACTATTTCCAGATGCTGTTAATCTAGGGGCTAGTAATTTAGGTTCGGTACAAAAGCATGCGCTTATGCAGTGTGCAGATCTTATGGATCGCTTTACCATTATGGATGTTATCCAAGCTAGTGGATTAGATGATGATTCAGGTGATTTTAGAGATGAAGTAGGAAACCAAAATTTAAAATACGGAGCCGCCTATTATCCTAATTTACAAACCAGTTTTGGGTATAATTTTAGATTTAATGACATTAATGGGACGGCAGCGGGTAGAGTAGACTTTGCAACTATGTATGCTTCAGATGCAATCATTTCGGCAGCACTTAATGGTTTTGCGACTTTAGATACAGATATCAATGATGGTGCTGGTATTTTAGCAGATTGGGATGCTGCGATTGCTGCAAATCCAAAAATAACTATTGGACCTGAGACAGATGTTGCTGCTTATTTAGGGAACATATTTGGATTGTTAGAAACTATTGGCGATCCTGTAGCAGATATTGCTCATGCAGGTTTAGAGAGTTTGGTGACCGATATGATTTCCATCTCTTTAAAACCTTTAGTACAAAAACTTGTAGAACTTAATTTAGCACATGTTACCTTAAACGGAACGGCCTTGGATGTTACCAATGCAACGGGTGTAGGCAATGACTTTGCCGATGTTCCTTGGGATCTTTTTGAGCCCAATACAGCTACAGATCCATATCCAGTAACAGGAACCAATCCTTACGAGGCACTTCTTGATGATGGTGGTGGGGATACTGATTTAGTAAAAGCACAAGCACAACTTGACAAACTATTTGGGCAAGTCACTACCTCTATGAATGCTGTGATGAGTGCAATCGAAGAATACGAATTAAAAGTAGAAAACGATCTCGTATCGCAACTACCTATCTATAGTGCTATCATAGCCGAACTTTCCAAGAGCATGAACACCCTACCTCCTAGTGGAGCGATGGCTGGCATTTATGCCAATGTAGATGCCACACGTGGTGTATGGAAAGCACCAGGTAATGTAAGTGTTAATGGAATCGTGGGGCTTATGGAGGATATAAACGACAAGGAGCAAGAAGATATGAACATCCATGAATCTGGAAAATCGATCAATGCGATTCGGAAATTTACAGGGAAAGGATTATTGGTCTGGGGAGTAAGAACCTTGGATGGAAACAGCAATGACTGGCGCTATATTAATGTACGTCGCTTGGCCAATATGATTGAAGAGTCAACCAAGAAAGCTTGTATGAATTTCGTTTTCGAACCCAACGTAAAACAAACTTGGGTGAACGTAAAGGGAATGATAGAAAACTATCTAACCACACTTTGGGGTGATGGTGCCTTGGCAGGAGCCAAAGCAGAAGATGCCTTCTTTGTGAGTGTAGGCCTGGACGAGACGATGTCTCCGCAAGACATTGCAGAAGGGAGATTAATAGTAAAAATTGGTTATGCGCCTTCACGTCCTGCAGAATTTATCATACTAGAATTTATACAAACACAACAAAAGTCATAAATAATAATCATTTAAAAACATAAGATCATGGCAGATTTTCCATTACCAAAGTTCCATTTTAGTGCAGAATGGGGCGGTACACGCATAGGGTTTCAAGAAGTTTCCGGACTTAATAAGGAGCTAGAAATATTGGAATACCGAGAAGGGTCCAGTAAAGAATACTTCAAGCAGAAAATGCCCGGTATGCATAAGCTAAGCAACATTACTCTTAAAAGAGGAACCTTTCATAATGACAACGAATTTTATGACTGGTACAATACGGTGGCTTTAAATACAGTGGAGAAAAGAGACATTACCATCTCTCTTTTAAACGAAAACCACGAACCAGCCATTGTCTGGAAGGTGAAAGACTGTTTTATCACATCGCTTAAATGCACCGATTTAAAATCGGATGAAAACGCGAATGCTATTGAAACGGTAGAGATTGCTAATCATGGGTTTACCATGGAACACGCCTAGACCATGCCAGACCCCATGCCATTAAGTGGATATCATTTTTCAGTTGTTTTCGAACTGCTACCACAGTTTAGTATAGATACTAAATTTCAAAGTGTTAGTGGTTTGAAAAAAACGATGGGGACCGAGTCTATTTCTGAGGGAGGGCAAAATCAATACAAAATTGATCTTCCTACTGGAAGTAGTTGCGATAACCTTGTTTTAAAACGCGGTCTCACCAAAGAATTATCTGGTTTACGCATGTGGACCAATAAAGCTTTAAACGATTTTGTTTTTCATCCAGCGAACATTATAGTGTCGTTACTCAACGAAAAACATGTTCCAACAAAGGTTTGGTATATATCCCATGCAATACCCTTGTCCATTGAAACTTCAGGGTTTGATGCAGAGCAGAATAAACTTGTAATAGAAACCTTTACACTGAAATATCAGTTTTTTAAAGAAATACCTATTCCATAAACAAGCATTATTATGGCTATTGAAATTAAAGAACTACATATAAAAATTAAGGTAGATGAAGAAAAACCTACACAGGTATTTCCAAGTACTCCCACAAACCCACTTAAAAATGAAGTGATAATGGCGGAGATTATAAGAAAGTGTACTAGAAATGTATTAAAGATACTCAAAGAAAAAAGAGAAAGATGATAGAAGGTTTCTTAGGGATAATAGATAAAATGAGGATAGAGGTCTATCCCAATGAGGAGTACAAAGAAAGCGAGGCTATTAGCACCATTTTTGTGCAAGTTAACCCTGAAAGTTATACCATAAACCATGAGGTAGAATTTTGTGAAGGACAGGCTATGGGTGCTTCAAATCAGAACTTAAAGTTCAATAAAATAAAGGGTGAAGAAGTTTCTTTCGATTTTATTTTTGATAGCTCTGGAATACTCCCACCTGCCAAAATTGAAGACGGCAAAGTAGAAAAGATTCCACTATTGGATAGCTTGGTTGATGTTTTAAAACCCGCGATTGCAAACCCTTTTGAAGAGGCTGCAACCATAGAGGAAGAAATCACACAATTTAAAGACCTTCTTTTAGGGTATAATGGCGACACACACGAAACACGTTATTTACAGCTTCTTTGGGGCGCCTACGAGCTTAAATGCAGACTCGTAAGTATGAATATAGAATACAAGCTTTTTCGAAGAGATGGAAGACCGATTAGAGCAAAAGCCATCTGTAAGTTTAAAGGCACTCAATCTTATAAAGAGATGCAGGCCGAGCAAAACCAGCAATCACCAGATGTTACCCATAAAAAGGTCGTAAAACAGCAAGATAAATTCACCTTGTTAGCAGAGCAAACCTACAAACAAAACAGCTACTATGTGGATGTTGCTAAGGCAAACAAATTGTTAAGTTTTAGAGAATTAGAAACTGGACAAAATCTATTTTTTCCACCAATTAAATAAAAACGATGGCCGTAGTACCCTACACACCTGCTTTTAGTATACTCCAAATAGAGATTCTTATTAATGGAACCAATGGAGGGCTGCATACGTTGTTAAAAAAATTGGAAGTACAATATGAGCTTAATAAAATTCCGTTTGCAAAACTGGATTTAATCGCTTCTAACCCTGATTTGGAGGCTGATGATGCACCATTGGAAAGTGCTGCTTTAGTTGTAAATGATGAGATTGAAATACTTGTCACCACTGACGATATTTCACAGACCTTATTTAAGGGAATGATCTATAAAATAGATAACAACGCAGATCCAGTTGCTGGTTTCGACACAAAAATAGAATGCAAAGATATTTGTATCAACCTCACAGGCCAACAAGACGTCGTAGCCGATGAAACCTTTGCTGAAAAAATGGATCGTTTTCTTCAAAAATTTTCAATAGCGAACGAAGTTTCACTAGGTGCTTGGAGCGAAGAAGTAGTTAGTAAAACTATAAACATTACGCCTTGGGATTACATTATTAGTTATTTAGATAGCCTAGGCTTTATGGCCAATATACGAGAAGGGAGTTTTACAGTTTTTGATAGTACAGCTGCTGGAGTAGAGGCAAAATACTTAGGCAAAAATGGGGTTAATGTTTTTGAATTTGAAGGAAGAGAGCAAGAGGCTGTCGCTAATGTTCAAGTACAATATTGGAATCCCGAAACACAAGCCATAGAAACGCAAGAAAGCGAAACCGAAGTTGAAAATGCAGAAGGCAATGAAGTAGTAGACTTGAGTCAGTCTAACTATAGTCCAGAAACACTGAGTCAAATGGCGAAGGCACTAGCGGCAAAAAATAGACTTGCAGTCTTTCATGGTAATGTGAAAACCTATGGTAATTTGACAGCAAAATATGGAGATAATCTTTCTTTCGAGAAAGTAAATGAAACGATAGATGACAAGCCTTTAATAATTTATAAAGAATTTCATGTAATAGAAAATGGATGCTGGAATACAAGTTATGATTTTGGGTTGGAGACGAATCAATCTTTTGCAGAAAATATAAGTGTAACTGCTGCTAGCAGTACTGCCAGAGCTGGACAAACCAATAATGTACAAGGCTTACAAATTGGGGTTGTCACCCAAATAGAAGACGATCCCAAAAAAGAATTTAGAATTAGGGTAAGAATACCCACCATAGACGCTACAGGCGATGGTGTATGGGCGCGTCTAGCTTCTTTTCAGGCTGGGAGTAAACGGGGGGCATTCTTTATTCCAGAAGTGAATGACGAAGTGGTACTAGGTTGTTTTAATAACAATCCAGACACCCCAGTGATATTAGGAAAAATGTATAGCAGCGCCCACGAAATGCCTTTCCCTATAGAAAAGGAAAACAATATACAGGGCATAGTCTCTAGAGAGGACACTAAAATTATTATCAATGACAAGGAAAAATCTGTAGAGATTAGTACAAAAGCGGGAAACAAAATATTAATAAGCGATGACAAGAAAGGAATTGTACTGGAAGATCAAAACAAGAACAGGATTACTATGGACGATAAAGGGATTACCATAGAGAGTGCAAAAGACCTCATCCTAAAAGCTCCATCGGGAAATTTCAATGTAGAAGGAGTTAAAAATTCATTAAAGGCAACGGCTAATATGGAATTGTCTGGAAAACTAATAAAACTAAACTAATATGCCATTTGCAGCAAGAGCAAACGATATGCACGTATGTCCAATGTCCGACGGACCTAAACCTCATGTTGGTGGTCCCGTACTGCCAGGGGTTAATACGACTGTATTAATAGGGGGACAACCTGCAGCAGTAGTAGGTGATATGTGTACCTGTACGGGGCCTCCAGATGCCATAGCGAAGGGTTCGACGAGTGTGATGATAAGTAAAAAACCAGTCGCTAGAATGGGGGATAGCACAGCCCATGGAGGAAAAATAATAATTGGATGTACCACAGTAATAATAGGAGGATAACAAATGGAAAAAGAAAATTTTTTAGGAACGGGATGGAGCTTTCCACCCACTTTTAACCTTAGCAGGAAAGAAGTAACCATGGTAAGTGACGAAGAAGATATACAACAAAGTTTGGAAATCTTACTATCGACCAATATTGGGGAGCGTGTATTGCTTTCAGATTATGGATGCGGTATGGACACCTTGGTCTTCGAAAACATGACGGTTACTTTTTTAACCAAGGTAAAAGCCATCATTAAAAAGGCCATTTTACTATACGAACCTCGGATAGATTTGGATGAAATTTATTTTACAAACTCTAACGAGTTGGAAGGAAAAATAAATGTTCAATTACACTATACTATTAGAGCAACAAACTCCAGGTTTAACTTTGTGTATCCATTTTACATTAAAGAAGGTACTTATATAAAAAGCTAGATAGAAATGTCAAATTGTCAAACAGACATACCAAATCATAAAAGAGCGGCAAGCAGCCAAAACGGTAGAATGCCAAAAGCACTGCATTCTGATTTTGTTTTAGTTGATGAACGATCTATTGCTGACTTAATTGTGAGTACCAATACCTTATCCAAGCAATTAAAGTTTTATAACCAGGACAATGTTGTATTAGATAATTGGAGTCCTTTCTTTCAATGGGAAACAACCTCCATACTTGCTCAAATAGCGACCTTAAATATTGACAAAATTTTGTCTGAATTTCAGTTAAAGAAAAGAGAGTTGTTATTTATTCCGCTGTTGGCAGGCCAAAAAGACATCATATTTCCATTTTTTTATAAGATTGAAGATACATTAAAAGATCTTTTTAATAAGGTAGAGCAATTACCGCATGATTTTTTAATTAAAGAATATTATAAAGGTACTTATAAGACTATTAAAAAATTGCTCAAGGTGATTATGACAGAGATTGAAAGTACAGACGATCTTTCATTTTCATTGCAACACCATATATTCAACAAAAACATTCAAAACCTATTTGGGCTCTTAACGCAATGGAAAACAAAAAGCGAAGAAAAGCTTCTAGAAAATTTAGAAAGTTATCCCAAGCATGCCCCTCAATATGCGTTGTATTTGGCATTTTTAAAACTTTTTGGGTTTGCACAGCAAAACCTGAATGAATTTACAGAGCGTCATTTGGATTTTTACTATAAAAAAATCCTACAACTCACTCCAGAAGTTGCTCAACCAGATTACGCTCATTTGTACATAGAACCTCACAAAGGGATCGATCCGTTTTTGTTAGAAGAAGGAAACATTTTTCTAGGAGGTAAAGATGGTGAAGGCAATAAAAAATACTACGCAGCAACAGCAGATACTGTTATTAATCAAGCAGCGATAGCCAATTTATATGGAGCCTTAAAGTTAAATAACAAATACTATTTTGAAGATATTACTGGCTTAAATGCGTCGGGTGAAAGCTGGAAACCTTTTCCTGAAAGCGAATTATCCAATGAGATCGGCTTTGTTTTGGCAAGTCCTATGCTTTTCTTAAGAGGAGGCAGTAGATTAATACATGTAAGCTTTATCAATGCAGCCGAGCAAATGGTGGACGTAAATGCTGCCGATTTTAATTTTTACCTCAGTGGTGCAGAAGAGTGGCATTTAGTAACAGATGTGACGTTAGATGAAAAAAAAGTAGTCCTTCCTATTGCAGCAGATGTACAGGAAATAGTACCCTTTAACCCAGAAATTCATGAAGGGGTTGCTATTGACACGAAATTCCCGGTCTTAAAAGTAGTAGCAAATGACTCCGAACTCACGCATGTTTCATTTCAGAAAATAAAAATAGAAGTATTAGTAAGAGATTATAATCACTTTAAACTCTATTCGGAAACTGGAGAAATAGATCATACTAAAAGCTTTCAACCTTTTGGACCCTTACCTAGAAAAGAAAACGGATTTGTATTTGCTTGTAATGAATACTTTCAGAAAAAAGGAGCTTATGGGGCTTTAAAAGTTATTACCGACAGAAATTGGAACTGGTATTTACCATATTATACTCGTCTGTCCTTTTTGGAGAATGGAAGATGGACTTCTGGCAGTAAATGGGAGTGGAATCCCAACTATAATATGATTAATACACAGGATATTCCTTACGATTTTTCAGAAAATAGAGAAATAGCCCCTAATGATGCGTCAGGTTATGCAAAAATGATTCTTACAAGTAGTAATTATAGTGAAGATAAGTATTTAGAAGACTTTATTACAGCCGCTAAAGTTACGCGTTCTACGACCTTGCCCTATGTCCCTACGGTAAACGAAATAATGTTCGACTATTATGCAGCAGAAACGATGGATGTAGGAAAAAACACGAACGCCGATAATCACGGCTTCTACCACCTCTATCCAAATGGGTATAAAGCATTAAGGGGGAGCACGTTAACCTTGCTTCCTGTGGTTGAAAATGAAGGGGAACTTATTATAGGCATTAGTGATATAGCTGGAGGAAATGCAATTAGCTTGCTATTTCAAGTAGCCGAAGGAAGTGCAAACCCTAGGCAAACCCCCATTGACTTAAAATGGACCTACTTGCATGAAAACAAATGGGAGAAATTTGAAGAGCAAGATCTAGGCGACGAAACCAATGGACTTACACAATCTGGAATTGTAAAAATAAATGCTCCAGAGGAGTTGGTGCTCGACCAACAAACCATACTACCACCTAATTATTGGTGGATAAAAATAGCCGCTACTCAAAGAGTGGATGCCATTTGTGATTTGGTAGGAATCCATGCACAAGCATTAAAAGTTATACTAACAGATTACGATAATGTAGGCACTTACTTTATAGAAAACACCCCGTCAAAAACGATCACGAAACTTTTTAATAATAAAAACGAAATTAAAAAGGTAAAACAACCCTATGCATCCTTTGGCGGTAAACTAAAAGAAACCTCAAACTTATTTTATCAGCGCGTAAGTGAGCGCTTGCGTCATAAGGGAAAGGCGATTAGCGTATGGGATTACGAAAAATTAATATTGGACAACTTTGCTGAGGTTTATCAAGTAAAATGTTTAAACCATCACCGTTACGACAGTATCGAAATTGCTAACATGAGTGCTGGGTATGTTACCCTCATTCCAGTTGCAAAGGGAAACACCTTGGATGTTCCCAATTTTTGGAAACCCATTGTAGATCTGGGTACTATGAAAAGGATTAAAACTTTTTTACAAGAGCGTACCTCGCCTCATGTTCGAATTGCTGTAAAACCACCAACTTTGGAAAAATTAGAACTCGATTTTAGAGTAAAATACATTGAAATTCCAGGGGCGGACACGCGTTTATATACACAACAATTACAAGACACCATTAATAAATTTCTAAGCCCTTGGGCGTATAGCGAAGATGTAGTAGCAAATTTCCAGGAAGAGATTGAAAAATCCAGACTTATTCAATTAATAGAACAACAAACCTATGTGGATTATATCGCAGACTTTAAAGTAAATCAACTTATCCTAGAAGAAACTACCGAAGATATTAAGCAGCGAATGAACGATGTGGATAAAATTATTCCAAAAACGGCGTACAGTCTTTTTATTCCCCATAATCAAATCATTACAACCATGACTAAAGAATGTTGTTTATGAGTACGGAATATTACATAAATAGAGCCAGAACCTTAGAGTCTTCGCAGGATTACCAATACCTAAGAGATGTAGGGCAACAATATATAGAATCTTTAGCCAACAACCTTTGGACAGATTACAATGAACATGACCCGGGTATTACTGCCTTAGAGGCCCTATGTTATGTCATTACAGAATTAGGATATCGTACCAGTTTTAACATTGAAGACTTACTAACCAATGCGACAGAAACTATAGATAACAATTCCTTTTTTACAGCAAAAAACATTCTTACAAATGCACCTTTAACGGTCATGGACTACCGTAAAACGTTAATAGATGTTGAAGGGGTAAACAATGCTTGGCTCGTCCATAGCAAGAATGAGCAGAATGATTTAGGCTATAATCTTCCTTTAGACAGCGAAATTCCTATTTACATCAACCCAAAAGAAGATAAACTAAGCCTCAGTAATTTAGATAAATTTGGAAACAAATTAAAAAGACTTCCCATACGTGGACTTAATAAAATAGTGCTCGAACTGAGTGAGGATATGACCCTTGGGCAACTAAATGAAGTTGCTGTGGATCATGCTTGGTTGGATACAGATCATTTTGTAGAAGTTACCATAACCACCGAATTTGATACTTGGCACCACCCTAAGGCAGCTTGGCTTAAGCTATTGAATAAACCCAATAAAATTAAGGTAAAGGCCAGAGAAGAAGAGGGCGATGCCCTAAAGGTAACTATTGAAAGGCAAACCAATAGCGCACAGACCTTAATCTTATACATTGTGCCAAGAGATCCAGCAGAGTTGTCTTATGTAAAAGACTATTTTGATGTAGAAAAACCCATTGCCCGTGCCATTGACCAACTAGCACAGAAAAAGGAAAAGGTAACCACAATCTTTAAAAACATTCACGAAGTATTATACGATAACCGAAACTTGACCGAAGATTGGTTATGTTTAGAAATAGTTTGCGAAACTGAAGTAGGCGTATGTGCAGATATAGAGTTAAATAATGAGGTAGATGCCGAAGCCATTGTTGCAAAGATTCAGCAGACAATTGACGAAATATTCGCCCCACCAATTCCTTTTTACACCTTACACCAAATGTTGAAGATGGGCAAAAACCCAAAGGAAATATTTAGCGGCCCCTCGCTATCGCACGGATTTTTATTAGACGAAGAAGTACAAAAATCGCAACTTCCGGACTGTCTTCACGTTTCGGATGTCATTGCAGCCTTAATGGATTTGCCAGGTGTAAAAGCAGTAAACAATGTTCTATTTACAGCCTATGGGAAAGATGGAAAACCTTTGGCCAATGCTATGAATGAGCCATGGTGTCTTCATTTAAATGGACAGCAAAAACCCGTATTTGCTTTCGAAAAATCTAAATTATTACTCTTTAGAGATGGGATTCCTTTTTTATTACCCGAAAAAGGGCAAATGGAGCTGAGTCAGGGAATATATTACCTGAAAACACAAAACGATACGTTAAAATTACAAGATCCTGAAAACGACTTTCCTATTCCAAAAGGGGAGTATTATCAACTAGATCAATATCGCAGTGTTCAAAACGAATTTCCTGTCACCTATGGTATTGGCAAAGGGCAATTATTGAGTACAGATAACACCTTAAGAAGAGCACAGGCAAAACAATTAAAAGGGTATTTACAGCATTTCGATCAACTATTAGGAGACTTTTTTAGTCAGCTATATCAAGCAAAAAACCTATTAGATACCAAAACGATTCAAAAAACGTATTTTCCAAAATATATAAACAACATCAGTGGAATTGATGCTGAAAATTTTGCCGACGAAATTTATACTTCAGATTTTGAAGCCACTCTAATGGATGGCTTTTCTAACACTGACCGCTCTATTTATGAAACAGACACACTCTTTTACAAGAGAAGAAACAAATTCTTAGACCATCTTTTGGCTCGCTTTGGCGAATCCTTTAACGATTATGTTTTTATGAACTATACCATGCAACAAAATGCGAATGGTATAGCAGAGCTTACTTTACAAGATCAAGAACTCATAGAAGACAAACAGCGGTTTTTAGAGCAATATCCAAAATTGAGCTACGCAAGAGGTTTGGGCATAAATTACTGCCAAGAACTTTCTGATGATACAACATTTCCTTGGCAATTTTCTAAAAGAGGAGGCTATGAGCAAAGAGTGGCGTCCTTATTAGGCATAAATACCATTGTGTTACAAGACATTGTGGACAATACACCTAAAAATAGTTGGCATTATGACACCAAAATTGGCTCCCTTCATTTTCAATTACTCAATACCGTTCCATTAACCAAGCCAGAACGTTGGGAGCTAGCACATCAACTTATGCATACTATTAGTGCCTATAGTATAGATACCTATTCCAAAAGTTATATCTATTTCATTAATAAAGATCACAAGAAAATTGCCAAGCTTACTAAGGCGTTTGATAGTGTTAATGAAGCGAAAGATTTTATACCACTTCTGTACCAAGCTCTTAATACGCATTTAGAAAATTTTTACTGTATAGAGCATATTTTACTAAGACCTATGGTGCTAAACAATTTAACCGATGACGATTTATTAACGGTCTGTTTAAACGACGATTGTTCTAGCGAAGATCATAGTGATCCCTATTCGTTTAAAGCCACCATGGTATTACCTGGTTGGATGGCAAGATTTAGAAATAGATACTTTAGGCAATATGGCGAAAAAATAATACGACAAGAAGCACCAGCCCATACCTTGATTAAAGTTTGTTGGGTGGGGAGAGAAGATATGATCGCCTTTCAGGATGCTTATAAAAAATGGATCGTTGCTTATCAAAAGTTTAAACCAAAATTTTGTGATAAGCAACTAAGCAACACGGCAAAGAAATTATACAACAAAGCCCTGTCAAACCTAATGACCCAAATAAGAGAGTTAAATACTATTTACGATGAAGGCACCCTTTACGATTGTAAAGAAAGTGAATTAGACAATCCAATTATATTAAATAACAGTTCCTTAGGAACACTTCAAAATATTGAGCCATGATACTAGTAAACGATAATTATCCCGTTTTTGAGGCAGATCAGGTATTAAGTCAAAAACACCTAAATAAACTTATTAGCTATCTTGAGGAGCAGGATAGAGCATCGCGCATTCACCTATTGGGAATGGGGATTGTATGTGGGCTACAAGTGAATAAACCCAATGCAACCACCGTAGTCATTAATTGTGGTACAGGGATTACCTCGCTGGGTTATTTAATTCCTTTTGATGTGGGTAATTATACTCATTTTAAGGAGACGACCATATCCGATAACTTTTTAAGCCCAGATATTGAGGAACATGAATACTTGAGTGATCTATATCAGTACACACAAATGTATCAACCCTTTAAAAACTGTTTGGAACTTTTAAAAGGAGGTGCCAGTGATGAAGATAAAGAACCCATTACAGAAGCTACACTGGACAATAAAGTAGTCATGCTCCTTATAGAGGCTTTGCTGATTGACGAAAAAAATTGTGTGGCGTTAGATTGTGCAGATAAAGGAAAAAGATTGGAATTTAAAATTCGTCCTTTATTAATAGATGCGGACCTTTTGGAAGAATCTGAATTTGATCTAACACTGTGCAATAAGACCTATTTCGACAACATAGCATTACCTAGATACAATGTGCCAAAAGACACCTTAACAACAAGTTTGGATGTGCTAAATGCACACAATCATCTTATTCTTAAAACAAAAAGTAGCATAAGTCAGCGCATTAAAGTAATTCATGATCATTATGCAAACGATTTTAGTGAATTAGAGGACTATATACGATTAAACAATGTAGAAAGTCAAATTGCTTCCATACATGCACAAAATGAAGATGGTATCTACTTACAATATGTATGGGATTGGATGAGCGACATTGCTGCTACGTACAATGAAATAGTAACCTTTCATGCCTGTAACCCTTCTCTGTGTTGTCCCGATAAAGAAAAGTTTCCTTTTCACGTGCTGCTAGGATCTGCAGAGTTTGCCACCGCGCAAATTAAACCAGACAACGATTTACATAAATTTAGAACACCCTTTATAAAAACCGGCATTCTTGCTGAAGCCGAAAAGCAACAAAAACAACAACTACAAGGGTTATTGGAAAAATTAATCCATTTAGTAGGTTTTTTCAGTTTAAATTTAGAGGAGACCCTAAAGCATGGGATAAAAATTACTCCTTCCCGTATAGGTAAAATACCGCTTTCTAAAAGAGCAATCCCATACTATTATCGGGATATACCAAAATTAAATACAAAATGGTCCCCAGAGCTATCCTTTAAAAATAAGAACCATAAAATTTTAAGCTATCACTCTACTCAATACAATCCTACCAACGCCTTTGTTAATAAGCCGTTGGAGTTTGATATCGAGCCCTATAATTTCTTTAGAGTAGAAGGACATATTGGGGTTAACTATACCGAAGCACTTACCGAAATCGTAGCACAGCAAGAAGCTTACAGACTTCCTTTTAAAGTCGTGGCTGTAAATGCGGTGGAATTTTCTGGTAAAAAAATAGACATTGCAAATCAAAGGGAAATTTGGGATGATATGGAGCTGGATTATGATCTGGCCAAAGAGAAAACGTACAATATCACCGAGTATGTCATTATATGGATTAAAAGTAATAGAATAAAAATACAGGAACAATATACCCCTATGAACGATCAGGTCATAGCCAGTTTAGAAAGCATCTTAGTAGAGACCAGAGATTTATTAGTTGATAAGTTAGAAGATTTTTTACCTACTTATGAAGTCTTTTACGAAATATTCGAAGAGCTTAATGAACTATTTTTATTTCATCGTAAGTGTATTTCTATTTTTAATGTAGCTGAGAATTCCATTATTGAAGACTTGGTAGATCACCTTGACGAGATAAACAATCTTTTCTTAGAAGATCCTTTTACAATTATACATGAAGAAGCTAATAGAAGATGGAAGGCAGCTTTTAGAGAGACTTTCTTACAAAATTTTTTGGAGAAACACCCAGGAGTAGCTCACGAGGGAGGAGTTTCCAAAGGCGGCACATTTGTATTGGTTTATACAGATAATAGTGTATTTGAAAAAGTAGAGAAGGTTATTATCAAAACCAATTTAATAGAACGCATTAAGGGTTATAAAAAAATGTTTAGGTTTTCTGCAGTAGAGGTTAAAGAAATACAGGAGAAAAATGTCATTAGACGGCGTGCTTCGAAAAAAGGGAGAATCAAGCCTAAGAACACAATGAGTGAAGCTTGTAGAGAAATGGAAGCCAATATTAAGAAAGAATTATTAGAGGCAGCAAAACGTGATATGCATGAAGTACCTATAGCTACCAGAAAATACTTGGAAGAAAAAATGACAAAAGCTTTTGATTCTCGAGTGCAAGGAGAAAATCTAGAAAAGGCGCCTGTAGAGGAAGTAGTTGTGGTAGGACGCAATCCCAATAATAGAAATATACCAGAACGTGTGGTAATTGCCGATTTTTATTTGCCTTACCTATGCTGTTCCAATGGAAATAATATCAATATTGTTTTAGGAAATCCAGAGCCTATCATAGCCGATTTTGAAGGTGTTGATTTCGATGAAAACGACTTTTTTACAAACGATCAATAATTTTAAAAATAATAATTATGGCAACAAGACAAGATGTACTAGACGGTATTGCTACAATAAATGATGGTGGCAATAACACAGCACTAGAAGTAAGAGATGTATTAGGACTATTATTGGACTATACCGAAAATGACATAATCATTCCACAGCCCACTATTGAATTTTTCCATTTTTTTAATAGCGGAAACCCTGTTGATGATACTAGAGGAGGTCGATTGTGGTATTCTATGAAAGGAACCCAAGGAACTATAGCGGATACTGTAAACTTCACTTTTAATTTACAAATACTAGAAAGTAACCTAACCGATCCTTCTTTTGAAATAACGGAAGCAAATGGTACCGCATTTTCCATTCTGGAAAAAATGACCTTGGGCAGTGAAAATCTGAGTTTTTCAGTCCCAATAAGAAATTCAAATGGAAGATTTCCGAGTAATGCAACCATTAATATAGAAGTAATTAAGGGTAAAAACATACTTCGTATGATCATTGAAGGTGTAGATGTAGTGAAAGGCGATTTTATCTTTACTTCTGTACATTTTCATATCCCGGAATTTAAACGAACATTAAAAACAAAAAAGAAGAAAGAAAAGCTTTCAACTAAGCCAGTTGTAACTAAGAAAAAATAATGCATCTCATAGAGAAACATCATATCGAAGCTAGGTGTAATCAAAAAGAATTCGGTCATCATATGAAAGATGAAATAGCCGCTGTTTTTGAATTCCAGCTCTATCCAGAGCTGGAACGACTGTTAGATCGATATGATAATCCGCTTGGAGTATATGAAATAGAACTGCTACCTGTAGAAATATCTTTAGTAGCAACAAAAAACTGGAGAGAGGAACTTGTACGGCAAAGCTTATCCCAAATTGAAAATTTCCTTCTGGAAAACGCTTTGCACGGAGTTGGAGAAACTGAAGATGTGTCTCAAAATAAAGGGATTAAAAATTATGACAAGTATATTTTTGTTCAGGACCTGTTTCTACATTATTTAAAAACAGGGCAATTGTCAGTCAATCCATTATCGGATACCCTTGATGATATTTTTGAATGGCTTGAATTCCCCGATAGTTTTATTCAAAAGTTAATCGAATTTGTCCCTGAAGATATAGATCGTGTTTTACGATGGAATTTCAATATTCCGAAGGATTTGAAAAAACGATTTCTTTCTTTTTCTGAAGGATCAATAAGTATAGATTCATTAGAATCTCTTCAAAATGAGTGGGAGGAAATTTATAGTAAAAGTGCTGAAAAACAACCTCAGTTAAAAGAACCTTCAGAATTTACAGGATTTATTGAGTTTTTATTTTGGATAAGTGTTTTTATTTCTGAAAACACGACCATTGAGGCTATTTCTGAAGAGAAAATGCTATTAATAGCTAAAGATTATTTTCAATTAAGTCAAGAGGATTTGGTTCTTTTATTGAATACTTTGATGGAATTGGAAAGCGCCAAAAAAACACATGGGTTGGTGGCTTTAATTGAACGTGTACTTAATCAAGAGAAAAAGATTGGAAAAGATGTTTATTTAAAGGAGAAGAAGGCGCCTACTGAAATCAATAAGATTGATGCTGTATTAGACGCTATAGAACAAGCTAATAATGAAAAAGTTGTGTCAAAAAATAACGCTGCGGTTTATATTAACAATGCTGGTTTGGTTTTGATTCATCCGTTTTTAGTGACACTTTTTCAGAAGTTGAACTATCTGGATGATACAGTTTGGAAAAGCAAAAAGCTACAACATCGCGCGGTTTTAATTGTACAATACCTCGTTAATTTCGAGGAGCATATATTTGAGAGTGATTTGCTTGTTGGTAAGATCTTTTGTGGTGTTCCTTTATTAGATTCGGTTTCGGTAAAATGGAAGATCACACCTGAAGAGGATACCAAATGCAGGGAATTATTACAATCGGTTGTTGAGCATTGGTCCATATTAAAAAATACTTCAGTGAAAGCATTACAAGAGACTTTTATACAACGAAAAGGAAAGTTGGTGGAATACAAAGAAGACACTTACGAAATAACCGTCGAACAACAAAGTATCGACCTCTTATTAGATCAATTACCTTGGGGTATAGGTACTATAAAAACCCCGTGGATGGAAAATTATTTATCGTGTTATTGGAATTAAACCTAGCGTTATGGAAACAACATATATTCAGGAAAAAGGACCTGTTACTACTAGTAGAGGACATTCTCAAAAGAAGAGTACTCCTTTTTTTAAAGGAATACCTATTCAAAAAAAACTGGCAATAGGATCATCGAATGATGCATATGAAGTTGAAGCTGACCGTGTTGCGGACCAAGTGGTTGGAATGAGTGAGGGCCAGATAAATACATCCCCCAAAACTGGAGCCTTGGTTCAAAGAAAATGTGCTGCTTGTTCTCAAGAGGAAGAAATTCAAAAGAAACCAATTGCAGATAGCATAACCCCGCTTGTTCAAAAAGCGGGTATGAAATCGAGTGGAGGTGGAATGGCATCAACCAGTCTTACACAACAAATAAATAGTAGTATGGGAGGTGGTCACAATATGGATAGCAGCACAAAAGGTTTTATGGAAAGCCGTTTTGGCTCCAATTTTTCAGATGTAAAAATTCATACTGGGAGTCAAGCTGTTCAAATGAGTCGTGATCTCAATGCTCAGGCTTTTGCCGTTGGAAATGATGTTTATTTTAATGAGGGTAAATATAACCCATCCTCTACAACAGGAAAACATTTATTGGCGCATGAATTGACGCATACATTGCAGCAAGGAATTGGACTAAATAGAAAGATTCAGAGATATCATCATGAAGATTGTGATACCAAATTAGATTTAAAACCACATATTTGGCCCGCTGACCATTTAGCTAAAACAATGGTATCTAATTCAATCACGGAGTTGAGCAAAGGAACTATTTCTGCCAGAGTTAACGGATTGTTAACCAAATATTTTAGAAGTAATTCTGCTTCAACAGTTAAGACAGTATTAGGTGTTTACAATAAAATTAAGGCAGCATTTGATGCAGACAAGTACACTTACGAATGTGAAACTGGTTGTACTAGCGGAAACGCTTATACATATAAAGTTTGGTCGGACATACATCTATGTATGGATCATTGGCGTGGAAAAGCGAATAAGTGTCTCGCAAGCGTTATTATACATGAGTTCTCCCATTACTATGGAGGAACCACGGACCATCAATATTTTACTGAATGTAATAGTAAAACTGCACCTTCGTCACTGACTGTGGCTCAAGCAGTGGATAACGGCGATTCTTATGAAGGATTTGCTTATGAATTATAATAATTAAATATGTACATTTCAAATATACATCTGCCAGAAGGGCAAACACCGTCAAATGGAAAGACAAAACCATTTGTAAATTCATCTCTTCGCCTTATTCAAAAAAAACTGGCAATAGGATCATCGAATGATGCATATGAAGTTGAAGCTGACCGTGTTGCGGACCAAGTGGTTGGAATGAATGAAAGTCAAATTAACCAAACAAATCAAGCAGGCGCTTTAGTGCAGAGAAAATGTGCTGGTTGTTCTCAAGAGGAAGAAATTCAAAAGAAACCCATAGCCGATACGATCACTCCCCTAATTCAGATGTCTGGCACGAAATCGGCAGGTGAAGGAATGGCATCAGCCAGTCTTACACAACAAATAAATTCAAGTAAAGGAGGCGGTCATAGCATGGATCAAGGGACCAAAGGTTTTATGGAAAGCCGTTTTGGAACAGATTTTTCAGCTGTTAAAATTCATACCAATAGTACAGCTGTACAAATGAGTCGTGACATTAATGCACAGGCATTTGCAGTTGGAAATGATGTATACTTTAATGAGGGGAAATACAATCCTTCTAGCACTGCAGGAAAACATCTACTGGCGCATGAGTTAACACATACCATACAACAAGGGGGTAAAGAAACTGGCATTCAAAAAGTGGCAGAACGGGGAGACCCTATACATGACCGGTTGGAAGAAGAGTACAGAAGGGACCGAAGGATACCAGAAAATGTTCCAGTGTCCCATCATAGTAGAGAATATGGCTCTTGGCTGAATAATAACGTTGCTGCTTTAAATGCTTTTGATACGCATCAACTTATGCCCAATCACCTTGTTATTCTGGATATTCAAAAACGGTTTCGTGGTATGACTTTGGAGCAACTCAACGATTATCGGGAAGAATACATTTTAAATGGAGCAAATAATACTCAAGTGGTTACTCATATTTCGAGTATCATGTTAGGAATGCCACTACAGGCTTGTACCGCAAAAGAACAAAAAGCTACCCAACAAAGGGCTACTAGTATACTGGCAACCATACCTTCTGTGCTAGGCAAGGCCAATATTGCTATAACTCGATTGCATGGCGCTTGGATAAATAACAAAGGGTCCTTGTTAAAAGGTAAAAAGAAACTTACTGGTGAAGTATCGTGTGCTTTTAAGAGTAACTTTAACATTGATGAAAAGAATGCTGATTATGGCGTTGCACATATTAGGCTTATGTTTAGACTTCGACAGCTTAGAGGGCGGTTAAAACAGCCTATCGCATTCTCATGTAAGGCTATCAACGACCCAGTTTGCCTGTCAGGAAAGGGACTTGATGCAGATGGATACGTTGTAAACCATAAAAGTCCTATCCATCTTTGTCACGGATTTAGAAACAGTGGAGAATTAAATCATCAAACCGCAATAATTATTCACGAGGTTTTCCATTTGCTATCCGGAGTGAAAGATAAAGGGGGATATTCTCCCTTAGGTGCGCATCTCATGACTTGT
This sequence comes from uncultured Ulvibacter sp., assembly GCA_913063405.1. GTDB lineage: Bacteria > Bacteroidota > Bacteroidia > Flavobacteriales > Flavobacteriaceae > Ulvibacter. The sequence continues at coordinate 54,186 of CAJXZB010000011.1, forward strand.
AGTAAGGGCTTGAAATTTTCAGCAAACCACAATCAACTATTAGGGTCTGCAGATTCCCTTGCTGGATTCCTATTGCATATCGATCAAACTAACCCTCGAGATCTTAAAGTGCGATGACATTAATGACCCAAACATTTAAAGCAAGACAAAAACCTGCAACACAAACGTTTGTAGAGCGTACTCCTGTTATTCAAACGAAATTAAATATTGGTAAATCCAATGATAAGTTTGAACAAGAAGCTGATACTATGGCCGATAAAGTGATTGGGATGTCTAACATGCAAGTGCATAAGGAAACACAAACCAGGGCATTGGTTCAGAGAAAATGTTCTGCTTGTTCGCAAGAGGAAGAAATTCAAAAGAAATCAATAGCCGATAAGATCACTCCATTAATTCAGATGTCTCGCACGGATTCTGGAGGTAAAGGAATAGCGTCAACTAGTCTTACACAGCAAATAAATTCAAGTAAGGGAGGCGGTCATAGCATGGATCGAGGTACAAGTGGTTTTATGGAGAATCGTTTCGGAACTGATTTTTCAGCTGTAAAAATTCATACCGATAGCACGGCTATACAATTAAGTCGTGATCTCGATGCTCAGGCATTTACCGTAGGGAATGATGTTTATTTTAATGAGGGAAAATACAATCCATCCTCTACATCGGGGAAGCATTTACTGGCTCATGAGTTGACTCATACCATTCAACAAAAAGGGACGAAGGGTATTCAACGTTTCGCATCCTGTGGAACCGCAGAATCATGTCCTTCCAGAGATACAGGAGAACGAACAAGAGCCCGAACTGGTAGTATGGTAGCCGTTCCACGTATCGGTGGAGAGACGGGAATCGTGGTGACAAACTTTGATGTCAACAGTGCAAGTATAAAATCGACACTTGAACACAGTCCCACGTGGAGTTTTTTTACCTCGAAAATGGGAACACATACTAACCTCACCTTTGAGGTATTGGGGTTTACGGATTGCCAAGGGGATGAATCGCTAAATCTGGATTTAAGAGCCCGCAGGGCGGAAGCGGTATATAGTGCTCTTCCAACTGCTGCACAATCTAGAATATCACGACGTCACGCAGCACCCATTGAAGATTGTGCTTATAGCAATTCTTCCGAATTCGGTAGGAAAACAAACCGTTCGGCGGTCATAAGACTCATTGAGTCGACTTATGATTTTGAAGATGAATCTGTAGAAGGAGATCCATGTGCCAATCAAACTTTTACGGGATTGTCCTGTGACGACCCAACATTTTGTACACCCTATGCATCGAGAGCGGAAATTAGAGCAGCAAAAAGCTACCTGTTGGGAACATTTGTCCCGCTATTAGAAGGATATTTCGGCTCTGAAGTAGGAGACCTATGGAGAAGATATCTTTCTAGAAAAAGAGGTGATAGTCTAAGACCGGTGGTATTTGATTCTTCATCCAGTAGTATTTATAGATCGTTTAGTTGGAACAATCAAATTATCGATGAAGTGGATAATGTACTCGATTTAATTGCGAGTAGATTGGGTCGGGGTTATGGGAATGTAACACAGCCATTGAACAACTTCATCAGTAATTCGGAAAAGAGACTTTTCACGAATTTTTCAAACCCATTTACCATTCCCGGTAATATTGCCGGAGGAATAAGCGGTAGCGATGCCGGAAGGGATAGTAGAAGAATTACTTGGGGGCGTGTTTCTTTCGATATTACCGAATTACCATTTGGAAATAAAATGGTGGAGATTGAAGCCTTTGTCAATTTTGAAGTGAAGGATGCCATCGATTTCTGTCCTGGTGGCTGTGGAGCAATATTAGAGCAATCACTGGCAACTATTCAAATGAGTAGACTCGAAGCAAGCTGTGAGGCCTATGATACACCTTATGTTGTGAGGTTCCCAGGACCGAGAAGGACTAAAACGGTTTTTGATTAATGCAAAGGATAAACGCTTAAAAGAATGCAGACAACAATTCAGGAACATACCACCCAATCTAAAACCCAGGCGAAAACCTTTGTGGCTCCTGTTCCTGTAGTTCAAAAAAAAATCAAGGAAGATGCCCAAATTGATCAAAAAGAAGCAGTAACCGAAAAAGCAGTAACTCAAAAAACTACTTTTGACGGAATTCCTAATGGGAATGATCAAAATACCCCAAGAATAAGTACAGGTGCTCTTATTCAAAGAAAATGTGCCGATTGCGGAGACGAAGAGCAAGAGCCTGAACAAGAAAGAGTAAACATACAGACCAAGAAGAAAACCCATGGTGGGTCATTACGCTCTCTGGTGCAAACTAAACTGGCAATAGGACAAGTAGACGATAAGTATGAAAAGGAGGCGGACTATATAGCAGATAATGTGGTGCAAATGGATGCTGAAAATACTGTTCAAACCAAATTAAATTCGAGCGGTTCTTTGGTGCAATTAAAATGCAAGGCTTGCGAAGAATATCCCCCAAAACTTCAGCTAAAGGCAGAACAAAAAGGGAGTACAGAATATGCTTCAGATAGTTTAACCGAAACATTATCTTCTCGTGCTGGGTCCGGCAATAGTATAGAGACTACACTGCAAACAGATTTAGGAAGTAAAATGGGAGTCGATTTTGGCAATGTACAAATCCATACCGATAGTAAAGCTGTAGCTATGAATGAGGAGTTGGGTGCACACGCTTTTACCCATGGCGCCGATATTTACTTTAACAGAGGCATGTATAACCCCAATACCAAGCAAGGAAAACATTTATTGGTTCATGAGCTTACCCATGTGATTCAGCAAACGGGTAGTTTGCAAGCCTTTAGACCTCCTCAAATACAAAAGTTTGATGCCCATGATGAAATACAAGAAAAGCTAAGAGCTAAAGATTCGGAGCTTATTACAGAAGCTCCTATACCAGGTGGACAAACTACGGGTAAAGGATTTACAAAGTTTGGTTATGCGGACCTTTATAAAAGTAAAACCCCTGCAGGAGTATTTTCAGGGATTTATGGGGCCAAACATCGAACAGAAGTTGATGAAGACACACAGATAACCACCGAAAAGTATGCCTATAAAAATGTAAGTAGTAAGGCTTTACTGCACACCCCAAAAGGCACATTTACGAAGGCTCCAGAAATCACGCACAGCGCAGTTTCTGTGTATGAAATGAGCGATGGAAGTAAAAAATACTTTAAGGGAACAACAGAAGTTCCAGAGACTTCCAAAGGAACACTCATTACAGGTGGATTCCCGAGCGAGTTTTTTGTTGGAGACATTAAGAAAGGAGACGATAATTTAACCCTTGCAAAAGTACAAATCTCTAATTATAAAAAAGGATTTCGCGATTTTACAAAAGATGCAAACCGTCATTTTGGAATATCTCAGACACAAGAAGGTGAGGGTTTAACTGATTTAAAAATTCCCGATGGATTAAATTATGCAGAATTTAATACCCAAAATGCCACCCTTGGTGATGGTAATTTAACCAACCAAACCAGTACTTATAATAGGCGTTATTGGTTATATCCTCATAGATCTGAGGGGATTTACCTCTACATTTGGCTGCCTCATCCTTGGACTAATTATGTTCCTAAATTTCAACGAAAAGGAAAGGACGTTATTGATGAATTAGACGAACTCAACAAACGATTTAAAGTAAAAGGTAAAAAGCCTACGAAGAGTATAGACACCAAAAGAAAAACAGTCAACCCTAAGCCTAAAGCACTTCCTATAACTCAGAAGAAGGGAAAAAAGGGTATTCAGAAAAAAGATACTGACTGGAAAAAACATCGTACAGAATACGTAAAGGCTAGAAAAAAGTGGAAAACAGATTATGGTAATAAATACCTGAAAAATAAAGACATCGATAAAGTTGTTGAGAGTAAAGTAGACTTTGATAAAAGAGTAGGGATTTCCAAAACAGCACATGGAGATTTTGGTAAAGTCACAAAACAATTTAATAGAATAGAATTTTGGGCTAGCTATAAAGGACAAGCCTTGGGAGAGCTAAGATTTTTGCTTGGAGATAAGTTTGACATCCTTGCGGACAAGTTCGAGGGGATGAAAGAACGCACAAAAAAGACCCGTGCAAAAGCCAATAAATTATCGGGCTCCATGTCGTTTGGGTGGAAGAAAAAAGTGATAGGGCTTCTTATGAAAGGGTTTAAGGCCGGGTTCTCTTTATTTATTGCAGAAACATTTGCCGTGTTTTCTGCCTGCATAGGAGGTATGATCGACAAGTTCCAGGATGGATTCTCTGAGATGGAAGAAATGGAACAAATGCTTGCCGAACTTGAAAAGTTGCAAACAGAAATTGAAACTTTAATCAATGAAGTTACGACCAAGTACGATGCTCAAATGAAACTTTACGAAGAAATCCTTGTTAAAATGGAGGATATTAAGTTTTATGCAGAGATTTTAAGTACGGCAGAAACCCTTATTCGTATTGGAGTACAAGTAGTAAGTTGTTTATCTCCGCCAGCGTTAGGTTGCCTCTGGGGTCTCGTTGCTCAAATAGGACTGGAAGCAGCGTTAAGTTTGGTCATGGGAACGCAGTGGTTTGAAGATGAGTTTATGAAACCTTTAGTCAAAAAGTTGATCGATAATTTTTTGAAAGATGATATTCTAGCTTTTATGAACAAGCTATTTACTGATATTGGATTGGGAGATTATATTAAAGATGTCGATGCTTGTAAAGTAAGTCCCGCTGCTTCAGGAGGTGGAGGAGGCGTCCAGAGCTGGTACATTGGTAACCCTACAATACCTCCGTCAAGATACAAAAGCCATGCAGCACTTTGGGAGGCAAAAAATAAAAGCACGATTCTCGGTGAGATTACAACCGCCTTTAGTCAAGGGACGACTGGGAAGAAAGTAACGGACAGTGACATAGAGGAGTTTATGAAGACGGCGCAGGACAAAAAAATGAAAATAGAAGACTTCAAAGCTATTGTAAAAGACGGTGAAGTAGGAGATAATAAGTTTAACTTGGATACTGTAAAAGGTAGCATAGATGGGTATGGTGCGGAAGGAGATACAGCTGGGGATGGTACAAGTGATGCTGTTTTAATCGACGCGAGTAAAGTTGCTAATGATGACGATACTGCTGGTAGTACAGAAGACTCCAAAGGAAGAATGAGAGTACAGGCTGAAAGTTCACATACTAAAGGTAGCAAGCCTAATCTTACTATTTTTATATTTGAAGGGGATAATCATATTGCAACAGCAGTGAACGTGCCTTCTGAAGTTACCAAAAGAAAATGGTTTCCTTCAGACCAGAATAGAAAAAAACTACAGATTTATTACTTTATCCCTAAAAAAATTCCTTTGGTAAAAGGGTATTTTATTAGTAAAGGAAGAACCATTAGAGGTTATGCAAAACCATAAAAACAAATCATTCGAATATTTATACTTCGCAACAAGTGTCGATGATTTTACTAAGGCCTATAGAATGCTCATCGAATCTGTAAAGTGTAACAAAATAGAACCCTTTCCAACCAATTTTTCGTTGGTAAATTTAATTTGTGAACCAATAGATGATTGGACATTTATTGAGATCCCAAATACACAACATCCTTTCTTAAATAATCAACATCTGGATTTCGTAGCAATTCCTCCACTACCCTATGGAACCTATACTTCGTCCGTTTCGAAACAGCTAATCCTTGGAATAGAAAATTACTTATTCCTAGCCATGGTAACAATTACCGATGATTATACATTCTCTCTGGAATCGGGATTGGTTAGACGTGCGGAACGGCTCAAAATAGAAATAAAAAAAGAACTTCAAAAAATAATCACATATTATCAACGAACAAATGAAATGAGCAGATGGGATATTGAACAAGCATGTAATGATATGAGCTTATTTAGTGAGTATGAAGAATTTTTACCACCATTTGAGATATCATCTTTTAAAGTTTCCGAAAAGAAAGATGAAGTTTTGGATTTAGATTATACTCGAGTTGAAATGATAAACTCTTCTAATGTGATATTGAGAACTGAAACCAAAATGATACATTTCTCTTTTGAAGAAGGAATAAAAAAGAATTATTCTGTTTCTCATCTGCAATTTAATTCTATCAAAAAAGAAGTGATAGAGTTCTATAATAAGGACGGGTTTTTAGAATATCAATGGCTAACTCAAAACTGGAGCGATCGGTTTGACGCTGCCAGACCTCGAATCCTGATCCAATCAGATGAGGAGATAGACACTATTGTTCACCTTAACAAAAAAGTCATAATTAAACCATATGGGATATACAATGGCGTAAAAGTAAAAACCAAAGATATTTCTGGAGAATTTGCCTTATACATGGATAAAGAAACCTGTGGAGGAATTTATGACCTAAATTCAGGGTATATTGTGGTTGATACTTACGAAATAAAATGGGATCAAACTATAAACGTTGAAATACCCTATAAAAACAAAGAAGAAACACTTTTAATAAGTAAAGCTGCGGCCTGCTGGGTAGGCACTAATAATTACCAGTTAATTGCATACGGAAGGGTATTCAAAGATAATAAGTGCATGGCTATTCTTAATTCGAATATAATGCTTTCGAGTTATTCCGTGGATGGAAAACAACTTTTCCTTGCAGATCAAAAAACCTTTTACTTATTGGAGACAGAAAACTACACAGTATTAAATAGTGTTGTCATTGCGAATTTATTATAAAACAATATAATTATGCCATTTCAAAAACTTAAAACATATATTCTTCAACAGGTTGGAAAAAAAGACAAAACCGAGGTCTGTGATTTTCGAAATACCTTTTCGGAAGTTACCGAACATGAAACCACTCAAAACAATGGGGTAATATTCCTCATGGCTTTGGCACCCTGCGTAATTCCTAGATTTTATGACGAAAATATTTAGGATACTAGTGAACTTTCGGAACACTGATTAGAAATTGAAATAGGATGCAAATAGGACTCTCGCTTCATAAAGAAAATTACGCAAAAGGCACAAAAAGTTTCGTGTCACCAACTCGTGTTGTTCAAAAGAAAATTGAAATTGGTTCATCGAACAATGAATATGAAGTCGAAGCCGACTGGGTGGCAGACCAAGTAGTTAACATGAATGGTAGTCAATTTAATCAAACAAATCAAACTAGAGCTTTGGTACAAAGAAAATGTGCCGCTTGTTCCCAAGAGGACGAAATACAAAAGAAATCAATTGCCAATTCAATCACTCCACTAATTCAAATGTCCAGTGCGAATTCCGTAGGTGAAGCAATTGCATCAACCAATCTTACACAGCAAATAAATTCAAGTAAAGGAGGTGGTCATGGTATGGATCAAGGTACTAGAGGCTATATGGAAAGCCGTTTTGGAACTGACTTTTCAGATGTAAAAATTCATACAAATAGTCAATCCGTGCAGATGAGTCGTGATATCAATGCTAAGGCATTTACAATGGGGAATGACATATATTTTAATGAAGGCAAATACAATCCAAATTCTAATAGGGGGAAACATCTATTAGCTCATGAGTTAGCGCATGTGGTGCAGCAATCTGGAGATCTTGATGGTCATTTTCTTCAGCGCTCCGTTGCGATTGCTAGTCCTTATCAGGTATTAGAAGATTTTGATCCTGCAAACCAGTTTAAGAAGAAACAAAGGGCACTTGGAAGATCGGTTCCTTTGTTAAACAACAAAGAACAGGCGCCGAAATTAAAAGCAAAGAAATTTAAAAAGGCATTACAGCTCCCAATTCTTTCAGAAAAGAACCTTGACGAAATTTCAAGGCCAGACTTAAGTGACAGCTCTTTAGATCCAGTAAGAAACAATCTGGTGGAATTAAAAGTCAAATCGTTTGGGAAAAGGGTAAAGTTAGTTCAGGAAGCACTAATTGCTTGGGGTAAGGGGTTGAATGATCCCATTGAAGTTTTACCCAGATTTGGTGCCGACCAAATCTTCGGCGGCGAAACAAAAGCTGCCGTTGAATTTTTCCAGGATGAACACCCTATTTTAAAAAAAGATGGAATAGTTGGTGATCTTACCCTTGCTGAATTGCAAGTAGAAATGGATAAACTGCATGGATTAATATTTACTTTAGAAGCGGCCGGGCATAATAACTACACTGGGTTGATTCATATACCACCGCCTTCTAAAAATTGGCAGCAAGTAACCGCATCAGATGATGAATTTTTTGATAATCCTACTATTAATCAATTTCATAAAAATGAAGTAGCCAGTAAATGTGGAACTTCAAAAAAATTCAATATTTCGTTTACCGAAAAAGAAAGTATTATCCCGTCTATATTAAAGCATGAAAGATTTCACGAAAAAGATCAGGTAGAAATAGTTAGCTTTCATCTAAGCAATTGGGATACAAGGCTTAGAATTGCAGCATTGCTGAAGCTTAAATTTAAAGCTGCAAATAAAAAAGAAGCTATGGAAATCGTGTTTGATAAATCTGGAGCAGACAAACCCAAAGTGTTGTCAAAAAAAATTATTAATGCAATGATTGTGAGTAATATAAAACTGCACTCAGGACCACTAAATGTGGTTCCTAAGTCGCATCTTGACATTCCTGACTGCAGTAGCTTAAAATTCTCCTTTACACTTAGTAAGTAAAACATCAACATGTTAAATAATTTACAATATGCCATTTCAAAAACTTAAAACATACATTCTTCAGCAAGTAACAGAAAATGATAACGCTGAGATATTTGATTTTAGAAATACTTTTTCGGAAGTTACTAAGCAGGATACTACACAAGAAGAGGGGGTAATATTACTTATGGCCTTGGTACCCCACGTGCTCCCCGGATTTTACGACGAAATCTTAAAAGAATTGTATCCGGACGGGGGTGAGTTTCCTCAATGGGGCGGAGTAAAAGAAGAACAATACCGCAGTATGCAGCCCACAGGTGAAACCATCCAGCATATTTTGGCAGGAAGCAAAATGGAAAGACGGCTTCAATTGCAAAAATATTTTCAGGACGATCATTGGTTTTATAAAAAACAACTTCTTTATATATCCTCCGTAAAAGAAGGAATGCCTTTTATGAGTGGGAAGATTATTATTCCGCCGGAGAGCCTCAATCTTTTGATGTTTGGAGAGATAATGAAACCTCGTTTTGGTCCCGATTTTCCAGCAAAAGAGCTTTCTACCTTAATGGAGTGGGATGACTTAGTTCTTCATCATAATACCTTGGATCAAATAAGCCAAATGCGGTTGTGGATTAAACACAAAGATGCTTTACGTGAAGATTGGGGATTGGCAAAACGATTATCACCAGGATATAAAGCCTTATTTTATGGACCTTCCGGTACGGGAAAAACACTTACGGCTTCTTTGTTAGGCAAAGAGTTTAAGCGCCCTGTGTATCGTATAGATTTATCTCAAGTTGTTTCTAAATACATTGGAGAAACCGAAAAAAACTTAGAGAAGATTTTTATTAGGGCAGAAAACAAAGAATGGGTTCTGTTTTTTGACGAGGCAGATTCTATCTTTGGAAAACGTTCTACCACCCGTAGCGCGCAAGATCGGTTTGCTAACCAAAGCGTTAGCTATTTGCTTCAGCGGATCGAATATTTTAATGGAGTGGTCATCTTAGCGAGTAATTATAAAAATAATATTGACCAAGCATTTATAAGACGTTTTAACTCCATTATTATGTTTGTAAAACCAGATGCTGAACAGCGGTTACGTTTATGGGAAATGGGAATTCCTAAAAAGATTAAAATTAAAAAAGAAATACTGGCTCAGGTGGCAGACAATTACGAACTCACAGGAGCTCAAATCAATAATGCTATTGCTTATAGCTGCCTGCAAATTGTAGAGAAAAATAAAAAATCTATGAGCTTAGAAGATATTTTAAAGGCGATAAAAACCGAGTATTTGAAAGAGGAAAAAATATTTAATTCCTTATAAGGGATGTGATTACTAAGGTAGAAACACTTTTTTAGATATGATACCCTAAATCATTTTAGAGGAGCTTTCTTGCAAGAAGGTATAAGTATGGAACAAATCCTTCAAATTAACCTACGGTTCGATATAGAACTAATAAGGGAGAGTTTGGAAACAATATCAACAACCAAGATACTTTCAATCACTAGTACACCATCAAAAACGAGATTGTGATTTATAGTTTGCATCTAAGACTGATCATCTAGGCATAATTGAAAACTTTTATACCTAAAAAGATTCTGGCGCTCTAATTATATTAGGTTTTTGAATTATTTATCTTCGACTAATGGAAATTAATTATAACATTATATCCATGTGTATGTAGTCAAACTAAAGTTTACCAAGGCAGGATAAAGTTAAGTTTGGCTAGATACAATCCTAATCCAGTACAGAATATCTTAAACATTGTATCGCCAAAAGTGGTTGTTACTGCTGTTTCGGTTTATGATGTTAGAGGTAGCGTTGTGGGAGAGCGCACATTCACTTCCGAAGGGAATAACTATCAAGTGGATCTTTCAGCATTAGAAACAGCGCTTTATTTTGTAAAGATTACTACAGAAAGTGGAACAATCACCAAAGGTGTTGTAAAGAAAAAACAGAATATAAATACAGTGATCCTATTAAAATGTTGAAGTAAGTGAGTATTAATAAAATATCACAGCCAAACCATCAAATTTAATAGTTACAAGATTTGGGAAAATCCTTACTCTATTGAAGTTGGCAGGCTTCTTTTCGCTAACTTGGGTTTTTTTAAACACATAAGATCCAATAGCGTACGCCATTGGTGGAAATATCAACGAATAGAAATGCTATGCTCACAAAATTCATCGTTCTCGGAATATATGTCTCAATACTATTTCTAATTGGTATCCTGGCATCTCGACGGATAAAAAGCATGAGTGATTTTTATGTGGGAGGAAAGAACATGGGTTTCTGGGCGGTGGCCTTTTCTGCCCGCGCAACAGGAGAATCGGGTTGGTTGCTTATTGGGCTAACCGGAATGGGAGCCTTGGCCGGATTCTCTGGATACTGGGTTGTTCTGGGAGAAGTATTAGGCGTTTTTGTCTCCTGGTTTTTTATGGCCAAACTGTTCAAGCGAAAATCAGATGCCTATGGATCGATCACTATTCCAGATTATCTACAAAGCCACTTTAAATCGACAACGCATACCTTAAGAATACTCGCTGCATCGGTGCTATCTATCTTTGTAATCATCTACGTGAGTTCACAAATCGATGCAACGGGAATTGCCTTTGAATCTCTCCTGGATATCAACTATTATACAGGGGCGTTAATCGGGTTTGTCATTGTCCTTATTTATATCTTTATTGGTGGATTTGTCGCGGCCGTTTGGTCCGATTTATTTCAAGGACTCTTGATGTTCTTTGGTCTGGTTCTACTTCCCATAGTGGTTTGGTTTTCCATGGACCATGGACAATCGATCACTGCAGGCTTGCAAGCAATTGACCCAGCTTTAACCGATATATGGGGAGGAAACGACGATGCTTGGATGAATTTGTTCACCATCTTAGGCTTCTCAATGATTGGACTTGGATTCCTAGGATCACCACAGGTTTACGTTCGTTTTATGTCTATTAAAAACGAAAATGAAATTAACAAAGGAAGGTGGGTTGCCATTATATTTACGCTACTCACAGATGCCGCCGCTGTGACTATCGGAATTCTAGCCAGAGTACTTTTCACAAAAAGTGGGCAAGATCCTGAAGCCATTTTTGGTATTGGGGCGACAGATGTGCTTAGTGTAATGACAGAAAATTTTCTTCCGTTCATCCTTGTTGCGATATACGTCGCCATTGTCCTTTCTGCAATTATGTCTACCATTGATTCTTTACTCATCATTGCTTCAAGTGCCATTACACGGGATTTTTATCAGAAAATTTTTCGCCCGGACCTAAAGGACCAAGAACTTACCAAAATATCTCGGATTGTCACAGTTATTATGGCCGTTATTGCCCTAGGAATAGCGATGACAATTGCGGTTGTATCCCCAGAAAGACAGGTGTTTTGGGTAATTATCTTTGGCTGGTCCGGAATAGCGGCTACCTTTTGTCCGGTGATTATTTTGACCCTCTTTTGGAGGGGCTATTCTGAAAAAGGAGCCATCGCGTCCATGATCTCAGGTTTTATATCTGTGATCCTCTTTAAATTTGTTTTTCAAAACATGGAGGGTATTGGCGACTATTTTGTTGCCCTTGATGTACTCGCTCCATCCTTCCTGATTGCCATGATTTTTGGTTGGATTTTTTCGAAGGTTTATCCTCCTAAACTTCTGGAAAAGGAAAATTAATTTTTCGGATCAGGTGATGAATACCTAGCAGAAATAGTAAAGGGATACCTACAACGTTCAAGCAGTATCACAGGGTTTGTATGGAGCTCCCTAATTTTAGATGATCACTTTGTATCGATAGATAATACAAACCTTCTGCACATTGATCCATATCGTATTCTATAATAGAATCGTCTGTTTCTTTAGTGAAGATGAGCCTTCCAGAGGTGTTATATAACTCCGTATATAGTAAAAGTTTGTTTTTGTTGGTTACAAAAAACAGTTCACGGGTAGGGTTGGGGTAGGTAATTAGCGTATTTAAACTAGCTTCCTCAGTGCCTAATGTTATGTCTATGGTAATCTTTCGAAGGTGACTCGAATCGTCTACATATAAAATATTTTCGTTTGGAGAAATTTCTATACCCAGTGGTGCATTGAACAGCGCATCGCTTAAAGTACCGTCCAGATAGCCAGGAACAGAGCCTACATATACACTTACCGTTCCGGAGTTGTCTACTTTATAAATTTTGCTTTCCCCTGTAGCGGTACCATAAATACTGGAATCTAACACGCGATACACCATATGACCAAAACCAAAGCTCTCCAAATCCACCCATAGTTCCAATTCCCCGGTTTCGGTGTCCACTTTATAGAGTTCATTTTGGGAAGACACAATCAACTCTCCGTCTCCATTAAAGACCATGGCCTGGAATCTATACAATAAAGGAGAATCTGCTAGAACAGTAACCGTACCGTCTGGAGTTATCTTATGAATTTGATATCCTGAATAATTTGGAGGTGTTCCAAGATTCGAGATGTATATAACATCATTTTCATCGATGGCAATCCCTGCAGGGCCATCTAACCCTGAGGCAATCACAGATATCGTACTAGTACTTAAATCTACAGTAAAAACAGTATTGTTATCGTAGTTAGAACCACGAAATCTCCATTTGTCAATTCATCAATATCAATAGGGCCAAAAAAGCCTGTTTGAAAATCAAAATCAAACGTATTGTTAAGAACGTCGAATTTGCCTATTTCGGTTCCGTTTTGAAGCCCTCCCGAAGTGGTGTAAACATTGCCTAATGCGTCCACATACATCCCGTCCTTTATCTTTGGATGCGTCACTAGGGTCTCCACAACCTGAGCATTCACATTAAAAAAAACCAATACAATACATGATAAAACCTTCTTTTTCATAACTTTCGAATTATTATTTTTCTCAAATGAATTGGAAATTGTTTAATAGGAAGTGTTGATTTATCAATCAGTACCAAGTTCTAATCGCTAAAGTATGTTTTCTGCTCTTTATCTGAATTACCTTCACTATATGTGCTCCAACCTTATTACTATTTTTACACTTTCAGTCACATTAATTCTCTTGTTTATACTGAATATTATTCCTGCCAGTACTCGAAGGAGAAATCAACACCTTCTTATTTTATTAGTTTGCCTTGCTTTACACTTTATTGCGGAGCTTTATGATTCGTCAAGTTATAAAAGTGCTGAACTTGATCTAATACTGTCCTATGTTAGTGATCAAGAAATTTATTGTGAAGTAGGGTTTAATTCCAAATCGGCTTTTAACTATGCCTTTAAAAAGAGAACCAATACTACTCCGTCCTTCATTTAGATCTGATACTTCTATAGGCTAGTTTTTGATGTTTTAAGTGAAACATTCTTTGCAAGCCCATTGCATACTATTTATTTATATCTTTGTACAATGAAATTATTTGCAGTCATATTAGCTGTTTATATTCTCACATTGTCAGTTATTGTTTGTAATGATAGTGAGAGTCATGATATCGCTAATAGCGATATTGAGTATGCTCTAGAGGCAGATCATCATTCAGATTCTGGAGAAACGGATATGTGTTCTCCTTTCTGCTCGTGTCAATGTTGTCAAATTAGTATTGTCTTTTTTGACGTTGAAGCTTTCGATATTTCAAAAGATAATTACTACAAGGCCGTGTATTTTTATCAGGACACTGACTTTCAAGTTTTCACTCATTCTTTATTTGAACCTCCAAGGGTTTAATTCAATTATTTCTTCGGACAGTTACGTCTTTTCAGTCTTGCCAATAGGCAGATTTTTAATTGAATTAAACTCAAAATCTAATGATTAATAAACTCATTGAATTTTCAATCAATAATAAATTTATTATTGCATTGTTTACCCTAGCTATTATCGTTGGTGGAGTTTACAGTGTACAACAAGTACCTGTTGATGCTGTGCCAGATATTACCAATAACCAAGTACAAATTATAACCCAAGCCCCAAATTTAGGAACTGAAGACATCGAGCAATTTGTTACGTATCCCGTGGAAGTTGCCGTTGCCAATTTACCAGAAGTGACAGAAATTCGTTCTATTTCTCGTTTTGGGCTTTCTGTAGTAACAATAGTTTTTAGCGACGATTTGGATACGTATTTACCTCGGCAGCTAGTTTCAGAAAAGTTAAGCGAAATCAAATCAAATATTCCTGAAGGATTCGGCACCCCTTTTATGGGGCCAATTTCAACAGGATTAGGAGAAATCTATCAATATACCTTAGAAGTTGCTCCTGAATTTAAAGATAATTATGATGCTACAGAATTACGCACCATTCAAGATTGGATTATACGTCGGCAAATGGCAATGGTACCTGGTGTTGTAGAAGTAAATGCCTTTGGTGGTAGTGTGAAACAGTACGAAGTTACGATTGATCCCAACGAACTAAACGCTATAGGACTAACCATAAACGATGTGTATAACGCACTTGAAAAAAACAATGAAAATACGGGAGGTGCTTACATAGAAAAGAACCATCAGGCCAATTTCATCCGTGGCGAAGGTTTAGCACGTTCTTTAGATGATATTCGAAATATCGTCGTAGTTAATAAAGGCGGGATCCCAATTACCGTTAAAGACATTGGAACTGTTCAGTTCGGGAATGCAACTCGCTATGGAGCATTAACCAAGAACGGTGAGGGTGAAGCTGTTGGGGGTATGATTTTAATGTTGAAAGGTGCTAGTACCGATGCTGTTATCAAAAATGTAAACAAGCGTGTTTCTGAAATTCAAAAGTCCTTGCCAGATGGTGTTACTATTAAACCCTTTTTAGATCGAAGTAAGTTAATAGCGAGTACCACATCTACAGTGAGAAATAACTTAATTGAAGGTGCGCTTATTGTCATTTTTATTTTGGTGTTTTTTCTTGGAAATTGGCGCGGCGGATTAGTCGTTGCCTCAACCATTCCACTATCATTACTCTTTGCCTTTATATTAATGAATGTGTTTGGTGTTTGGGCAAATCTAATGAGTTTAGGAGCTATAGACTTCGGAATCATTGTCGATGGCGCGGTAATAATCGTAGAAAGTACAGTGTTTCTTATTTATCAGCGTATTAAAAAAACAGGGGCAGTTACAGCAAAAGAGCGAGACGAAATTACCTATAGTGCCTCTTCAAAAATGATGAACACTGCTTTTTTTGGACAATTTATCATTCTTATAGTGTTCTTACCCATTTTAGCTTTGGAAGGTGTAGAAGGGAAAATGTTTATCCCAATGGCCTTGACTTTTAGTTTCGCAATGATAGGAGCTATGGTGTTGTGTTTAACCTATGTACCCATGATTACCTCTGTATTTTTAAGAGCGCCAAAAACCGAAAAGAAATATTGGGGTGATAAAATAATACATTGGCTTGAAGATAAATACGAAAATGGATTGGTGAAAGCTTTAAAGCGTGGAAAGCTCATCGTGATTTCTGCCATTGTTTTACTAGGTGTTTCGGGTTATGTGTTTTCAAAAATGGGAGGCGAATTTATTCCACAGTTAGATGAAGGTGACTTGGCCTTTCACGCAATTTTAAAACCAGGAAGTTCATTGTCAGAAACAATTTCCACGACCACAAAAATCGAAAAGATTGTAAAAGATAACTTCCCAGAAGTTATCGATATTATTAGTAGAATTGGTGTGGCAGATGTACCTACAGATCCAATGCCTATGGATATTGCAGATGTATTTGTTATTCTGAAACCACAAAGCGAGTGGACCAATGCAACTACCAAAGAAGAGCTCATTGATAAAATGAAGGAAATGATGGAGCAAGTCCCAGGAGTTAATTATGAGTTTACTCAGCCAATCGAAATGCGATTTAATGAATTAATTACCGGTGTTCGTGAAGATATTGCGGTAAAACTATATGGTGATGATTTGGATATTTTAGCACAAAAAGCGGAGGAAATTGGAAAAATTGTAGCTACGGTAGACGGGGTTGCCGATATGAAAGTGGAAGCCACTTCTGGGCAACCACAGATTACTATTAATTATGACCGCAGTAAAGTTGCACAATATGGTTTACAGATTAATGAACTTAATAATCTAATTGAAACTGCTTTTGCTGGTGGAGTCGCTGGGACTATTTTCGAAGGTGAAAAACGCTTCGATTTAGTAGTTCGTTTAAAAGAAGAATTGCGACAAGATTTAAACAATGTAAAGAACCTATTTGTCACCTTGCCTAGTGGAACACAAATTCCGCTAAAAGAAGTGGCAACGATAAGTTATAAACCGGGACCCATGCAAATAAGTCGTGATAATACCAATCGCAGAACCTACGTTGGTATTAATGTACGTGGACGAGATATAAAATCGCTAGTAGAAGAAGTTCGTGAAAAAATTGAAGCGCAAGTGGAGTTGCCTTCGGGATATTATGTACGTTATGGCGGAGCTTTTGAGAATTTAGAACGTGCTACTAGCAAGTTAAAAACGGTAGTCCCAATATCGTTGGCATTAATCTTCGTCCTTATTTTTATGGCCTTAAAATCCTTCAAACAAACCTTAATGATTTATATGGCCATTCCATTGGCAACCATTGGCGGGATTTTTTCATTACTACTTCGCGATATGCCATTTAGTATTTCGGCTGGGGTTGGGTTTATAGTTCTCTTCGGAGTGGCTGTCCTTAACGGATTGGTTTTAATTAGTGGTTTTAATGAACTCAAAGAAGAAGGAGTAACAGATGTTAGCGAGCGCATTCGGGTGGGAACCAGAAGACGTATTCGCCCTATTTTATTAACTGCCTTAACCGATATGCTAGGGTTTTTACCAATGGCATTGTCAACCTCTTCTGGCGCCGAGGTACAACAACCATTGGCGACGGTGGTGATTGGTGGACTATTAACCTCTACATTATTAACCTTATTTGTCATTCCAATATTATATAGATGGATTGAGAATCAAGAAGAACGAAAAATGAAGTTTAAAATACCTAAAACATCGATTGCAACGGTATTGTTATTGTTTTGCTTTGGAATTAGTCAAGCACAGCAACGATCGATAACTATGGGGGAAGCGGTAGCGTTGGCAACAGAAAATTATCCGTCGGTAAAAGCCGCGAAACTTTCCGTAGAAAGAGAGAAAGCCTTAAAAACCATGGCTTGGGATTTTGGAAATACCAATATTTTCACAGGAGCAGATGAAATTGGTAATAATAACAATGCGACTTATACAACAATAGGCATCGGCCAAAGTGCGATTGATCTTTTTAGTGTGGTTTCAAAAAATAAGTTAGCAAAAGCGAATATTCAATTGGCTGAAGTTAATGTGGAATTATCCTTGTTAGAGTTAAAACGAAAGGTCCAAATGGCGTGGGCTAAAACTTATGCTACCAAGCGTATTTACCAATCGTATTCAGAAATTGATTCGGTATTTTCAGGGTTGAATAAAGCCTTGGATTTGCGGTATGAAACGGAAGCAATTTCAAAATTGGAGTACCGTGCAACGGCAAATCAAGGAAGATTAATCGAGCTTAAAAAAAATGAGGCTTATGTCAATTACGAAATGGCATTGCAAAATTTGAATGTGTGGCTTATGGAGGATGCTATCGTTGACGTTTCAACAACGGATGTAATTTCCTTCGATAGCGCGCTTTTAACTTCGGACTTTGAAATAAAAAACCATCCATTGCAACTGTCATGGCAAAATGAACTAGCTGTAGCCTTGGCACAGAATAAAGTCGCCAATTCGGCCTTTTTGCCAAAGTTGTCCGCACAATATGGGGTACAAAAAATTGGAGATCAATCTGGATTTAATAGCTACCAACTTGGTATCCAAGTACCATTGTTTTTTAATAAGGCCAAGGGAAAGGCTAAGGCTTCAAAAATAAATTCGGAAATAATTGAACAATCAAATAAAGCGAAGGAAGCACAACTAGTAAATCGATTTAACATGATGGTAACCCAGTATGAGCAGTTACAAAATAGTTGGAGTTATTACAAGGACGAGGCTCTACCATTGGCTGTAGAACAACGAAATGGCGTAATTTTGTCATTCAAGGAAGGCGCTATGGATTATATTGCTTTTCTTCAGAATATGAAAAACGCCATAGAATTGGAGGTTAGTACTTGGGAAGTATTACAACAGTATTTGGAAAGTAAAATACTGTTGGAATATTTCTTAACTAACAAATAAGAGATAAAATTAATTAAAGCATACCTGCTTTCGCAGGAACTAAAGATGAAAAAAGTAAATTTATATATCGCAATCATTCTTCTAGCCTCTATAGCATTTATAGGCTGTAAAAACAATTCTGAAAAAGACAATCATAAACACGATGAGGGTAAGCACATTGAAAATACTTCGATTGCTACAAAAACTGAACTTGAACCTGTGGATGAAGAGGAGCAAGGACATGGAGAAGAATTAACGCTTACCCAAAAACAGTTGGATATTTTGGATATAAAAGTAGATACCCTTATTAAGCGCAACATGAGTGGTTTTATTCAAGTGAATGGGCAATTGGGTGTTCCTCCACAAAACGAGGCCATTGTCACCAGTATTTTAGGCGCAAACATTAGTAGCATAAGGGCGATTGAAGGCGATAAAGTAAAGAAAGGACAAACCCTGGCGTATATTAGTCATCCATCCATAATAATCATGCAAACAGACTATTTACAGACTTATAATAAGCTCACTTTTTTGGAGCAGGATTATAATCGTCAAAAGAAATTGTACGATGCACAAGTTGGTTCTGGAAGGGATTATCAGCAGGCACAATCTGCTTTTTCAAGCGCTAAAGGCTTAGCGAGAGGCTTAGAAAGTCAATTGCGTTTATTAGGTATTTCTCCTTCTAATGTACGTGCTGGAACTATTTCTCAAGTGGCTCCAGTGAGAAGTCCAATAGATGGCTTTATAGAAAAGGTAAAAATAAAATCAGGGCAATATGTGGAACCTCAAACACCAATGTTCGAAGTAGTTAATACGGAGCATATTCATGCCGATTTAATGGTGTTTGAAAAAGATGTTTCCAAAGTGAAAAACGGACAGTTGGTAAAATTTAATATTGAAGCTTTAGGGAATAAAGAACTAACCGCCAATATCTATTCCGTAGGAAAGTCATTTGAAGAAGGTCCAAAAGCCTTGCATGTGCATGCGGAAATAGAAAACAAAAATAAAAATCTTATTCCAGGAATGTATGTTAATGCTCGTATTATTACAGATGAAAGCTTGGAACAAGCCTTACCTGAAGATGCTGTTTTTCAAGAAGGTGAAACTTTCTATGTGTTTATTGCTGAGGAGGAAGAAGATGGCACTTGGGGTTTTACCCCTAAAGAAGTTGTTGTGAAATCAACGAACAATGGATTTAGCGCTTTTGATTTTAAAGAAGATGTTGAAAAGGGTACCTTGTTTGCACAAAGTGGGGCCTACTATTTAATGGCCGAAATGAAAAAAAGCGAAGCAGAACATGCACATTAATCCAATATGACAACAACAGATCAACAATTACAAGCGTATAACATAAGGCCAACGGCCATGCGTATTTTAGTATACCAATTTATAGTTTCTAAAACTTCGGCGGTAAGTTTGACAGTCGTGGAAAATCATTTTGAAAAATCGGATCGAACAACCTTATATAGAACTTTAAAAACCTTTGAGGAAAAAGGACTAGTACATCGTATTGATGACGGTACAGGCATTCCAAAGTATGCTTTATGCCAACACGATCACCATTCAGAAAAGCACTCGGATTTACATTTACATTTTAACTGTAACCAATGTGGAGATACAATTTGTCTAACAGAGCATCAAATCCCACAAATTAATCTTCCCAGCGGTTTTATTACGGAAGATGTTAATATGTTGGTAAAGGGAGTTTGCGATAAATGTAGTACCTAAATGCAAACCTCGTGCATCGTTGGCTTATTTCTTAATGAAAGACTTTACCATTTTTACATTAGGTCCCGTCTCTAATTCCAAAAAGTAAAATCCGGATGGGATTTGCGAAGCCTCCAGAGTGTGGAAAAACGAATCTATTTCTGCAAAGATCATTACTAGTTTTCCAGAAACGTCGTACACCTGTGCAGATATCAATAGAATATCACGGGTTATGGTGAGTTGATCCGTAACAGGATTGGGGTATAAAATAACTTTCTTTGTTTTGAAATCTGCTAGAGCCAGAGGATCCGGAGCAAGCTTTACTACCCAAGAATCACTATTGCCATGATTGCCAGTGACACCCCCCATCAGTAGAATAGGAATAACCCGTTAAAACATAACCCCCCGTCGTTCGAAAGGGTAATACTATACCCAAATTATAAGTAGAAAAAGCCTGGCCATTTAGATTTTTCAACTTTTTATAAATACTGTCGGTTTGAATAAAGTAGTTTTCGGCACTTTCGTAGCTTTCCAAGCTTCGTTGGATAAAGCCTATATTATCAAGAGATTTTGCGTAGCTCAATAAGTTATCGACGTTATAATATTTTTGAGAAGCTAAGGTATAATACTCCATAGCCTTAGTATATTCGCCGTTTTGTGCATGAATATTTCCTATGCCCGAATAAGCACTTGCTATAAGGGATTCATCCTTAAGCTCCAATACTAATTTGAGGTTCAACTCATGATACTCTCTCGCTTTTATAAAATTTGCTTTTCTCCAATAGCTTTTACCAATTCCCAGAAGTACTCTAGATTCTCCCTTTTTAAAACCTAGCTGTCTTGCCAGTGCTAAACTTTTTTTGTTGACCACTAATGCGGAGTCATCTTTAGATTGTGACCGTAAGAAATTAGCATATAGGTTATAGCTTTTTACTTTTATATGATGATTTTTTGTTTGTTCTGAAAGAGTTACTGCGCGTAGAATTGTTTTCTTTGCCCTATCAATTTCCCCATTTTTATACTCTCGATAAAGATGATGAAGTGTTTCTATCTTAATCGAATCTATAATTGTATTTTCCAAGACATTTTGGAGACTATCTACCTTAGATTGTGCATATGCAAAAGATATAGGGAGTAAGAATAAAAATAGCAGTGCCCTTTTCATTTATAGGAATTGACTATACAAGACACCGAATTTTGAAGCTTCTTCGTAATAGTAGTGTAGTTAGGAACAATTGGCTAATACAATGGTTCCAAATAGTATAGCAATAAGCCCTTTAGACAATCAACAGTTTGGTTAAAAGCAATGGTATTGACAATCACAAAGGATATTGACACACCTTCTTGGTCTATTTAAAACAAGAAAACAAAGAAAAGCGTTGGAGTCATTCGGGCGTGTAATTAGTTTTGAAGGAAATTATAAATACAGACGTTAAAGTTCTTGAAGAATTGTAATAATTTAGGGACTAATCGGGTGTGAGCTGGGGGAAAATCAATTACTAAGAAATTTGTAATACTTTACATTTGGATTTGACTTTTTTGTTCTTTGATAAAAGGATGTTACTTTTTTAAGTTTCGAATCATAATTTCTGTCATTTCGTCCAATGCTATACTGTGTTTCCAACCCCAATCTTTTCGGGCTTCTTGGTCATCAATACTTTGTGGCCAAGAATCTGCAATTTCTTGTCTAAAATCTGGATTGAATTTTATTTCGAAATCAGGAATATGTTTTTTGATACTAGCGGCAATTTCTTCAGGATTAAAGCTCATTGCCGCCAAATTATAAGCATTTCTTATTTTGATTTCCGGACCTTCCGCTTCCATAATCCCTACAGTCGCCTTGATTGCATCATCGATAAACATCATTGGCAAGGTGGTTTTGGCATTTAAGAAACAAATGTATTTTTTGTGTTTTATAGCCTTGTGATAAATATCAACAGCATAATCTGTTGTTCCTCCACCCGGAAGTGTTTTATAACTAATTAAACCTGGATAACGAATACTTCTCACATCTACGCCAAAACGTTTGCTGTAATATTCACACCAGCGTTCCCCTGTTTGTTTACTAATTCCGTAAACTGTTGAAGGCTCCATTACCGTTCTTTGAGCGGTATTTACTTTTGGTGTGGTTGGTCCAAATACGGCAATACTCGATGGCCAGAATATTTTTTCGATTTTTTTATCTCTAGCCAAGTTTAGTATATTAAACAAGGAGTTCATATTTAAGTTCCATGCTTTCATTGGGAATTTTTCTGCTGTTGCCGAAAGCATTGCCGCCATTAAGTAAACATCCGTAATTTCGTGACGCATGACTACATCCTGCACTGTATCATAATCTGTGGCATCTAAAATTTCGAAGGGTCCGCTTTTCATAATAGCATCGTCTCCCTCCTTAATATCACTGGCAATCACTTTAAGGTTTCCGTACTTGTTCCTTAAATGTGCGGTGAGTTCTGTGCCTATTTGTCCAGAGGCGCCAATAATTAGAATTCGTTTCTTCAATAGCATTTGATAAAATTTCGGGTAAATATAGGGATATTCTCTCCTAATTCTTTCTTAAATTAAAACTAGATTACCAATAGAAAAAATTATATTTGTTCAACTTTAGTTATTTATAATGAAGCTTCGTACTCTCTCGTTTTTCACTTGTTTTTTGATTATAGTTTCCTGCGGTGATACTTTGGAAACGACCGAGGCTCCTCAGATAATTGTTGATTCTACCACCTTGTACGGAAATAAGGCTTTTGTATTCCCTTTGCTATCTGAAAATGCCAAATCTTATATTAGTCAGTGGGGCGCCTTTGAGGATTTCGAAGTGGAAGCAAAAAACATCAATGGAAGCACCGTAGAGGCGTTGCGGGATAAATCGGAGCGGCTTATTTCTAGAATTGACTCCCTAACAAAGAAGGTTCCAGATACGCTTCAAACGCAATCAATTATTTCAAGAGTTATGGTGGCGAAGACAAGGGCGTCATTATTGCGCCAAGAGGTAAATAAAGGCCGAATTGATTCCTTACGCTTGCAAGCCTATCTAGATGAAATGAACATGGCTACAAAAAATTTGATTATTCAAATCAATGAGAAGTTTCAGAAAGATGCTATCGATTTTCAACGTAAAGACGATGAAAAAAAAGAACTAGAAAAGCAAAAACGGTTCTTAGATTCGGTCTATAAATCTGAACTTCAGGATAAAAAAGCGAACTAATTGTAACAAATTCAAAAAATGGTTACTTATACCAAAGGTATAAAAGCTGAAATAAAAAAATTAATAAAAACCACACCAAAATGAAAACTAAAATTTTAAAATTGACTCTAGCAGTTATGGTTATGGCCGCTCTTGTCAGTGCTTGTAAAAATGATAAGGATATGGCGGGAGCCGAAGATATTGAAAGAGGAATTATACTTTCTAATATGGATACAACAGTAAGTCCAAAGCAAGATTTTTATAATCATGTGAATGGGACTTGGATGAAGAATACAGAAATCCCAGAAGATGAAGTTAGATGGGGAGGATTTGGAGTGTTGCGTAAGTCAACAGATCAAAATGTATTGAAGATTTTGGCAAAGGCAAAAGAAAGCGGAAAGTATGCTCCTGAGACCGATCAAGCAAAAGCACTTGCAATTTTTGCTTCGGAACTCGATACGGTTGCCAGAGATGAAGCTGGAATAGGGCCATTGAAACCTGCACTTGCAAAAATAGACGCAATGAAATCTATTGAAGATTTTCAAAAACTTATGACCGAAGAGGCTGTAACAGTGTCGCAACCGTTTTTAGGAGTTGCTGCCTTTTCTAATCCGAGCAATAGTGCAATGAATTCTTGCTATATAACACCTGGTGGTCTTGGATTACCAAATCGTGATTTTTATGTAGACACCGATGCCAAGTCTGTTGAAATTAGAGAACAATATGTGGATCATGTTACAAGAATGCTTCAGTTTTTAGGAGACAGTGAGGTGGATGCCCGCACACAAGCTGAAACTATTCTAGCTTTCGAAACGAAACTTGCTACTCCTAGGTTGGATAAGGTTGCGAGTAGGGATTTCAGAAACTTTAATAATCCAAGATCGATGGCTCAAGTTCAGGAAATGGCTCCGTCAATCCAGTGGGAGCAGGCATTTAAAGAGATGGGTGTTGCAAAAAAGATTGATACATTGATCGTAATGCAACCTACTTATATGGAGGTGGTTCAAAATACACTAGCCGAAGGCGATATAGATACTTGGAAGACGGTTATGCGTTGGGCAACATTAAATGATGCTGCTGGAATGCTAACTACTGAAATTGAAAAAGCAAACTGGGACTTTTATAGTAAAACGCTAAATGGTTCTAAAACTCAGAAACCAGCTGATGAGCGAGCACTTTCTACTGTAAACGGAAGTGTTGGTGAAGCCTTAGGTAAATTATATGTAGATGAAATGTTCCCGCCAGAAGCGAAGACAAAAGCGGAAAAGATGATTACTAATGTAATTGCTGCGTATAAAGATCGAATTAAGGCATTAGACTGGATGGGTGATAGTACAAAGATTAAGGCTATTGAAAAACTGGATAAATTCACGGTTAAGATTGGATATCCAAACAAATGGAAGGATTACTCCTCTATGGAAGTGACACCAGAAGGTACGTATTATGATAATATGATCGCGGTTAGCGCTTGGAATTTAAAGGACAATCTGGATGATATCGATGAGCCTGTGGATCGCACCGAATGGGGAATGTCACCACAAACGGTAAATGCCTATTTCAACCCATTTAACAATGAAATTGTTTTTCCTGCAGCAATACTTCAACCTCCTTTTTATGACTATTTAGCCGATGATGCAGTTAATTATGGTGGAATAGGTGCTGTAATTGGTCACGAAATATCACATGCTTTTGATGATAGCGGCTCTCGTTTTGACTCAAATGGTAATCTTGTAAACTGGTGGTCCGAAGCAGATCTGGAAAATTTCACTGAGCGTGGAAATGCTTTGGCAGCTCAATACGACGATATTGAGGTTTTGGATAGTGTATTTATCAATGGGAAATACACCTTAGGCGAAAACATTGGTGATCTTGGAGGTGTATTAGGGGCCTATGATGGTCTACAGCGGTTATACAAGGAAACTGGAAGACCAGAAGATATTGATGGATTAACTGCGGAACAACGCTTCTTTATGAGCTGGGCAACGGTTTGGCGCACAAAGCAAAGAGAGGAGTACTTAAGAAATCAAATCAAAACGGACCCGCATTCACCAGGAAGATATAGAGCGACTGAGCCTCTTAAAAATGTGGATGCATTTTATGAAGCCTTCGACATAAAAGAAGGCGATGCAATGTATGTAGCACCTGAAAATCGCGTACGTATTTGGTAATAATTAAAATGTAAACAAAAAAAGGCTTCCCTTAGACGGAAGCCTTTTTTTGTTTAGAGCAATCGCTGTTTAAATTGATACCCTAAGACCTTTTCTAAATTCTCTGAGTTCACTTCTTTAAAGATTTCACCATCCCCAGGATCTGCGAATGAAGGAGGATCTAATTCAAGTTCAAGTGCTTTTTTGGTATAATAGATTTTCTTTTTTGGATGCTCTGGGGTTACGGCATTAAACAGATGACCAAAGGCGTCTTGTTTTATAATTTCTGAAAGAATCCCAATACAGTCTTCTCTATGGATTAAATTAATTGGTGCGTCACCATCTAGAAGGTTCTCTCGTCCAGCAAGGTAACGAACGGGTTGTCTGCTGCCTCCAAAAAGACCACCAAAACGTACTATACTTGTTTGTATCTTTTCTGAAGAAAAAAATAATTTCTCAACTTCCAATAATTGTTGTCCTGCTTGTCCAGCCGGATTCGGAAGTGTTTTCTCGTTCACTTGACCTTGTTTGTCATCATAAACGGAGGTGCTACTTACCAGAATCATTTTTTTTACCGAAGCCTTCTCTATTTCAGTTAAGAAATATGTCATTTTTAGCAAATAATTGGCACCGGTATTTCGCCTCAATCCAGGTGGAATCATAATGACTAAACAGTCGATTTCAGAAAGAAAGGCAGAAACGGAACCAGAAACACCTGTTTCCGAAATCTCCACATGATATGCATTGAAACCACTCTTTTGTAAGACCGTGGCCTTCTCCAAACTCGTTACAGATCCTTTTACGTGATATCCTAAAGCTTGAAGCCAAATGGCAAAGGGTTTTCCCAGCCAACCTAGACCTGCAATAGCAATATTTTTACTCATTTAGCAGTGGTTTTTGGATGATTGAGTCTTGTACTTTTCTTTGCATACTATTAATATCGATAGTTTTCTTTACGGCAATTGCGTCTGTCACAACAAAAGGTTTAGGCATCATATCTTTTGGTCGCTTGTTGATGGTGAACTCAGAATTCTCTAGCAAATCGAAAGAATATTCGATAGCAGAAAACGATACTGGAGTATCTTTTTCTACGGCAAATGAAACCTCCAAGGCTTCATTGTTGGATAAATTATACTGCAATAACTCATCGCTCATTCTTCTGCCATTTGCCAACCCACTGTTAATTGGGACACTTTTACCATTGTAACTTAACGCATGGAAAACAATGTTTTTATCTGCATATAGGTCGATCTGATTTACGTTTCGTTTCGGAAGGATTGTAAACTTTACATTCCTGAAACCATTTACAATTGTATCCTCACTAAGCGTGGTTTCGAAAGATTTAATCTCTTTTAAAGGTGCTTCTGAAGCAAAAGTGTATCCACCGCTGTATTTGCTTCTAGGAGCGATTGCGATGGATTCTGAAGGTTTCTCGGGGGTTTCTCCCAGATATCCTTTTGTCCAAGAATCTAAAATGTTATCGTAGGTCATCCAATATGATTTTTGTGTGTCGTAGTCTTGATAATAGATTAGGCTATTGGGTTTTTGTCTAGTTTCTGAAAAATCACTTTTAAAATGGGCGCTTATTAGAAAAACAATGGCAAATAGAAAACATAAGAATGAAAGAGTTTTTTTGTTTTTATAATGTCCAAAAACTGGTAAGAGAAGTCCGAAAAGTAGCACCGTAAATACACAGCCTATTACTACCATCCCAGAACCTAGTGCAACCGGAAAAAACTGAATTAACGGTGCGAGGATAAATATTGCCGGTGCCGAAATTAATGCCATCAATAGTAGGTTTGGTTTTTCTTGTCGAATAAGGATCCACAGGGCGAGCAAACTAAAAAACATGGGAATAATGAAAAATCCAGCTCCTTTTAGGTATACATAAACAACTATATTTATAATCATCCAAACAATAATTGGAGCAATAAATACACTTGCCACTTTTTCCTTCTCTGTAAATTTTCTGTAAGCCCAAAAGAGTATTGCTAATGAAAGAAGCACAAAAAATGCGATATAGCTATGCCCACTATACTTAAACCCATGTTGTACTTCTTCGTATTGAGGATATATTTTTAAAAGCAATTGCCAGCCATAGAATCCAATTAATCCAGAAATAAGAAGTGATAAAAGAAGAGGAACAAATCCTTTTCCAACTCCTCGTAAATCGATTTTTTTGCTTTTAATTCCGAAGAAAACAAGAGTGAGTAAAAGAAGAGTTGCTATAAGAATCATTGGTAGAATCCAAGAAAACGGATAGCTTATCATTTTTACCAGTGGCATATTAACGTATACCTGATCTTCAGTAGCTTTTAAGCTGGAGAGATCGGTGTCCGCAAAATAGTTCAAAAGAGGAAGCAAATAACTTCCTTGGTGTTGCAGGGTTTCTATATCCAGGTTTTCTACCGTGTCGTTCGCGGTGTGATAATCAAAATGATCATCGATAAAGGCAAAGAAAAAACTATCGATATCTCCATCAACCCTAAAAACAGTAGAGTCTGTAAAATTAGGTAGAATTTTATATACACTGTACATCAATGAAGAAGCTACAGGATATTTAGGGTTTGCATCAATAAAAGCTTCAACTAATTTGGCATTACCAGTATTAGACTCTAGTATCATTACACTTGGACCACCACTCCCTCTTGCTTCGAAATTCATTACGAAACCTACATCTTTTGCCCAAGGATGCTCATTGACGAAAAGACTGGCGCCACCAAGACTGATTTCTTCACAATCACTAAATAGAACGATGATATCATTCTTTGGCGTTTTACCCGCTGCTAAATATGCCCTTAGACTTTCCAAAATGGTTACAACACCACTACCTGCGTCGCTCGCACCAAAGGAAGGAACCAATGCGCTATCATAATGAGAAAGTAGTAACAACGCTTTTCCTTTGCCAGACCCTTTAAGACGACCGATTATATTTTTGGGTTTGTTTAATTTTTTTTCTTCGAGATTCAAGGCAAAACCCTCTTGAGTCTCGGTCTCCAATCCCAATTTTTTCAGTTCATTTTCCAGAAATATGCCCACCTTTTTATGTTCATCCGAGCCATAATAATGCGGTGCTTTACTTATTTCCTTTAGTGGAACGAGCGCTCGACCTGTTGAGAATTCGGTTTCTGAAATGGAAGCTGAAGTTCCCTTTTGTGGCATCAGACTATAGAAACTATAGTAAACCAGTCCTAAAACAAGCAGAAGGGAAAAGAAGGGGAAAGATCGTTTCATGAGGAAGATTTTTGTTTTTTAAAAGTACAATATTTTGTTAAATCTAACCCGTTACAGAGTTTATTGAAAGGAATGTGTTTTAAAACTGACTATCTTAGAGAAATAAAAACCTAACAATATGGGAATTAAGAGTTTTATGGGCCGAAGAGCCAAACCTACAAAAGGCAGTTCTGAGAATATCACCGTATCAGACTATATGAGTAAGAACCTCACTACTTTCAGGGCGGATCAATCTGTGTTAGAAGTAATGACAATACTTATTAAGAATAAGATTTCTGGGGCCCCGGTTGTAAATGATAAATATGAACTGGTAGGGATTATTTCTGAAGGAGATTGTATAAAACAAATTAGCGAAAGCCGTTATTACAATCAACCCATGGAGGATGTGAAAGTTGAACAGCATATGGCAAAAAATGTAGAAACTATTGATGGTAACATGAACGTCTTCGATGCGGCCAATAAATTTTTACAGTCCAAACACCGCCGTTTTCCAATTGTGGAGAATGGAAAATTGGTGGGGCAAATAAGCCAGAAAGATGTTTTGAAAGCGGCACTAGCGTTAAAAGGACAAACTTGGAAGTGATGGACTTACCTTAGCTTATCTCTTTTTTTACCAGCAAATAATAGTCCTTATCTAAAGGCAAATAACCTTGGTCATACAAATAAAAATATACTGAACCTGTTTTGGTGGTATAAATACTTGTAAAATATTCGAAGCTAAATCCCAAGCGGAGCAATTTCTCCTTTGTCGTTTTAGTCTTGTCCCTGGTATTGAGGGCTTCCAAAATACGATAGTTCTTTCGAAGACGATTGTTGATATTTCGCACTAAATTTTTGTTGTCTTTGTTAAGGGTATTATTGTGCGCATTACGACAAGCATCACTGCAGAATTTTTTATCCGCACGACCAACTATTTTATCACCACATTCTGGACAGGTTTTTTCCATGACCTAAAATTAATCAATTACCGTTTCAATTTCTTCCTTTTTATTTTTTATCTGAAATCGATAAATCGCTTCAAATTTTAAGAAGACACCTCCACTTAGAGTAGGATTCAATTGTGTTCGATCATCCCCAAAACTCAAAGCTGAAATACCTAGATTAATGTTATCTGCATTAGTATAAACTTCATTTTTACTGGTGGCGTACCCCACTTTAGCTCTTAGTAAAACACTTTTCTGAAGTACTCCAAACTGTGTATAAGCTGAAAATTCAAGAGAGCTTTGATCGACATATAAGTTGGGTTGATTTTTCTTGCGAAGATTGTAGCTGCGACCTATTCCATAGTAATCAATTCCTAAAGTTGTAAATCCCGCATCATAATTAATGTCTGCAGCAATTGGCAAGGAGATATCCATTTCAAACTTTTTGTTAGGACTGAGGTAATACCAGCCCAAAATAGGTGTTGTAAAAAAGCCAAAGGCTTCAGTTGTGGCGTAAATTCCAAATCGATAGGTGAGGTTTTCCTTCTTTTTTAATTTTAAGAGACCAAAACCTCCAATAAAAAAGTCGTCGCCAGAAAGATTCTGATAGTTAGATGCAATTTTAGGTAAAAGGACCAAGGAGCTACTCCATTTATCATTGTAGGTGGTTACAAATCCAACTTTAAGGAGTGTGCTATAGAGGTTCGTATTATCCGCTTCAGGAAAAAGTTGGAGGGTATTTTGATTAAAGCTAACGCCAGTGATGAATGCGTTTTTATCATTCAGGACAATTGGAAAGGTAATGTCTATTTCTGAAAAATGAATTCGAGTACTACTATTGGTGCCTTCAAAATCGTTGTTGAATGTCTGCCCGTAGCCAATTTTCACCAGATCTACATAATCTTGGGCATTTCCGAAGCAAGGAAATAGGAATAAAAGTAGGATTAGTTTTTTCAAATTCGCTGTTATTGAAATTTCATAAAGATATGAAATTTCAATAACAGGCACTAAAGAATAATGGGGCATTAGTTAAAAAGAACTCACAAAGTGGCTAGCTCGAGGTTTTCGATAAAATGTCGTTTTTAACCCTTTTAGAGATCTAAAAATAGCCTATATTCGCCAAAAATTTAAAACAATGAATATTTCTAAAATCTTATTAGTCTTTGTATTGGCGCTTTCAATAGTGAGTTGTAAGAAAGAAGACGATGGTGTAATTCCATTCGTATTTAATCAAACAAATCTTGAAGGAACGTATGAATTAAACTATTATAAATCTACAGAGACTGAAACTATCCAATTTAATGGAGCTGAAATAGTGTCTGTTACAACAACAACAGGAGATACTTTTGGAATCAACGTTACTTTTCTAGAAAACCGAACCTATATTACTGACGGGGCTTACAGAGAGGTGTTTACCACGGTTGTTGGAGGACAAACTACAATGGAAGGGTCAGACATTATTGTTGAGGATAATATAACAAGATCGTATAGTGTTTCTTCCGGAACCTCGCGTTTGACTTTGGACGGAGACATTTATGAGGTACCTTCTTTTAGCGAAACTGGAATGACAATTACGTTTGAGAATACTGAAACAGATTCTAACGGTGATACCACGGTTTTCAATGAGGAGTTTAGATTTACTAAGATCTAAATTACCATAACATACTTTTAAAGACCCATTCGCTAAAACGGATGGGTTTTTTTATTTCCAAATATCAGATATTATCAAATCATAAGGAGTAATAAGCAATAGGTATTTTATTCAAAAAATACGTAAATTCGCAACCTTATTAAATTACAATTCAAATGAACACAAAATTTAAGGAATACAAGGGCTTAGACCTTCCTAAACTGGCTGAAGACATACTCGATTTTTGGAAAGAAGAAACCATTTTCGAAAAGAGTATTTCTATTCGCGAGGGAAGTACTCCATTTGTGTTTTTTGAAGGACCTCCATCGGCAAATGGGTTGCCAGGAATTCATCATGTGATGGCGCGTGCTATTAAGGATATTTTTTGTCGCTATAAAACTCAAAAGGGTTTTAAAGTTGATAGAAAAGCGGGTTGGGATACACACGGGTTGCCAATAGAACTAGGTGTTGAAAAAGAGCTGGGAATCACAAAAGAAGATATTGGGAAGAAAATATCGGTTGAAGACTATAATGCTGCCTGTAGAAAAGCAGTTATGCGCTATACGGATGTTTGGAATCAAGTGACCGAAGGTTTTGGTTATTGGGTAGATATGGAAAATCCATATGTTACCTACAAGGCCAAGTATATGGAAACCGTTTGGTGGATATTAAAGCAGATCTACGACAAGGATCTGTTATATAAAGGCTACACCATTCAGCCCTATTCACCAAAAGCAGGAACTGGATTGAGTTCTCATGAATTGAATCAACCTGGCACCTATCAAGATGTTACAGATACTACTGTAGTCGCACAATTTAAAGCAATAAAAGATACGTTGCCCCAATTCCTTCAGGATTTTGGAGACGTTCACTTTTTGGCTTGGACAACAACGCCGTGGACCTTGCCTAGTAATACGGCTTTAACTGTTGGATCTAAGATTGATTATGTTCTTGTTAAATCGTTTAACCAATATACTTTTGAATCTGTACATGTGGTTCTTGCCAAGAATTTGGTTGGAAAACAGTTTTCAGGGAAGTTTGTCGAAGCTGAAAATGAGGACGAGTTAAATATATATTCCGAAGGGGATAAGAAGATTCCTTTCTTTATTATGAAGGAATTTAAAGGTTCCGATTTAGTTGGAATACGTTATGAACAATTGTTAAATTACGCTTTACCTAACGATAATCCAGAGAATGCATTTCGTATAATCTCAGGAGATTTTGTGACCACCGAAGATGGTACTGGAATTGTGCATACTGCGCCTACTTTTGGGGCCGATGATGCCTTGGTCGCAAAACAAGCCACCCCCGAAGTGCCACCTTTGTTGATAAAAGATGAGAATGATACCTTAGTTCCGTTGGTAGATTTACAAGGGAGGTTCCGCCCAGAGATGGGAGAGTTTGCTGGGAAATATGTGAAGAATGAATATTATAACGACGGCGAAGCGCCAGAGAAATCTGTAGATGTTGAGTTGGCTATTAAATTGAAGATAGAAAATAAAGCCTTTAAGGTTGAAAAGTATGTTCACAGTTATCCGAATTGTTGGCGTACAGATAAACCAATTTTATATTATCCATTAGATTCTTGGTTTGTTAAAGTTACCGAATTTAGAGATCGTATGTTCGAACTAAACCAGACTATAAATTGGAAACCCAAAGCAACGGGAGAAGGTCGATTTGGAAACTGGTTGGCCAATGCCAATGATTGGAATTTATCTCGTTCTCGTTATTGGGGAATTCCTCTGCCTCTTTGGCGAACGGAAGATGGAACAGAAGAAAAAATCATAGGTTCTATTGAAGAACTTAAAAATGAAATGGCGAAATCCGTTACGGCGGGATTAATGTCCAACGACATCTTTGATGGTTTTGTTGTTGGAGATTTTTCAGAAGAGAACTATGAGCAAGTAGATCTTCATAAAAATATTGTTGATGGAATTGTTTTGGTTTCTGAAAGAGGAAAACCAATGAAGCGAGAAGCCGATCTAATTGATGTTTGGTTCGACAGTGGAAGCGTTCCTTATGCGCAATGGCACTATCCATTCGAAAATAAAGAGAAAGTAGAAAAAACATGGCGAAAAGCCGATTTTATTGCTGAAGGTGTAGATCAAACAAGAGGATGGTTCTACACAATGCACGCCATAGCAACTATGATTTTTGATGATGTTGCGTATAAAAATGTTGTGTCGAACGGACTTGTCTTAGACAAAAATGGACAGAAGATGTCCAAACGATTGGGTAATGCGGCGGATCCGTTTGAGATTTTGAAGAAATACGGTCCGGATGCAACACGCTGGTATATGATAAGCAATGCCAATCCATGGGACAACTTGAAGTTTGATATCGACGGAATTGGAGAAGTACGTAACAAATTCTTCGGAACCCTTTACAATACCTATAGTTTCTTTAGTTTATACGCCAATTTGGATAATTTCGATTATTCTGAAGCGAGTATTCCATTGGAAAAAAGACCAGAGATTGATCGTTGGATACTTTCAGAATTGCATACACTTATTGCTCGAGTAGACGAAGCCTTTGACCAGTATGAACCTACGAGAGCAGCTAGAGCTATTTCGGAATTCGTTCAGGAAAATTTAAGTAACTGGTTCGTACGACTAAGTAGAAGACGCTATTGGAAAGGAAGTTATGGCGAGGATAAGATTTCGGCATATCAAACTTTGTATACCTGTTTGGTTACAGTTGCGAAGCTTGGTGCGCCAATTGCGCCGTTCTTTATGGATCGATTGTACAGAGATTTAACCTGTGGAACCTCAAAAAGGGAAAAAGAATCTGTACATTTAAGTAACTTTCCTTCGTCTGATGCGTCTTACATAAACAGTGCTTTGGAACGTAAAATGCAAAAGGCACAAACAATATCTTCTTTGGTATTATCGTTACGACAAAGAGAGAAAATTAAAGTGCGTCAACCGCTTCAAAAAATAATGATTCCTGTGCTTGATGATACCACTAGAGATGAGATCGCTGCAGTTTCGGATTTGATAAAATCTGAAGTAAATGTAAAAGAAATTGAACTTATTGACGAAGGTTCTGGGATATTAGTTAAACAAATAAAGCCTAACTTTAAAAAATTAGGCCCTCGTTTTGGCACTGAGATGAAAGCTGTGGCGCAGGCTGTTAATAGTTTTGAACAAGAAGAGATCTCATTGTTAGAAAAAGAAGGAGAGATTAGTATTTGGGTTAACAAAAAAAATATTACATTGACCCTCGATGATGTCGAAATTAGCTCTCAAGATATTGAAGGTTGGTTAGTAGCGAACAGCAATGGAATAACAGTTGCGCTAGATGTTACTATTAGTCAAGATTTAAAAAATGAGGGGATTGCTAGAGAACTCGTAAATCGAATTCAAAACCTACGAAAAGACTCTGGTTTTGAGGTTACAGACAGAGTGGAAGTTAGTATTCAAAAAAATGAGGCGTTAACAGAAGCTGTGGAACAAAATAGAGAGTATATAAAACAAGAAACCTTAACAGAGGTGTTGCAATTTGAAGAACAGTTGGCAAATGGTATAGAAATTGCATTTGACGACATCACAACCAAGTTAAGTATTAAAAAACATTAAAGAATATGTCCCAGGAAATAAAAAATAGATATAGTGATTCGGAGTTAGAATCCTTTAGAGAACTTATTCAGGAGAAAATTTCAAAGGCGAAAGAGCAGTTGGAATTAATAGAAAGTGCTTATAGAAATGATAGTAATAATGGCACCGATGATACCTCACCCACTTTTAAAGCTTTCGATGAAGGGAGTGAGGTGATGAGTAAGGAGACTTCTTCTCAATTGGCCATTCGCCAAGAAAAATTTATTAGGGATCTTAAAAATGCTTTGATTCGAATTGAGAATAAGACGTATGGAATATGTCGTGTTACTGGCAAGTTGATTAATCCAGAGCGTTTAAAATTAGTGCCTCATGCAACATTAAGTATTGAAGCAAAAAATATGCAATAATGATATAATAAATACCCCTTCTTGAAAAAGAGGGGTGTTTTATAACTCGCCCTTTCGAAACGTTGGGGTTTTTTTATGCTGAAAAGATTTTGTTTTATACCATTTCTAATGGTTACCTTTAATAGCTCTGCCCAAAAGATACTGGAAAAGACTTTGGATGTTTGGGAATTAAAAAGATTGGTAATTGATGCCGATGCTGTTTATAGTCTTTCCATTGTTTCGGAAAAAACATCTGTGATTTCCATAGTCACTAAAGTTGTTGGAGAGACCTATGAAAATGTTCTTGTTACAACTTCCGAAGCGAATAAAACCCTTACCATTGGGACTTCATACTCGCCTTATTTTAAGGCTGATGATGATAAACTAGCTGTCCATAAGGTATTGTCCATAGAAATGCATCTTGTTGTTCCTGAATTTTTAAATGTCTCTATTGATTCAAAAATAGGTTCTGTTAAGGCCGAGGGTATTTATAGTAGGCTACGGATTGCCCTTGATATGGGGAGTTGTAAGCTTATTAATTTTACAGGAAACGCGTCCCTGCAAACTAAACGTGGTGATATCGACGTTCATACTATTGGCAGTATAGCTGGAAAAGGAATTTCGAAAAACGGAAAAGTAAGAAATAGGCTTCCCTTGGAGGGAAAACATTGGGTATTTGCAGAAAGCAAGGATGGCGATATTGGCTTATTTCAAACCAAATAATATTCCTATTTTTGCAGCACTCTTTTGGGGTTATCGTCGAGCTCATTTTTTACCTAAGAGCTTTCTAAAACACGTAAGAATTAATGTCGTTAAAAAAATCAATTGTTATTATCTTTTTAGTCTTATTGGTTGATCAGATTTCCAAGATATATGTAAAGACTCATTTCTCCTTAGGAGATGGTGTTAAGGTATTTGAGTGGTTCCAGATTTTATTTGTTGAGAACGAAGGAATGGCTTGGGGGGCAAGAATTCCGGGAGAATATGGAAAATTGTTCTTAACAATTTTTAGACTTATTGCCATTGTTGGTATTGGCTACTGGCTATGGGATTCGGTTCGCAAGAATATGTCACGTGTATTAATCGTCTCTATAGCCTTGATTTTTGCAGGAGCGTTTGGAAATATCATTGATTCGGTAATCTACGGGCTTATATTTAACGATAGTCACCATCAGGTTGCGACTATGTTTCCTACGGAAGGAGGGTACGGTACCATATTTCACGGAAAGGTAGTGGATATGCTTTATTTCCCTCTGTGGAAGGGTTATTTACCAGAGTGGTTGCCTTTTTGGGGCGGTAAGTTCTTTACGTTTTTTGACCCTGTATTTAATATAGCAGACATGTCGATTAGTACTGGAGTTGGTTTGCTAATGGCTTTCAATAAAAAAGCATTTCCTAAAAAGCCGAAGGAATTATAGATTAGGCGCTTTTCTTGTTGAATATTGCTTCGAATTCTTCCAGGTCAATTGGCTTAATTAAGTAATCTGTAACCAAGGAAAAGGACTTTGCCTTTTCTATTTCGTAGGGATCGATAGAGGAACTAACAATATATAAGGTAGTTTGCATACCCTTTGGTGGATTTACTTTCGTGAACTGTTTAAGAAAATCCCAACCGTCCATTACTGGCATATTGAGATCAAGCAAAATGATTTCTGAGAATGCATCTTTGCTTACGTTTTCTATAATCGCTGTAAAGTAATCTAGAGCTTCTTTCCCGTTATTAAATACCAACAGGTGTTCAGACAACTTTCTAATATCAACTATCTTTTTGATCAAATTGATATAAACTTCATCATCATCGATGATACAGGCCAGTTTAACTGGGGGGTCAAATCCATGTGGGTTATAAATTAAAATTTAATTTTAATAACGGTTCCTTTATCCACCGTGCTTTCTATGCTAATTGTTCCTTGTAAGGTCTCGACTTGGTTTTTTGTCATAAACAATCCAATGCCAACGGCATCTTTATTTAGATGAAATGTTTGATACATATTGAATACTTTGTCACCATATTTTTCTAAGTCGACTCCTCTTCCATTGTCCTTTACCATTAAACAGTTTTTATTATCTTCTCTAAAGGTAAAAATATCAACAATAGGAGTTCTATCTGGATGTCTATATTTTATTGAATTTGTAAGAAGATTAAGACGAATACTCTCTATATATATGCAGGAATGTATGTAATACTTAGCACTTCTGAAAAATCTGAATAAACTTCTGTCTCTGTGTCTAAAATTAGACGATTGATTGAGTTTTTTACATTTTGCAATACATCCT
This sequence comes from uncultured Ulvibacter sp., assembly GCA_913063405.1. Lineage (GTDB taxonomy): Bacteria > Bacteroidota > Bacteroidia > Flavobacteriales > Flavobacteriaceae > Ulvibacter. Next base: position 91,823 of record CAJXZB010000011.1, read on the forward strand.
CAAAAACAACATCTCACTTTTCTTGGTGTGCTTTTGATTGTACCGACACAATTTCATTTAAATGTGAAATCGTGTCATTCAAACTTGCAGAAATATCAACAAGACTACCTTTCAATTCCTTTTCTTCCGATTCAGAATGGATGGAATTTAAAAGTTGAATAGTTAACTTCAGATTACTAGAATGTGATCTCAAATTATGTGAAACTATATGGGCAAAATTAAAGAGTCTCGAATTTTGAGAGGCAATAACTTTTAAAGATCTCTCAAGGCTCAATTCCTTTAATTTTTCAACGTCAATATCTTGAAAAACTACATGAAGCCCTATTACAGTTTCGTTTTCATCATATAAGGGTTTTCCAAATGCTTTCGCCCAGAATTCTTTCTTGTCATATGTAAGCATTTTAATGGTTGTATTAAAAGGTACACCCAATACTACAGGCAAAGAATATTTCTTGGGCTCTTTCCTTTTCATCATCGGCATAAAACTCAATAGAAGTTCCGACTTAAGCACTTAGCTATTAATGTTTTTTATTAAACAAGGTTCTGCCTTAATCATTCTGATCATTGAGTTTTCAAAGATTCCTTCTTTCATAAAACTGCGATTGAACCTGTAACAATATTCATTCAAGTAATCCTGTAAGTCTTCGACATGATGGTGTGTCCCTCTGAGCCATCC
>CAJXZB010000012.1 GCA_913063405.1 uncultured Ulvibacter sp.
ATAGGCTTTTGAATCTTTGCTCCATAATAATGCTAACTATAACCCCTAATTTACTACTATTAGAAGTAATTAAAAAAAACCTAAGTCAATAAGATGTTAAAGATACTTTTTTGACGATACGATTTCCCTAAAATCATGTGAAAATTCAGACGATTTGATTGTTTTTAAGGTCGGAACAGGATAGCATTATTTACAGTGTTATTTGCTTTTATTTCAGAAACATCAAAAAACTTTTTTTTACAAAAAGTTGTTAATAACTTAGTGTTCTAATCGGTCGGAAACCCTATGTTTTATTGGGGGCTTTGTTATATTTGTTCGAATTCAAAAAATACATAATTTCAAGCTAGATTTTTATGAGCGAAGAACAAAAAAAAGGTACCTACGGCGCCGACAGTATTCAGGCATTAGAAGGGATGGAACATGTTCGCATGAGACCTTCAATGTATATTGGCGATGTTGGGGCTAGAGGATTACATCATTTAGTGTATGAAGTAGTAGATAATTCCATCGATGAAGCGATGGGTGGTTATTGTGATACCATTGATGTTTGGATTAATGAGGACAACTCGGTTACAGTTAAAGATAATGGTCGTGGGATTCCAGTGGATATACACAAAAAAGAAGGCGTTTCTGCTCTTCAGGTGGTCATGACGAAGATTGGTGCCGGAGGGAAATTCGATAAGGACTCTTATAAAGTTTCTGGTGGATTACACGGAGTAGGGGTTTCGGTAGTGAACGCCCTTTCTGAAAACCTTAAAGCTACAGTCCATCGCGATGGTAAAATTTGGGAACAGGAGTACGAGCGCGGAAAGTCAATGTATCCTGTTAAACCAATTGGCGAGACTGATTATAGAGGTACGGTAGTTACGTTTAAACCAGATTCTCAAATATTTCAGCAGAGTTTAGAATATAATTATGACGCGCTGGCGAGTAGATTACGTGAATTATCTTATCTGAATAAAGGTATAGTCATAAATCTTACTGATAAGCGCCAGAAAGATGAAAAAGGGGACTTTGTTACAGAAACATTCCATAGTACGGAGGGTTTAAAGGAATTTATCCGTTTTCTAGATGGAAATAGAGAAATGCTTATTGCAGATGTAATAGCAATGGAAGGGGAAAAGAATTCTATTCCTGTTGAGGTAGCGATGGTTTATAATACCTCTTTTAATGAGAATCTACATTCATATGTAAATAATATTAATACACATGAAGGAGGTACGCATTTATCTGGTTTCCGTCGTGGACTAACGTCTACTTTAAAAAAATATGCAGATGCTTCGGGAATGCTTGACAAGCTAAAATTTGATGTTGCTGGTGATGATTTCCGTGAGGGATTGACAGCGATTATTTCTGTAAAGGTTGCTGAACCTCAATTTGAAGGACAAACTAAAACAAAACTTGGAAATAGAGAAGTTACCGCTGCAGTAAGTCAAGCGGTTTCAGAAATGCTGGAAAATTATCTTGAAGAAAACCCAAATGATGCCAAAATCATTGTTCAGAAGGTAATCTTAGCGGCTACAGCTAGGCATGCAGCGCGTAAGGCCCGTGAAATGGTACAACGTAAGACTGTGATGAGTGGTGGAGGATTGCCAGGAAAGCTTTCAGATTGTTCGGAACAAGATCCAGAAAAATGTGAAGTATTTCTTGTCGAGGGAGATTCGGCGGGTGGAACTGCTAAACAAGGTCGAGATCGTAATTTTCAGGCTATTTTACCGCTTCGTGGTAAGATTTTGAATGTGGAGAAGGCGATGCAACATAAAGTCTTTGAAAATGAGGAAATCCGAAATATTTTCACTGCGTTGGGAGTAACAATTGGAACTGAAGAAGACAGCAAAGCATTAAACCTAGAAAAATTACGTTATCACAAAGTTGTTATTATGTGTGATGCGGATGTAGATGGTAGTCATATTTCCACCCTTATTTTGACTTTCTTTTTCCGTTATATGAAGGAGCTTGTTGAAGCGGGCTATGTTTATATTGCTACACCTCCTCTTTATTTAGTAAAAAAAGGAGCAAAGAAGGAATACGCGTGGAATGATCAGGAACGTGATGAGCTTAACGAAAAGTTTGGAGGAAGTGCATCGATACAGCGTTATAAAGGTCTTGGTGAGATGAATGCAAGCCAATTATGGGATACAACTATGAATCCTGGGTTTAGAACCTTACGCCAAGTAACTATAGATAATGGTACAGAAGCTGATAGAATTTTCTCTATGCTAATGGGCGATGAGGTTCCGCCTCGTAGAGAGTTTATTGAGAAAAATGCGGTCTACGCCAATATAGATGCGTAAGCAGTAATTCGTGTAATTTATAGATTAAAAGACTCCCCTTTTGGGAGTCTTTTTTGTTTTAATATTTGTTAAATGAAAAATAATAGAAAAATTAATTACAATCATATCATGGGATAGGTCTAACCTTTTTTCTAGTTATTTCTTGTAACATTAATAGAAATGGAGAAAAGGATTCGTTTGTAAAACTGTATGATGTGCTTGAAACAGATTCGATTATTGAACCTGAAATGAAATATGTTAGGAGTTTAGGGCTTAACTCTCAAAATAGGCGAGATGCGCTCGATAGTTTAATAGATGAATATTCCACTGTGGCTTATTTTTACCAACAAAGAGCAATGCCTTTATATAAAGAAGATAAAGACGAATTAGGTTTGCCGTTTTTGGAAAAGGCTGCTGAGTTGAATCCAGAGCAATATCTAGACTATATGGGGTTTATGAAATGTATTTTTTCAAAAGAATATAGAAGTGCTATTGTTGATTTTAAAAGGGTTCTAGCTCTTAACGGAGAGTCTTATGTTATGGATCATACCTATTATTTCTATATTGGATTAAGTTATTTGCAACTCAATGAGTTTCAAAAGGCAAAGGAATATTTAGAAAAAAGTGTCGCGCAGACCGAGGCGGAGAAGGATGGAGATAGGGAGTGGGTTCATTTTCTCGATTTAATGTACCTGGGAATTGCAAATTTAGAATTACAGGATTGTAAAAATGCAAACCTAGCCTTTGATGAAGCACTACGAAAATACCTGTCTTTTGGCGATGTTAAATATTACAAGGCTAAATGTTTAAGTCATTTGGGTGAACTTGAGCTTTCTAGGGAGTTGTTCAAGGAAACGAAGGAAGATATCTTAAATGGAAACACAATCAACGAAGACAATGTATTTTATGAACGATATCCTTATCAACTAAGAGTGAATAGGTTTCGATAGTTAATTCTATCTTTATTCATTTATTGAAAGAGAATATCGTTTTTTGTTTTTAGCTCTTTGCTATTCCATTTTACATCAGATAATTGTACTTTTGCAATCGTCTTCTGAAAAATCTTTTTTCAGAAATAAATAATTCAAATAATAAAATATAGAGTTCATGAAAGTAACAGTAGTAGGAGCAGGTGCGGTAGGTGCAAGTTGTGCTGAGTACATTGCCATTAAAGATTTCGCTAGTGAAGTAGTTTTGTTGGATATTAAGGAAGGATATGCCGAAGGGAAAGCAATGGATTTAATGCAAACAGCTTCATTAAATGGTTTTGATACACGTATTATTGGAACAACAAACGATTATAGTAAGACAGCTGGAAGCGATATTTGTGTAATTACAAGTGGAATTCCACGTAAACCAGGTATGACTCGTGAGGAACTTATTGGTATTAACGCAGGAATTGTGAAAACAGTTTCTTCAAGTCTTGTAGCGCATTCTCCAAATACAATTCTAATTGTGGTGAGTAACCCAATGGATACTATGACTTACTTAGTACATAAGACTACGGACCTTCCGAAAAGCAGAATTATTGGGATGGGTGGCGCCTTAGATAGTGCACGTTTTAAGTATCGCTTGGCAGAAGCTTTAGGTGCTCCTATTAGCGATGTTGACGGAATGGTAATTGGAGGTCATAGTGATAAAGGAATGGTTCCTTTAACAAGAATGGCAACTAGAAACAGTGTTCCCGTTACTGAATTTATTTCACAAGATCGACTGGATCAAGTTAAAGAAGACACGAAAGTTGGTGGTGCTACACTTACTAAATTATTAGGAACTTCTGCTTGGTACGCACCTGGAGCAGCAGTTTCTGGATTGGTGCAAGCGATTGCATGCGATCAGAAAAAAATATTTCCTTGCTCTACGCTTCTGGAAGGTGAGTATGGTTTAAATGATCTTTGTATTGGAGTACCTGTAGTATTAGGTAAAAACGGAATTGAAAAAATTGTTGTTTTAGACTTAAACGATGCAGAAAAGGCTCATATGTCTGAGAGTGCTGAAGGTGTTAGTAAAACAAACGGACTTTTGAGTTTGTAAAATAAACTCAAATAATTATATGAACAAAAGCTGCCCTGTGCAGCTTTTGTTTTTTATATTTGGCGCATGAAGTCGAAATGGTACTTAAGTACTTTAGTTGTTATCCTTAGCCTATTAGGTTTTAGTCAGCCGCAGGTCTATTTCCCAAATCAAGAGATTGTTGTTCAGTTTTCTGATGACGAGGTGACTTTTGATGAAGCTCAAAATGCGGTAGCGCTTGTAAAGGAACAGTTGCAAACCATAGGGGTTGATAATATACAGGTACGTGAGTCGGTTGATGGAAGGTTGAAAATCACTTATTATAGCGATGTTGATGTCACTATAATTGCGGAAATATTTTCTAAAGAAAAGAATTTAGATCTAGGCTATTCTTCTTATCCAACCAACAAAGAAGGTGGTGAGTTTCCATCTCAAGAGAATTCAAAAATCTACGAACTTGACGTCTTTGAAATCCAAAACAATAGTGATTTCGATTCTGGTTTTAGTGGATATTTAGTAGAACTCGAATTAAAAAGTAATCGATTTTTTACCCCTACTGTATTTTTCTTTGCACATAAAAATGAGGTTGAAGAAAGAAATAGGGTAGAAAAAACGGCCTATGTGATACAGAAAAATATTGCGATTGCAATTGATACTGTTAAACACAGTATACCTGAAGTTAGAGCTGGACCTTTTTCTTAAGGGAACTTCTCATACTAACTTGTTTTTAGCTGTCAATAGGATGTGGAGCATAAGTGCTTAGCTCATTTTACTTCCCGAAACAATACAAATCATTTAAAAATAGCTTTCATTGTTCATATGAAGCGCTTTAATCATTAAAAATAATTGTCAAAGAATAAGGTAAACTCTATATTTGCCCGTTTTAAAAGTTTGACCAAAAAATAGTAAACAATGCAAAATAAAGGATTAATAATAGTATTTGCGGTGTTATTTGGCCTAGTAAGTTTGTACCAGTTGTCATTTACATACATTGCAAGCCAAGTAGAAGATGAAGCAAAGGTTTTTGCTGACCAAAAGTTTTCTATAGATCAACCAAAAGAAAGAGATATAGCAGAATTGAGGTATCTAGATTCAGTTGGAAACAATTCTGTAATTATGGGAATTGATTATAATACTGCTAAGGAGAAAGTACTTAATAAAGGACTTGATTTAAAAGGAGGTATTAACGTAATTCTACAAGTTTCTGTTCAAGATATCTTGAAAGGACTTGCCAATAATTCAAAAGACCCTGCATTCAATCAGGCATTGATAAATGCTACTGAACTTCAAAAAGATGCCCAAGATACTTATTTAGAGTCTTTCTTTGAGGCTTTTGAAGCACTTCCGGGAGAGAATAGTTTGGCTTCTCCAGATATCTTCTTTAATAAGGGATTAGAAGATGATATTAATTCTTCTATGTCCAATGATGATGTAAAGAACGTTATTTCTGTGAAGATTGACGAGTCTATTACTTCAGCCTTCGAGGTTTTGAGAAAACGTATCGATAAATTTGGTGTTACACAGCCTAATATTCAACGTTTAGGTCAATCAGCGCGTATCTTGGTAGAATTGCCAGGTGCTAAAGATGTGGATCGTGTTAAGAAACTTTTACAGAGTACCGCACAACTAGAGTTCTGGGATGCATATAAAACTGAGCAAATGCAAGGTTTCCTTTTTCAAGCTGATGCAAAAGTTGCTGAGCTGAAAAAAGCTGCTGCTCCAGAAACGAACGAAACTGTTGTAGATACAACAAAAACAGATGATGATATTGCTGACCTTTTAGGTGGTGAAAACGTAAATGATTCTATCGTAGATCCTTCAGTAGCAAACCCAATTATTTCAAAAATGATTGCTCCTGGATACCAAGGAGGGCCGGTAATTGCTACTTTTTCATTAAAAGATACGGCATTAATCAATGGCTACCTACGTATGCCGCAGGTAAGAGCTTTACTGCCTAACGATCAACGTTATGCCAAGTTCGTTTGGGAGAAGCCAAAGGATACAAAGATTTCAGAAGAAGAAACCTTGGTCACTTCAGATTTATATGCACTAATTGGTAATAGAGAAAATGTTCCACCTTTATCTGGAGGTGTTGTAACAGATGCAGCGCAGTCATATGATCAAGTGGGTAGGGTAGCAGTAAATATGCAAATGAATGGTAAAGGAGCTAAGATTTGGGAGGAAATGACTAGTCAAGCTAATATCAATCAGAGTCAGATTGCAATTGTACTTGACGATGTTGTCTACTCTGCACCGGGTGTTTCTGTGGCAGGAGGAATTAGTGGTGGCCGAAGTGAGATCACTGGAAACTTTGATATTACAGAAGGACAGGATTTAGCAAACGTTTTACGTGCTGGTAAATTACCTGCTTCTGCGGACATTATTCAGGCAGAGGTTGTTGGACCAACGCTAGGGCAAGAAGCAATTGATAGTGGTATTCTCTCTTTTGTTATTGCTTTAGTCTTCGTTTTATTATGGATGATTGGATACTACGGAAAAGCAGGTTTATTTGCCGATGTTGCATTGGTAGTAAATATCTTATTCATATTCGGAGTTCTTGCAGGTCTTGGAGCTGTATTAACCTTACCCGGTATTGCAGGTATTGTATTGACCATTGGTATTTCGGTGGATGCAAACGTACTAATCTTTGAGCGTATTAGAGAAGAACTAGCCAAAGGTAAGTTACAAAAAGACGCAATTAAAGATGGTTTCAATAATGCATTGTCATCAATTTTAGATGCAAACATTACCACTGGTTTAACAGGTCTAATTCTATTAGTATTTGGAACAGGACCTATTCAAGGTTTTGCAACTACCTTATTAATAGGTATTCTTACGTCGTTATTTACTGCAATCTTTATTACTAGATTATTTATTGACCAATACACTAGAAATGGTAAGCCACTTGCGTTCTCAACTTCATTTACTAAGGACTTATTTAAGAATGTAAACATCGATTTCTTAGGAAAACGCAAAATAGCATATATCATTTCTGGAATTATGATTGCCATTAGTTTGGTTTCATTATTCACAAATAAATTAGACCAAGGTATTGATTTCGTTGGAGGACGAACTTATACGGTACGTTTTGATAAGGATGTGAATGCTACGGAAATCCAAAATGACCTTATCGCCGTTTATGGAAGTGCTGAGGCCAAAACTTATGGAAGCGATAACCAGCTTAAAATTACTACGAAATATAAGGTTGATGATAGTGGTACAGGGGTAGATGATGAGATTGAAAGTATGTTATTTGAAGGCTTAAAATCGAATCTTCCATCTGGAATGACACTGGCTCAGTTTAAAGAAGATAATACAGCAAAGGTCGCTGGTAGAATGGAATACTATAAAGTAAGTCCTACTATTGCGGATGATATCAAGAAGGATTCTTTCTGGGCGGTTTTGGGTTCTCTATTGGTTGTGTTCTTGTATATCCTACTGCGTTTTAGGAGATGGCAGTTTAGTTTGGGAGCCGTTGCTGCGGTATTCCACGATGTTTTAATCGTATTAGGAATCTTCTCATTAACATATAGCTTTATGCCATTTAGTATGGAGATTGGGCAGTCATTTATCGCTGCTATCCTTACGGTAATTGGTTACTCGCTGAATGATACGGTGGTAGTATTTGACCGTATTCGTGAATACTTTAATGAGCATACTACTTGGAAGTTTAGTGAAGTAATTAACAAGGCGTTGAATAGTACATTAAGTAGAACATTGAATACCTCATTAACTACTTTGATTGTATTGTTGTCTATCTTTTTTATTGGAGCTGAATCGATTCGAGGATTAATTTTCGCATTGATCGTAGGGGTTCTCGTAGGTACATACTCGTCGTTGTTTATTGCAACACCAGTGATGTTTGATACTGTTAAGAAAAAAGGTATTGACCTTACAGATAAAAAGAACGAAGAGGAAGTAGAAGGATAATAGGTTCTATTTCTTGTCTCACCGCTAAAGCTTAAGCGACACGCGGTCGGAATAAATAAAAAGTCCCTTCACTTAGTGAAGGGACTTTTTATTTTATAATGTTTTGAGGTATTGGAGTGGAAACAACTAGTTGGGTTTTGACCATTCAACTATGTCACCTTTTTCAAGGTTCCATTGATCTGAAAGTCCTGCGTTTACTTCCAAGACATATAATATAGGTCCTTCCGAAGGTAAAGAAGTTGGATCGAATGGCTTCGCATTCTTCTGGACGTTAACAACTTTCTTCGAGCTATTAATATAGATAATATCCAATGCAAATTCGGTATTCTTCATATAAAAGGAGCGTGGTCGTTCTTCCTCAAAAATAAAGAGCATACCTTGATTGGTATTCATAGATTTACGATACATGAGTCCCGTTTCGGTTTGGTAGGCATCATTTGCTATTTCAATATTCAATTGCGCAACGATAGAATCATTAGTCGCCTTTTTTAACCTTAAAGATCCTTCCTTAGTAAATGTCACCTCTTTAGTTAAAACCTTCGTTTCTTTTTTTTCTTTACAACTATACATTGCAAATAAGGACCCAAGTATTGCGGCAGAAATTAATATTTTTTTCATTTAGGTGGTTTGTTTTTTAGACGAAGTAATAATAAAGTAGATCCCAAGTAGAATAAGCGGGATACTTAATAATTGCCCTGTGTTTAATGTCCAATCTGCTCGTTCATCAACCTGCGCTTCCTTTACAAACTCCACAAAGAATCGTACCGTAAATAAAAGGATGAAAAAGGTTCCAAAAAGAAATCCGCGTTGGTCTTTCTTATCGGTTTTCCAATAAATATACCATAGTATAAGGAATACAAAAACATACCCAAATGATTCATACAATTGGGCAGGATGACGAGGAAAATCTTCCCCTAACTGTTTAAAAATCACACCAAAATCACTGTTAGTCGCTTTTCCTATAATTTCAGAATTAATAAAATTACCTATTCGAACGAAGATAGCTCCACTCGCTACGGCGATTACTACTCGGTCTAGAATCCAAAGTATTGGTTTTTTAGATATTTTCTTACTGTAAAAATACATGGCAATAATGGCTCCAATAGCAGCTCCATGACTCGCTAGCCCTTGGAAACCGGTATATTCAAAGTCCGGTACTGTTCTAAAGGGTAAAAAGACCGAAATTGGATCTTGTAATATCAACTCGCTTTGGTAAAACAAAACATGCCCTAAACGAGCACCTGCTAGAATACCAATAACCATATATATAAAAAGGCTATCCAACTTTTCAATTGGAATATTCTCATTATTAAAAATACGCTTGGTAATAAACCAACCCAAGGTAAAGGCGATAACAAACATTAAACTGTAATAGCGCACCAAGAAAAATCCTAAATCAATTCCTTCAGAAGGATTCCAAGTAAAGCTCAAATACTGCATATTTTTTGATTAAAATGAGGCGTAAATATAGAAAAGCTAGGTGTTATAAAAGAACAATTAACTTTTCTTTTTATCTGAAGGAGGTACTGGATCGTATCCATTGCCGCCCCATGGATGACAACTCCCAATTCTTTTAATTGCTAGCCAAGTTCCACGAAATAATCCATGCGTTTTAAGTGCTTCTATTGAATAGTGCGAACACGTTGGATTATAGCGACAAGTTGAAGGGAATAAAGGAGAAATTAAAGTCTGATATCCGCGTATCAAAAGAACAAAAGGATATATCAGTATTTTTTTCATTAGTTTAATGAAAAGGTCGTCCCATCTTTCCCGTCATTTAATTGAATGCCCGCTTCAAGTAACTGATCTCGTATTTGATCGCTAGTTGCAAAATCTTTATTAGAGCGTGCTTGATTTCTAAGTTCAATTAAAAGTTCAACGGCTCCGGTAAGTTTGTTTCCATCCGAGTTGTTTTCCGAAGTGGTGTCCACCAGCCCTAACACATCAAAAATAAAGTCGTGCATGGTTTTTTGAAGCAATCCTAAGTCATCAGCTGAAATAGTCTCTTTTCCTTCTTTTAATCCATTGATATATTTAGATGCTTCAAATAGCTGTGCGATAAGAATAGGACTATTAAAATCATCATTCATAGCATCATAACAAGATTGACGCCATTTCGAAACATCGAAGCTACCTGCCGTCGAAGTAGAAATATTGTCTAAAGAACGATAGGACTCCATCAAGCGATTATACCCTTTTTCGGAAGCAACTAAGGCATCATTAGAAAAATCGAGAATACTTCGATAGTGGGCTTGAAACATAAAAAACTTGGAAACCGCAGGTGAAAAGGCTTTGCTTAAAATATCATTCTCTCCTGAAAATAATTCTCCAGGTAGGATGTTATTTCCAGTTGATTTTGACATTTTTTTACCATTTAAGGTAAGCATATTGGTGTGCATCCAAACATTCACTGGGGATTCATGATTACAAGCTTCGGCCTGTGCAATTTCACATTCATGATGCGGAAATTTTAGATCCATTCCGCCTCCGTGAATATCGAAGTTATTACCTAAATATTTCGTACTCATTGCTGTACACTCAAGATGCCAACCTGGAAAACCATCACTCCAGGGAGAAGGCCAATGCATGATATGTTGTGGTTCTGCTTTTTTCCAAAGTGCAAAATCTTGTGGATTTCTTTTTTCACTTTGAGTGGTTAATTCACGTGTGTTAGAAATTGTGTCCTCTAAGTTTCGCCCGCTTAATTTTCCATACTTATGATCCTGGTCGAATTTAGCAACATCAAAATAAACGGATCCATTTTTCTCGTAAGCATAACCTTCAGAAATAATTCTTTCAACAATTTGAATTTGTTCTATAATATGTCCTGTTGCTGTTGGTTCAATACTTGGAGGTAAGGCATTAAATTTACCCATGGTTTCATGAAAATCCACCGTGTATTTTTGGACCACTTCCATGGGTTCCAATTTTTCGATACGTGCCTTTTTTAAAATAGGGTCATCACCACTTTCGCCATCATTTTCCAGATGTCCAGCGTCCGTAATGTTTCGAACATATCGTACCTTATACCCAAGTTGTTTTAGATATCTAAAGACTAAGTCAAACGACAAAAACGTACGGCAATTCCCCATGTGAACATTGCTGTAAACTGTTGGACCACAAACGTACATTCCAACAGCCCCAGGATGTATAGGGCTAAATTTTTCTTTGGTCTTTGAAAGGGAATTGTAAACGTAAAGTTCTTGCTGTTCGAATAGACTCATCTAAAAGGCTTATAATGATTAAAACTCGGTATCTAACTGAATGTAATCCAAGAACTCCCTACGGGTTTCTGGATTTTTGAATTTACCTCCAAATTCGCTAGTAACTGTACTACTATCAATATCACGAATCCCTCTAGAATTGACACAAAGATGTTTCGCATCGATTACGCAGGCAACATCATCTGTATTTAAAACCTCTTGTAATTCCTTTACGATTTGCATGGTAAGACGTTCTTGTACTTGAGGTCGCTTGGCAAAATAGTCAACAATACGATTCATCTTACTTAAACCAACAACCGTCCCATTAGAGATATAAGCAATGTGAGCCTTTCCTACAATTGGAAGTAGGTGATGTTCACAGGTTGAGTAAAGAGTGATATTTTTTTCAACGAGCATCTCGTTGTACTTATACTTATTGTCAAAAGTTGAGGATTTCGGTTTTCTATCTGGATGCAGACCCCCAAAAATCTCCTGTACAAACATCTTGGCAACACGAGTAGGAGTCCCTTTTAAACTATCGTCTTTAAGGTCCAATCCAAGTGTATTCATAATACTGTGAACATCTTTTTTTATCAGTGCTATCTTTTCAATATCACTAAGCGCAAATGCATCATCACGAATTGGAGTGTCACTAGCAGAGCTAACATGGTCATTTCCCAATTCTTCAACCTCTCTAAGTTGTTTTTCTAAATCCATAAGTGTAATTGGCGTATTATTAATAATACAAGATGCAAAGATACGCATTAGGGTTTGGCTATGAAAAATAGAATATCACTATTTTTAAATTCTCACCTTGACTTTTAAGATTTGAAACTCACATTTTTCGATAAAATTTCATTAAATTACGCAAACCAAAAAACAACACCATGAAAAAGTTCTCCCCGGGCAATATATTTGTATTGTTCTCTTTTGTTTTTTTTTCAATAACAAGTCTTGCTCAAGGTCCAGGTTCCTTATTTGTTGATGCTGGACCAGATATCACGCTGGATTGTACAAGTGGTGGAAACGGAAGCGTCACTGCCAGTTTTCTAACTACTTTTGATACGTCTGGATCGACTTATACGGTAAACTCGGTTCTTTATAGCCCTCCCTTTGCTTTTAATGGATTGGCAAATACATTAAATCCAAATATTGATGATGCGTGGTCTGGTGTGGATAATTTGCCATTCGATTTTTGTTTCTTCGGAAACTTGGAAACCGAATTTCAAGTAGGATCCAATGGAGTAATTCGATTTGACGTTGACCCTGGAGATACTGGTAATAACTGGTCTATTACCCAGGATTTACCCAATAATACGGAAGAGGCCTTGGCAGAGGCAAATGTGTTTACTCCCGGTCATGATATAGACCCGTCAGTTTCTGGTAGCGAGGAAATTGGGTATGAAGTTTTAGGAACCTTTCCAAATAGAGTATTAGTCGTTTCCTATTATGAAGTTCCTTTATACCAGTGCACAGGATTGTTGGCCACTCATATGGTTGTTTTTTACGAATTTTCTAATGTTATTGAAGTTTATATTCAGGATAAACCGACCTGTGTGAGTTGGCAAAATGGAGCAGCCACTTTAGGTATTCAAAATGATGCAGGAACTACTGCTTATGTTCCTCCAGGGAGAAACACATCTGATGGTCCGTGGACGACTAACAATGAAGCTTGGAGTTTTAGCCCTGCTGGTACTCCTACCTATGTTTTTGAATGGTTGGATGCCACTGGCGCCGTTATTGGCACGAATCCTACCTTGAACTTTACGGTCACGGGTACCGAGACATTTACGGCAAGAGTTACCTACACCAATACGTGTAATGGTGATGTTGTAGAGCTTACTGATGATGTTGTTATAAATTACACTCTACCTATTATTGATACCCGGCCTAATGATATTTTGATCTGTGATGATGGTACCGCACCTGGAATTTTTGACTTAACTGTGAATTCTCCACTTGTTTTAGGAACTCAAGACCCAACGATGTTTGTAATTCGGTATTTCGACAGTTCTGGGGTTGAGATTATACCTCCATTAGATACTATGTATACAATTGTAGGTACTTCGGAAGTTATCACGGTTCGAATTGAAGATCTTACTGGAACCTGTTTCGATATGGATACTTTTCTAATAGAATTTCCAAGCAGTTTTGTTGTTGATTTAGGACCAGATGTTGAAAAATGTGATGTTGCACCAGTGTTGCTAGATGCAGATACGCATAATTCAGCGGTGAATTATCAATGGTCATTGAATGGTACTGCGATTGTTGGAGCTACAAACCCTACTTATACTGTTACAGCACCAAACTCAGGTATTTATTCTGTGGAAGCCACAGATGGTATTTGTACTATTATTGATGATGTAATTATAACCTTCAGGCCCCAGCCTGTTATAGATAGTCCTCCTGTAGATTTATTTCAGTGTGATGATGGTACTACTGCTGGAGTTTTTGATTTAAGGGTTAATGATGCTCTTATATTGGGACCTCAGGACCCTACGATGTTTTTGATTAAGTATTATGAGACTTTTTTGGACAGTGAGAATGACACTAATCCCATACTGGGTCCTACGGTTCATTTGATAGTTCCCCCTTCTCCCCAGCGTATTTTTGTACGGATCGAGGATTTATCTGGGAGTTGTTTTGCTTTGGCTGAATTTGACATTTATTTTTCTCGTGCTATTGCTGGTATTGTTCCATTGACTCTTAATGTCTGTGATTTTGATAGTGATGGGGGAGAGTTTGTAGATTTATTTACGGAGTTTAATTCTTTTGTATTGGATGGAGAGCCTTCTTCTAGTTATGATATTACATATCATAGCAGTCAGGGGGATGCAGATGGCGATGTTAATGCACTTCCTAATCCTTATTTTGTAACGGCTCCCAATGAGGTTGTTTTTATACGTTTGGAGAATCGGGATGATGCTAGTTGTTTTGATACCACGCGTAATGTAGATATTATCATTGACACGCTCCCTACGATCAACACGATGCCCCCTACGTTGGTGTTGTGTGATCCCAACAATGATGGATTTGTCGAGTTTGATTTGAGTGTACAATCTCCAGTTATTACTTTAGGAGATCCTGCTTTGACAGTTAGCTACCACGGAACGCTATTAGATGCCCAGAATGATGCGTTGCCTTTACCGCTATTGTATATCAACGATGATATTTACTTGGATGCTCCTGTTACTGATATTACGGATCCTTTGTATGGTACTGGTGGGGTATGGGCTCGTGTTGAGAGCAGTGTAAGCACTTGTTTTGAGGTGGTTAGTTTTGCATTAGAGGTTCGTTTTGCTCCAGTGGCTACGACACCAGCGGATCCACTTCGACAGTGTGATGATAGTGTTGCCGATGGCTTTACATTTTTTGATTTAACGGTTGTGGAGCCCGAGGTATTGGGAGCTATGGATCCAACAGAGTTTGACATTTATTATTATGAGGATCAGACGGATGCTATTACCGCTGGCGATTTGGCTTTGACGGCTCCAGATTTTTCGGCTGCGATTCCTACTCCGACTGCTTTTTTAAATTCAGTAAACCCACAAGATATTTATATTTTAGTTGTAGGTGCTAGCAGTACGATTCCACCAAACCCTAATAGTGGAGAGGGGTGTTATGATATTGTGGTGTTGGAACTGATTGTTGATCCATTGCCGGAAGATTTAGGTCCTTTTGAGATTATGTTGTGTGATGATGATTTAAATGGCAGTACGTTGGATGATGAGATTTCTACTTTTGATTTGACCACTCAAGATATTTTGGTCAATGGTGGAGATGCTACTATTACGGTAGTTTGGTATGAGACCCCTGCGGATGAGATCGCCGATATCCCGATAGTAGCTCCTACGATGTTTCAAAATTCGGCTACGCCTCAAACGGTTGTTGGTCGAGCTACTTCAGCCTTTGGCTGTAGTAGTACTGTGACCCTTACTTTAACTGTTTTGCCCAATCCAAATCCTAAGACAGATCCTACACCATTAGAACTTTGTGACGATGATGATGATGGTTTGGTAGCTGGTTTTGATTTGACTTTGCGTGATGTAGAGATTATCGATGGTGAGGTGGATGTTTCTGTATTGTATTACGAAGACTTGGTCGATGCTCAGGCTGGTGTTGCAGGTACAGAGATCGCGGCCTTGTATACGAATATTGTTCCTTTTAGTCAGATTGTATATGCTCGTGTTACCAAGGACGTACCCCCAGCTACGATAGCTTGTTATACGATTGTAGAGTTAGAGCTTGTTGTTATTGCCTTGCCGGATATGCCAGATATCACATTGTTTGACGATCCTTTTATTGGCTGTGATGAGAGTGGTAGTGGTCAGGCTATTTTTGATTTAACGCTTCAGGATGCAGGGGTGTTAGGTTCTCAAAACGCTGCGGACTTTGCACCCATTACGTATTATGAGATGTTAGTTGATGCTCAGGCTGGTATTGCTGGTACTGAGATTATTCCTGCGACTGCTTTTTTAAGTGGTGGTCAGCCAATCTGGGTTCGTTTGGAGAGTTTATTAACGAGTTGTGTACGTATTACAGAGTTCCAGATCGAAGTTGGTATTTTCCCTACCATTGGTATAGGAGATGATTTGTTTGCTTGTGATGATGAGATTGGCGGAAGTACCTTAGATGATGGTTTGTCTACCTTTGATTTAACGGTTAATACGCTGTTGATTAATTTAGGAGATGTTACATTGGATGTTTTTTATTATGCTACGATGGCCGATCAATTGGCCAATAACCCCATTGCGACCCCTGCTGCGTATCAGAATATAATTACGCCTCAACAACAAATTTTTGTAAGTGCGTTTAGTACCCAAGATTGTGCTGCTATGTCTAATTTTTATATCAATGTAGATCCAAATCCTGTTACGGGAGATCCAGGTGTTTTAATCGCTTGTGATTCGAACAATGATGGTTTTGCAGAATTTGATTTAAGCACGACGATTGCTGCTATTACTTTGGGAGATCCTAATTTAAGTGTTACTTATCACGGAACATTTTTGGATGCAGATACTGATGGAATTCAGTTATCAAACCCTTATATGAATGATCAAATTTACTTGGATGTGCCTATTACAGCTCCTACGGATCCTAATTTTGGTACAGGAGGTGTATGGGCACGTGTAGAAACTACTGTTAATAGCTGTCATAGAGTAGTTCCCTTTGCCTTGGAGGTTCATGCTGCTCCTGTAGCTACGACTCCTGCGCCGCTTCGCGTGTGTGATGATGTTTCTGCCGATGGATTTGCGGAGTTTGATTTGACCTCTGTAGAGCCAGAGGTGTTAGATACTTTGGATCCTACACAGTTTGATGTTTACTATTATGAGGATCAGACGGATGCTGTTACAGCAGGAGACTTAGCCTTAACGGCCCCAGATTTTTCGTTATCTATTTTTAATACTACGACCTATATCAATACGAGCAACCCACAGGATATTTATGTATTGGTAGTTGGAAATTCGACCAGTACGCTACCTCCGAACCCTAATGGTGCAGAGGGTTGTTATGATATTGTTGTGTTGGAGTTAATAGTTGATCCATTGCCGATGGATTTGGGTCCTTTTGAGATGTTCTTATGTGATGATGATTTAAATGGTAGTACTTTGGATGATGAGATTTCTACCTTTGATTTGACCACTCAAGATGCTTTGGTCAATGGAGGAGATCCAACCATTACAGTGGAGTGGTTTGAGACTCCTGCTGATGAGATGGCAAATAACCCCATTGTAGCTCCTACGATGTATCAAAACTTGGCAACCCCCCAAACGATTATCGGTCGTCCTACGACTTCCTTTGGTTGTAGTGTTATAGTTACCTTGACCTTAACGGTATTGCCGAATCCGAATCCGAATCCAGCTCCGACACCATTGGAGTTATGTGATGACGATGATGATGGGATTGTCTCCGGTTTTGATTTGAGTCTTCGTGATTTAGAGATTATCGGATCAGAGCCTGATGTTTCTATTTTGTATTATGAGCTTTTGGCAGATGCTCAGGCGGGTACCCTAGGAGCCGAGATTCCAGCGGGTCCTTATACTAACATTACACCAAATAGTCAGATAGTGTATGCGCGAGTTTTTAAAGATGTACCACCTTCGGTATTGGCTTGTTATACGGTAGTAGAGTTGGAACTTATTGTTATCGCGCTTCCAGATATGCCAGATGCTACGTTTCAAGACCCTTTTATAGGATGTGATTTAGATGGTAGTGGTGGGGCTATTTTTGATTTAACGCTTCAAGATGGTGGTGTTTTAGGAGTTCAAGATGGGGTTAATTTTATGCCTATTACGTATTATATTACGCAGTTAGATGCTGAAGCTGGCACGAATGCTATTGCTCCTGCTACTGCTTTCCCAAGTACGGGTCAAACTATTTGGGTTCGTTTGGAGAGTTTGGTTACGGGCTGCGTTCGAATTACCTCGTTTGAGATAGAGGTAACACCTTTCCCTTTGATTGCAGTAGGAAACGATTTGTCTCTTTGTGATGATGAAATAGGGGGTAGTACTTTAGATGATGGTTTGTCTACCTTTGATTTAAGCGTTAATACCCCTGTAATTACTTTGGGTAATGGGACCCTTACGGTTTTATATTACGGTAGTGCTGCAGACCAGGCAAGTGATAGTCCAATAGCGCTGCCAGATGCGTATCAAAATATTACAACTCCTAGTCAAGAGATTTTTGTAAGTATTTTTAGCACGGAAGGTTGTGAGGCTACCAGTAGTTTTATGATCACAGTAGATCCCAATCCTAGTCCAGTTACTCCAACTGCGTTAATCGCTTGTGATGATGATAACAATGGTTTTGCTCCTTTTGTGTTAAGTGATAAGGATACAGAGATTGTAGGGGGAGAGCCAGATGTTGGTATTTTGGGTTATTTTTTAACAGAGATAGAGGCTCAGGCTGGTGATCCAAGTACGATTTTATCAAATCCTTATACAAATATCGTTATCAATATGCAGACGGTTTGGGCACGTGTTCAAAATACCTTTACGGGTTGTTATAGTGTTGTTGCTTTAGATCTTATAGTAAATCCTAGTCCTGATACCCCTGTGATTCCTGGTTTTGGTGATTTAACGTCCTGTGATAGTATGGGCGGGGGTGAAGCGGAGTTTAATTTAGAAGACAATACTGCTTTTGTATATGGAGTACAAGATCCATTGGAGTATAGTATTAGTTATCATACGGATGCTTTAGAGGCCGAGGGTGGGGTGAATCCAATAGGGAACACAACGAATTTTGTTAGTAGTGGTCAGACGATTTGGGTACGTTTAGAGAACAACACTACGGGTTGTTACAGGGTTAGTTCTTTTGAGCTAATCGTAGGTGTTTTTCCACTTATAGCGGATCCAACTACAGGTATGCAGGCTTGTGATGATGAGACGCCAGATGGTTTTACAGAGTTTGACTTAACGCTTAATGATGCTTTTATTACTATCGGAGATCCTACTTTAAGTGTTTTCTATTATGAGAGCCAGTCGGATCAAAGCGCAGGTATTTTTATTGATCCAGCCACTGCGTATCAGAACACATCAAATCCAATGACGCTGTATGTAAGTGTCTTTAATGGAACGGGCTGTTCTGCCCAGACGACTCTTACGTTGTCTGTGAATCCAAATCCTGAGCCGGTAACACCTACGCCGTTAGTTTCTTGTGATACGAACAATGATGGATTTGGGGAGTTTACCTTAACGGATAAGGATGTAGAGATTACGGGGGGACAACCGGATGTTACCATTAGTTATCACGAGACTTTGATTGATGCAGAGAATGGTGTTTTTGCACTACTTAGTCCGTATGTAAATATAATGGCAGATACCCAGGTGGTGTATGCCCGCGCTTTTTTCCCTGTGATTCCAAGTGGAACGGGCTGTTATGGTATTGTTGAGTTAGAACTTATTGTGAGTCCTACGCCTTTAGTTCCAACAGACTTACCAGCGTTAGTTCTTTGTGATGATGACGGTTTTGGGGTTTTTGATTTGACCCAACAAGATGTTCTTATTTACGGGAGTCAGAATCCAGATGATTATGATTTGAGTTATCATACTGCTTTAGCAGATGCTCAGGCAGGTGTTAATGCGATACCTAATCCAACGACTTATGTCAATACGATGACTCCAGAGCAAACGATTTATGTTCGTTTACTAGATCCAATAAGTGGTTGTGCTAAGACCGGGGCGTTTTTACTAAAAGTTTCCATTGGTCCTTTAGTTACTCAGCCAGACCCATTGAGTGTGTGTGATGATTTAGGAGTTCCAAATGACGGGATTACTGCTTTTGATTTGACACAGAAGAATGATGAGATTACAGGAGGAGCTACGGGAGTAGGCGTTCGATATTATGAGACTCAAGAGGATGCGGATACTGATACCAATCGTATTGCTCCTGAAACGGCCTATGTAAACACGAGCAATCCTCAAACGGTGTATGTTCGTGTGATCGATGGTAATACGGAATGTGATGATACCTCTGTTAGTTTACGACTACGGGTGATCCCAAACCCTACGCCAATAACTCCAGATCCTATCGAACTTTGTGATGACAATGATTCTGGGGATCAGATGGAAGTATTTGATTTAACGATTCGTGAGGGTCAGATATTAAATGGTCAGAACTGGGAGTTGTTGTATTATGATAATCAGGCTGATGCTATAGAGGGCGATCCATTATTGGCAATTGTTGCTCCTACGATGTATGCGAACACAGCAAATCCACAGACGATTTATGTACGAGTGAGTGTTCCGGTGACTACTTCGATTCCTTATGGATGTTTTGAGATCGTGGAGTTGGAGATATTAGTGAATCCCTTGCCGGATGCTACTGCTGTTATAACACCATATACTCTTTGTGAGGCCAATACAAATGGTTCAGTTGTTTTTGATTTAACGACCAAGGACTTTGAGGTATTAAATGGACAAGATGTTTCTGTTTTTGAGGTGTTTTATTTTGTAGCTCCATTAGATGCTGCTGGACAGGTTAATGCTATTGTAAATCCAGGGACGTATCAAAACGTGAGTAATCCAGAGACTATTTATGCAGGGATTCTAAATATAGAAACAGATTGTTATATCGCCAGTAGTCTAGATCCTGTTACCAATGAGTATTCTTTGTCTTTTGATTTAGAGGTTTTTGAAGGGGCTACAGCTACTAGGCCAGGTGCACCGTATGCTATTTGTGATAAAACCGATCCCAACGATGGTTTTGCTGATTTTGATTTAAGTGCTGGCAATACGGCTTTATATAGTGAGATTATGGGTACTCAGATGTCCCCTGATTATACATTGAGTTTTTATGAGACCTTACCCCAGGCAGAAGCAGGTGATATGCCATTACCAGATAGTTATACCAATATTATCAATCCACAGATTGTTTATGGTCGTGTTACCAATAATGATACGGACTGTTATGCGATAGTAGAGTTGATCTTAAAGGTGGAGCAATTACCGGTTGTTACTTTGGAAGAAGAGCATCGACTGTGTGTAGATGCCAATGGGAATCCAATTCCTGAGGAAGAAGGAGGGATGTCTCCACCAGTACTTGAGGTGAATCTAGATCCTAGTTTGTATGATATTATTTGGGATACCCCAAGTGGTACTGTCTTTGGGACTAGTGTGACGGCTTTAGAGGGAGGAACCTATACGGCAACTTATACAGAGATTGGATCGGCTTTAGGCTGTAGTGCAGAAGTAAGTACTACTGTTACGGTCTCTCAACCTCCAGTGACCTATGATGCTGTGTTATTAAATGGTGCTTTTGCCGATAGTCATACGGTACAGGCGACGGCAGAAGGATTGGGTACGTATGTGTTCCAATTGGACGATGGTCCTTTTATTGAGATTGGTACATTTGAGAATGTAAGTGCTGGTACTCATACTGTAACGATTAAGGATGCCAATGGTTGTGGTAGTGTTACTTTAGAGGTGGGTGTGATTGATTACCCTCGCTATTTAACTCCAAATCAGGATGGGTATCACGATACTTGGAATATTATAGGAATCGCTGCTTTTGATCCTAGTGCGAAGGTGTATATCTTCGATAGGTTCGGAAAGTTATTAAAGCAGGTGAGTCCACTAGGTAACGGATGGAATGGCACCTATAATGGGAATCCATTGCCATCGAGTGACTACTGGTTCGTAGTGGAATACCTAGAGGAAGGGGTTGGAAAAGAATTTAAAGGACACTTTACCTTGAAACGATAACCTTTACTTAAATTAAAACCTAAAAGCTCCTGTCAAATACAAATTGATAGGAGCTTTTTTGTTGAACATTGTTAAAGCGGATCAGAAGAGCAGGAAAATAAATGTATAATCAAGGCTATGAAATATTAAAGCCCATTCAATTCATATATTCAGTAAAGCTAGAGAAAAGGCGAATTTAATAAGTGATAACATCACTCTGTGAACTAAATGGAAATGTATAAAAGACAAGTAGGGTAAAAGAACTGTGGGCTGTTATACTATATATGATTAAATCATTAATTTGGTTTAGTTGTAAAGGTTAGTAATCAGTGTAATAGGTTTAAAATCAACTATTTTCGTGTAATTTTCTTAAAGTATCGAAAATAAGACCCCTTTTGTTATGAATATTTCTGCAAGAATACATAAGCTACTTTTTTTACTTTTTTTATTTAGTCCATTATTATTACTATCACAAGCAGTTCAGTTATTTCAGCAGTTCAATGGTCGGTTGGACTTTACAGCCATCGGAAACACTTTAAATGAGTTTCCAAATAGTGAGGGGCCACCCTACTGCGGACAATTACCATCTAGTGACGCTACTTTAAATTTAACCTCTGGTCAAACCTTTGTTTCTGCCCACTTGTATTGGGGTTCTATTGGTACCGGAGACTTTGATGTTGATTTAAATGGAAACGCAATAACAGCCGATAGGGTTTTTAATTATAACTCAACATCAAACGGTCAGCCTTATTTTTCGGCATACAAAGATGTTACGAGTATTGTAGCTGCTGCTGGTAATGGTTCATATACCTTTTCTGGTATCGATGTTACGGCTGAATTGCCTAACTATTGCGGTACAAATTTTGGTGGTTGGGGTATTTACGTTATTTACTCGGATCCGTCTTTGCGGCTAAATCAAATCAGTTTGTTTGATGGTTTGGAAGGTGTTTCTGCTTCAAACAATACTTTAGATATTACATTAACGAATATAGATGTTACGTCAGATATTTTATCAAAGATTGGTTTTTTAGCCTGGGAAGGCGAAGAAGAAATAGCAAATAATGAGACTTTACTGATTAATGGAATTCTTATTGATAACCCACCGTTGAATCCAGGAAATAATGCCTTTAATGGTACAAATAGTTATACTGGATCTAGTGTTAATTATAACATGGATTTGGATTTTTACGATTTAATTGGGATAGTCCAACCAGGGGATACAAGCGTACTTATTAATCTTACTTCGAGTCAAGATTTCATAATGGTCAACAATGTTATTACGAGTGTTAATTCGGAACTATCTGATGCTACTATTGAGATTGATACTGTTGGTGTTCTGTGTGAGAATGATGATATGACCATTGACTACACGGTCTATAATATAAATAGTACAGCACCTTTGGCTTTAAATACTCCAATTGCTGTTTATGCCGATGCTGTTCTTATTGGTCAGACACAGACTGTTGCTGATATACCCATTGGTGGTTCTGAGAGTGGTTCAATTACGGTGAATATACCAGTGGCAACACCAAATATTTTTAATTTAAGAGTCGTAGTTGATGATGTTGGAGATGGTACTGGAGTTGTAGATGAGACAGATGAGACTAACAATGAGGCAATAGAAGTTATCGATTTAAGTATGGCTGGAATTCTTCTAAACCCAGGTCCAGCTTGTATTGGTAGTGGGGTTGTTCTGGATTCAGGTGTAACAGATCCACCGTTCAATATTCAATGGTTTGAAAGTGGAGTTGCGATCCCTGGCGCCACAAATGAAACCCTTAATGTGACTGTCGATGGTATTTATTCTGTAGAGGCAGTTGATGGAATTTGTAGAGTATCAAGTAATCAAGTTGTTATAACCTTCAGGCCCCAGCCTGTTATAGATAGTCCTCCTGTAGATTTATTTCAGTGTGATGATGGTACTACTGCTGGAGTTTTTGATTTAAGGGTTAATGATGCTCTTATATTGGGACCTCAGGACCCTACGATGTTTTTGATTAAGTATTATGAGACTTTTTTGGACAGTGAGAATGACACTAATCCCATACTGGGTCCTACGGTTCATTTGATAGTTCCCCCTTCTCCCCAGCGTATTTTTGTACGGATCGAGGATTTATCTGGGAGTTGTTTTGCTTTGGCTGAATTTGACATTTATTTTTCTCGTGCTATTGCTGGTATTGTTCCATTGACTCTTAATGTCTGTGATTTTGATAGTGATGGGGGAGAGTTTGTAGATTTATTTACGGAGTTTAATTCTTTTGTATTGGATGGAGAGCCTTCTTCTAGTTATGATATTACATATCATAGCAGTCAGGGGGATGCAGATGGCGATGTTAATGCACTTCCTAATCCTTATTTTGTAACGGCTCCCAATGAGGTTGTTTTTATACGTTTGGAGAATCGGGATGATGCTAGTTGTTTTGATACCACGCGTAATGTAGATATTATCATTGACACGCTCCCTACGATCAACACGATGCCCCCTACGTTGGTGTTGTGTGATCCCAACAATGATGGATTTGTCGAGTTTGATTTGAGTGTACAATCTCCAGTTATTACTTTAGGAGATCCTGCTTTGACAGTTAGCTACCACGGAACGCTATTAGATGCCCAGAATGATGCGTTGCCTTTACCGCTATTGTATATCAACGATGATATTTACTTGGATGCTCCTGTTACTGATATTACGGATCCTTTGTATGGTACTGGTGGGGTATGGGCTCGTGTTGAGAGCAGTGTAAGCACTTGTTTTGAGGTGGTTAGTTTTGCATTAGAGGTTCGTTTTGCTCCAGTGGCTACGACACCAGCGGATCCACTTCGACAGTGTGATGATAGTGTTGCCGATGGCTTTACATTTTTTGATTTAACGGTTGTGGAGCCCGAGGTATTGGGAGCTATGGATCCAACAGAGTTTGACATTTATTATTATGAGGATCAGACGGATGCTATTACCGCTGGCGATTTGGCTTTGACGGCTCCAGATTTTTCGGCTGCGATTCCTACTCCGACTGCTTTTTTAAATTCAGTAAACCCACAAGATATTTATATTTTAGTTGTAGGTGCTAGCAGTACGATTCCACCAAACCCTAATAGTGGAGAGGGGTGTTATGATATTGTGGTGTTGGAACTGATTGTTGATCCATTGCCGGAAGATTTAGGTCCTTTTGAGATTATGTTGTGTGATGATGATTTAAATGGCAGTACGTTGGATGATGAGATTTCTACTTTTGATTTGACCACTCAAGATATTTTGGTCAATGGTGGAGATGCTACTATTACGGTAGTTTGGTATGAGACCCCTGCGGATGAGATCGCCGATATCCCGATAGTAGCTCCTACGATGTTTCAAAATTCGGCTACGCCTCAAACGGTTGTTGGTCGAGCTACTTCAGCCTTTGGCTGTAGTAGTACTGTGACCCTTACTTTAACTGTTTTGCCCAATCCAAATCCTAAGACAGATCCTACACCATTAGAACTTTGTGACGATGATGATGATGGTTTGGTAGCTGGTTTTGATTTGACTTTGCGTGATGTAGAGATTATCGATGGTGAGGTGGATGTTTCTGTATTGTATTACGAAGACTTGGTCGATGCTCAGGCTGGTGTTGCAGGTACAGAGATCGCGGCCTTGTATACGAATATTGTTCCTTTTAGTCAGATTGTATATGCTCGTGTTACCAAGGACGTACCCCCAGCTACGATAGCTTGTTATACGATTGTAGAGTTAGAGCTTGTTGTTATTGCCTTGCCGGATATGCCAGATATCACATTGTTTGACGATCCTTTTATTGGCTGTGATGAGAGTGGTAGTGGTCAGGCTATTTTTGATTTAACGCTTCAGGATGCAGGGGTGTTAGGTTCTCAAAACGCTGCGGACTTTGCACCCATTACGTATTATGAGATGTTAGTTGATGCTCAGGCTGGTATTGCTGGTACTGAGATTATTCCTGCGACTGCTTTTTTAAGTGGTGGTCAGCCAATCTGGGTTCGTTTGGAGAGTTTATTAACGAGTTGTGTACGTATTACAGAGTTCCAGATCGAAGTTGGTATTTTCCCTACCATTGGTATAGGAGATGATTTGTTTGCTTGTGATGATGAGATTGGCGGAAGTACCTTAGATGATGGTTTGTCTACCTTTGATTTAACGGTTAATACGCTGTTGATTAATTTAGGAGATGTTACATTGGATGTTTTTTATTATGCTACGATGGCCGATCAATTGGCCAATAACCCCATTGCGACCCCTGCTGCGTATCAGAATATAATTACGCCTCAACAACAAATTTTTGTAAGTGCGTTTAGTACCCAAGATTGTGCTGCTATGTCTAATTTTTATATCAATGTAGATCCAAATCCTGTTACGGGAGATCCAGGTGTTTTAATCGCTTGTGATTCGAACAATGATGGTTTTGCAGAATTTGATTTAAGCACGACGATTGCTGCTATTACTTTGGGAGATCCTAATTTAAGTGTTACTTATCACGGAACATTTTTGGATGCAGATACTGATGGAATTCAGTTATCAAACCCTTATATGAATGATCAAATTTACTTGGATGTGCCTATTACAGCTCCTACGGATCCTAATTTTGGTACAGGAGGTGTATGGGCACGTGTAGAAACTACTGTTAATAGCTGTCATAGAGTAGTTCCCTTTGCCTTGGAGGTTCATGCTGCTCCTGTAGCTACGACTCCTGCGCCGCTTCGCGTGTGTGATGATGTTTCTGCCGATGGATTTGCGGAGTTTGATTTGACCTCTGTAGAGCCAGAGGTGTTAGATACTTTGGATCCTACACAGTTTGATGTTTACTATTATGAGGATCAGACGGATGCTGTTACAGCAGGAGACTTAGCCTTAACGGCCCCAGATTTTTCGTTATCTATTTTTAATACTACGACCTATATCAATACGAGCAACCCACAGGATATTTATGTATTGGTAGTTGGAAATTCGACCAGTACGCTACCTCCGAACCCTAATGGTGCAGAGGGTTGTTATGATATTGTTGTGTTGGAGTTAATAGTTGATCCATTGCCGATGGATTTGGGTCCTTTTGAGATGTTCTTATGTGATGATGATTTAAATGGTAGTACTTTGGATGATGAGATTTCTACCTTTGATTTGACCACTCAAGATGCTTTGGTCAATGGAGGAGATCCAACCATTACAGTGGAGTGGTTTGAGACTCCTGCTGATGAGATGGCAAATAACCCCATTGTAGCTCCTACGATGTATCAAAACTTGGCAACCCCCCAAACGATTATCGGTCGTCCTACGACTTCCTTTGGTTGTAGTGTTATAGTTACCTTGACCTTAACGGTATTGCCGAATCCGAATCCGAATCCAGCTCCGACACCATTGGAGTTATGTGATGACGATGATGATGGGATTGTCTCCGGTTTTGATTTGAGTCTTCGTGATTTAGAGATTATCGGATCAGAGCCTGATGTTTCTATTTTGTATTATGAGCTTTTGGCAGATGCTCAGGCGGGTACCCTAGGAGCCGAGATTCCAGCGGGTCCTTATACTAACATTACACCAAATAGTCAGATAGTGTATGCGCGAGTTTTTAAAGATGTACCACCTTCGGTATTGGCTTGTTATACGGTAGTAGAGTTGGAACTTATTGTTATCGCGCTTCCAGATATGCCAGATGCTACGTTTCAAGACCCTTTTATAGGATGTGATTTAGATGGTAGTGGTGGGGCTATTTTTGATTTAACGCTTCAAGATGGTGGTGTTTTAGGAGTTCAAGATGGGGTTAATTTTATGCCTATTACGTATTATATTACGCAGTTAGATGCTGAAGCTGGCACGAATGCTATTGCTCCTGCTACTGCTTTCCCAAGTACGGGTCAAACTATTTGGGTTCGTTTGGAGAGTTTGGTTACGGGCTGCGTTCGAATTACCTCGTTTGAGATAGAGGTAACACCTTTCCCTTTGATTGCAGTAGGAAACGATTTGTCTCTTTGTGATGATGAAATAGGGGGTAGTACTTTAGATGATGGTTTGTCTACCTTTGATTTAAGCGTTAATACCCCTGTAATTACTTTGGGTAATGGGACCCTTACGGTTTTATATTACGGTAGTGCTGCAGACCAGGCAAGTGATAGTCCAATAGCGCTGCCAGATGCGTATCAAAATATTACAACTCCTAGTCAAGAGATTTTTGTAAGTATTTTTAGCACGGAAGGTTGTGAGGCTACCAGTAGTTTTATGATCACAGTAGATCCCAATCCTAGTCCAGTTACTCCAACTGCGTTAATCGCTTGTGATGATGATAACAATGGTTTTGCTCCTTTTGTGTTAAGTGATAAGGATACAGAGATTGTAGGGGGAGAGCCAGATGTTGGTATTTTGGGTTATTTTTTAACAGAGATAGAGGCTCAGGCTGGTGATCCAAGTACGATTTTATCAAATCCTTATACAAATATCGTTATCAATATGCAGACGGTTTGGGCACGTGTTCAAAATACCTTTACGGGTTGTTATAGTGTTGTTGCTTTAGATCTTATAGTAAATCCTAGTCCTGATACCCCTGTGATTCCTGGTTTTGGTGATTTAACGTCCTGTGATAGTATGGGCGGGGGTGAAGCGGAGTTTAATTTAGAAGACAATACTGCTTTTGTATATGGAGTACAAGATCCATTGGAGTATAGTATTAGTTATCATACGGATGCTTTAGAGGCCGAGGGTGGGGTGAATCCAATAGGGAACACAACGAATTTTGTTAGTAGTGGTCAGACGATTTGGGTACGTTTAGAGAACAACACTACGGGTTGTTACAGGGTTAGTTCTTTTGAGCTAATCGTAGGTGTTTTTCCACTTATAGCGGATCCAACTACAGGTATGCAGGCTTGTGATGATGAGACGCCAGATGGTTTTACAGAGTTTGACTTAACGCTTAATGATGCTTTTATTACTATCGGAGATCCTACTTTAAGTGTTTTCTATTATGAGAGCCAGTCGGATCAAAGCGCAGGTATTTTTATTGATCCAGCCACTGCGTATCAGAACACATCAAATCCAATGACGCTGTATGTAAGTGTCTTTAATGGAACGGGCTGTTCTGCCCAGACGACTCTTACGTTGTCTGTGAATCCAAATCCTGAGCCGGTAACACCTACGCCGTTAGTTTCTTGTGATACGAACAATGATGGATTTGGGGAGTTTACCTTAACGGATAAGGATGTAGAGATTACGGGGGGACAACCGGATGTTACCATTAGTTATCACGAGACTTTGATTGATGCAGAGAATGGTGTTTTTGCACTACTTAGTCCGTATGTAAATATAATGGCAGATACCCAGGTGGTGTATGCCCGCGCTTTTTTCCCTGTGATTCCAAGTGGAACGGGCTGTTATGGTATTGTTGAGTTAGAACTTATTGTGAGTCCTACGCCTTTAGTTCCAACAGACTTACCAGCGTTAGTTCTTTGTGATGATGACGGTTTTGGGGTTTTTGATTTGACCCAACAAGATGTTCTTATTTACGGGAGTCAGAATCCAGATGATTATGATTTGAGTTATCATACTGCTTTAGCAGATGCTCAGGCAGGTGTTAATGCGATACCTAATCCAACGACTTATGTCAATACGATGACTCCAGAGCAAACGATTTATGTTCGTTTACTAGATCCAATAAGTGGTTGTGCTAAGACCGGGGCGTTTTTACTAAAAGTTTCCATTGGTCCTTTAGTTACTCAGCCAGACCCATTGAGTGTGTGTGATGATTTAGGAGTTCCAAATGACGGGATTACTGCTTTTGATTTGACACAGAAGAATGATGAGATTACAGGAGGAGCTACGGGAGTAGGCGTTCGATATTATGAGACTCAAGAGGATGCGGATACTGATACCAATCGTATTGCTCCTGAAACGGCCTATGTAAACACGAGCAATCCTCAAACGGTGTATGTTCGTGTGATCGATGGTAATACGGAATGTGATGATACCTCTGTTAGTTTACGACTACGGGTGATCCCAAACCCTACGCCAATAACTCCAGATCCTATCGAACTTTGTGATGACAATGATTCTGGGGATCAGATGGAAGTATTTGATTTAACGATTCGTGAGGGTCAGATATTAAATGGTCAGAACTGGGAGTTGTTGTATTATGATAATCAGGCTGATGCTATAGAGGGCGATCCATTATTGGCAATTGTTGCTCCTACGATGTATGCGAACACAGCAAATCCACAGACGATTTATGTACGAGTGAGTGTTCCGGTGACTACTTCGATTCCTTATGGATGTTTTGAGATCGTGGAGTTGGAGATATTAGTGAATCCCTTGCCGGATGCTACTGCTGTTATAACACCATATACTCTTTGTGAGGCCAATACAAATGGTTCAGTTGTTTTTGATTTAACGACCAAGGACTTTGAGGTATTAAATGGACAAGATGTTTCTGTTTTTGAGGTGTTTTATTTTGTAGCTCCATTAGATGCTGCTGGACAGGTTAATGCTATTGTAAATCCAGGGACGTATCAAAACGTGAGTAATCCAGAGACTATTTATGCAGGGATTCTAAATATAGAAACAGATTGTTATATCGCCAGTAGTCTAGATCCTGTTACCAATGAGTATTCTTTGTCTTTTGATTTAGAGGTTTTTGAAGGGGCTACAGCTACTAGGCCAGGTGCACCGTATGCTATTTGTGATAAAACCGATCCCAACGATGGTTTTGCTGATTTTGATTTAAGTGCTGGCAATACGGCTTTATATAGTGAGATTATGGGTACTCAGATGTCCCCTGATTATACATTGAGTTTTTATGAGACCTTACCCCAGGCAGAAGCAGGTGATATGCCATTACCAGATAGTTATACCAATATTATCAATCCACAGATTGTTTATGGTCGTGTTACCAATAATGATACGGACTGTTATGCGATAGTAGAGTTGATCTTAAAGGTGGAGCAATTACCGGTTGTTACTTTGGAAGAAGAGCATCGACTGTGTGTAGATGCCAATGGGAATCCAATTCCTGAGGAAGAAGGAGGGATGTCTCCACCAGTACTTGAGGTGAATCTAGATCCTAGTTTGTATGATATTATTTGGGATACCCCAAGTGGTACTGTCTTTGGGACTAGTGTGACGGCTTTAGAGGGAGGAACCTATACGGCAACTTATACAGAGATTGGATCGGCTTTAGGCTGTAGTGCAGAAGTAAGTACTACTGTTACGGTCTCTCAACCTCCAGTGACCTATGATGCTGTGTTATTAAATGGTGCTTTTGCCGATAGTCATACGGTACAGGCGACGGCAGAAGGATTGGGTACGTATGTGTTCCAATTGGACGATGGTCCTTTTATTGAGATTGGTACATTTGAGAATGTAAGTGCTGGTACTCATACTGTAACGATTAAGGATGCCAATGGTTGTGGTAGTGTTACTTTAGAGGTGGGTGTGATTGATTACCCTCGCTATTTAACTCCAAATCAGGATGGGTATCACGATACTTGGAATATTATAGGAATCGCTGCTTTTGATCCTAGTGCGAAGGTGTATATCTTCGATAGGTTCGGAAAGTTATTAAAGCAGGTGAGTCCACTAGGTAACGGATGGAATGGCACCTATAATGGGAATCCATTGCCATCGAGTGACTACTGGTTCGTAGTGGAATACCTAGAGGAAGGGGTTGGAAAAGAATTTAAAGGACACTTTACCTTGAAACGATAACCTTTACTTAAATTAAAACCTAAAAGCTCCTGTCAAATACAAATTGATAGGAGCTTTTTTGTATTGAAAAAGTTCACAAGCAATAAGATTTATAGGATATTTAATATCACTAAAACAATTATCAAAAATAGTTTTGAGCGATATTTTTACTTATCTTACAATAAAAAAGCTATTTCTTGTAAAAAAGTCCTTTATTTTGGGGCTATATAACTCTTGCTATGAGAAGGATTCTACTTGTGTTTTTATTTTTTATGCCCTTTTTTCTGCTAGCGCAGCAGGTTAGTCTATTCAAACAATTTAATGGGAGATACGATTACACAACATTTGGAAATACACTAAACCTTGAAGAGAATAACCTTGGGGGACCATGTGAGATTTTGACCGAGAGTAGTGCCGAATTCTTTCTTCAACCACAACAAGAAATTCTTTCAGCACATTTATACTGGGCAGGCTCTGGTTCAGGAGAATTTGATGTGAAACTTAATGAAATTCCAATTACTGCAACTCGATCATTTAGTCATGAGTCCTTCGGTTTGCCATTTTTTTCAGCATACGCTGATGTTACAAATATTATCGTTTCCGAAGGGAATGGTACGTATACATTATCTGATTTAGATTTAAATTCGGTGATTCCTTCCTACTGTGGTAGTCTAAATTTTGGAGGTTGGTCTATTAATGTTATTTATGAAGATGTGTCACTTTCATTAAATCAAATTAGTTTATTTGATGGACTAGAAAGCGTGTCTAGTGCTAATCCGTTATTGCAAATTGTTCTTGGAAATATTGAAGTGGCAAGTCAAGATTTAGCACGTATAGGGTTTTTAGCTTGGGAAGGTGATAATGTTACACCGCCAGTGAATGAATCATTGACCATAAATGGGACATTGATGAGTAATGCTTTAAATCCTGCTGACAATGCGTTCAATTGCACCAATAGCTATGATGGCTCAGTTGAACTTTGGAACATGGATTTGGATGATTATAGTATCGAAAATGTTGTAAATGTAGGAGATACAAGTATCGATATAACGCTTACTTCAGAATTAGATTTTGTATTGGTTAACAATATTATTACGGTGATTAATTCTGAATTACCAGATGCTACGATTCAAGTCGATGTGCCTAATATTACCTGTGGAAGCAATGAAGTTGATATACCATATACAGTTTTCAATGTAAATAGTACGGAGTTTCTACCAGCCGGCACACCAATCGCATTTTATGCCGACACCATTTTGGTAGGACAAAGCCAAACAGTAGCCGATATTCCTATCGGTGGTATGGAGCCTAACACTATAACACTTACAATTCCGACAAGTATCCCAAGTACTTTTGTACTAAATGCGGTTGTGGATGATGATGGAACCGGTGTGGGAATCATAGCAGAGACAGATGAAACTAACAATGAATTCGAAGTTATTATATCCTTAGCGCCTATTTTTATTAACCCTCCCCCTTTTTCAATTACGCTTTGTGATGATTTGGTAAATGGAAGTACTAGTAATGATGGAGTTTCAACATTTAACTTGGCAGAATTTAAATCTGAAATCATAGGCACCTTTAACTTTGCGGTCTACTATTATGAAACTGTAGCGGACCAGACCAATGGAATTGCTATTGATCCCGATAATGCCTATCAAAACATTTCAAATCCACAAACTCTTTATGTGAGTGTGTTTAATTCTGCAGGTTGTGATATTACGACTGAATTAGAATTGATTGTGGATCCAAACCCAGTAGCGAATCCGCCAACTCCATTAGAGGTTTGTGATGATGATAACGACGGGTTTTTTGTCTTCAACCTTAGAGATAAGGACACAGAGATCACAGGAGGAGCTTCAGATGTAGTTATAAATTACTATGGAACTCAGGCTCTAGCAGAACAAGGTGATCCCAATGCCGTTTTACCAATTCCATATAATAATGATGACCCTTTCTTCGATAGTGTTTGGGCTCGAGTTGAAAGTACCATTTCTGGCTGTTTTGATGTTGTTGAATTGGAGTTAATTGTTCACTTAATCCCTTTAGAGCCAACCGAAGACTTTGGTGATTTAATAATATGTGATGCTGACGGGAATGGATTAGAACAGTTTGACTTGACCATTAATACGCCATTTGTAATAGGTACTCAGGATCCAGTAGATTATTTAATTAATTATTATACGTCACTTTTGGAAGCTGAAATTCCATTAAATGAGGTGCCAACTCCAACTAATTTTATTAGTGCGGGACAGACAATTTGGGTGCGAATAGAAAATATAGATACTGGATGTTTCAGGATTAGTGAGTTTGAATTAATTGTGGGAACAATGCCAATACTTGCTTCTGGGCCTTTCATGGCAATGGTTTGTGATGATATGTTAAATGGCAGTTCAGGAACCGATGGGATTTCAACCTTTAATTTGGCTCAGAATAGTATTGATATTACTGATGGCGATACAAGCTTGGCTGTCTTCTATTATGAAACCCAAGCAGATCAAAATGCAAATAATCCAATTATTCCAGATACGGAATATCAGAATATTGTTACTCCTCAAACTCTTTTTGTCAGTGCTTTTAATGCGGAAGGATGCGAGACTCGAACGCTGCTCACATTAACAGTGAACAACAACCCTTCACCAGTACTTCCAACGCCTTTAGAGGTTTGTGATGACGATGATGATGGTTTTGCAGAATTTATACTTGAGGATAAAGACATTGAGATTACCGGGAATGAGGCAAATGTTATTATTAGCTATTATGAAACTCAGGAATTAGCAGAGATTGGTGATGCTACAGATGTGCTTGTTAGCCCTTATATTAACGAAGTGCCAGGCAACGATCTCGTTTGGGTACGTGTTGAATATGATCCCTTACCACCTGTTAATGGAACAGGTTGTTATACTGTTATTCCGTTAGAATTGATTGTAAATCCGTTGCCAGATAATTCTGTTATAATAGAGGATGTGATAGTTTGCCAATTGCCTTTTATTGGTTCCAGCAGTATTATTCTTGATACAAAAGATGCGGAAATTTTAAATGGGCAAGACCCTGCAATATTTGATGTATTGTATTTTGAAACAGAATTGGAAGCAGATACAATGACCGACCCTATTTCATCCAGCACTCCATTTTTCTTTGGAATTTCTAGAATTACACTTCATGTGGGAATATTAAATTTGGAAACAGGGTGTTACGTGTCTTCGGATACTGCGCCCGACCCTACCATATTAACTTTTTTCTTAGAGGTGAAAGAAGGAGCTGCAGCAACCAAACCGGCTGAACCATATGTGATTTGTGATAACTTTGAAGAGAACGATGGGATCGTTGGATCTTTTACATTATTGGCGGATCCTAATAGTCCTACTGAATTGGATGCGCAAGCCGATGCGTTGGCTGCGGAAATCTTAGGAACACAAGACCCTGAGCAGTTTTTAATAACGTTTTACGATTCGATTGACGACGCAATGGCTGACGAAAATGCTTTGCCAAATATCTATAAAAACGTTATTAATCCACAGATTATTTATGCTCGTGTAACAAATGATGCAAACACTAGACCTGAGTGCTTTGAAATAGTAGAGGTGGCACTAAAAGTGGAGCAATTACCAGTTATTTTATTAGAGCCTGAATATCGTTTATGTGTTAACGCTATCGGTGATCCAATACCGGAGGCAGGAGGAGGCACCTCTCCACCCGTTATAGACACCGAATTAGATCCAGCATTGTATTTATTCGAATGGAGCTTAGATGGATCGATAATAAATGGCGCGATCTCTCCCGCAATAACCGCCCGTATTGGCGGAGAGTATACGGTAACAGTAACCGAAATAGCGACTAGATGTAGTAACTTCGAGACAGTAACGGTAACGATATCATCTCCTCCGTTAACTTATAGTGCAAAGGCAGTCAGCGGAGCTTTTGCTATTAATGAAGTTATTTATACAGATGGCGCTGGAGTAACCGAAATTTTTAATGGAAGTCATGTGATTTATGCTCAAGCAGAAGGGCTTGGGACCTATGTGTATCAGCTTGATGACGGACCTACACAGGAGAGTAATATATTTAGTAATGTTCAACCAGGAAGTCATGTGGTAACTATTAAGGATGTCAATGGATGTGGTAAACAATTAATCGATGTAAGTGTGATTGATTACCCACGGTTTCTAACTCCAAATCAAGATGGGTTTCATGATACTTGGAATATCATTGGAATTACTGAATTCGACCCAACCGCTAGGATATATATATTTGATAGATTTGGAAAGCTGATAAAACAAATTAGCCCAATTGACGGTGGGTGGGATGGCACTTATAAAGGAAATCCACTACCTTCTAGTGATTATTGGTTTCTCGTAGAGTATCGGGAAGGCGGTACTCCAAAAGAGATAAAAGGACATTTTACCTTGAAAAGGTAGAGATGATTTGTAAAATATAAAAGCTCCTACTGTTTAAGTGGGAGCTTTTATAATAAAATGAAATACTTAAAATGTGAAACCTAAAGTTAAGGCTAGTGTACTATATATTGTTTCTACAGAAGCACTATCTATTAAACCAACGGTGTAAAGTTGTTGTTTTCTTTCTTGTTCGGCTCGGGCATAGGAAAGGTCTAAATTGTAGTTTCCAAAATTATATCCAAACCCTAAGGAGAAACCACTAAGATCTCCAAGAACATCATCATTCTTATACGGACTTTCCTCATATCGTATACCACCTCTTAAGCTCAATTGGTTTATCCTGTATTCCCCGCCCAATCGAATACTTGAAACTCCATTTAATGAGTTGCCAATGTCATCGTTAACATCTTCAAAATCTCCATCATCATCATCATAAGTGCCAAAATTAATAGTTCCAAAATCTTGAAAGGAATAATCAAGGCTTATAAGTCCCTTTGTTCCGAAGATATAAGCTGCGCTAGCAGTAACCTTTCCAGGAGTACTTAAATTGTAATCTTCATAAATATTTAATACACGAGGATCTACCTCGGTTACAGTTTCGGGATTATTTCCTAAGGTTCTTGTTTCTAGGTATTGCGTCGTTTCTTCAGTAATATCATACCAAGCAGGAGATTGAACTGAAAGTCCAACTCTAATATTGTTTTGAATCTTCATTATTGCTCCTAGTTGTGCAGAAATACCAACTCCCTGTACCCCTAAGTTATTTTCGAAAACAACTTGACCAATAGAACTGTTTGTATTTGAATTATTCTCATAAAGTAGTGTACTTTGACTATAATCAATGGAATGGGTGTTAATATTTAATCCAAAGTAAAATTTATCATTCACCTGTGTGGCCACATTAATTGTAAATTTATTGTTTTGGCCTTCAGTAAGTAAAAGATATTCTTGATCAAAACTACCGGTTCCAATATTTGAAAAATATTGGGTGTTTAGTGGGTCATCGGGATTAATTGGGTCAATAATAAAACTTTGATACCCCAAGAAAGCATTTTGTGAAGAGACACCTTCATTTTCACCTAAGTAGGCATATAAATCGGAAATGGATTCACCGTTCTGAAGTTGAAGCAACTCCAAAGGAACGCCATGGGCCTGATTTAAGAAAAAGGAACTTATAGAAGTGTTCCCTGTGCCTTTTATGAACAATTGATTATCGTAATTTTGAGTAGTTTGGTAGTTCACGCCTAGGGCAAATTTACCCCACTTCGATGTTTCAGAAGGGTTTTTAAAAATAAAAATCGCTCCGGCCTGATTCAAATTTATGTCGGTGTTAATGCTTTTGGTCTTGGTGCTAAAGTAGGTTGCTTCATTTTCGCTG
Organism: uncultured Ulvibacter sp.; assembly: GCA_913063405.1. Classification (GTDB taxonomy): domain Bacteria; phylum Bacteroidota; class Bacteroidia; order Flavobacteriales; family Flavobacteriaceae; genus Ulvibacter. The sequence goes on from CAJXZB010000012.1 coordinate 37,043, forward strand.
TCATTGCCAGAAATAGAGACAACCGCCATCGACTTAATGAACACTGCACCACCGGCAGGGTTAATTCCAATTGCGGAAAAATCTCCTCCAAGAGCTCCAAAAGCTCCGCTTAAAGCGTTGAAACGTGCAGTTCCAGTGTTTGCATCAGAAGAATATCTGAGACCGTCTGTAATATCCTGTGCAATTGTGGCGTTCACAGCAAATATGGCTATGAATGCAAAAGTGAATCTTCTCATAGAATTTATAAAAATATGGAGTATAATAATTAGTTGCGCCCACCTCGTCGGCTACTTGATCTTGATGTCCCACGGCTTGTTGATGGCCTAGATGTTGGTCTACTCGTTGGTCTTGAGGTAGGTCTACTCGTTGGTCTTGAGGTAGGTCTACTCGTTGGTCTTGAGGTAGGTCTACTTGAAGGTCTTGTTGTAGCTACCGCCTTTCTTCCTCTGTTTGATCTTACTGCGCTTCTATTTGAACTACGCGTTGATCTACCATATGCATACGAATTCCTTCCAACAGTGTAAGCAGTATTTCTTCTCCCTCTATTATAGGCGTACCCATATCCATACCCGTGATTGTAATATCCTCCATAATAATAAGGTGAACAATAATATCCTCCATAGTAGGGATAACCCCATCCGTAACTCACACCCCAATAAGGGTTGTACCAATAATTTGAGTACCCCCAGCCATTATACCAAAATGGGCGGTACCCATATCCGTATCCATAACCTCCTGTATTGTATATGTTCACTGTAACGTTGTCTGAATTACTTCCCCAAGCCCCGTAATCCTCTGAAGGTTCAACCTCTTCGGTTACAATATTACCGTCCTCGTCCATAGAATCTGATGTTGAGTAAGCGTCTATATCTGTGAAAATGGCTCCTTCTTCAGGAAGTTCGTCATAAGAGCCTTTTTTGGATTTAAAATATTGCTTGTAATAATTGGTTTTGTCTACTTCTTTCGTGTCTGTTTTCGCAGTTTCCGAGCCATTCGAGGAATAGATTCCATCGGTGTCTCCGTAACCATTGTTGCTAGCACCACAGGCGCTTAAGAGGATAATAAAGAATCCTGAGAGTAAAATAGGGAATGTTTTTTTTATGGAAGTAATTTTCGTAAACATAACTGCAATTTTTAATTGTTGGACATTATAAAAATAAGTAGTTTTGCCGAGAACTACTAATTAATAAATAAGACACAACATTTGTGCCAAACTAAGGCTATGGCTAAGAATTTAACAACGAGAGGTGAAGATTATTCGAAATGGTACAATGAGTTGGTTATTCAGGCCGATCTTGCCGAAAATTCTGGGGTTAGGGGGTGTATGGTGATTAAACCGTACGGATATGCTATCTGGGAAAAGATGCAGGCAGAACTCGATAGAATGTTCAAAGAAACTGGGCATCAAAATGCATACTTCCCTATTTTTATTCCGAAGTCATATTTCAGTAAAGAGGCAAGTCATGTAGATGGTTTTGCCAAGGAGTGTGCAGTGGTTACACACTATCGTTTGAAAAATGCTGAAGATGGAAGCGGAATTATTGTAGATCCAGAGGCTAAATTGGAGGAAGAATTAATTGTTCGTCCTACTTCAGAAACTATTATTTGGGATACCTATCGTAAATGGATTCAATCTTACAGAGATTTACCATTGTTGATAAATCAATGGGCTAATGTAGTGCGTTGGGAAATGCGTACACGTCTATTTCTTCGTACTGCTGAATTCCTTTGGCAGGAAGGGCATACAGCACATGCAACCGAGGCAGAAGCAATTGTCGAGGCAGAACAAATGATGCATGTATATGCAGATTTTGTTGAGAATTATATGGCGGTACCGGTGATAAAAGGAACAAAGACAGAAAGTGAACGTTTTGCAGGTGCTTTAGAAACCTATTGTATTGAGGCTTTAATGCAGGATGGAAAGGCGCTTCAGGCTGGTACTTCTCACTTTTTGGGTCAGAATTTCGCCAAAGCGTTTGATGTGAAATTTGCTGCTAAGGATGGGAAACAGGATTATGTTTGGGCTACTTCTTGGGGAGTTTCTACACGACTTATGGGAGCGCTTGTAATGACACATAGTGATGATAATGGTTTAGTATTGCCTCCTAAATTGGCACCAGACCAAGTGGTAATCGTTCCTATTTATAGAAGTGATGAACAGTTTGATGCGGTAAGTGAGGCAGCCAAAGAGATACAAAAGGAATTGCGCGCCAAAGGACTGAGAGTTAAGTTTGATAATAGGGATACACAAAAACCAGGTTGGAAGTTTAACCAGTATGAATTACAAGGAGTACCGGTTAGAATTGCCATTGGGCCAAAAGATTTGGAGAATGGAACTTTTGAAGTAGCTAGAAGAGATACCCTTGAGAAAGAGGTCATGGCGAAGAATGAGGTAGTTGACAAGGTCGTGGCATTGATGGATGAAATTCAGGAAAATTTATACTCGAGAGCGGTTAACCATAGAACGGAACATACAACTGAGGTTTCTAATTATGACGAGTTTAAGGATGTTTTAGAAAGTAAAGGTGGTTTTATTTCAGCACATTGGGATGGAACTTCAGAAACCGAGGAGCAAATCAAGAATGAAACAAAAGCCACTATCCGTTGTATTCCTTTTGGCGTTGATAAGGAGGAGGGAAGCTGTATGGTTACTGGAAAACCTTCAGCAAGAAGAGTGTTATTTGCGAAGGCTTATTAAATTTCTCAAAAAAAGTGAAATTGGATTTGCGACATTAAAAAATAGTTGTATTTTTGCACCCGCCTGAAAGACATAATTTAAACTTTTTGTCTGCTAGGTGTACACTAAAATAGCAATGGTCCGTTCGTCTAGGGGTTAGGACGCATGGTTTTCATCCATGTAACAGGGGTTCGATTCCCCTACGGACTACAAAAAATAAGAATTAAAAAGAACAAAATGGCGAATCATAAGTCAGCATTAAAGAGAATCAGAAATAGCGAAACCAAGCGCTTACGTAACCGTTATCAACATAAAACGACGCGTAATACAATGAAGAAGTTCAAAGAGCTTACTACAAAGAAAGAAGCTGAAAAAATGTTCCCTGAAGTTGTTTCTATGATAGACAAATTAGCAAAGAGAAATATTATTCATAATAATAAAGCTGCTAATTTAAAATCAAATATGGCGAAGCACATAGCTGCGTTATAATAAACAATTCTTATAAATATTGAACTCCTTTAGGTGACTGAAGGAGTTTTTTTGTGTCTTATTGTGAGCTTAAATTTTTTCCAAAACAAAGGCTGTTCTCTATACCCTTGTATTGACCATAATTGGGAATTAGGATGTAACCATTCTTTTCATACAATCTAATAGCTTCGGGTTGCTTTTTTCCTGTTTCTAAAATGCATTTTGAAAAAGATATTTCTATAGCCCATTTTTCTAATTCGACTAAAACCTTGGTTGCAATTCCCTTACCTCTAGCATCGGGAGGGGTATACATCCTTTTTATTTCCATCAAACCATTTAGGTGTTTTTTCATTGCACCACAGCCAACGGGTTTTGAATCGTCATAGATCACGATCGCATGCTTGATTTTGTCAATTTTATTGAATTGATGATAAAACGCATGTTCGTTTCCATCTCTTTCGGCTAGATCTTTATCTAAAAACTGCACTAGCTTGATGAAATCTTGATCTTCGGAATTGGTTCTTTGAATTCGTAGCATTATTTGTTTTTATTCAGTTTTTTGATACGCTTCTTTCTAATAATACTAACACTGCCTTTTTTAGGTGTTTTCACCACATCATCACCAAATTTGGTCACAACCTCAATCAACCTGTCGTAGATAGGTTTTAAATCTTCTATATTGATTGGAAACCATATCATCTGGTGAATCTCGAGTATCCTTTGATAATGCCGCAATAGTATTCGCGAAGCCGTGTGTTACTCCGTGTTCTCCTTTTAAAAACTTCATTGCCTCTCCGTGCTTTGCAAAACCTTTGGTTTTCAATATTACTTTCCATTCTTCTAACGATTTCCCTATCTTTTCTGGCATATTGCCAATCATAGTTTGAAGCGTTTTATCCATGAGTTCAATATTTGTTTTCTATACTTAAAGATAAGGATTTTGAATCAACTAAATTCACCTTAAAGCTCTTTCTTATTGCCATTTGCCAATACACCATAGAATTTTTATGACGTTATAAGTAGGCCTTCGGGTGTTTAATTGGGCCAGTTTTCGTAACGGTCATTACGATGTTTAACATCAATGCCGAAAGCTTTACCGTTATAGAGCTTTTTCACTTTAGATTGAATAGTGTGTCCTACAACTATCACTTTGGTGGCAAACAGATTTAACTTTTATTCTAATCCCATTTCAGATTTAAAACAATACCTCAATTGTTATAACTAAATTCGTGGCCTTCCTTTCTAGAAATAAGCAGAGACATTTTGTTTATAATTGATTTGATGTAGTCATTAGTTTCAATAAAGTTGTTTTCGTGTTCCATATTTTGTTAGAACGATTAGAAATTTATTTTACTATAATAAAAAATTATTGTTTATCAATAAAAATTTACTGTTATTTGTGTTGAAATTTTAATCAATCTACGATGAAAATAAATACGAATCGCGTTTTATCAATAATGAAAATAATATCTCGGGTGGTATTTATTGGCCTCTGTATTAAAACTGGAGTATTGCTTATTACATCATTATTTAGTCTTTTTATGAACCCAGAAGCTGCGGGAAACCTATACCTAGGACTTGATCTGTCTGAAATGTATGCAACCAATAGATGGTATTATGTCAACACATTATCTTTTATTGTTGCCTTATCTGCCCTAAAGGCTTATCTCTTTTATTTGGTAACAAAGATTTTTCTTAAGTTCAATTTAAATCACCCCTTTACTCCCACTGTGGTATCGTTGATAGGTAAAATTAGCCACATAGCTTTAGGAATTGGGGTTGTTGCACTAATCGCTCAAAGTTATAGCGAGAGGTTGCTTCATCGAGGGCTCGAGATTGACCAAAATTGGGGAAGTGAAGAGTTTTTGTTTCTAGCCGGAATAATTTTTATCATTGCCCTCGTTTTTAAGAGAGGTGTCGAAATTCAATTGGAAAATGAACTAACTATATAGCCATGTCAATAGTTGTAAATTTAGATGTGATGATGGCTAAAAGAAAGATGTCTCTAAACACTCTTTCTGAAAAGGTAGGACTAACATTGTCGAATCTTTCAATTTTAAAAACGGGAAAGGCAAAAGCAGTTCGTTTCAGTACCCTTGAAGCAATTTGCAAAGCGCTAGATTGTCAGCCAGGGGATATTTTAGAGTTTCAAGACGAGCGCTAGTGTTCAAATTTTTAGAAAGCTATTTTGTTGGTGGCCACAGCTTCTAAGCCCTTTTTTAAGGGTCAATTAAACCACACTGCATATCGTTGACTTCTTAGTTCTAGGGCAAGTTTTTCCTCCATTTGAAGCGCTTCTTCCCTTGTCGACATTGGATCGATATGATTGTATAGGCTCGGGCGTAGATATAAGCCATACTTTTCAACAATATTGGACGAAAGCTTATGCCCCTTCTTGTTCCTGTAGCCGGTCTTATGCTGCTCGAATCGCTCTTTAGGAGTCTTAGTGGTCATACCCACGTATAAACATTGCAATACACCATTGAACTGCGGATTAACGGCTCTAAACTTTGTGTTTTCGGTAAACACTCGTTTCGTTAATTCTATAACATATACACGGTACTGCATTTTTGGCATAAGGATTCTAGCTGATTTAAATTTAGTTATGTTAATGCTTTATTATAGAATATAAAACTTATCCGAACGAATAGGGTAAGTTATATCTTTAACCTCCAATAGTTGTTTAATATTGATCTCTATTGTTTTGGAAATACTTGTCATTGCAGTATGAGCTGTTTTAGATTTTTTGCTTCCAGTCAAATCAATATTACCAATAAAAACACTGTTTAGTTCGGCTACTAGCAAAATACTGTTTTCACTTTTATGATATTCTTTAATAAGAGTGACCTCTTTTTTTTTATCCATTGGATATTCATCTAAAGTCAGAGGTAAGGTAACTGTATTTTTTATGTAAGCTCTTTTTAAATTGAGTAAACCTAGGGCTTCTTCAATATGAGGAGCTCTAATTTTAACTTGAACCCCAGATTTTAGGATATGAGATTTAGTTTTGAATTTCATTTTTAATTGTCTCTAACGGGTTTTGCATAAGGGCAGCCTTATATATGTTGATAGAGGTTTTTTTTGTAAGTTATTTGACGTTATTATTATCCTTAAACTGAAGATAGTCTCCTTATGAAGTTCGTAACATTTTCTCCATGTTACGTCCTTTTGCTAACTCATCAACCAACTTATCCAAATATCTTACTTGATGCGTTAACGGATTTTCAATTTCTTCTATTCTATAGCCACATATCACTCCATTAATGAGATGATGAGCATTAGGATTTAATTCTGCTCTGTAAAAGAATGTTTCAAACGTTACTTTTTTAGTAACCAGTTCTTGTATTTTGTTTTCATCAAAACCTGTCAACCATTCAATTGCCAGATGTAATTCTTCTTGAGATCTACCTTTCTTTTTGACTTTCGTGACGTAGTGAGGATAGATTGAAGCGAACGTCATTTTTGCTATTCGGTCATTATGTTCGGGTGTAGTTTTCATTCTCTGTTTGTACTAAAAATCTAGCTTTTTCAAAATATTCTTTGGCCTTTTCATTAGATGATGTAACCGGAACAATATTAGTTTGAATTTCATTTTTCTCCATTTTATTCTTTTTTCAAGATATAATTAATAGAACCAGTAGTATGGTAGTTATTCTCATCAAACTTAATATTCGTTTCGATTTATTTTAATTGGTTACAACTTGTTATATCATTTGTAAAGGTATCGTTATCCCTTTACCACATCTGGCACCAAACTGTTAATATCACCATTGTTTCTGGCAATATCACGTACTATAGAAGAAGAGATATGTGAATACTCAGGGCTACACATTAAAAATACAGAATCCATCCCATTTGCGGTGTCATTCGCCTGCGCAATAGCTTGCTCATAGGTGAAATCCGTCGCATTGCGAAGACCGCGTAGGATGCAGGTCGCATTTTCTTGCTTGCAGAAAGAAGCTGTAAGACCGGTATAGGTTTTTACAGAGACCTTTGACTCATTTGTGAAACTAGCCTCTATAAACCGCTTTCTGTCATCTAGTGACCACATATACTTCTTCTCGGCGTTTACACCAATTGCGATTATAATCTCATCAAAAAGAGGCAAGGCTCTTTGAATAATGTCTAAATGCCCCAACGTAATGGGATCGAAAGAACCAGGAAATACAGCGCGTTTCATTTTTTAAAGATAGGTAGTTTTTATAAACAATTCTCAACCAGCACTCCAAAAAAGTGTTGTAGCGTCATTCCCGCTTCTCGCACTTGCCGTGGGATAATACTTTCTTTAGACAAACCAGGGGTGGCATTAATTTCAATAAAATAAGGAGTTCCATTTTGGATAATAAAATCAGACCGGCATACACCCTTCATATTGAGTAATTGGTAGATACGTTTTGTTTCGGTCTGCACTTTATTTGTTTCAGCCTCGGAAATACGAGCAGGTGTAATCTCATCAGATTTCCCTTCGTACTTGGCTTCATAGTCGAAAAAGTCATTTTCCGAAACAATTTCCGTAGGTGAAAGTACTTTTATTTTGTCATTGTCATTATACGCTCCAACCGAAACTTCAACACCTACCAAAGCAGTTTCAATGATAATCTCGGTATCTTCAGAAAAAGCATGTTCAATAGCTGGAAGCAATCCTGCAAGCTCATGTACTTTACCTATCCCAAAGCTTGATCCAGCTCTATTCGGTTTCACAAAGCAGGGAAGTCCCACTTTTTGGACAATGGTTTCCGCATCAATCTCATCTCCTTTATTGACGTAGAAAGAAGTCGCACATTTTATTCCGAAGTTCTTTAAAACCGACAAACAATCACGCTTGTTAAAACTCAATGCCGATTCATAAAAACCTGGACTGGTTTGCGGAATGCCAAGCAATTCCCAATACGCCTGAAGATAACCGTCTTCCCCTGGTGTTCCGTGGACCGTGTTAAAAACCGCGTCTGGAACTATGGTTTCAGAGCCATGGCTAAAGCTAAAATCAACCTTGTTAACGGGATACTTTGTACCGTCTTCAGCTACATAATTCCAACCGTCTTTTAAAATATGAACGGGATAAACAATGTAAACCTCGTTATCTAAAGATTCACAAACAATGGCGCCACTAAGTAAGGAAATTTCGTATTCGCTGGAATAGCCGCCCATTGCCACGGCGATATGTTTTTTATGCATAACAAAACTATAAATAAGTCGTTTAACAAAAATATCACTTATCAATAGAAGTTTACTAACTTTAGGTTTTATATTTTTGCCTCACAACAAACAACGCATGACTTTTATCAAATATCTATTCACCAAGGCGTTTTTAAAGCAGCTCTTGTTTGCCGTATTGGCACTGATTGTGCTTTCGTTTTTAGCCCTTTGGTGGTTGCGCAGTACCACCAATCACAATCAGAAAATTGAAGTTCCTAATCTGGCAAAGTTCTCTTTGGACTTGGTGGAAGATCAGTTGGACGAATTGGACTTGCGATATGAAATTTTAGATTCTGCCAATTACAACCCTGACTACCCGCGATATTCTGTAATTGAGCAGATCCCGAAAGCGGGTCAATTTGTCAAGGAAAACCGAAAAATTTACCTCACCTTAAACCCTTCAGATTACCGAAAGATAAAAGTGCCAGAAGTACTAGGTAAAACCGGACGTCAAGCACGACCTACTTTGCTTGCAATGGGCTTCGAAATTGGAAAAATAAGCAAGCGTCCACATATTAGTGATCACGTGTTGGAGATGCGTTTTAAAGGTGAAAAGCTAACACCAGGAATGGAAATTCCAAAGACCTCCGTAATCGATTTAATTGTTGGGGACGGAACGCAAAATCGCGTGCGCAGTGAAGAGCCAGATGGTGATGGTTTCGAAGAAAAAAACACCAAAAAAGAGACTACGAGAGATGGAGGAAACTAACCCAGAGGTAGGTCCAGAACAACAAGGAAATGATGACTTGTATGAACATTTTCGTTTTGTAGCAGACAAAGGGCAGCAACCCTTGCGTGTAGACAAATACCTTATGAATAAGGTTGAAAACGCTACGCGGAATAAAATTCAGAAATCGGCAAAAGACGGAAATATCATGGTAAATGATGTAGCTGTCAAATCCAATTATAAGGTGCGCCCTAATGATGTTGTGACTGTTATGTTTGAACATCCACCTTACGAATATTTGCTAAAACCAGAAGATCTTCCAATCAATATAGTGTATGAGGATGATGATGTGCTAGTCGTAAATAAAGAAGCCGGAATGGTAGTGCATCCGGGCCACGGAAATTATAACGGAACACTTATAAATGCCCTGACCTTTCATTTCGAGAACTTACCCAATAATAGTAGCGATCGTCCAGGTTTGGTGCATCGTATTGATAAAGACACCAGCGGACTTCTGGTCGTTGCTAAGACCGAAATTGCAATGACGAATCTGTCAAAACAATTCTTCAAGAAAACGACAGAGCGTGAGTATGTTGCTTTGGTGTGGGGAAATATGGACGAAGACGAAGGAACCATCGAAGGGAATATTGGTCGCCATCCAAAAAACCGTTTGCAGAACACCGTATTTCTTGACGAAGACGCTGAAGAAAAGGGAAAGCCTGCAGTTACTCATTTTAAAGTTCTGGAGCGCCTAACCTATGTCACTTTGGTTTCTTGCCGTCTAGAGACGGGACGGACACATCAAATACGTGTGCATATGAAGCATATTGGGCATACCTTGTTCAATGATGAGCGTTATGGCGGAGAACGCATTTTAAAGGGTACTACGTTCTCAAAATACAAACAGTTTGTTGAAAATTGTTTTAAAGTATTACCGCGTCAAGCTTTACATGCAAGGACATTAGGGTTTAAGCATCCTGTTTCTGGAGAGATGCTTCGTTTTGAAGCACCAATTCCAGAGGATATTGAGCAATGTCTTGAGAAATGGCGTTCATATTCACGGCATGTGATCGAGTAATTGATCGGGCTGATCGAGTTATAATTTCTTTCAATTCTTTAGACTGAAAGTTCGGTAAATTCTTATTATTTTTACTGAAAAGCAACGCAATGAAAATAGTTTTATCTCCAGCAAAATCCTTAGATTACGATTCTAAATTACCAACTTCTGAATTCACCGAAGCTCGTTTTTTAGCAGATTCTGAAAGGCTTAACAAATTATTAAAAAAGAAGTCGGCTAGAGTCTTATCGAAGCTAATGAGCATTTCCGATAACCTTGGGAGATTAAATCATGAACGAAATCAAGAATGGAGTTTGCCTTTTACCGAAGCAAACGCTAGACCTGCTGTCTATGCTTTTAGTGGAGATGTCTATCGCGGATTGGATGTATATAATCTTCCAAAGAATAAAGTCGAACAGCTTCAAAATAACGTGCGTATTATTTCTGGACTCTACGGACTTCTAAGACCATTGGATCTTATTCAGCCATATCGTTTGGAGATGGGTACCAAGTTTCCGGTAGGCGTGAAGAAAAACCTCTATGAGTTCTGGCGTAAGAAGGTGACACAATCTTTAAATGAGGAATTGAAAGACGATGAGGTCTTTGTGAATCTTGCCAGCAATGAATATTTCAAGGCTATAGATCTAAAAATCTTGAATGCGAATGTAATCACACCAGTTTTTAAAGATTTAAAAAACGGTGAATACAAAATGATAATGACCTTTGCCAAACGGGGAAGAGGACTGATGACGCGCTACCTAGTTGATACCAATGCCAAGACAGTAGAAGATATAAAAGGCTTCAATTACGAAGGCTATGGCTTTAGTGAATCGATGTCTACGGAAACGGAATTAGTTTTTATTCGCTAGTGTTTCAACATACACATCCATATCCACCATTTATACCTGAAACTGCAACAAAACTTATTGTGGGGACCTTACCACCGCCAAGATTTACTACAGGGGAGTTGAAAGAAGGAGATGTTAATTTTTGCTACGGAAGTCGAGATGGTCAGTTATGGTCTATTTTAAATAGAATTTTTAACCTGAACTTAAAATTTGAAACCACTGCCAAAGCAATCGCACAACGCAAACAATTTTTAATAGATCGTAAGATTGGAATTTGTGATATTGTAAGTGCTGCGAAACGTGATAAAGTAGATGCTTCAGATTTAGGGATGCAGGATATTGAACTTCGGAATGTGATTGAATTTCTTCAAAAATATCCAAAAGTAGATACTTTATTATTTACGGGAGGTAACAGTAAAAACGGTCCAGAATATTTCTTCCGAAAGCATTTAAAAGAATACAATCTTTCACTCGCCGTTGTCTCAGACCAAGTACCTCGGGTTCACGAATTTGTGCTTCCTTCCACTAGCAGAACTATAAGAACCGTCTCACTTACAGCACCGTCTGGAGCAGCCAATAGGGCAGTGGGGAGTCTTCAGAAATACAGAGATATGAAAGCCGCTTTTCCAGAAAAAACCACCATCGATTTTAGAATGGAACAGTACGCTCCATTTTTTTAATTAACTTTTCTGAATCAAAGCGAACCTTTGAACTCCCTTCCGAAAGAATAGTGCAGACCAAGCTCTGAAATTCAGTTCCCTTTAGGCGGACGCAGAGTTTGTCCAACGATTTTGAGCTTTAGATTAAAATTTTCTCAGCTAAGGCTCAAACCTAAATATCTCCAATGGTGCATTATTACTCACGACGATATAATGCGTTTTTCCGGTAATGTTGATCGCTACAATATCCTTTGAATCACGATCAATAAAAGGATCGTGTTCTTTCGAATACACAAAGTCACCTTGACCATTGCCCAAGAGCACATAGCCATAATTGCTATCGTATCGTATAGTTTCAACCTCAGAGTCGTACATAGCGCCAACGCCCATTATATCTAGATGTCCATCATTGTTAAAGTCTCCGTGAAGTAGGGACAAGGTTGGTCCCGTCTGCACCTGATTAGGGAGCTTTGTTTGCTTAAAATTACCATCTCCAAGATTTTCAACGTAAGCAGTTTCAAATTGATAGACAGTAAGTTTAAAGGCTTCGTTTAGTTTATCCTCTCCGTAGATAGCGTTCATATCTAGGTTCGCAAACTCTTTATAGGTTTCAATTTTATCAAGGAGGAAGGGGTTCTGTTCAGAACTACATTCTTTTCCACGAACAGGAACCAGTTTCCCATCGTTTACCTTACTCAGGACAACATCAAAGCTTCCGTTATCGTCAAAATCCTTAGCGTAGATATAAATTGGCTTTTTCTCCGATGGTTGGAATTTGTTGTTCTTACCAACATTACCCAATACATAATCTTCGTCACCGTCATTATCGAAATCCGCGGCAGTAATACTATACCACCAACCTTCAGATTTTTCAAATCCTGAAGCACTTTCTAATTTCGAATAAGTACCATCTTCGTTTGTAAACACGGAAGGCTTCATCCATTCACCAACAACAAGTAAATCCAAATCTTTGTCGTTGTCGTAATCTGTGAATGTAGCTTCAGAAACCATTCCTATTTCACTAAGTGCATTGTTTTTGGAAGTCACATCGGCGAACCTTCCGTTTGTATTTTGGAGCAGATAGGACCTAGGCGAAAGGGGGTATTTTCCTGGCACGAGGTTTCCACCCACAAATAAATCCAAATCTCCATCAGCATCATAATCTCCAGCGGTAATACTCTTTCCAGAAGCTTTGAGGTTAGGTAAGGCACTACTGTTATAGATAAAATTTCCCGCTCCGTCGTTCGTGTATAATCTGTCTTGAAGTAATGGGCTATTCTCAGCTAATTCATAGCCAGCACTAACTACATATAAATCTTGATCGCCATCGCCATCGGCATCAAAAAAAAGTGCATTTGCATCTTCATATTTGGCGTGATCATTCCACAAGGCTTCGTTTGTTTTAGCAAATGACCCGTCAGGTTTTTGAACGTACAGCGCAGCGGCGGCATCCTTTGCATTTCCAACAAAGAAGTCGTCCAATCCATCTCCATCTACATCTGCAGTTACCACTCCAGTTCCTTTGGTAGATACTTTCTGCGGAAGTAGCAATTGAACTGAAAAATCATTAAAATCATTCTCTTTGTGAACGTAGTCAATCCCAAGACTTTGTGGGTTAACTTTTCTTCTTAATGAATTGTCTAATTTGACCGTAATATCTTTAGCGTTTGCGGTACTATGATCGATGGTCACCAAATTATTTGCTCCAACGTTACTCAATTTCGAAACAGTACCGTCGGGCCACTCCACCGTAATTTCATTTTTAGGAGCAGTAGTTCCCAATCCAAAGTGAAGCACATTGGTTACCGAAGATTCGTAGCCCCGAGTGAGATATAATTCCTGATATTGTGTTCCATTCTCGTTTTTTACATACACATTGGCTCCTAGTCCTAAAGCGTTATTTTTAGGGCCTTTAAGCTTAATTTGCACGTAATTCTGATTCGCATTATTGCGATACAACCCTATGTCGTTATTTGCATTGCTAACAATCAAATCTAAATCCCCGTCATTGTCTAAGTCCGAATACGCTGCTCCTTGCGAGAATGAAGGATCTTCCAATCCCCATTCTTTGATCACCTTGCTAAAGGTAAGGTCGCCATTGTTTTTATAAGCATAGTTATCAAGCTTTTGAGAAGGCAACATATCCAAAACAGCTTTTAATGTCATAGATTCTCCTTTAGCATGTTTCTCGGCAAGTGAAATTCGGAAATCTTGATTGGTGTAATCTTTTACAACACCGTTGGAAATGAAAATATCCTTCAACCCATCGTTGTCGAAATCGGCAATAAGTGGTGCCCAGCTCCAGTCAGTTTTTACAATGCCACTAAGTTGTGATGTTTCCTTAAATTTTCCGTTACCAACATTATAATGTAGCATGTTCGCCATATACGCATGGTGGTATCCGATTTCTACCATACTCATAAAATTCGAGGTACTCATTGATGCCATATTCTCCTTACTACGAGCGTAATTCTCGGCAAGCATATCGACGGTAATAAGATCTGGTTTGAGGTCGTTGTCCAAATCGGCGTAATCACTTCCCATACTGTTAAAGGAGATGTGGTTTAATCGAGAGTTAATCTCATTCTTAAATGTTCCATCTTTTTGGTTGATATACATTGCATCAGGCTCTAAAAAGTCATTCGAAACATAAATATCATCCCAGCCGTCATTGTTAAAATCTCCAACCGCTGCACCCAATCCCCACGTTTTATTTCTTAGGTTAGCTTCTGCAGTTACTTTTGTAAAATTAGAACCATTGTTCCGATACAATTGATCGCTTGTAACTTCCTCAATCTGACTCTGTATCGCACCGCTAATCTTTGTGTTATTCGAAAAGTCGTAGCGATAGTTTACCACATATAAATCAAGATCTCCATCTTTGTCATAGTCCAACGAATATGCCTGAGTGGTATATCCGGGATCATCGATTCCCCAAGAAGCGGCATCTTCTTTAAATGTGCCATCTTTTTGGTTTACAAATAATAGATTTCGTCTAGCATCGTCATCTTTTAAGGATCCTGCCTTTGATACATAAATGTCGAGCCACCCATCATTGTTTACATCGAGCATTGTAGCTCCTGTAGAGAAACCGATACTATCTTCCGTTTTTGAAGTAATAGTAACGTCCTCAAAACTCAACGCACCTTTGTTTTTATACAATTTATTTGAATCTAAATTAGACACGAGATATACGTCGTCCAACCCGTCATTATCTATATCACCGACAGCCAATCCAGCTCCAGCATAGATATAGGGATAATTTAAAAAATTAAAATCCATTGTCTCTTTTAATATATTCTGAAAGGTGATTCCAGAAGTACTGGCTTCAACCTTTGTGAATAGGGTAGAAGCTCCATCTGTGTAGCCTCCTTCTTTTGGTTTTTCTGAAGGACCATCTGAACAGGAAATCAGTGTAAATAATAGACAAAAAGCTAGATAACAATGCTTCATTATAAAAGAGAATTATTTGAATAAAAACAAATATAGGAAAACTGCCTTTCCAGAAAAAAAACAGTCATCGATTTTTGAGAGGTACAGAACGCCTAATTCTATTGTTAAGGCACGAAACTAAAAATCTCAAGCGATGCATTATTGCTTACCACCATATAATGTAATTTTCCATTGATGTTTATCTCAGCAATATCCTTTGAATCATGATCGATAAATGGGGCGTACTCTTTCGAATAAACAAAGTCACCTTGACCATCTCCGAAAAGCACATAGCCATAATTACTATCGTACCTAATGGTTTCAACTTTGGCGTTGTACAAGGCTAGGCTCCAATTCCCATAATATCTTGATTAAAATCACCCGTAAGAAGTGACAAGGTGGGGCCTGTTTGGGTCTCGTTCGTAAGCGAAGTTGTTTTGAAATTTCCATAACCTAGATTTTCAAGATACATTGTTTCAAAAGTATGAGCGGATAACTGGAAGGCTTCTTTTAATTTTTCTTCGCCATAAATCTCATTCATATCTAAGCTGGCAAATTTTTTAAAAGTTTCAATTTTGTCCAAGAGAAAGGGGTTTTGCTCAGAGCTGCATTCTTTTCCTCGAATAGGTACTTGTTTGCCTTCGTTTATTTTACTAAGGGCGACATCAAAGCTTCCGTTATCGTCAAAGTCCATACTGTAGACGTACAAAGGGTTTTTTTCTGAAGGCTGAAATTTATTGTTTTTTCCAATATTTCCTACCACGTAGTCTTGGTCTCCATCTTTATCAAAATCTGAGGCAACAACACTGAACCACCATCCTTCAGTTTTGTCTAGACCAGTAACCGGGGTATTTTTTTTGAATACACCTGCAGTATTATTATAAAAAGTGGGCTGCATCCATTCGCCCACAAGCAATAAATCTAAATCCTTATCCATGTCGTAATCTGTAAAAATAGCTTCAGATATCATTCCAGCTTCGCTGAGAGAATTGCTAGTCTCGGTTACATCAATAAAGTGATCATTTTCGTTTTTTAGTAAATAGGAGCGAGGTGAAAGAGGGTATTTTCCTGGAATAGCATTGCCACCTATAAAGAGGTCCAGATCACCATCATTGTCATAATCCCCAGCGACTACAGTTTTTCCTGAGCTTAACATTTTTGGAAGGGGGATTTTTACTTACCGTAAAAGTTCCACTGCCGTTGTTCTGATAAAACTGATCTTGTAATAAAGGATTGTTCTCACCTAAATCATATCCAGCACTTACCACATAAAGGTCTTGGTCACCGTCGTTGTCGGACGGCGTCAGCGTCCTCGTATTTGGCTTCAGAATTCCACAAGTTTTTATTGGTTGGAGTAAAGGTGCCATTGTCTTTTTGGATATATAAGCTTGCGAAGCTGCAGAAGCATTTCCTACAAAAAAATCTTCTAAGCCATCTCCGTTTACATCGGCTTTTATTATCCCAGTGCCTTTACAAGCTTGTTTTTGGGGCAATAACAACTGTAAGGTTTACTGAGGGATTTTTTTTTGAGGTAACCTGGGCATTTGTTACTAAGCTGTAATCAACAGTAATTCGTTGGTTGGTTTTTACATTGCTCAATTTTGAAACTTTACCATCTGGCCATTCAATGATAATTTCGTTAGGGTAGCATCGTTTAATCCAAAGTGAAGTACTGGGCTTACAGAAGATTTGTATCCCCTTGTTATGTATAATTCCTGTAATTGCTGTTCTTCGGAGTTTTTCAATAGTACTTTGGAACCAATTCCACTAGGGTTTGTTGGTGGGCCTATTAACAGTACCTGTAAATGGTTGCTGGTTGCATTGTTTCTGTAAATACTTGCCTCATCTTCTATATTGTTGGTAATTAATCAAGATCTCCATCATTGTCAAGGTCAGCGTAGGCAGCTCCATACGAAAACAAAGGGGTTTCTAATCCCCAATCTTTCATCTTTTTTTAAAAATTTAAATTACCATTGTTCTTAAAAATGTAATTGGCCATTTTTTCTGAAGGAAAAGTATTTAATAAATTATCTAACGTCATAGCTTCTCCTCGAGCCATTACCTTTTTTAGTTTGTTTTTTGCTTCTTGATTAGTGTAGTCTTTGTCAACTCCATTAGTGATAAAAATATCCTTCAAACCATCGTTGTCAAAATCGGCAATGAGTGGCGCCCAGCTCCAGTGGGTTTTTACAATACCACTTAACTGCGAAGTCTCTTTAAATTTGCCATTACCCATATTGTAATGAAGCATGTTTGCCATATACGCATGATGGTATCCAATTTGTACCATGTTCTCAAAATTAGAGGTACTCATAGTAGCCATGTTTTCTTTAGCCCTTGCGTAGTTTTCGGAAAGCATGTCCAACGTAATTAAATCTGGAAGCAAATCATTGTTTAAATCGGCATAGTCACTTCCCATACTATTCGTGGAAATATGATTGAGTCTGTGATTTATTTCATTTTTAAAGGTGCCGTCTTTCTGATTAATATGAAGAACATCAGGGTCTAAAAAATCGTTAGCGATGTACATATCATCCCAACCATCATCATTAAAGTCTGAAACCGCCGCACTTAATCCCCAGGTTTTGTTATACAATCCTGCCTCTTGTGTAACTTTCGTAAAATGAGTACCGTCATTCCTAATATAGTTGATCACTGGTAATTTCTTCAATCGCTCTTTGAACTTCACCACTTATTACGGTATTATTTTCAAAATCATAACGATGGTTCACAACATACAAATCTAAGTCTCCGTCATTATCGTAATCAAGACTTTGTACTTGAGTACTATATCCAGGATCATCAATATCCCATGCTTTCGCGTCTTCTTTAAAAGTTCCGTTTTTTTGATTTACAAATAGGAGGTTTCGTCTTCCATCATCATCTTCTAATGACCCTGCTTTACATACATAAATATCTAACCAGCCATCATTGTTAATGTCGAGCATTGTTACACCACTAGAGAATCCATTAAAATCTTCTGCTTTTGAGGTCATAGTGATATCCTCAAAATTAAAATCACCCATATTTTTATATAGTTTATTGGGGCCAAAATTTGAAGCTAAGTAAATGTCTTCTAATCCACCATGATCTATATCACCTACTGCAACTCCTGCGCCTGTATAGATGTACATATAATTCATAAAATTAAAATCGATGCTTTGTTGAACTTTATTTTTGAAAGTAATGCCAGAGGTGCTAGATTCGACATGAACAAATAGGGTAGGAGCTCCATTTGCATAACCACTATCTTTCGATTTTTCTGAAGGACTATTTGAGCAAGAAAGCAATGTATATAGTATGCAAAAAAACAGATAAAAAGGGCTTCATTTTATAAGGGAATCTCTTTCACTAAGGTCTAGGTTTTCCTGAAAAACAAGAAAACACTTACAGACCTAATAATTCAATTGTTTTCCTACTTATTTGTTTCATTCAAAAAATTCCCTTATAAAATGAAGCCCTTTTTAATTTTTGTTTTTTCTTAACAGATAATTATAGTATCTTAACGTCCTATTAACAAGTATTGAACTAATTAAAAACAATCAATTTTATGAAAAAAATTACTTTTACTTTACTAGCATTTTTTGTCACATGTTGTATGTGGCAAGTAAATGCGCAAACCTATACGGCGACGGATACCCCGCTTACTGTGGGGCCTAATAGTGGGACCATTACTAATTCCGTAGCTACTGCTACAGCTGTAGGGGTGATTGGAACTGGTCCAGGTGAATATTCTATCGAAAATGTGTCTTTAAATATAGACCATAGTTGGGCTGATGATTTAGATATACGTTTAGTTTCTCCTGGTGGGGTAGTTACTCATGATTTATCTACTGATAATGGAGGTAGATTTGGTTTAACTCCAGCTGCTGATTTAGTTTTTTTAGATGGCTCTGCTAACGACGTAACTACATGGGGTAGTTTTGCACCTGAAGCAGATTATATGGCTGAGGGCGGAACTTTTGAAGCTGCTTTTGCTGGTCAACCTGTTAATGGTGACTGGACATTAGAGATTACAGATGATACTAACGGTGATATGGGTAACTTGAATTCTTATTCCATTTCTTTTGGAATAGCTGCAGGTGCACCTCCAGTAATTGCCTGTCCAATGAATCTTATGGTAGATACTACAGTAGGACTTTGTTCTGGTGTTGGTAATTTTGCAGATGCAATTGCAATCGACCCTGAAGATGGAATTATTACTGCTGTACAAACATTGGGGCTTCCTTCTGGAAGTGCTTTCCCAATAGGAGATACAACAGTTGAGTATACTGCAACAGATAGTGATGGAAATACTGCTAGTTGTCAATTTATCGTAACTGTTACAGATACAGAAGCGCCAATGGCGATGTGTCAAGATATTACTGTTGAATTGGATGCCGCTGGTGCGGTTTCTATAGTTGCTGGAGATATCGATAATGGTTCTACAGATAACTGTGGTGTTGATACATTAACAATGGGAGTTCCCGATCCTGGAATGCAGACTACACTGCCAATTAGTTTTGCTGCAGGTAATGGTCAAGCTGGTAATATGTTCGACATGATGGCATTAAATGATATCACAGTTGATTCATTCGATGTTAACTCTCAAGCAGCTGCTGGAGTTCTAGTAGATTTTGAAGTTTACTTTAAAACAGGTAGTTGGATTGGATCAGATATGACCGCAGCCGACTGGGGATTAGTTGGAACTGTTACGGGGGTAGCTTCTGCTGGACCTGGAGTAGGTACACCATTAGGACTTGCTTTAGCTATCGATGTTATGGCTGGAGATACAGTTGCTTTTTACGTAACTTCTACAGATGGAGCAAATGTATTCTATACAAACGGTGGAATTGTTGGAGACGTTTGGGCTTCAGATGCTAATTTAGAATTGTATGAAGGAGCTGGTAAAGTTTATCCTTTCTTAGATACATTCCAACCACGTAACTTTAATGGAAACATTATTTATTCAACACCAGCTGGTATCGTTCCTTTTAATGGAGATTTCGATTGTTCTAATGCTGGAGCAAACACAGTTACTTTGTTTGTTACAGATGTTGAAGGAAATGTTTCTTCTTGTGAATCTACAGTTACTGTAGAAGATAACACCGCACCTATTATTACTTGTATTGGTGAGCAAGTTGTTGGACCTTTCTCTACGAGTGCGGCTCCGGCATTGGCTATTCCAGACAATGATCCTGCGGGAATTTCTACAACTATGACTGTTACTGATGATTTTGTAATTACAGACCTTAATGTAGATCTTGATATTTCACACACATGGGTAGGAGATATGATTGTTACTTTAGAATCACCTGCTGGTACATCTGTTGTTATTGTTGATCAAATGGGAGTTCCTGATACACAGTTTGGATGTGCTGAGGATGACTTACAAATAACGCTAGATGATGAAGGTGCTGCACCAATTGAAGATGAATGTTCAGGTTCACCTATTACAGGTGTATTTACTCCAAATAACCCACTTTCTGCTTTTGATGGTGAAAGTTCAATGGGAGTTTGGACATTAACAGTTTCAGATAACGCTGGAGGAGATACAGGAACAATTAATTCTTGGAACCTTGTTTATGACTTCGATCCTATCGTTGCTCCACCATTTGATGTGGTATTAGATGCAGCTGGTAACGCTACTGTTAACATGGCTGATTTGATTTTAAACATTGATGAAGCTTGTGGGTTTGACGTTACGACTGTTGGACTTCCTCCTACCGCAAACAGCTTAGCAACATTGCTTGACGGTGGAAATGGTAACTTCGGAAACATGTTCGATATTAATGCACTTACTGATGTGACTATGGATTCTTTCGATATTCACGGTGATACAGGTGCTACATTTGATGTAGAAGTTTATGCTAAAGCAGGAACTTGGGTAGGTTTTGAAGCAGATGCATCTGCTTGGACACTTATTGGTACTGCTCCTGGAGTGGTTTCTAACGGAGATGGTGTTGTAACACCATTAGGTTTAGACTTAGGTTACAATATGCTTGCTGGTGAGACACACGCATTCTTTGTAACGCCAACTGATACTTCAACAGGTGGATTTAATTATACCGACGGTACTACTGTAGGGGCTGTGTTTGCATCAGATGCGAATTTGGAATTCCTTGAAGGTGCTGGTTCAGGTATATTTGATGGAAACGTATTCCAACCTCGTATATTTAATGGAAACATCTTATACTCTACAGAAACACCTCCAAGTGCTACTTTAGATTTCGATTGTTCTCAGTTAGGGGAAAATACTGTTGATGTTGTTGTAACAGATGCTAGTGGAAACGAAGCATTCTGTACTGCTACTGTAAATGTATTAGATGAGACAGCACCAATTATTACGTGTGTTGGACCAACTACACCTACCGAGATGGGTACTGCATCAGATAGTCCTGGAACTACAATTAATGACAATACAACTGCAACTACTACTTTAACTGTTACAGATGATTTCGTAATGACAGATCTTAATGTAGATCTTGATATTACGCATACTTGGACAGGTGATATGCAAATTACTCTTGAGTCTCCAGCAGGAACACAGGTGTTGATTTTTGATGGTGGTGCAGATGGATGTTCTGCAAATGACCTTGGTACTACATTGGATGATGAATCAGCTAATGGTTTAGCTTGTGATCCAAGCGGTGGTGGTACTGATGGTGATGCATTCCCAGAAGCTGACTATATGCCTTCTAATGCGCTTTCTGCCTTTGATGGTGAAAGTACAGTAGGAGATTGGATTCTTAGAGTAGAGGATACTGCAACTGGAGATACAGGTACAATTAATAGCTGGGGTCTTACTTATAGCTATGATGGTGCTCCAACAGATGCTTGGCCAATTTATTTAGGTCCTGATGGAACGGTAACTATCGATCCATTAGATTTGATATTAGACACGGTTGAAGCTTGTGGTATTGCTACTGCAGCTGCAGATATTACTGAGTTTTTCTGTGATGATATCGATGCAGGAATTATCGACGTTACAATCTTTGTAAGTGATGCAAGTGGAAACATTGATTCTTGTGTTGCTCAGATAAGAGTAATTGATAACCTAGGACCAGATATTACGTGTCCAGCTAATCAAACTGTTGATCCTGGTGTAGGTAGCTTGTTCTATGAAGTTCCAGATTACTGGGCTAATGGAGAGGCTACAGCTACAGATAACTGTACTGATCCTGTTACTATTACTTCTCAAGACCCAGCAGCGGGAACATTACTTCCAGATGGTACGTATACAATTACAATCATTGCTGAAGATGAGTATGGTAACGAAAGTACTTGTACATTCGAACTTATTGTTGAAAGTGTTCTTGGTCTTGATGAGAATGAGTTAGATATAGCTTTATCTTTATATCCAAACCCAGCTCGTGAGCAAGTAACAATTTCAAATAACTCTAATATCCAACTTGAAAAAGCTACGATATATGACTTGAACGGAAAACTAATAAGCCAGACTGACCTTAGCTCTATGCAAGGTGAGAAGGTAATCAACGTTTCTGAACTTGCAACTGGAGTTTATGTTGTTCAAATAACTAGTGATGAATCAAGCGCTATAAAGCGATTGATCAAAGAGTAATCTTTTCACTGGTATAACCAACCAAAAGAAAAGCCCCTTCACAAATGTGAAGGGGCTTTTTGATTTATAATGATTTAGTTTTGTTTGAGCCTATATAATATTAAGTTATCGAATAGTTTTAAAGAACTCCGCAATTCCGCTAATTCCTTTTTCCGAGAGCATTTTAATAAAAGCGCTACCAATTATAGCTCCTTTGGCGTATTTTGTTGCTGAGGAAAAAGTACTAGCGTTGCTAATTCCGAAGCCCACTATTTGAGGATTGGACAAAGAAAGTTCCGAAACCCTGCTAAAGTATGTTTCCTGCTCACTTCCGAAACCTTGCTTGGATCCCGTAGTGCTAGAACTACTTACCATGTAAATGAACCCCTTTGACGCATGGTCAATTTCTCGAACCCTAGTTTCTGATGTTTGGGGCGTAATTAGAAAAATGTTTATCAGGCCGTATTTTTCAAACGTCGATTGATACTGTTTTTTGTATTCGGCAAGTGGAAGATCTGGTAAGATAAGACCGTCGATACCTATCTCCTGACATTTTTCACAAAATGCTTCTACTCCATATTGAAGTACTGGATTAAAGTACCCCATAAGTATTAATGGAATAGAAACGGACTCTCTAATTCCGTCCAGTTGTTTAAAAAGCAATTCTGTGGACATGCCATTTTTCAACGCCTGTGTAGAACTTGCTTGAATAGTGGGACCGTCTGCAAGGGGATCGCTAAACGGTAGTCCTATTTCGACCATATCAACTCCATTCTTTTCTAATTCTTGTAGAACTGGAACTGTGTCACCAATTAGGGGAAATCCCGCGGTGAAATAGATAGAAAGTAGTTTTTTATCTTGTTGTAATTTTTGTTGAATTCTGTTCATAGAAAGGTTTTTTTTCATTTTCGCGAAGGCGAAAACCTAATGCATTGCACTTGATTCAATTAATCTAACATCCATCTTAAATCATTCCATTCTGGATTTTTATCATTTATTAAGTTTTCTTTCCATTGTCTATTCCATTTTTTTAATTGTTTTTCTCTTTTTATGGCATTAACAACATAATTTGTAGATTCAAAATACACTAATTTGGTGGTCTTATATTTTGAAGCAAATCCCTTGGAACTTGGATAAGCGTGTTCCTTTAATCTTCTTTTTAAATTACTGGTAACCCCAATATATAAAACTGTATGGGTTTTATTTGTTAGTATATATGTATAGAATAGTTCGTTTTCTATCATTGTGTTGAGGTTTTCACCTTCGTGAAAATGACATGTTTAAACTTATAAATTAAAATAATCAATGTAAGTATTTAAGTCTTTATCACCACGTCCGCTTAAATTCACAACGATGATATCGTCCTCTTTAAATTTTTTATCCTTGAAAATAGCCAGTGCATGACTCGATTCAATAGCTGGGATGATTCCTTCTAATTTACTTAGCTCTATTCCGGCCTTCATCGCGTCATCATCGGTTATTGAGATGAATTCTCCTCTTCCGCTTTGATAGAGATTGGCATGCATAGGGCCTACACCTGGATAGTCCAGGCCAGCGGAAATAGAATATGGTTCTGTAATTTGGCCATCGGTAGTTTGCATTAATAAGGTTTTGCTACCATGGATAATCCCTATTTTGCCTAAGGCAGAAGTGGCAGCACTTTCACCACTATGGATTCCTTTTCCAGCGGCTTCCACTGCAATGATTCCAACCTCAGGACTGCTCAAATATTCATAATAAGCACCCGCCGCGTTACTGCCTCCACCTACACAGGCAATTACATAATCTGGATTAGATCGCCCTTCTTTCTCAAAAAGTTGGTTTTTAATTTCTTTAGAAATTACCGATTGGAAACGGGCCACCATATCCGGATATGGATGAGGGCCTACAACACTTCCTATGATATAATGAGTATTGGTAGGATTATTTATCCAGTCTCGAATTGCTTCATTCGTTGCATCTTTAAGCGTTTTACTACCGCTAGTTACGGGAATAACAGTAGCGCCTAACATTTTCATTCGTGCTACGTTGGGCGCTTGTCTTTTAATATCAACAGCTCCCATGTATACAATACACTCGAGCCCCATTAATGCACATACGGTAGCAGTTGCTACGCCGTGTTGTCCAGCACCGGTCTCTGCGATAATTCGATTTTTTTTGAGTCGTTTAGCCATTAAAATTTGACCTATGGTGTTGTTAATCTTATGGGCCCCAGTATGACATAAATCTTCTCGTTTGAGATAAATTTTTGTATTGTATTTTTCTGAAAGACGCTTTGCAAAATAAAGAGGAGTTGGTCGTCCAACATATTCTTTCAATAAGGAAGTAAACTCTTTTTGAAAGTCATCTTCTTGCATCACACTAATATAATTGAGTCGAAGCTCTTCCACATTAGGATATAGCATTTCAGGAATATAAGCCCCTCCAAATTCACCATAATATCCTTTTTTGTTGGCGTTATAATTCATTTTGTAATTTTTTTAAATCGGTTGTATTTTTTAATCCTGGAGAAATTTCGAATTTACTGTTCACGTCAATAGCGTGAATTGGAAGCCCGATTTTTAAAATATCTTTAATAGCCGGAATATCCTCTAATCCAATACCGCCGCTTAAAATAAACGGTTTCGTTGAATTGTAGCTTTTAAGTAGGCTCCATTCAAATTTAAATCCGTTACCTCCTTTTTCTGGTCCTTGGGTATCGAAGAGAAATTTATCCACGACATTTTCATATTCTCTTAATTGTAAAAGGTCGAAACTATCCTTTATTGAGAATACCTTCCAAATTTCTTTCTTGTTTAATGTTTTCTTTAATTCTTCACAAAATGCAGGGGCTTCTTCTCCATGCAATTGGATAACATTGAGTTTGTGAGTCATTGTTCTTTTTGAAATGTTTTCTATCGTAGCATTTACAAAAACACCAACCTTTAACACATCCTCGGGAATTGCCGTAGTTTCTGCATCGAAAAACCTCGGACTCTTATCATAAAATATAAAACCAATATACTCGGGTTGAAGTGCAATTACCTCTTTCAGGTTATGTTTTATACCACAAACTTTTAATTTAACTCGTTTCATTTCAGTTGGTTAATAAATTCTTCGGCGCTCTTACCTGGATTCTCTGTTTTCATAAAATTTTCGCCTATTAGAAAACCACTAAATCCATAGTTACGCAATTCTTTGATTGTAGAAACCGAGCTAATACCACTTTCGGATACTCTTACAAATTCAGGTGGAATAAATCTTGAAAGGTTTTTGCTGGCATCTACGCTAACTTCAAATGTTTTAAGATTTCTATTGTTGACTCCAAGCATATCAACGGTAGGGAGTAAAGATTTTTCAAGTTCTTTTCTATTATGAACTTCCAGTAATACGTCCAAATCCAAGCCTTTGGCCAAGGTTGAAAATTCTTTTAATTCAGTTAGGGTTAAGGAAGCTGCTATTAATAGAATTGCGTCGGCACCGTAAGCTTTGGCTTCATAAATTTGATATGGATCGATTATAAACTCTTTCCGAAGTAATGGAAAAGTTGAGACTTCTCTTGCCATTAACAAATCATCTAATGAGCCACCAAAGTAATTCGTGTCTGTAAGAACAGACATTCCACTAACGCCTGCTTTCTCATAACCTATAGCTACATCTTGAACCAATACCTTTTCATTGATAATAGATTTGCTTGGTGACCTGCGCTTGTGTTCTGCAATAATTCCTATAGCGGACTTCCTTAACACCTTGGCAAGAGAGTTTTTAGTTCCATTAAAATGTGGAGACTTTTCCAATATGGAAATTGGGAAGGCTTCTTTTTTTAAAGCTACTTCCTTATACTTATTTGCGATAATATGATCTAATATTGTCATCTTATTGTTGACTAAGCATTTGTAATTTCATTAAAGCCTTTAAGGCGCTCCCAGAATTCAAAGATTCTTTTGCCTTCTCAAAGCCTTCTTGAATATTGCAGTTTTCTGTTACTGAGATTGCCATACCAGCATTCACACAAACCACATTTTTCTGGGCTATGGTACCGTTCCCATTTAAAATTTTTAGGAATATCCTGGCCGAATCACTTACAGATTCACCACCATAGATATCTGATTGTTTAATTTTGGACACACCAAAATCTTCTGGTTGCAATATTGTTTCCGAAGTGTTGGTGATAACTTTGACCGGACCTGTTAATGAAATTTCATCATATCCGTCAATAGCATGTAAAACGGCATAATTCTTTGTGTTTTTTTGATAGAGATACCCATACATTCTGGCAAGTTCCAGATCGAAAACACCTACAAGTTGATTTTTAGGAAAAGCAGGGTTAACCATGGGGCCAAGCATATTGAAGAACGTTTTTACTCCCAACTCTTTACGAATAGGTGCCACGTTTTTCATTGCAGGGTGGAAGAGAGGAGCATGTAGCACACAGATATTGGCTTGATCCAGACATCTTTTTAGAAAATCAGGACTATTACTGAATTTAATCCCTAAATACTCCATTACATTACTACTGCCGCTAATAGACGAAACGCCATAATTTCCATGCTTTGTTACCTGAACTCCTGCCCCAGCAGTTACAAAGGAGGACAGGGTAGAGATATTAAAGGTATTCTTGCCATCACCTCCGGTACCGCAAAGATCTATTGTATTGTAGTCGTTAAGATCAACAGCTAGACATAATTCGAGTAAAGCGTCCCTAAAACCCTCCAACTCTTCTAATGTTACACTGCGCATCATATATATGGTTAGGAACGATGCTATTTGACTTGGATTGTATTTTCCTTCTGAAATGGAAACGAGTACACCTCTAGCTTCTTCTTTGCTAAGCGGTTCATGGTTAATAAGTCTGTTTAAAATTTTTTTCATTTATTTTTCAAAGGCTTTGATGCCAGTTTTTTTAGTTTTCAACCCAATTTTTGATGATCTGCTTTCCTTTTGGTGTTAATACACTTTCAGGATGAAATTGTACTCCACGCACATCGTAATGACGATGTCGAAGAGACATTATTTGACCGTTTTCATCAATGGATGTAATTTCAAGAACATCTGGAAAGTTCTCCGTAGCAACAACCCAAGAATGATATCTCCCAACTTCCAATTCTTTACCGAGGCCTTTAAATAGAGGTGCATCATCAACTAAGATACTAGCGTTAGTTGCTACTCCATGAAAAACTTCACTTAAGTTGTTTAATGTCCCGCCAAATACTTCGCCTATGGCTTGTTGCCCTAAACACACTCCAAATATGCTTTTTGAGGTTGCATATTTTTTAATTACATTTTTTAACTCCCCTGCTTCATCTGGTATTCCAGGGCCAGGCGACAGTAAAATTTTATCGTAATATTCAACTTCTTCCAATAAAAAACGATCGTTTCGCAGTACCGTGACTTCGCAATCCAGTTCTTCTAAGTAATGCACCAAATTGTACACAAAGCTGTCATAGTTATCAATTACTAATACTTTCATGGTTAAATATTTTCGGCTAGTTCAAGTGCTTTTGTAAGTGCACCAAGTTTATTATATACTTCTTGTAATTCTTTTTCTTCCTCACTTCCAGAAACAACACCGGCTCCAGCTTGATAATGCAGATTATGATCCTTACTTACAAAGGATCGAATGATAATCGCGTGATTAAAATCACCTTTGAAATCCATAAAGCCAATGGCTCCGCCATAGAATTCTCTGGGTACATTTTCATATTGCTCTAACAATTGCATGGCCCTATGTTTAGGAGCACCACTTAAAGTTCCAGCTGGGAAAGTGTCTGCGACAATTTGCATTGTTGAAGTTTTCGGGTTTTTAACAGCCGTCACTTTACTCACCAAATGAATCACATGTGAGAAAAACTGAACCTCTCTATAGGTTTCTACTTCTACATTAGTACCATGACGGCTAAGGTCATTCCTCGCTAAATCAACTAGCATCACATGTTCACTATTTTCTTTTTCATCTGCTGAAAGTTGCTTTGCCAATTCCGTATCTTTTTCATCGTTCCCAGTACGCTTAAAC
The DNA here is from genome assembly GCA_913063405.1 of uncultured Ulvibacter sp. Taxonomy (GTDB): domain Bacteria; phylum Bacteroidota; class Bacteroidia; order Flavobacteriales; family Flavobacteriaceae; genus Ulvibacter. The sequence continues at coordinate 65,579 of CAJXZB010000012.1, forward strand.
GTCCCTGCAATGGGATGAATTTCTGCGCGATCACCGCTAACTACAAGTTGGGCTTCTGGAGAACTACCGAATATTTTAAACTTTCCATAGTCAAAATAAAAAAGATAAGGGGAAGGGTTAACGCTCCTTAGTGCTCTATAAACATTAAAGTCATCCCCAGTAAAACCTTGAGAGAATCTTTTGCTGGGAACAATCTGGAAAACATCACCACGCTGACAATGCTCCTTACATTTTATAACCAAATCTTTAAAACCTTTATCATTAAGATTGGTCGTGGGATTCCCTTTTCTTTGAAACGGATACTCTGCGAAATTCTTAGATTTTAGCAATTGTTCTATCTGCGGAATATTGTTTTCTGAATCATAGCAATGAGCAAAAATATAGGCTTCGTTGTTAAAGTGATTGATGGCTATTATATTTTGATAAACCGCGTAGAATATATCGGGCATATCCAATGTCGATTTGGTTTTTGAAATAGAAACATCTTCAAAATAACGAACTGCATCATACGCCATATATCCGAAAAGACCATTATTAATAAACTTAAAGGAGTTTTCTTCTGAAGTAAAAGAAGTCGAAAAATCTTCTAAGATATCCGGGACGTTTGTTTCTGGCTTAATTCGTATCTCTACCTTTTTACCATTCGGAAAGTGCTGATAAATTGATTCGTTTTCTATTTTAAAAGAAGCAATGGGATTACAACAGATATAGCTAAAACTATTATCGTTGGCGTGATAGTCACTACTTTCCAATAGTAAACTGTTCGGAAACTTATCTCGCAAACGCAAATACACCGAAACGGGAGTCACTGTGTCTGCAAGTAGTTTTTTTGAGTATGTTTTTAGTCTGTATTTCATAAAATAAAAAAAGGCTTGTCGTGAAGACAAGCCTTTGTATGATTTATACCAATAGTGCTTTAGCTCACGATCTTTGACGTAAGTTAAGCCACCACCAAGTATTTGTTCTATTTGTTATCATAAATTGAACTCCAAAGATAGAAATGAAATTAATAACAGCAAATAAAAGTTTGTAAATTTATTAAGTGTCATCTCCATTCTGTTAAAAAATCTTCTAAAATCGGCATATTGAAACTACAATGAATTGTTAAATACTTTCTGAAAACCGATTAATTCGATATTTTTAAATAATGAAAAGCATATTGTTAGTGGTATCATTTATATTTCTCTTCTCTTGTGCAGATAAGAAAAAGGAGGCAATAGCAGAGCAAGCATTGGAAATTGCCGAATTGAAAGAAGAGGTGTCAAAAAACGACCCAAGGCTAAGAGTGCCATCATATAATTTTGAAGAATTATCTACACTCTTAACAAAAGATAATGATACAGCTTATGTTGTTAATTTTTGGGCAACTTGGTGCAGACCTTGTATTAAAGAGCTTCCGGCTTTTGAAAAGCTAAATGCAGACTATTCGGAAAATAAAGTTAAAGTGCTTTTGGTTACACTTGATTTTCCAGACAAGATAGAAAAACAAGTTATTCCTTTTATGGATAAAAATAATATCCAATCTGAAGTAGTGTTGTTGGATGATCCAGACTCGAATAGTTGGATACCAAAAATATCTAAAGATTGGAGTGGGGCGATTCCTGCAACTATTATTTACAAGGGTAAAGCTAGAGAATTTTATGAACGCTCTTTCACCTTTGAAGAACTTGAAACAGAATTAAAAAAAATCTTATAAAAATACAGATGATAAGAAAACAGATTATTATGGAAATTGCTGTTGTCTTAATTGTGATTGTTGTAATGAGCGGTTTTAAAACTAACAATGTTGAATTTCCTGTAGAGGGTACATATCGAATAGGAGATGTTGCAGCCGATATTAATTTAATGAACACAGACGGAACGATGGTTTCATATTCCAATTACCCAGATGCAAAAGGGTTTATCGTAATCTTTACCTGCAATACCTGCCCATTTGCAGTCGCCAGCGAAGATCGAATTATTACTTTGGATGCCGAATTCAAAGGTAAAGGTTACCCAGTAATTGCTATTAACCCTAACGATCCTTCTGTGCAGCCAGATGATACGTTCAAGCTGATGCAAGAAAAAGCCGAAGCGAAAGAATTTACTTTTCCGTATTTGTATGATGAATCTAAAACAGTGTACGCTCAATATGGTGCTAAAAAGACCCCTCACGTATATTTACTTCAGAAAGAAAGTGAAAAAAATATTGTGAAGTACATCGGAGCGATCGATGATAATGTTAGAAACGGAGCTGCTGTAAAAGATACTTTTCTTGCAAATGCAGTAAATGAACTGTTAGGTGGAAAGGAAGTGACCGTAAAAGAGACAAAAGCTATAGGATGTTCAATTAAAGTATAATACACCTATCCCTATCACTTAAATTAAACCGAAAATATGAGTAACGTTTTCGATTTTTTTGCGTCTATCAGACAATGAATTCTTATTTTTACTAAAAATTTACGATATGGCAGATTTAACACAGACAGAGTGGAGCGAACAATTAGCAAGCGATGATAACGCTGTTATCCTAGATGTTCGCACCGAAGCTGAAGTCGATGAAGGTTATATTCCTAATATGAAGCTTTTAGATATTCAGAATCCTGGAGCCTTTATGGAAGAGACAAAGGAAATGGACGCTTCGAAAAACTACTATGTATACTGCCGATCTGGTGGAAGAAGTGGTCAAGCCTGTGCGATACTAAATTCACTTGGTTTTAACAATACCTTCAACCTTATGGGAGGTTTTATGGAATGGGAGGGTGAAACAACTATTTAATTCTTAATTATGAAAAAAGTACTAACTATCTTGGTTTGTAGCATTCTTATGGCTTTTCAAAGTTGTAAAGAAGAAACCACATCTGTGGTAGAGGTAATATCTCCTCAAGAAATATATGACGCTGTTTATAGCAAGGATGCAAATGCCCAGTTGGTCGACGTTCGAACGGCTTCAGAATATACGGTGAGTCATTTAAAAAATGCACAGAATATCTGCGTTACTAATAATGATTTCCAAGAAAAGGTAAAGACTTTGGATAAGAACCAACCGGTTTACGTGTATTGTAAGAAAGGTGGAAGAAGTGCTCAAGCTGCAAAAATTCTAACCGAAATGGGTTTCAAAAAGGTGTATGACCTTCAAGGAGGAATTACAAATTGGAAAGAAAAAGGTCTTAAGACTGAAATGTAGTGTCATTATGAAATTAGATGTAAAGAGCTGCTGTAGGCAGCTCTTTTTGTTTAATTAAGAAGGATTGGAAAGATAAGCAGGCACAATCACATTAAGTTTCAGTTTTTACGTAATCTCCTATTAAGTTTTTTAACACATTGATTTACATGTAGCTAAATTGCTGCTAAACCGTTGCATCTTTGTGATTTTTAGGAGCTAAAGGCGTTATCTTAGGTAAAAAGAAGCGAATTATGAAAACACAGGCCCAAATCTTAAAAAGCGAAATGCATGCATTAATCGAAAATAGTTGTGCAGTCAATCCGAACACAAAAAATGAATCCTATAGTTTCCAGAGAGCCCTCCTTAAATTTTATTTCGGAGCTGCAGATGTTATTATAAATTACGATAAAGAGAGGATTACTTTATTTACCTCAAAGAGAAAGAGACTGCGAAGAATCATGATTTCTATCAATCCAAGACCATTGCATTAGTTGAGATTAGTTATATGACTTTAGAGAAAACCTTAAAGCAATGTCTAGAGGAAGGTGAGAAGCAGGAGCATTTTTATAGAAGTCTATTGTTTCATTACAATCACGTTAATAAAGGACTAGGAGCATAGAGTGCTTGACAAACTGCGACTGGTAATTTACTAGGGATTAACTAATACCAAAGTTGTTGTGTATGCAAGAAAACGGTCTAAAATCGCTCATCAATCATTGCGATTAACCCTAAAATTAAACAAAGAAAAAATGTACCAACTACTAATGCACCAACTCCCATAAATAGAATATTAAAGATTAAGTTATGTTTTTATTATTTCAAAAATAGTAAAGTACGATCAATTACCCATTCTTTCTTTAATAATATCTTCGAATTCTTCGTATTTCCACATTTTAATAATTCCAACACGGTCTGCAGTATAAATAGTTTTGTTTGCTTCATCGAATGTTATCGAACGAACTCCATGATCGTGTTTTATTAAGCTATATATTGGGTCTATTCGTGTTGAGAGTCTTGTTGCACGGATCATTTCTAATAGTGCTTTTGCTGCTGAATCAGTGTATAGTACTGATTTAGATGGTGATATGAATATGGATGTGCTTTCTGCCTCCATAGGTGGCGGTAAAATCGTATGGTATGAAAATACAGATGGGCAGGGAACTTTTGGTGGAGACCAAATAATTATTAGTGTCAACGATGCTCGTTCGGTTTTTTCATTTGATGTTGATGGTGATGGAGATATGGATGTACTTTCGGGTTTTAGTTCGAGCGTCGTTTGGTCGGAGAATCTCGATGGTAATGGTAACTTTGGATCATACCAAACAATTTCATCTCTGGCAGCTGGTGTTAACGAAGTTTTTGCAAGTGATATTGATGGAGATGGAGATATGGATGTGCTTTCCTCTTCCGCATGGACAGACGGTTCTAAAATAGCGTGGTACGAAAATCTTCATCCATTGGCAATTCAAGACAACCTACAATCGAGCTTTTCGCTCTACCCAAACCCAGTCCAAGAAACCCTACCTAGAAACTGAGTTAAGCATTAAATCCATTGGAATTTATGATCTTCTAGGAAGGTTGCTTCAAGAAATAGATGAAAGTGATGAGGTAGACCTTAGCGGTGTCGCCAATGGAGTCCTACTTCTTAAAATTGAAACAGAACAGGGTGTTTTTAGTAAGAAACTAGTGAAGGAATAACTTCAGAAAACCTTCCTCAAGAAAAGCAGTGGACAGAAATCAAAAAAGAATTGATGAAAGGTCACAGAAAAATGATAAAAAAAGGCAAGTCTAAAAAATAAATATTACTTACCACTAAATCAGCTACTCAAAGGGCAGCTGATTTTTTTATGTCAAAATTTTAATAACGAAAGGATAGACCTTTCACAATAACAGTAGTATAAAAACTCCCGCCGAAGCAGGAGTATAAACGTTCTTTGAAATTTTGATATACAATTAAAGAATTTAATTCTTTAGAATCTTATGGACTTCTTTGTTTTCGTCGGAAGTTATTTCAATAAAATACATGCCATTTGTTAAGACACTTATATCCACCACATATTGAGAATCATTAATGATTCCTTCACGTACTAATTTTCCTGAAAGATCATATATGTGATAACCAGATATTTGAGTTGTGGATGTAATGGTTACTTTATCTTGGCTAGGATTCGGTGATAGTACTATATTGAGATGATTAGAATCTTCGACCCCCAAAAGAAGCTGTGGGAGTATTTCATCGATTTCCAACACCCCCTCCACAAACAGACCGTCATATGAGAGAGAGGGGTTATCATTGTGAAAGATTTTTACCTCAACAACCTGAGAATAATCAAAAGAACCATCTAGATAGTGGGGTTCTTCATAAAGAGCTATATTGCCATAGTGATCCCAATCTGAAAATGTTGGAAGTGGCAATATACCATCTACAATATCAAAAACGATCTTGCGCCCTTGGGAATCTTTGAACCCTGCATTAATTTAATGTTAAAGTCGTTTTGATTCCTCATAAAAAAACCTATTTCACTAAAAAGACCACCTGTATTAACACTATTCAGGGACATGGGATTAGGAAAACCTTGTACTACTAAGAAATGGACTTACAATATAAAGCTAGACTCAGAGATGTAGGTTTAAGACTAAAAGATAGGGCTTTAAAGATGATTAAAATATTCGGAAAGTATTGAAGCAGTAGCCTTCAGTTAAGGTTTTAGATCTTTGAAATACCTGAAAATTAGCATAAAAGTAATGTTTTCGATGAAAGTTTGATTAACTCGGTCAACAGAATAGCTATTTGTAGTCTTTGAGTTACATTTTGGAGTAATTTAGATTGTCATAACCAACACCAACTATAATGTTGTCCAATACTAATGCAGATGACAATACCTTAACATATGTTTTAGATGGAGTGATGAATATTCGAACCATTAATAATTTTTGGCATCAGATACTTGAAAAACTTGTAAGTCATGATAAAGTGAATCTCTATATAGAAGATTCAAATAATCAGAGTTTCACACTTAATGCAATTCTTATTGTTACATTGTTTCCTATTGAATACGCAGATAAATTTCATAAAATTGCCTTTGTTACAGATGGGCAAAAGAGCAAAGCTTTAGATCAATTGGAAAGAATGCTATCCAGAGTTAGTATAAGAAATTTTCCGCTAGAAAAACGAAAGAAAGCCTTGACTTGGGTTCGAGAGGTAAATTGAGGTGTTATTAGCCCTTCAGGGTCGTATTGTATTTGTTTTACGGTTGAACAGTAGCCTTGGAGGGAGAATTTTAGTTTTTCCATTAAATACATGTGTTTTCTATTAGAAAACGGGCGGGATTTTAAATACAAATTAATTTTGTTCTTAACTTTGAGTAGCTAATCATTAAATTTCTAACTATGTTATCTGATTTTAGCTTCGCTCAGGACACTATTGGTTTCATTATCGAGGGAAATCTCGATACGAAGGCAATGATGAATTGGGAGCTGGAATTAGAGATACGCTAATCGAGAACAAACGTATGAGCCTCTATCTTGAAGATATGGATGTTCATAGAGTATTTCTTTAAATGCCGTTCTTACAGGAGCATTATTTCCGCTCCGACATGGCAGGAAGTTTAATAAAATGGCGCTGGATTCAGACCGTAGATGGATTCACATCATAGGTTATATTCAAAATCTTCTGTTTCGAATGAATGTAAAATCTTTTTCCACAGCGTATCGATTGGATGCCATGAGTTGGATTATGGATCGTTAAAATGGTCTAATCAAGCGGTTCATACGAAATCGTTAAATTTTTTATAAATACTTCTTGTTAACTTTAAAATTGGTTGTATCTTTGCCGTCCACATCGCGGGCTTAGCCCAGATAGGTTACTCGTCGGGTTCATAACCCGAAGGTCGAAAGATCAAGTGAGAACAACGCATACATCGCGGGATAGAGCAGTAGGTAGCTCGTCGGGCTCATAACCCGAAGGTCACTGGTTCGAGTCCAGTTCCCGCTACTAGAGAAATCAAGCCTTCACAACAATGTGGAGGCTTTTTTTATTTCCTCTGTACAACATTTTTTAAAATATAACAGGAATTAATAGATACGTCAAATTCAAAATCCGATGCTATAACAGGCATTCAGGTTAGAACCCGCCTTTAGTCCTTTTTTGTTTATATAAAACAAATTTAGGTTTGCTACTCGTTTTTCTTTATTATCATAATATTTTATTAGTTCTTGCTTTGTGATATCCCTTGAGGTTCAATATACTTGAAGTTAATTGATTTTATTCGTTGGTAAGCTAGAAAATCATATTTACCAATTATCTTAGAATTCGGTCTGGCAGATGCGACAGAGCCACAAGAATTCTTAGTAAGACAAATGCCATAGAAAGAGCTGTTTTTTTCATTTTGTTATGTAACTCTAAATCTCGAAACTTTGTGTCCAGTCTAATATAGTAAGTCCAACTTAAAATTTTCGAACAATACAAGAGGTGTTTTATAAATAAAATATATTCGGATAATTTTGTCCGAATATAAAAATAAAGATTACCTTTGCTTCATAATAAAAGAAAATGTTTTCAAAAAGCTGCGAGTACGGAATTAAAGCTACACTCTTCATTGCACAAAAGTCTCAATGGGGAGAACGTGTAAGTTTGAAAGAAATCGCGGCCGCAATAGATTCTCCTATTGCATTTACTGCAAAGATTTTACAAGTGCTCGCTAAGGCAAGTATTGTCAATTCCACCAAAGGGCTTCACGGAGGTTACGAAATAGAGAAAGAATGTTTGCCTAAGATAAGTCTTAAGCAAATAGTACAAGCCATAGATGGTAATCGGATATTTGATGGCTGCGCTTTAGGTCTGAAGATTTGTAATGCTAAAGAACCTTGCCCAATGCACAGTCAATTTGTAATCATAAGAAACAAACTTAGTGAAACACTTGCATCGTCAAACTTACTGAATGTAGCAATGAACCTTAACCTTGGACTTACGGTGTTAAAACGATAAAAAAATTAATGTAAAATCGGATAAAAAGGTCTTTATATCTAAATTATGAAAATTAACCCATTGCTCATTATTCAAACCTCAGAACTTACCTCGGAAAATTGGCTTTCAAGTCCAGGAGTAATAGGTACTATCGTCCTCGTATTTATTGTTCTTTTTTTAGGCGTATTTATTTTTATAAAACGACTTAACCTGTATGTAGACCTTTTAGAAAAAAATACTAAGGATTTAACTGAAAAAGAATTTGAAAAAAGACTTATCAATCTTGATAAGAAAGAGGTAGATGAAATATTAGAACAACGACAACGGGGTTTTAAAGCCAAATTAAAATCAGCAGATATAACTGAAACTTCTTCAGAATATGGCGGGTTCATCAAAAAAATTATAGATCCAAAAAATCCACTTTTTGACGAAAAAACAAAGTCCACGACTACTATTAAAATTTCTGAGGAACTTAAAGAAATTATTGTATGGTATTTGGGCGCAGCGGTATTTTGGTTGGTTTTTGGAACACTCGTGGGGCAGTACGTAGGGATGAAGTTTGTCTGGCCAGAAATGGATAACAGCAGTTGGTTGTCTTTCGGGAGATTGCGCCCTGTGCATACCAACACGGTATTTTGGGGATGGGCATCTATGGCTATGATAGGATTAGGTCATTACGTGATATCGAGAACATCAAACCGGGAAATTTTTAGTTACAAAAGATCTAAGGTTGCCTTTTGGTTAATGAATGCTAGTGTTTTTATTGGGAATCTCTTTTTAATGGGGGGTATTAATAATGGCGGTGGAGAATATAGAGAATATATCTGGCCTGTTACGACATTATTTGCTATTGGACTTATTGTTACGTTTTTCAATTTTTATAAAACTGTAGCCACGCGTAAAATTTCAGAAATATATATATCTAACTGGTTTATTCTTGCTTCACTCATTTGGACTATTGTGCTTACCGTTATTGGTTACTTTCCAGATTATCAGGATGGTTTGGGAGAAACCGTTATACAGGGTTACTATATGCATCAAGGTGTTGGGATGTGGTTTATGACTTTTACCTTAGGGCTTGTTTATTATTTTTTACCATCAACTCTAAACAAACCTATTTATTCATACTCATTAGGCGTATTAGCCTTCTGGACGCAGATGTTATTTTATACATTAATAGGAACGCATCATTTTGTATTCAGTCCTTTGCCTTGGTGGTTACAGACGGTTGCTATTGTTTTTAGTGCTGGTATGTTTATCCCCGTATTTGCAGGTAGCACCAATTTTTATATGACGATGCGTGGCAGTTGGAGTCATATTTCAAAAAGCTACGTGCTTCCCTTCTTTTTGGTGGGTGTTGTATTCTATTTTGTTGGTTCAGTACAGGGGAGTTTTCAGGCTTTTCGTTTCACAAACTACTTGTGGCACTTTACAGATTTTAATGTAGCACATTCCCATATGACTATGTATGGCATAATAACCTTCTTGATGTGGGCTTGTATGTACTCCATTCTCCCAAAAATAACTGGTAACGAGCCACCTCAATATCTTGTAGGAAGTCACTTTTGGTTAGCGTTCATAGGATTAATAGCCTATATGGTTTCATTAATGGTTGGTGGCACGTTAAAAGGATTAAGTTGGATTGAAGGAAACCCATTTATTGAATCTGTTATTCTTATGGAAAATTATTGGGTTTGGCGTGCTGTTGGAGGTTCGCTAATGTTCATATCCCATATTATTTTCGGTTATAATTTTTATCTAATGGTACGCAAGAGAAAAGAAGTTACGCTTTCACGAAAGCAAACCCTACAAGCAGAATCAAATTAATTATTAGCAAATGTTGAGTTTACATAAAGATCATCAAAACCTGGTCCTACTAGCCTTTAGTGTTTTTGTAGTACTAAGCATAGGTGTTGCAATTATACCTGCATATCAGATGGAAGAATATCAACCCATCCCAGGGCAAAAAGACCTGACTGTTTCCGAAAGAAAAGGACTTGGCATCTATATTTCTGAAGGTTGTGTCTCGTGTCACACCCAGCAAGTTCGAAGTATCGAGATGGATAAAACTTGGGGAGAACGACCATCATTAGCTTCAGACTATTATTACAGTAAACAACGAATGGATATCTGGAGGCAATCTCCTTCGCTATTGGGAAGTGAGCGTACTGGCCCAGACCTTACAAATGCTGGGAATAGACAGCCGAGCGATCAATGGCATTTATTGCATTTGTATAATCCACGACTAGTGGTAGAAGCTTCCGTAATGCCACGATATTCTTGGCTATTCAGACAGATAGACACATCTAGTGTTAGAGATGACGATGTCACCTTACCTCGCGGTATTACAAAAATGGAAGGCGGTGATGTTTTGGTTGCAAAAGAGGACGCATTACACCTTGTAGCTTATTTGAAAAGTTTACAGCAATTTTCTTTTGAAGATCCACCATCTACAGACTTTATACCTGTATTACCTAAAGAAGAAAGTGATAATGGAACTTCATCAAGCTCAAAAAAATCAATTGGTGCAAGTTTATATCAAAACAACTGTGCTGCCTGCCATCAGGGAACTGGGCGTGGCGTAAAAGGTGCTTTTCCACCATTGGCAGGAAGTCTTATCGTGAACGATAAAAATCCTGAAATGCTCATCAAGATTATTTTAATGGGTTATGATGCCCGTCAAGAATATGGAGTGATGTCACCGTTTGCAGATAAGCTATCTGATGAAGATATCAAAGCCATAGCAGACCACGAACGATCAAGTTGGGGCAACAGTGTGCCAAAAGTTCCTATAGAAACCATTATAAGATTAAGAGACTCAATTTCAAAACTGCAATAATTATGAATATAGACTATTTAGATAGCTTAGAATGTAAAACACCTGCGGAAGGGAGAATGCTAGCTTTCACACTTGCAAGAAAAACAATCGTAGCAATACAAACCAACCCTGAGGTTCGTAAAGAATTACGATCGCAACATGCTAAAGATACTGCGCAACTTATTGCTTCATCACAAGTCGTGGCTATAGAGCTTCAGACTATAGCAATGGCGAATAATTATTGGAGAGATGAAAAATAAATTCATGTCACTTATCATATTAATGTTTTGCTTCATTAATAATAGTTATGCATTAGCACTATGTGATTTATGTAAAGCAAATCAGCCAAAAGGATTAGAAGACGTAACACACGGTGAAGGCCCAGAAGGTAATATAGATTACATAATAATGTATGCCGCTATTGTTATTGTTGGATACACACTTGTTATGAGCATAAAATATTTGGTCAAACCAAAAGAAAAAGAGAGAGAGCATATTAAAAATCTTGTTCTGGATGAAGATAACTAACCTCAAGGATTAATGGAAAATAAAAGAAAGGTAACTGTATTTCTGGACGATGAAGAAATCCCTTTTGGCGTATTTGAACCACCTGCAAAATTGGTGTTGGATACAACTAAAATTGTGGATGGCAAACACGAGTTAAAAATTAAGGCAGTCTCATCCAATGGTATAGAAGGGATGCGAATCATTCCTTTTGAAGTAAGGAACGGTCCAGAAATAGCTGTTGTTGGTTTAAAGGATAACGAGGTCATAGAATCTAATACAGCAATTACTATTAATGCCTATGGTAGTGAGACATCAGAATCATTTATTATTCGTGGCTCGGAAACACCAAAAGCAGTTCCGTCTTGGGTTTGGGCTTGCATTATAGCATTTGTTGGCTTCGCTATATTTTATTTTATAACACATTGGACCATTGAGACCTATAAATCATTTTTTTAAATGAAAGACATCGCAAACAGAAAAGACATTGAATTAATGGTAGACTCATTCTACGGTTCGATAAGAGAAGACGAACTTTTAGGACCTATTTTTAACGGCGTCGTTAAAGATAACTGGCCTAAACATTTAGATACAATGTATCGTTTTTGGCAGACTGTGCTTTTACACGAATTTGCATACAAGGGTTCACCTTTTGTACCTCATAGAAAACTTCCTTTAGAAGCGCATCATTTTGAGCGTTGGCTGTATCATTTTAATACTTCAATGGATAAGAATTTTTCTGGCAAAATAGCCGAGAATGCAAAATGGAGAGCCCAAAAAATGGCTGAAATGTTTATGTACAAATTGAGTACTAATAGTTTTTAAAATATAAGATATGAAAATAGCGTCACTTACGGAAGATATAGTTTACAACGAAAAAAAACCATCAATAAATATACTGATAGAAACAGAAACTTCTAAAGAAATCAGGATTGTATTTAAAAAAGGACAGCAAATGAAAGAACATAAAACGCCATTTCCTATTGTGGTTGAGATTTTTAAAGGTGCTATAGGTTTTGGTGTTAATGGAGAGAAACAACATTTAGTAGCTGGTAGTCTTATTGCCTTAGATGGTAATATACCTCACGATCTTACTGCTTTAGAAGATAGTATTGTGCGTTTATCATTATCTAAAAAAGATAACCTAGAACGTGTTAAAAGTATTAAAACAGCTTAAAAAATAAAAATGTCATTAACCAAAAGATTAATTATAATCATACCAATATTATGGCTTGGCTTTCTACTTTCCATTTCATTTATGGAAGCTTGGCTTAAGTTTCAGGCAGAAGGCGTTACACAGACTATTGGTTTAAGTATTGGCAGACTTGTATTTGGAGCATTAAATAAAATTGAAATATTATTTCTAATTGTTCTTTTAGTGTCATCATACAAAAGGTATTGGCGTTTAAAACAAAAAACATTGAAACACATACTTATTAGTTTGTTTGTTATTTTACTATTACAAACCTTTCATTTACTACCTATTCTAGACCAACGAGCAGATCTTATTATTAATGGCGAGAATTCACCAACTTCATATTTTCATTTTTACTACGTGTTTTTAGAAGTAATAAAAGTGATTCTACTGTCTGTTTTCGCTCATCAAACATTAACTAAACACAATGGATAATACTAAAATACATCAATTATTAGAAGATAAATATGAGCGTTTAGGCGCAAACTCTTCAACTCATTTAAAAGGGCTATTACACGCCAAAGAGATAGATTATTGGAGTTACATACAATTAGATACGCTATTATCACTTCAAAACCCAAGAACTCATTTTGAAGACGAAGAAGTGTTTATCATCTACCATCAAATTACAGAATTAACATTAAAATTAATGCTTAATGAGATAAAACAAGTTGTTAGAAATAAAGTAATCTCTCAAGAGTTACTTACCTCTAAATTATTGAGGCTAAATCGTTATACACAGCTACTCATAAGCTCTTTTTCTATAATGCGTGACGGAATGAATTATGACGATTACAACACCTTTAGAAGTACACTTACACCAGCCAGTGGTTTTCAAAGTGCTCAATTTAGATACATAGAAATGTATTGTACGTCTTTAGAAAATCTTATTACAGATAAATCTAAAATTTCAGGAAATAGCACTATAGAAGAGCTTATGGAATTGCAATATTGGAAATCTGCTGGTATAAACCCAAAAACTGGAGAAAAAACACTCACTTTAAAACAATTTGAAAATAAATATCAAGACGACTTTATTCAATTTGCTAAAAACAAAAGAGCGAATACTATTAATGATTTATTTCAAAATATAGAAAACCCATCTAAAGAGCTAGTTAAGCAAATGCGTGCTTTTGATTTTTTATATAATATAAAATGGCCAATAGTACACTTGCAAACAGGATCACATTACCTTGATTCAAAAGGCAAAAAGAAAACTGCTACAGGGGGATCTGATTGGAAAAAATATTTGCACCCGAAATACCAACGTCGTGTGTTTTTTCCTTCTGTGTGGACAAAAGAAGAGTTAACAAACTGGGCAGACCCTTGTTATTTTGAAGAGAAGGACATTGTGTAAATCACTTTTAACTAATGAATGTAACAATAATTGATATTGATAACAATACTCATTTTATAGCTTTTAAAAGATTTGAATATCCAAGTTTGATGGAACTTATTGTTAATACATACTACTCAGAAATTGGAGAATGTAAGGGAAAAGCTTTATGTGGTACCTGTATCGTTAAAGTTTTAAAAGGACACAATGATAAAGCACTAAGTAAACAAGAAAAGCATACGCTAAAAGTTAATGATGTAAGTGGAAAGAACTTTAGGTTGGCCTGTCAAATTATGTTAGATGAAGATTTAGACAGCTCAGTATTTAAAATTTTATAAGAAATTAAGGCTATGGAAGATTCAGAGAAAGAAGAAAGAATAATAAATCAAATTAAAATGGTTTATGATCCAGAAATACCTGTGAATGTTTACGATTTAGGTCTTATTTACGATTGTGTAATAAAACCTAAAAACCAAATAGAGATACTAATGACATTAACTTCTCCGTCTTGTGCAATGGCAGAAATGATAGTAGACGAAGTTAGAGAGCGTATAATGGAATTAGATTTTGTAGAAGAAACCGCGGTAGAGCTTACTTGGGATCCACCTTGGGACAAAATATTAATGAGTGATGAAGCATTGCTATTACTTGGATTTATGTAGAATCAAGTAATATAGATTAATAATAACTTAAAACAATAATTATGAAAATTACATCTCAAAGTATCGTTGGCGATATAGTAGCTGACAATTATAAAACTGCTGAAATTTTTAAACAACATAATATCGATTTTTGTTGTGGCGGGCAACTATCAATAGAAGATGCTTGCGAAAAAGAAAAGATTTCAGCTACAGATGCTGATGAACTCTTAAAATCTGTAAAGGCATTCTTTAGTAAAAACAACGAAATTCAAAATATAGATTTTCGTAACTGGCCGTTAGATAAACTCACAGATCATATTGAAACTAAGCATCACGGTTATGTAGAAGAAAAGATTCCCGTCCTAAAACAATATCTAGATAAAATTGAATCAGCACACGGCGAAAAGCATCCAGAATTAGCAGAAATAAATGATATTTTTAGAGATGCAACAGGGCAATTAGTAATGCATATGAAAAAAGAGGAGTTGATCTTGTTTCCTTTTATAAAAAAGATGGCAAAAGCAGAGCGCGACAATTTAGAACTTGAAATACCGCACTTTGGAACCATAAAAACGCCAATTGGAAAAATGGACGAAGAACACGATTTTGAAGGTGAAGCTTTCAGGAAAATAGCAAGCTTATCTAATAACTATACAGTTCCAAAAGATGGTTGTAATACATACAGAGTAGCATTTGGGATGCTTCAAGAGTTTGAAGAAGATCTTCATTTACATATCCATAAAGAAAATAACATTTTATTTCAAAGAGCAATAACTCTTGAAGAAAAGCTTCTTTCTTAAACTAGAAACAATTTTAAATAAAATAACAATGATTGCAAAGATTTATAAAAATTTAATGAATGAATACAGTTCGGGAATTTTTGGTTACGCAACTATAGGAATTCTTGGTCAAAGTTGTATAGGCTCCATAGCGGTAATGTTTCTTCTAATGAATAACAACCTTGCAGACACCCCAAAAATGATTGAACTCTTTCTTGTAACGATTTTGTGTATGGGGTTTAATGGCGCTGTGTTATCCCAACAAACAGGAAAGACTCAATTTAATATATTGGCAGTAAGTGTTTTAACGAGTATTCTTGTTATAATATTTAATTTAGGTTGAATGCCATAAATTATGGCAATAATTATAACTGAAGATTGCATTAATTGTGGTGCTTGTGAACCAGAGTGCCCAAATAATGCAATCTATGTAGGTGACGATGAATGGAAATATTCTGAAGGCACAAGTTTAAAAGGAGATGCTATATTAGCTGAAGGAGAAACTGTAAATGCTGATAAGCTGCAAGGACCAATTGAAGAAGATTACTACTTCATTGTACCAGACAAATGTACAGAATGTATGGGCTTTCACAACGAACCACAATGTGCTGCGGTTTGTCCAGTAGATTGCTGTGTTCCTGATGAAAACATTGTAGAGACAGAAGGATTTCTTTTAGAAAAGAAACGCATTTTACATAATGAATAATAAATGTTGTTTTCAGATAATGAATTACTGTTGATGTGTTAGTTCAACTCATAACCCGAAGGTCACTGGTTCGAGTCCAGTTCCCGCTGCTAGAAAAATCAAGCCTTCACAGAAATGTGAGGGCTTTTTTGATACACTCCCTAAAACATACCTAAAACAAATGGTAATCAAGCAAAAAGTTTTGCTTTCCTATGTAGCACACCATTTCTTCTTTTATTATATTGAATTGGTCTTCCGAGATTTTATGTTTTTTTAAATAATTTTTATAATCTCCTCCCCATAATAATTCTAAAAGAGAACAATCTAATAACAAAAACGCGAAATCATTTTTCTAGAATATAAGAACTTGGATAATAAAATTTAGCGAAATCTAGGTTCATATGCATATAATTTTCAGTAATCAAACCATTATTTCTTAATAAACCGATCGAATTTACAATAGTTTACAAATATTTTGAACTAATGTAAAGCCCGTTTTTACTGGTGTTTTCAAAGTATAAATGGTCGATTAGAAATAAAATATTAAAAATAGTTTGATATGTTAGGATTCCTAACTATATTTGTATCGGCAATAAAGCCAAACGATATATAAAAACAAATAAATTATGAGTAAGTCAATTTTTTATCACGCAGGATGTCCAGTATGCATAAGTGCAGAACATGATATCGTAGACTTAGTTGGTAAATACAATGTAGAGATAGTTAACATTGGAGTTGTTAGAGATCGAATTTCTGAAGCTGAAAAAGCAGGAGTTAAATCGGTACCGGCTTTAGTTACACCTAATGGTAAC
This sequence comes from uncultured Ulvibacter sp., assembly GCA_913063405.1. Lineage (GTDB taxonomy): Bacteria > Bacteroidota > Bacteroidia > Flavobacteriales > Flavobacteriaceae > Ulvibacter. Next base: position 82,460 of record CAJXZB010000012.1, read on the forward strand.
GCATTACATTTAAATTTCGGTGCATCTATGGACGATGTAAAAGGATGATTTTTTAACTAATATAATTAAGATTACTTTTAACTAATATAATTAATAATAATTAAAATAATAAACAGATGAAATTTTTAAAAAACAATTTAGCAATGCTATTTTTAATGACAATTGTTATGTCATGTTCAGCGCAGAAAGATACAAATGAAGATCCGAGTTTTAAATCTACTGATGATTTAAAAATTACTGAAGCAAAAGTAACTTATGATTCAGATTTAGAGCATCACGTCTTTGAAATTAAAGTAAAAGGTGAAGCTGGTAAAAGTAAACCAAAGGCGGTTGGCAGTGTTAATGGAGCTCCGGTTTTAGGGTATGTATTTCCAACAAATCTAAAATCATCAGATGTAGGATTTTCAAAAACTGACGGAATCGTAGCTCTTGCTTTGACGTCTCACCCAGATTTTGATGATACACCTCTATGGGATGAAGATTTTGATGCTAATTATGCAAATGACGGTATCATCTGGCATCCGCATTGGGTAGTTCTAATAAAAGATGAAAGAGTTCCTGGTGGTTTAAGCGTAAAAACTTATGATACTAGTGACAAAAGTGTGAAACTACCTGCTATAAATCCAGGTATGCCAATGTACATGGATTCTCCAGGATATAATGTTGTTACAAGAAGTAACACAATTAAGGTAGTCGTTCCTAAATTTAGAATCAATAACGTAAAAACGTTTTCTTTTGATGGTGTTGCGGCTTATATGCAAGTAAATACAAATTGGCAAAAAGAAAATCTACCGATGTTAGGTGTTTATGCAGTGTATAGCGTCGCATCAGGGGATTTATCTCTTCCTTATACAGTAAAAAACAAATAAATATTAAATTAAGTAAATGTATGAGTAAATCAATTTTTTATCACGCGGGTTGTTCTGTTTGCGTTAGTGCAGAGCGAGATATCGTAGACTTAATTGGAAATGATAAAGTGGAAATTGTAAACATCGGAGAAGAAAGAGAGCGAATTTCTGAGGCTGAGAAAGCTGGTATAGAATCTGTACCTGCATTGGTAACTCCAATTGGAAATGTTCTTCACCTAAATTTTGGTGCATCCATAACCGATGTAAAAGGATAAAATTAATAATAATAATCAAGAATGCAAGCAGTGTAATTTTGATCGCTGCTTGCATTTTCTAATTGTATACAAAATGAAAAATTTAATATTTATTTACTATTTGTTGTTTAGTTTTTCGATCTTTTCTCAAGACGCAACTCCTATTAAAAATGGTTTGATCTATGATAATGGTAAAATCAAAGTTTATTCTAAAACGACAGAGACGAAGTATTTTGATGCAAAACTACTTTTAAAAACTCCAAATCGTAAGATTAAGCCGGGAGCGAATGCATTTAAATACGAAGTGGTTGATTATCGACTCCGAGAGCAAACCACTGGGTCGGAAAACGAGTTATTGGCTAATTCTTCTAAAGGGCAACATATACATTTTATTGTTGATAATGGACCTTATCAAGCAAAATATGACCCTAACTTCGAAGCTCGATTAGAATCAGGCTCACATTTAGTACTTGCTTTTCTATCTCGTTCTTTTCACGAAAGTGTAAAAGCAAAAAATGCATTTGTCTTAAAGCAATATCGAGTAGGTGTAAACTCTAAGCGATTGGTTAATTTAAAAAAAGACCCCATGCTTTTTTATAGCCGTCCTAAAGGAACATATTCAAAGGATAAAAAGAATCAAATCCTTTTAGATTTTTATCTAGTTAATACGGAGTTGTCTAAAAATGGGAATAAGGTAAAAGTTACTTTGGATGGTAATAGTTTCACCGTAAACAAGTGGCAAGCTTACATTATTGAAGGGCTTGAAGTTGGTGAACATCAAATAGAAATTACACTTATTGATACTAATGGAGTAGCAATTCCTGGACCGTTTAATAATTCTGGAATTAGAATATTTACTGTAGAATAATAACCAAAGATTTATTATGAAGACACATTTCTTAATTTTTTTAACTCTATTGAGCTCTATTGAGCTTTACTCCCAAAAGGAAAACGAGAGCCGCCATCATAGTTCAAAACCAGGAAGTCATGCTCCTATCGGTATAATGGCAGATCATACTCATAATAAAGGAGAATGGATGTTTTCATATCGTTATATGCATATGAACATGGAAGACTTGAAAAGGGGATCTGATGATGTCCCTTTCGCTTCCGCTTTAGAAAATTATATGGTGACGCCGATAAGGATGCCAATGAATATGCATATGATTGGAGTAATGTACGCACCAACAGATAAGTTAACACTTGCATTAATGTCTAGTTATATATCTAAAGAAATGGATCACGTTACTAGAATGGGCGGTGTATTTACAACAAATTCTTCTGGAATAGGAGATACGAGAATAAAAGGTCTATATAGATTAATTCATAAAGAGACATCAAAATTGCATGCAGAAGTAGGGATTTCTATTCCAACAGGTAGCATACAAGAAAGAGATGTAATTCCTGTTTCGGCACCTAACACTGTAATATTACCTTACCCCATGCAAATAGGTAGTGGAACTTGGGATGGAATAATTGGATTAACATACTTGTTTGAAACAGAAAAATTCAATTTTGGATTACAAGGACGTTCTACATTGCGAACAGGAACCAATGATAACAACTATCGTTTAGGTAACCAATACGAAATAAACGGTTGGACTTCTTATAATATCAATTCTTGGTTGAGTGTTTCAGCTAGGTTACAAGGGCAAAGTATAGAAACAATAAAAGGTGCTAATCCAGCTTTAAACCCATTGATGGTCATTACTGCTGATACGAATAATACTGGAGGTGAGCTTTTTAATGGAGTACTTGGGTTTAACATTTTATTACCTAATGAAATTGTTAAAGGATTACGTTTTGGATTAGAGTTTAAAAATCCATTATATCAAAACCTAAACGGTTTTCAGTTAAAACGCAAAGAATCGTTCACGCTTGGAGTTCAGTATAGTTTATAAATAGAATAATTAACCAAAAATTAAAAGAAATATAATATGAAAGTTTCAGTTTACGATACATATGTACCAAAAAAAGATAAAACAGTAATGCATTTCGATATTCTTGTTGAAGACAATGACTCAATAGAAAACGCCTATAAATATGGAAAGGAATATCTAAAAGAAAAGGGTATTCCAGATTTTCAATTAACAACAAAAGAATGTAATTTCTGTCATATGGAATCCGCTCCCGAACAGGTAGAAAAAGAGATTAAAGAAAAAGGATATTTCATTATTGAAATGGAAAATTGCTAAAAGCAATTAATAATTTCTATTACTTAATGCGTAACTATAGATTAGTATTATACTAATATATATTCTAAAGATAAGAAAAATAAAATAATGGTAGGGGCCCTAATTACTTTTACAAGAACATTAACTTATTAAAAAGAAAACATGAAAGGTTCAAAAAACAAACTAACCTCGGTTTCTGGAAAACCAATTGCAGAAAATCAAAATGTACAAACAGCAGGGAAAAGAGGTCCTATGTTATTACAAGATGTGTGGTATTTAGAAAAGATGGCACATTTTGATAGAGAAGTAATCCCTGAAAGACGTATGCATGCAAAAGGATCTGCAGCTTACGGCACTTTTACTGTAACACATGACATTACCAAGTACACCAAGGCAAAGATATTTTCAGAAATGGGAAAGCAAACAGAAACTTTTTTACGTTTTTCTACTGTAGCTGGAGAGCGAGGGGCGGCAGATGCAGAACGTGATATTAGAGGTTTTGCTATGAAGTTTTACACAGAAGAAGGGAATTGGGATTTGGTAGGAAATAATACCCCAATATTTTTTATAAGAGACCCCTATAAGTTCCCTGATTTAAATAAAGCGGTAAAAAGAGATCCTAAAACCAATTTAAGAAGTGCCAATAATAATTGGGATTATTGGACCTTATTACCAGAATCTCTTCATCAAGTAACAATGACAATGAGTGAGCGAGGGATTCCAAAAAGTTATCGCCATATGAATGGTTATGGTAGTCATACATTTAGCTTTATTAATGCTAATAATGAACGTTCTTGGGTTAAATTTCATTTTAAGACAGCGCAAGGAATTGAATGCTTAACAGATCAAGAAGCTGAATCTTTGGTGGGAAAAGATAGAGAAAGTCATCAACGTGATTTGTTCGATAATATTGAAAAGGGAAATTTCCCTAAATGGAATGTAAAAGTGCAAATAATGCCAGAGGCAGATGCTAAAGATTATCGTTTTAACCCATTTGATTTAACTAAAATATGGCCGCATAGTGATTATCCATTAATTGATGTGGGAATTTTAGAATTGAACAAAAACCCTGAAAATTATTTTGCAGAAGTTGAACAATCGGCATTTAACCCTGCTAATGTAGTTCCAGGTATTAGCTTTTCTCCAGACAGAATGTTACAAGGACGCCTATTTTCTTATGGAGATACACAACGTTATCGTTTAGGAGTTAACCATTATCAAATTCCTGTAAATGCACCAAAATGCCCATTCCATAATCATCATAAAGATGGTGCAATGCGCATAGACGGAAATGGAGGAGGAACAGTTCATTATGAACCTAATAGCTATGGAAAATGGCAAGAACAAAAACAATATGCCGAACCACCGTTAGCATTGGAAGGAACAGCAGATCATTGGGATTTTAGAGAAGATGATAATGATTACTATACACAGCCAGGAAACCTATTTAGAATTATGACATCAGAGCAACAACAAGTATTGTTTGAAAATACAGCAAGATCGGTAGGAGGTGCCGAAAAATTCATACAAGAACGACATATCTCTAATTGTTATAAAGCAGATCCAGATTATGGAAAAGGCGTAGCTAAAGCTTTGCAAATTAATTTAACTGATTTAGATATAAATTAAAACCTTAATCACAAAACTATCATTATGAAAAAACTAGAATTACATTTTGATAACCAACTACAAGGGGAGTTTGAGCTTAAAAAACTCAATCTTCTTCTTGTATTTCAAGTAAATTGTCCTGGATGTTTTTCTTATGCACTTCCTTTTTATAATAAATTATATAATGAGTTTAATAGTGAAATTTCATTTTTAGCACTATCAACGGTATTTGAAGATTTTGATAAAAACACTTTAGAGAATACTAAAGAATTAATAGAAAGAGGTACGTTGGTTGGAGAGACAAAAAAGTTTATGAAAGACCAAGGGTTTGATAAATTACCTTACTCATTAGATTTCCCTATAGCTATGGACAAAATAAGTATAGATAGCCCAGAGGATATAGAGAAAGTCATTAATGGATTTAGTGAAACCAATTTCAATTTTCATCAATTATCTAAAGCAGAAAGGATAAATGTCAGAAATAGAATAGTAGATTATATAAAGTCGTTAGATAAGGTAGCACTTACATTTACCCTAAATCAATTAAGAGGCACTCCCAGTTTTGTGTTGTTTAATTCGGAATATGAGATACTTAACGATTGGTTCGGCCATGTATCATATGATGAAATAGCCAACGAGCTTAAACAGTTTGTATAAATCAATTTAATATTAATAATTAAACTTTAAAATTATGGAAAATACAGAATTATGGTTACCTACTCTAATTACAAAAACACCTCAAGATGGTTTTGAATTAGCGATAAAACTATCAAGAATGGGTGTTAAATCAACACAACCAAATGTAGAGATATTAAAAAAATTGAGACCGGTTTATTCTGAAGATGCTAACGGGTTACTAGCTTCTTCTCAAATTGTGGCATTAAATTTTCAAACAATATCAGCAGCCAATAATTATTGGAGGTAACAGAATATTGAAAATCTTAACAATCAAAATGAGTTTCAAAAACAATAATATTCTGCAAAAATAGTTTTATTAATCATGTTAGGATTGCTAACTTTACATATTAAATGTTAATATGATGGCAGAGAATGATTTTATAATAAATTCAAGGAGAGTGATAACAACCCCACTCGAAGAAGTTCAATTTAGCACGCAGAATAAGTGTACTATAAATCAATTTCTAAATGAATTTAAGCATATAGAAAAGTTAAAAAAATTTGATTTGCCCATTGATAATAAAATTTTGTTTTATGGCCATACAGGCTGCGGAAAAACAATGACAGCAAAAGCAATTGCAGATAAATTAGGGAAAGAAATAATTATTTTAAGTTTAGGAGGGCTGGTATCATCTAGATTAGGTGAGACAGCAAAAAATATAACTAGTCTTTTTAGCAAAGCATCTAGAGAAAGATCTGTCCTATTTATCGATGAATTTGACTCAATAGGTAAAATGAGAAGTTATGACCACAAAGATTCTGGTGAGATGAAAAGACTGGTCAATACCATTATACAATCAATAGATTATTTACCCAATGATACGATATTAATTGCAGCTACAAATTATAAAGAGGTAATTGATTCTGCCTTACTTAGAAGGTTTCAGTTAAAATTAAAGTTTGAATTGCCTACAAATAATGAATTAGATAATTATTATAATTTGTTACTGATAAATTATCCCGAAGAGTATAGAGAGATAAAAAAAATATATGAGATATCTTATGCTGAAGCAAAGGATATTGTATTTAAAGGGATAAAAAAACAAATCATCTTATCTGAAGAGACTAGATTACAAACTGCAAAAATATAACGTTATGAATGTAGGTCTAACAAATCACAAAATTACGCAGGCACTAGAAAGAATTTCGAAAGCGGTTAGAGTATTACTTTGGGAAGAAAGTAAAAAATATGGTATAAGCCCTATACAGATACAAATTCTGATATTTTGTTTATCGCACAAACTAGAGATGCTAAAAGTGAGTTTTTTAGCAAAAGAATTTGATTTAACCAAACCCACCATTAGTGATTCAGTAAAAGTATTAATTAAAAAAGAGCTATTAAAAAAAATACCCGACATGTATGATTCCAGAAGTTATTCAATAGCATTAACTCAAAAAGGAAGAAATATAGCTAAAAAGACAAGTTATTTTACAAATTCTTTAGTTGCTGCTGTTGGCTCAATAGACAATGATCTGCAGGGAGCATTTCTGAAAAACCTATTACATATCATTCATAAATTAAATAAAGATGATGTTATTTCTATTCAGCGAATGTGTCTAACCTGTTATCATTATAACAACGAAAATAATGAACATTTTTGCGGGCTTTTAAATAGAGAACTACAAAATCAAGAGCTTCAAATAGATTGCCCTGAACATAAAATACCTTCGTGATTAATGAGTACGATAGTAAAGAACTTGCAGACTATTCAACAGCGAATAAAAAATGCTTGTACTCATGCGAATAGAAATCCAAAAGAAGTACGTCTTTTATTGGCAACTAAAACTGTTGACTCTGATAGAATAGGTATTGCTATGGAACAAGGAGAAACTTTAATGGGTGAAAACAAAGTACAAGAACTCAAGCAAAAGTGCAACGCAGTAAAACAATGGAATCCAGAAGTGCATTTTATAGGGCATTTACAAACCAATAAAATAAAAGAAGTTTTAAAGTGGGCTAGCTGTATAGAATCTGTAGATAGGCTTCCCCTTGCTGAAAAATTGCATCAAAGACTCATATTTGAGGAGAAAGAGATAGATGTGTATATTCAAATAAATACCTCTTATGAAGACAGCAAGTTTGGTATAGCTCCAGAGAATGCCATTGAGTTAATAAAAGAAGTTGCAAAATTCAAAAGTATCCATATAAAAGGGCTAATGACCATAGGTTTATTGAGTTCTGAATCTGATGAAGTGAGGAAATGTTTTAAATTATTAAAACAGATTAAAGAAGATGTTATTCAACTCAATATTCCAAATGTTGAAATCAATGAGCTATCAATGGGAATGAGTGGTGATTTAGAGATCGCTATAGAAGAAGGAGCAACTATCGTTAGAGTTGGAACTGCCATTTTTGGAGAAAGAATTTATCCAGATAGTTATTATTGGAATGAACAAAAATCATTAAATGAGTAAACTACGCATACATTATATCCAACATGTTCCTTTTGAGGGTTTAGGATATATTGAAAATTGGATAAACAACAATAACTATTCACTATCACACACCAAAATTTTCGAAGAAATAATTTTCCCTAATCCAAAAGATATAGATTGGTTAATTATTATGGGAGGACCGATGAATATAAATGATGAAGATGAGTATTCTTGGTTAGTTGAAGAAAAAAAGTTTATAAAATCAATGGTAGATGCAAACAAAGTAGTTATTGGTATCTGTTTAGGAGCTCAATTAATTGCTCACGTTTTGGACGCCGAAGTTTATCCAAATAAAAAGAAAGAGATAGGTTGGTTTCCTGTTAAATTAACCTCTGAAGCAGTAAATAATAATTTATTCGAAAGTTTTCCTGAAGTTTTCTCCGTTTTACATTGGCATGGAGATACATTTGATTTGCCAAATAAAGCCATTCATCTACTAGAAACAGATGCTTGTAAAAATCAAGCTTTTCTTTATAACGAAAAGGTATTAGGATTGCAGTTTCATTTAGAAGCAACTCCTGCATCTCTAAAAGACATGATAGATAATTGTGAAAATGAACTTGTAATAGGAGAATTCATTCAAACAGAAGAAGAAATGGTTGCTAACAGGTCTTTATGTAATAACACAAATCAGTATTTGGATACACTTCTAAATAAACTTGCATAATATCCGCAAAAGATGAATATTAAAATAACACATATAGATACAGCTTGTTGCTTAATTGAAATAGGTTTTTTTAAAATATTAACAGACCCAGTATTAGATAATGCAGGAAAATTATATCACCATGGTTATGGAGCTATCTCTAAAAAACATCAACCCCAAAATTAAACTCAACCTCTCTTAAGGATATAGATTTAATTCTTTTAAGTCATCCTCAACATAAAGATAATTTCGATGATAAAGGTAGAGAGTTAGCGAAATCTGCACCTCTTATTTTATCAACAAAAAAATTAGAAAAACTCATAAAAATGGAAAAGGGTTAAAACCTTGGGAGCAATACAAAATTTACCTACCGAATAATACAATATTGACGATTACCACAACTCCAGCGCAACATCCCCCAAATTGGTTGCCAAAATTTATTTCTGGAGAAGTTATAGGATTCTTTATAGAAAAGCTTAACCCAGCTGTAGCTGTTCCTATTCACAACCATGGTTGGACGCACTTTAAGGAGAATAACGAAAGCTTAAAAATAGAACTATCTAATGCAGATATAAATATAGGTCGCATTTAACGTTGTCTCAAAGGTATGAAATTTCTATTCTCAAAAAACAAAAGTTGTCTAGGTCGGCTATTGCTGATAGGGCTGGCACAAGTAAATCAACCGTTTGTAGGGAGTTGAATAGGAATTCGGATGGACGTAGTGGTGAATATAAAGCGGATT
>CAJXZB010000013.1 GCA_913063405.1 uncultured Ulvibacter sp.
TGGTAGATTCCTTTCTCCATCGATGTAAGACAGAATATGGAATCCCTAATTCATCAGATACTTTCTTAACATTACCCTGTAGGTAAGTTAGCTCCACAGCCTTTGTCTTAAATTATGTAGTGTAATTCTTTTTGCGTTTTGACATAATTCAAAGTTAAATTATGTAACAACAATATCTCGCAACTTTGTGTCCAGTCTAATATAGTAAGTCCAGTTCGTATCTATTCTATAAACGGTAGTCTAATAAAAGAGACATCAAATCCCTCTATTAGCGTTTCAGAGCTACCTGTGGGGTTATATTTCGCACAAATTAATATAGGAACTCATTCTATTACCAAGAAGTTTATAAAATCTTAAAAGTATATCAAAATTTCAAAGAACGTTTATACTCCTGCTTCGGCGGGAGTATTTTATTCCCTTTTTTCTTCTTAATATCTTGAATGAGTTTTACATAATTGAGTTATATTATACAGAGCTGTTTTTTACAGGTATATTACCATCTAAAAGAGTTCTGATTTTTTCAATGTTTTTTGTTTTCAATGCTTTTCCATTTTCAATATTTACAATCCTAAAATTGTCCATCTTTAAATCCAAGGAAATATCCTTTTGGGTTAACCTGAATTTCATTCTATACTCGTAAAGTTTACCACCCAAGGTTGTATTATCTACTCCTAATGGGGGAACATATCCAAGCCAATCTATAATTTTCTTCATTGCTCTTGGATGTGATTTCTTACCTCGATCTTCCCATTCCCATATTTTATTGGGATTTACACCAAAGGCTCGTGCAAGTTGTGTTTTGGGAATTCGCAGATCAATTCGTTTTTTTCTTTATGGCATCTCCAAGGGTAGTAACAACAAGTGGATAATCCGATGGTTTAGGGGAATCAACATGCAGTTCTATTCGCTTGCCAATGGGCTAACATAACCGAAGAAAAAGAAATGAGCATTTCTTCCTCAAAAATGACTGTGATTTCAATGAGGTTACAACAAACTTCACAGTCTTCAACGTACTTTTGATTTGAAACAAAAACATCCAACAACATAGAAATGTCCTCCCAACAGTATGGGCATTGAAAAAAATGTTCAAACATACTACTCATCTTTTAGTAAGCCATTTTCTCCAAACTCACTGCGCAATGCCTTACTTACAAATTTATAACCTGCCTTTTTTACATAAAAGAAATTCGCCAAACTTGATAAGAAACTTGATTTAAGCATGTATTTTACAAGATATCCTATTCTTCTTTTTATCATTTTTTTATAGCGTTTTTCGAAATCTTTAAAAGATACTTTAGGATATGGCAACAGTTGTATTTTAGCATCTTCTCCATAGTCCGTCATATTCAATTGCTCATCAAAACTTTTAATAACACGCATATCTGGAATAATAGGAAAGTACTTTTCTCCATGAGGGTCTTTTGGAGGTAAACTGTACTCAAAACGATCCTTGGCTACTTCAGGAACCTCAATTCCTAACCGATTCCCAACTTGATTCTGCGGAAGTGCAAAATGATAGCGCAAAAAATTCTGGCAATTCTTACGCCCTAACTGAAAGTCATGTTTCCTAAAGTCCTTATTCAAAAAACCAGCAAAACCTCCAACAGGAGCGGATGCCAATTCACTTTTTGGGCGCACCCATTCGCCATTTATTTCTACCTTTCGGATAGGCTCGATTAAAAACTTAGTTCGATCACTGGTATCTAAAGCATCCAATATTCCATCCTGATTGAACATCACCTGATTCCGAAGTGACTTAACCAACCCACTTACAATATCCATAATCCCAGTTCCCGTTTGTTCAACATCATGATCCTTATTTGGAAAAGGATCAATCATAATTACGGCATACTTCTCTTTTTCAACGTGTATTGGATTCTTCTCTTTAACTACTTTTAAGGCAATTCCATAGGGCTCGTTGTTAATTACACCACCGTCTACCGAATTAAAGGTATAAATATCGCCCTCTGGAGGCAAAGCGGTAATCCCTTTGTCACTTTTGAATAAATATCTTGGATATCTTTTTATGTATTCTGAAGAAATTTTTAACTCCCTTGACTCCAAACCAATTGGAAAGGCAGCAGTGCTTAGCGTAGCATCTTTTAAATATTGAATGTGTTTCTCTTGCGAAATATCCAATACAAAATATAAATCGTCTTTGTTCTCCGGAATCCCAACTTTAAACTCGTCGTTCATTAATTTATATCGTAGGAACCCACCATGATTTGTAATAATTGTACCCTTTGGAGGTCCAGTTCCACTGTCATCAAAATCTACCATAAAATTAAGACCCCTCAAATTAGTAGTTGTGAGAATTACATCTAAACTTTTTGAAGCGTACTTTGGCATTTCTCGTTGTTCACGAATTTTTAAGGATCTATCGGCGATAACTTCTATTGGTTTAGTATTGAGCAAGGACTTCACTTCTCCGTACTCCTTAAGATCATTTTCGCTAAGTAGTTTTTCCAGCGTATCACTATCGGCATCATCTGCCATCTCAACCCAACTTTTATAGAAAATGTTATTCTCGCCGGCCTTGTTATTTCGGTTATAACTTTTGAAATGTTTATCGGTTAATGCCAACATCGTCAAAGAACCCGAAATTCCTCCTGCAGAAGATCCACTAATCACGTCTATTTCTACTTGATGCATAGGAACAGTGTGATCATAATTGGAATGATTTTCCCCAAGTGTACGATTTTTAGTTTTCACCTGCTCCCAAAGGTCCAGTGTCTCAATTAAATAATCCAACACTCCGGCGGTATAGGCTCCCGCCGAGACGGCGCCGGCCATTGTAATACATAATTTAAAGATGTTCTCGTCTTTCATTTGTTTTATTTTAAGGATCAACCGCTTTGTAAACAGCAAGTTAAAATTTAAAACAATACAAAAAGACAGGGTTTTCCCCCTTTTTAGAACTATTTTCGGTGTTATGCGAAACTTTCTAGTTTCATAGTAACATCCTCCCATTCCTGCATCAGCTGCGCAAGTTTGTCTTTTTTAGCTTGGTAATTATCAAAGAAATTTAGCGCTGCAATAGTCTTGTTGTAGTTAACAGCCAGTTCCACATCTATCTCTTTAATCTCTCTTTCTAATTTGTTAATGGCAGCTTCCGTTTTGCTAAGTTTATTGGTAAGGGATTTTTGCTTTTTCTGATTCTGATAATCTTCTTTGCTAGAAGTTGTTTTTATTTTAGCTTCTGAAGAAACAACCGTACGTTTCTCAGCCTCTCTCAAATTCTGAAGATTTCGTTGTTCCAAGAAATAATCGATATCTCCAAGGTACTCCTTAATTTTATGATCCTTAAACTCATAAACCTTATTGGTCAATCCTTGTAAAAAGTCCCGGTCGTGAGAAACCAACAACAATGTACCTTCAAACTTTCTTAGAGAATCCTTTAAGACGTTCTTAGATTTAATATCAAGGTGATTGGTAGGCTCATCCATTACCAATACGTTAAAAGGCTGCAACAAGAGCTTAGCCAACGCTAAACGATTCCGTTCTCCTCCACTCAACACTCGAACATATTTTTCCACTTCGTCTCCTCGAAACAAAAAAGACCCCAGAATATCTCTAACCTTACTTCTATTCTTTTCATTGGCCGCATCAATCATAGTGTCCAATACAGTTTTACTCCCATCAAGATAATCGGCTTGATTCTGTGCGAAATAAGCAATCTGCACATTATGTCCCAAATTCATCGTTCCCCTGTGAGGAATTTCGTTAACGATAATCTTGGCCAGCGTAGATTTCCCTTGCCCATTCTGTCCAACAAAAGCAATCTTACTGTCCCGCTCAACCACCAAATCAACACCTCTTAAAACTTCTTTATCCCCATAACTCTTGGAAACTGTATCGGCATCAATTACGATTTTTCCAGGTGTAATTGAAACGGGAAAATGGAGCGTCATTACACTATTATCATCTTCATCTACTTCGATACGATCAATCTTATCTAACTTTTTAATAAGAGATTGTGCCATCGTCGCCTTACTTGCCTTAGCGCGGAACTTTTCAATCAATTTTTCTGTTTGATCAATCTGCTTCTGTTGATTTTTCTGAGAAGCCAACTGCTGAGTCCTCAATTCCTGACGCTGAACTAAATACTTAGAGTAAGGTTTGTTGTAATCGTAAATCTTTCCAAGGGAAATTTCAATGGTACGATTCGTGACATTATCCAAAAACATTTTATCGTGGGATACTACTACTACAGCTCCTGGGTAATTTTTCAAAAAATCCTCCAACCATAATATGGATTCTATATCCAAGTGATTAGTAGGCTCATCTAGAAGTAAAACATCATTATTTTGAAGCAATAACTTTGCCAGTTCAATACGCATACGCCATCCCCCAGAGAACGTTTCTGTAAGCTTAATAAAATCCTCTCGCTGAAACCCTAGACCTTGTAAAATTCGTTCGGTATCTCCTTGATAGTTGTAACCTCCATGAATTTCATACTGGTGCTGGACTTCATTCAAATCTACCATTAGATCGTGATAGCTCTCACTTTCATAATCCGTTCGTTCGGCCAACTGAACATTAATTTTCTCGAGTTGCTTCTCTAAAGATTTTATCTCCTTAAATGCCTCATACGATTCTTCAAGAACTGTACGTCCAATTTCAAAATCTATGTCTTGCTTTAAAAAACCAATAGAAGTTTCCTTATCGGTCGCAATTGCACCCTCATCGTATTCCTGTTCCCCGGATATAATCTTTAATAAGGTGGATTTTCCAGCACCGTTTTTACCCACCAATCCAACACGTGTACCTGCGGCCAATTGAAAGGTGATTTTTTCAAACAAATAGTCTCCTTGAAAAGACACGGAAAGATTATGGATATTTAGCATTTATATAACAATTGTGACCTTAATATTTTGCAAAGATGCTTAATTTTGCTGTGCAATAAAAGTATCAAATGAAATTACTTAATAACACTAAACTATACAGTATTGTGAGCGGTACCTGCCCAGTGTGTCATACAGGAAAAATGTATAAAACGCGTAACGCTTATAAAATTTCGGAAACCCTAAAAATGCACGCTTATTGCCCGCATTGTGATGTAAAGTTTAAGATTGAACCCTCCTTCTTCTATGGCGCAATGTATGTAAGCTATCCAGTTGGAATTGCGATTGCCTTAGCAGTTTTTATAATTACTTATTTCTTTATGGGTTTGGATAGAAACAAAACGTTCATTGCAATTATACTAGCGCTAATTGTTCTTTTGCCATTAATTCTACGTGTTTCGAGGAATATTTGGATCAATTTCTTCTTTAAGTTTGACAAATCAAAAATGTAAGATCTACTTACATCTCTTAATGTCCATTTCTTTGGGCAACTCCAAATCGTTTTCCAAGTGATTATAAAGAATTCTTGAAAGAAAGGGAGCATTCATTATTCCGTGAGTACCTAGGCCATTAAAAAACACCTTATTTGGATGTCCAACAAGCGATCCTAATAAAGGTCTACGATCTTTGGTCGTTGGTCTAATTCCCACCTCTTGAGAAACTACTTCAAAATCGCAAAGAATCATTTTTCGTAACTTTCTCAATATATCTTCCCTAGCCTCATGGGTGATATCAAGTGTAGTATCTTCCCGCTTATACGATGCTCCAACCTTATATAAATCCTCACCTAAGGGGATAATATAGATTGGACCTTTGACCATTGTTTCGAGCCTCAACCTGGGTGCCCTCATAATTACGTACTCTCCCTTGTTGGCGACAAAGTATTCTTTCCCATCGAGGAAAGGCCCCTTTGGAAAAAAAGGGTTCTTTAATCCTGAAATCCCTTCCGCAAAAATTATTTTTTTTGCTGAAATACCTTTATAAATAATTCTATTGTTGGTTTCTGAAAGAAGCTCGTGTTCAAATCCTTCTGGAATCAACAAATCTCTGTTTTGAAGATATGCTCTATAGGCCTTCAGTAATTCTGAAGGGTATATTCTACCAGCCACTTTTACCTTTCCGAAGCCAAAAGGAGCCCGTACGCTTGGGTTCTCATTTTTAACAATTTCCGATGAAAGGTAAGGAGCTAGTTCTATTTTATCACTGGCAACAACCCAGTCATTTTGTTCTTCCGCACTTTTCAAAATACGAAGTACAGAAGTATCATTTACAATAGATACTCCCAATTTAATAGAAAGTTCCTTATAAAACAAAAGGCTTTTCGCCATCTCTTCTTTTGCTTTCCAAGCTATCGTGAATCGTTTTAAAACAACTGGATTAAAAACCCCGCCAGATACTTCAGTCGCAATATTAGGCCCTGAATCGATCACAATGAAACCCCTATCATGCTCCTCCAAGCGTTCACATAAGCTAAGCCCAGCAATTCCCAATCCAACTATTATGTAGTCAACCTGTTTCACGAAACAAAGATAGAGACAATCTCATTGGCTCAAACTACAAAGGTCAAAGAAAAAACCCTCCAAAGCTTTCGCAAAGGAGGGTTCTACAACAAGGTATATTTAAACGAGCTCTAGTAATTCCAGAGGTCTATTTCTATATTTCTAATGACTTCTTGAATTCTGTTAGATTCTAGGAGTTGCATCAAAGCATTGTCATTAATGTATTCATTAACTCCTCTATCTCCTTGTACGTTATCTTCTTTGTAAACAACACCATGGAAACGTCTTGAGTTTAACAAATGATCGTAAGAGATAGGTTGTGATGTATTTCTTCTATTAAATGCTTTCGATTTATGCAGCACTTCTCGTGTTCCTGGGAACCAAACCCAAAACAATTCAACTCTACTATCAAAACCATCATCCTCAAAGGCTTTTGAACGTGCTTCACCAGCAACAGGACAAATACCCAATAAACGATACTTCAATTCTCCTTGACGCTTATCAAGATACCAATAACCGCGAATTCTCCACTCTTCAATATCTGCAGCATCCAATGTAAACTCACGAATGTACTCATCGCTTACAAATCCTTCTGCATTGAATTGCTCAATACCTAAATCTGTAGTATCTCTATATACTAAAGATGCATCTAGGTCATTTAAAGTTCGCTTTTCTGTAAAATATGAATCTGCGTATACATTTTCAATCTTTCCGCTCTTAATATTCTTTACAAGAACATCGTACAATGAACGTCTTTCTGCACCAATGTTGTTTGTGTCAATTGGGTAGTACAAAGGAAAATTCACTCTTTCATCAAGATCGATAATCTCCCAAGTAGTTTTAGACCACAACACATCACGCTCATCGGTATAACCGTATGGAAGCGGCACGTCATTATCATAGGCAATCTGTTCTTCAGTCCTGATCCCTATTTCTTCAGGTGTTGTAGCATTAAGAATATTGACTTGAGCTTGCGCACTAATCATTCCTAACATTAAAACACTTAAAACAACATTTTTCAAATTCATAAAATAGATTTTATACTAGTTTGTCAATTCTATAAACACAGGAGATATTTTCTTTAATTTATATCCTGAGTTTGAGGCAATTTTAGCCGTAATATCAAATATTTGTACAGTTTCTCCACGCTTAGCTCTTCTCAAAGCTCCCGTCGCCTGTGAGCTTAATTTACGCCCATTACATTTAATAGTGGGTTGTCCAGAAACTTTAAAGCTAAATCCAGTAACTTGAAGTTTCAGATCAAAATCGAAATCTAATAGCATAGCACCTACTGATGATTTCGTTAAACCCTCACGCTGCATCTTAACAGCCCCTCCGTCACCATCTTCACCACGAATGGTTCCAGTTGGTCTTGGAATATCCTTAATACGGAATTCGACACTCGAGCTAACGGGTTTACCATCTGGTAAAGTTCCACTAGCCGTGATTGACACTGTTCTTCCTGCTCCAGGGCTCATACTATACTTACTACCACTTATAGGTGACAATCCAGTTCCACGAGCTGTTACTTTATTATCTGGAATACCCGGAATAGAAATTGTCATAGGGTTTACAACACCACGATAAACCACGTTCATCTTATCTGCTGCAATCACCGCAGCATTAGGCATTGAAATTGTTGCAAATGCACTTTTCACTTCCACCTCAGTTTCTTCTCCACCTTCTCCATAATACAAGAATCCTTCAATCTTATGATCTCCAGGGCTTCCAGCCCCAACATTCATTTTCACTTTACCTCCTTCAAAAGTATAATCTGTTCCTTCTGCAAGTTTCCTACCATCCAAAGTCAATTCAGCTCTTTTTGGCTTTGTGCTGGCATCCGTACGTCCCAATACAATTGAACCGTCAAATCGCTCGCCTGAATAATAAGCAGACTTTGGAGCCTCCATTAAAGTAGAATAATTACTAAAAGATAATGCTGCTGTTTGTTTTCCCGAAAGCATTTTCCCTAACAACTCACTCTTAGTTGTCTTAATATCCGCTTGGATTTGTGTCAATTTGGTTAAAGAAGCCACTAAAGGAAAACCTTCGTAGTTGTAACGTAACCAATCAACTTTCTTACCATCTCGGTTAATTACTTCTCCAGTACTGAAGTTCTCATTAATAGATTTCTTGATATCCTCTAGTCCCGTAATTTGTTTAGATAAGGTTGTATCTGTTGCTATATCTGCAAAAACTTTATCCAATTTCGTACGGTAATCATTAATTTTATCAACAAACTCTTGACCTTCTGTCTTATACTTGTCTGCATTAAAAAAACGACGATCAAAGAAATCTGGAGTATCCATTACTTCATAATCTGAAGCATCTTCTAAACCCTCTATTGACATGCTCTTAAGTGATGTCAAGTAGTTATCTAAATCATTCGAGATTACATCAATCTCTTGTGCTTTTGAAAGCACAGCACCATATTGTTCAGGCTCATCACTCGCTTTAGTCTCCAATCCACCCATAAATGCAAGGTTTCTTGTTGCCGTATCGGTATTGGCCTTTTCAATTTTCTCGTTCAATAGTCCAAAAGCAGATAATACTTCTTTCGACATATTTAATGCTAACATCGCGATGAAAACCAAATACATTAGGTTAATCATCTTCTGTCTTGGGGATAGTTTTCCTCCTGCCATTTTAATTCTTGTTTAAGGATTAATATTTAGTTGAAAACTATTCTTAGTTCTTAGAACTCATTGCAGATAACATACCACCATATACGCCGTTCAATGAAGAAAGATTAGTAGCTAAATGTTGCATTTGAGATTTTAATTGTTCAGCTTTTTCAGCTACACGCTCTTGTACTTCTGCCTGACGGCTAGTAGACTCAACCTGTACTTTATACAAGCTATTTAAAGATTCCATTTGAGCAGCAGCCAATGCCATTTCCTCACTGTATTTCTTAGTAGAACTCATTGCTTCAGCTGTAGGCGCCATTCCTTTTGCAGCATCTTCAAAAGAACGGATGCTATCGCTAAGGCTATTCATTAATTCTGAATCAATTTTTGCACCTTTAAGCATCTCGTCTAATTTTTTAGACAATAATCCTTGAGCGTCTTCTGGTTGTTTTTTCTTATCGCCAGCCATACCTCCAGCCAATTCTGGATATACTAGAGACCAATCTAAATCATCATCTACCGGCTCGAAAGCAGAGATTGCGAAAATGATAGCTTCAGTAATAAGTCCTACTGCCAAAAGGATTCCACCATTAAGCGGTCCTAATTCCCAGTGAAGAATTTTAAACAAAGCTCCTAAAATTACAATAGATGCTCCAAGGCCATAGGCCATGTTAAATAATTTCTTAGATGATCTTGATTGTGCCATAATACAATAGTTTTAAGTTTTAGTTTAAGTTTTTAGTTTATTTAAATAGATCAACGGGCGTCTCCAAAATTCTTATTCATTGTGATATCTGTTCCCATATAATCCTGCACTGTTCTGAAGCCAATATAACTTCTTGCAGAATCTGAATATTCATAGTCACGAGTACTCACTTGAAGGAAATAAGCAACATCTTTCCAAGAACCTCCACGAACCACCTTACGAGCATTTGTAACGTCATTAACGTTAGGATTCATAGTGGATGAATACTCATATGATGCTGGATCATATGATGATGCAACCCATTCTGCCACATTACCAGACATATTATATAGGTTATAATCGTTAGGCTCGTATGCATTAGCTTCTACTGTATAAAGTGCTTGATCTGCAGCATAGTCTCCACGCAATGGCTTAAAGTTAGCCATAAAACATCCTCTATCATTCTTCGCATAAGGACCTCCCCAAGGATAGGTTGCAGATGCTAATCCACCACGTGCAGCATACTCCCACTCCGCTTCACCTGGAAGACGGAACGTATTAACATGATTACGTTTTTTAGCTTTCTGATATGAATTCTTGTACAGTGTTCTCCATGCGCAGAATGCTTTGGCCTGTTTCCAGTTTACTCCCACTACAGGATAATCTCCGTAAGCCTCATGCCAGAAATAATCATTGTGCATTGGCTCATTATAAGAATAATTAAAGTCTTTAATCCAAACTGTAGTGTCCGGATAAATTGCTACAGTATCTTTTTTAATGAAGTCTTTTCTTCTTTTGGTCTTGTCCCTGGCAGCAGATTCAATATCCATATGAGTATACTGGAACAATAATTTGTTTACATCAATGGTACGTTCCCCATTATATGCTTCTTCAGCAGGAATATACATGCTATCCATTACCTCCACATAATATTCATCTGGATATTCAGCAGTATCCCAAAGAAGGTCAACATCATTATTTACTTTACGTCCAGCATAGAAATCTTCACCTAAACCATAGTAATTATCATACATATACTGGTCATAAGGAGACATTTCTTCGTTTTCCTGATCTACAAATGAGAAATCACCAATACCACCATCTCCTGGTGTAGCTCCAACCTCATCTGCAATAATAGCGAGCTTCAAACGAACCGTTGAATCACGAACCCATTCTACAAATTGACGGTATTCGGCATTTGTAATTTCAGTCTCATCCATATAAAAGGAACGAACAGTAACAGTCTTTGTTGGGGCATCATTGACGGCAACAAAGTCGTCATCAGACTTACCCATGATGAAAGATCCACCTGGGATAAGAGTCATTCCGTAAGGCTTTTCGGGATACCATTTTTTGCCTTTTGCTCCAACTAATTCTCCTCTGTCTCCAGAGTTACAGCTGTACAAAAAGGCAATAATCGCAGTAAATGCAATAAACTTCTTCATAGGTATTTAGGTTAAATTTTCGAGATTCAAGGGCGTAAACCTATTATTAAAAATTCGAAAAAACAAAAGTTTTCTTAAAAAACCCTTAAAACTTCTTCAGTTCTTTGTTTGATTATACTTCGTTTTTTCGGCGGGCCTTAAACCACCGTTCAGGAATCTCCTGATTACACGCACTCAAATATTCGCCATAAGTGCAAGGTAATAACGTTTTACTTTTTAATTTATTATTAACATTTAAAATAAATGGTAATTCTATCCACCAACGCCCAGTTTCATTGCTCTTTTTGAACACTAAAACTTCGTCGTCGATTGGCACTTTATATGTTTTATAACGCTTTTCATCCTGAAAAGCGTCATCTGCAATCCTAAAATTCACTCCTTCTATAAAATACCAAAGTATTTGGGCAACCAACATAGCACCACTCCTAACCTCATTGAAATTCTTCAACTCATAAACTCCAAAAGAAGATACTCTGTTGCTGATGCCAGCATAACGAGCAATAGCGCATATTTCTCGACCGTCAAATCCATTAGGACTTATAGCATTCTTATAACTTATTTCTGCGCTTTTTATTGTATTCACATCCAACACAACCATATCCGCATCTCTCATAATAGGCTCAACAATAGTAATATCGCTGGTAATTTCTCCTAATCGATAAGCATCAAAATATAATTTTTCCATTAACGATATCTCCCCTGGAGGATTTAAAAAAGATTGATACCCTAGAGTACTATAATTAAAAAGATTATAAGGTTCGTCTACAATGATTTTTCCAATATATGAATGATTCGAAATATTTGCTTCTGCGTCACCTAAATCAAACTTCGCATCAACATTTACGAGATTCACCATATTTTCTTGCGAATCATAGGAACGATAATGCGCATATACCAAGTCTTGACTACCACCAAGGATAAGCGGAATAATACCTTTCTTAAGCAACGCCTCAACAACTGTCTTAACCGCGAAACAAGTATCTTCGACAGTCACGCCATTTTCAATATCTCCTAAATCGACAATTTTGTGCGTCCAATTCCCTGGATATAGTGAATAAAACTCTTTTCTGAAAGCCTCAAAACAGACCTCGCCACCAATATAATCAATGTCATTTCTATTCTCTTTGATTCCTAGAATAGCGAACTTTACACCTTTTAAATCTGGAAGTTCTCCGTGTTTACTATGTAATTTAACTTGTTTCCCTAAAACTCCAACAGGTAAAACCTCTCTATGGGCGAGAACAGATTTAGATAAAGGGGAAAGAAAATCGATCATTATTTTTTCTTAGTAGCCGCTTTCTTTTTAGCAGCTTTTTTCTTTTTTGGTGCTTTCTTTTCAATAATAGCAAGGGCCTCCTCTAAGGTTATTTTCTCAGCCTTTGTAGTTTTAGGCAGTTCTATTTTCGTCTTACCCTTAATTAAATTAAAACGACCCCAGCGTGCTTTTTCAAGTCGGATACCTTCATCTGGCCATTCGTTAATCAATTTGTCAATTTCCTTTTGCTTCTTATCTTCTATAAGTTGTTCTATATCTGCATTAGAAAGATTATCAAAGTCATACTTCTTGTTTACGTTAATAAACATATTATTCCACTTTATGAAAGGGCCAAATCTTCCGGTTCCCTTTTGCACCGGTAAATCCTCATAAACATATATTGGAGCATCTGCTCGCTTCTTTTCCTCAATAAGTTCCTTTGCAGTTTCCATGTCCACTTCTAATGGATCCATCCCCTTTGGAAGTGAAATAAACTTTTTTCCAAAACGTATATACGGACCGAAACGACCATTACTAACCTCAACCTCCTCTGCATCATAAACACCGAGGCTTTTAGGGAGTTTAAACAAGTCCATGACTTCTTCAAAAGTCACTAGGTGTAACTGTTGATCTGGTCTTAAACTGACAAATCTCTTTTCATCATCATCTGGCGCGCCAATTTGTGCCATTGGGCCAAATTTCCCTAGTCTCACCAGTACAGGTTTTCCACTCACTGGGTCTTCTCCCAAAGTTCGTTCACCACTTTCTCGTTCTGCATTTGCCGAAACATCTTCAACACGAGGGTGGAACTTTCCGTAGAAATCCTTCATCATTTGTTTCCATTCCTCTTTTCCATCTGCAATATCATCAAAATCCTGCTCTACTTTTGCAGTAAAATTATAATCTAAAATGCTTGAGAAATGCTCGACTAAAAAGTCGTTAACAATTAATCCTATATCTGTTGGCACCAGTTTACCTTTGTCAGACCCAATAGTCTCGGTTAAGGTGTTGTCCTCTATCCCATTTTCTTGTAATGTAAGTTGCAAATACTTACGCTCAACTCCTTCTATGGTTCCTTTTTCAACATAATTACGATTAATAATTGTGGAAATAGTAGGTGCATAAGTAGAAGGTCGACCAATCCCCAATTCTTCTAATTGCTTCACTAAAGAGGCCTCTGTAAATCGATACGGCGGCCGGGTAAATCTTTCGGTAGCAGTAATATACTTATTATCCAAAGGATTGCCGACAGTAAGTTTTGGTAACATACCTTCTTGCTCCTCTTCTTCAAAATCAGTTCCTTCCAAATACACTTTTAAGAAACCATCAAATTTTATCATTTCTCCATTGGCAGTAAAATGTTCTGAAATAGCTTCCGAACCATTTATCCCAATCTTCACATTCGTGCGCTCCAATTGGGCATCACTCATCTGAGAGGCAATGGTTCGCTTCCAAATCAAATCATACAAACGTCCTTGGTCATAATCTCCATCAATAGATTTACGCGACATATCTGTTGGACGAATAGCCTCATGAGCCTCTTGAGCTCCCTTAGATTTCCCTTTATAATTTCTAGGTTTGCTATACTCGCTTCCGTATTGATTTGATATTTCCTTCTCAGCGGCTTCCTTGGCATCGTTCGAGAGATTTACACTATCTGTTCTCATATAGGTAATGAGACCGGCTTCGTACAATCGTTGCGCAATCGTCATTGTTTTCCCAACTGAAAAATATAGTTTCCTTGCAGCCTCTTGCTGTAATGTAGAAGTTGTAAATGGTGCAGCCGGAGATTTTTTAGCGGGCTTTTTAATTAAATCTGAAACCTTATAAGACGCATTTACATTTTTTTTCAAAAATTCACGCGCAGCCACCTCAGTTTCAAAATTCTTTGGCAGTTTCGCTTTAAATTTATTTCCTTCCGAAGTAATAAACTCAGCATCAATTCTATATGAACGAACTGGTGTGAAAGCTTCGATTTCTCTTTCTCTTTCAACAATCAAACGCACTGCAACACTCTGAACACGACCAGCAGACAAACCTCCCTTTACTTTTCTCCACAATACTGGGGACAGTTCATATCCCACGAGTCGATCTAATACACGACGTGCCTGTTGCGCATTTACTAAGTTATAATCTATCTGCCGTGGATTTTCAATCGCTTTAAGAATAGCAGATTTGGTAATCTCATGAAAAACAATACGCTTGGTTTTGTCTTCCTTTAAACCAAGTTCTTCTGCAAGGTGCCAAGCAATGGCTTCCCCCTCTCGATCCTCATCACTTGCTAACCAAACCATTTCGGCCTTTTTTGAAAGTGATTTCAACTCTTTTACCAGTGCCTTTTTATCACTTGATATTATATATTTTGGCGTAAAGTCTCCATCGACATCCACTCCTAACTCCTTAGAGGGTAGATCTGCAATATGCCCAAAGCTAGAAGAAACCTTGAAATCTTTTCCTAAAAATTTTTCAATGGTTTTCGCTTTTGCAGGGGACTCAACAATCACTAAATTCTTGGCCATAGTTTTTTCGTTTGGGTTACAAAAGTATGTGATTTTTTTTTTAAGTTCTTTCTTTATCCAAAAATTAGCCTGTAATTAACGCCCTGAGCGATTCAATATTATAGAGAGCCCACTCCCTTAATTTCGTCTAGAACATCCTCAAAACCAATTGTATCCTTGTACACATAATACATGGGAACATGTACAAAATAGGCCGTAAAAAAAACGCCAACAATGCAGAGTAGAATTCCCACCTGTGCAATCATTGAAGAAATAATGACAAGTCCGAATATAATAATCCAAAACTTATTTCCCAGTTTAAAACTAGCCTTTAAAATATCACTCACAGAAAGCTCCTGCTGAAAAGCATAAAAAACAACTACCAATTGTAAAGGAACCATGACATAGAAAATTGGCAAATAGCATAACAAAGCCGCCAACATCATAATGCCTACCGAGGCCAAAGAAAGCATCAGTAGTTTTTTAAAATCTCTTTTAACAAACTCAAAGTATCCGCCAATTTCTTCAGAGGAACCAGTGTCAGCCTTTCTCAAAACTTGCAAAAAGTGCGCGGTAACCCCAAAGACAACCGTCTGCCCAAGAAACACAACCAAAAACACTAGTAAGGCATATAGTGCTATGTATGGAAGGTACTGAAGAAAGTCTGGCTCCTGGTAGTACCCATAACTATCATACTCCATTCCGTAAAACATAAATAGTATATAAGGCACATATATCACGAGAATCATGGGGATAACCACAACCATTGTTATTAGCACATGATATAAAGCTTGCTCCCAAACTTTTTTGAAGAGTTCAAAACTTTTAGAGAGAATGTTACCAAAATTTGGGGTGTTTGCCTCTTCTATTTTCTCAAATATACCGTTATTCATAGTCTCTCAGGTTATGTGTTAGCCCATAAAATTACAAAAAAGAAATCTGCCACTTTGTCATAATCGACAATTTAATTGTAACTTTGCACGCTAATTGACTACTATTTATCACTAGTCAGTTTTGAGATTAGGATATGGAAGAAAAGATTATTGACGAAACAAAACAAGGAATCGCTCTTTCCCTAGAATCGAAGGCCGAAAATACGCGCAAGCTATATATTGAAAGCTATGGCTGCCAAATGAATTTTAGCGATAGCGAAATAGTTGCCTCAATTTTAGTGAATCAAGGCTTTAATACCACCTCCAAACTTGAGGAAGCCGATCTAGTTCTTGTAAACACCTGTTCCATTCGTGATAAAGCAGAGCAAACAGTTCGTAAACGTTTAGAAAAATACAATGCCATAAAAAGAATAAACCCTAGTATGAAAGTGGGCGTTTTAGGGTGTATGGCAGAACGCCTCAAAGAGAAATTCTTGGACGAAGAGAAGATCGTTGATATGGTGGTAGGCCCAGATGCCTACAAAGATCTTCCTAATTTACTCAAAGAAATTGATGCTGGACGGGATGCTGTAAATGTGGTATTATCAAAAGACGAAACTTATGGTGATATTTCTCCTGTTCGTTTAGGCACCAATGGCATTAATGCGCTTGTAAGTATTACACGTGGTTGCGACAACATGTGTACTTTTTGCGTGGTTCCGTTTACCCGTGGAAGAGAACGCAGTCGAGATCCACGGAGTATCTTGGAGGAGATAAATGATCTTGCGCAAAAAGGATACAAGGAAATAACACTTCTAGGACAGAATGTGGATAGTTATTTGTGGTATGGTGGTGGACTGAAAAAAGATTTTAAAAATGCTTCGGAAATGGAAAAGGCTACAGCAACGTCCTTTTCAGGTTTACTAGCAATGGTAGCTGAAGCCCAACCCAAACTTAGAATTCGATTTTCTACGTCAAATCCACAGGATATGACCGAAGATGTTTTGCACACCGTTGCTAAATATCAAAATATCTGTAATTATATTCACTTGCCTGTTCAAAGTGGAAGCACACGCATCTTAAAAGAGATGAACCGTCAACATACACGAGAAGAATATATTGAGTTGATTGATAAAATTCATGAAATCATTCCGGGTTGTGGTATTTCCCAAGACTTGATTACTGGATTCCCTACTGAAACTGAAGAAGATCATCAAGACACATTGAGTTTAATGGAATATGTGAAGTACTATTTTGGCTTTATGTTTAAATATTCAGAAAGACCCGGAACCACGGCAGCACGTAAACTCAAGGACGACATTCCTGAAGAAATTAAAAAACAACGCCTTACCGAAATTGTAGATGCACAAAGAAAACACAGTGCGTATCGCACCAACCAATTTCTGGGAAAAACGGTAGAGGTATTAATAGAGCGCGAGTCGAAAAAGAGTGATGCCCAATGGAGTGGTCGAAACCCTCAAAGTCTGGTTGTAGTATTCCCGAAGGAAAGCTACAAATTAGGTGATTTTGTAATGGTAAAAATAGCAGATTGTACAAGTGCTACACTAATTGGGGAACCAGTTGGATATAGCAGTAACAATTAAAAAGAAACAATGGAGAACATTCAAGCAGTAAAACAACGATTTGGAATTATAGGGAATGATCCTAAACTCAGCCGTGCAGTGGAAAAAGCGGTACAGGTTGCTCCTACAGATATTTCTGTTTTAGTGACTGGAGAGAGTGGCGTTGGAAAAGAAAGTATTCCAAAAATTATACATTCATTGTCGCACCGAAAACATGCAAAATATATTGCCGTAAACTGTGGAGCGATTCCAGAAGGAACTATTGATAGTGAACTTTTTGGTCACGAAAAAGGGGCTTTTACAGGAGCTACTTCTACGAGAAGCGGTTATTTTGAGGTAGCAGATGGTGGAACAATATTCTTAGATGAAGTGGGTGAACTACCTCTTCCAACTCAAGTGCGTTTGCTGCGTGTTTTGGAAAATGGAGAGTTCTTAAAAGTGGGATCTTCTCAGATTCAAAAAACAGATGTACGTATTGTTGCGGCTACCAATGTGAAAATGGTAGAAGCAATCAATAAAGGAAAATTTCGAGAAGATCTTTATTATCGTTTAAGCACTGTAGAAATTAATCTTCCAGCGCTAAGAGCTCGTAGCGAAGACATTCACCTGTTATTTAGAAAGTTTGCTTCAGATTTTGCGCAAAAATATAAAATGCCAACCATTCGTTTGGATGAAGCTGCCACCGATTTATTATTAAAATATCGTTGGAGCGGAAATATTCGTCAGTTACGAAATGTAGCTGAACAGGTTTCAGTCTTAGAACAAAATAGAAGCATCAATTACGAAACACTGCGCCATTACTTGCCAGATATGGGTGCCAACCTTCCTGCGGTTGTAAACACCAAGAAGTCTGAAGGAGATTTTAGCAGTGAACGTGAGATTTTATATAAGGTTCTATTCGATATGAAACGTGACGTAAACGATCTCAAGAAGCTCACTTTAGAGCTAATGAAAACAGGAAGTGCTGCAAAAGTGAAGGAGGAAAATTCGTCACTTATTAATAAAATCTATTCAGAAGAAGAAAACGAAAAAACCCTAGCTTCCTTTGTAGAAACGGAAACCACATCACCTCATACAAGTGATGTTGAAGTAATCAATATTCCGGAAGTGGCATTAGAAACATACGATGCCGGCCAAAACGAGCCTAAAAAAGACAACTACCATTTCGCTGAAGAAATTGAAGAGGAAGAAAACTTGTCGCTTCAGCAAAAAGAATTAGAACTTATTAAAAAATCATTGGAGAAATACCAAGGAAAGCGCAAAGATGCGGCAGATGAATTGGGAATTTCAGAAAGAACCCTATATCGAAAAATTAAACAATATAATTTGTAATTTGCGAACTGCCCTTCCAATAAAATTTATGAAGCATCTGAAGCATATTTTTTTTATTCTTATCGCAATAGGCATAACTCAAAGTTGTGGTGTTTATTCGTTTACAGGAGCCGATATTGATTATGCCAGTACCAGGACATTTCAAGTAAGTTACTTTCAAAACAATGCGCCCATTATTGAACCAGGAATTGATCGTGATTTTACAGTAAATCTTCAAGATTTATTGCTAAATCAAACGAGTTTAGATCTTGTAAATAATAATGGAGATTTGGTTTTTGAAGGTGAAATTGTACAGTATTATGTGGCTCCTATTACAGCGACATCTCAAAGTACAGCGGCTCAAAACCGACTTACTATTGGAATAAATGTGCGTTTTTACAATACGAAAGACAGCGAGAAAGATTTTGAGCAACGCTTCTCTTTTTATTACGACTACCCAGGAAGTTCGCAGCTCACTGGATCTACCCTAGACACTGCCTTGGAAGCGATTTTTGAACGAATCACTCAGGATATTTTTAATAAATCATTGGCCAATTGGTAATATTTTGAATAGCGAATCCTATACATATCTATTAGCAAATCCTCAAAAAATAAGTGAGGAGGATATGGCTATGTTAGCTTCAGTAATCGAAAAATATCCTTATTTTCAAAGTGCCCGTGCGCTTCAACTAAAAGGCTTAAAAAATGATAAAAGCTTTTTGTATAATGACGCACTTAAAGTAACGGCAGCCTATACAACAGAACGTGACATTCTTTTTGAATATATTACTTCGGAAAAGTTCATTCAAAATGAAATCTCCCAAGCAATTTTGCAACACGATGCGGCGATAAATGAAATTGAAGTAATTACTGAGGTTCTTTCAGAATCAATGAGCATTATGCTAGACAAGCAGATCAAAGACGAAATTAAAAAAGCAGAAGCTATTTTAGACCCCCACTTATTTGAGCGTAAATTTACATCTATTTCGGACGTATTGGGAAGTAAAGAAGAAGCTTCAAAAGAGAATCAAGAGGAGGCCATTGAGAAGGAATCAACACCTAAAGTTGAAGCAGTCGATATCCTAAAAATTGATAAGCCCCTTGAATTCACTAAGGAAGATACACATTCATTTAGTCAATGGCTTCAGCTTACAAAAACGAAACCCATAAATCGTTCTACCAAACAAACTACCAAGGAAGAAATTTCAGAAACCGAGGCACAAATTGAGAAGGAACGTAAGTTTGATCTGATTGAAAAATTCATTCAGAAAAAACCGAAACTGGCTCCTAAGGAAATAACGTCAAAACCAGTTGAAAACAAAAATCTCGCTTCGGCTTACACACAAACACCTAGTGTGCTAATGACAGAGACTTTGGCGAAGGTTTATTTGCAACAAAAGAACTACAAAAAAGCAATTCAAGCATATAAAATTTTAATTTTGAAATATCCCGAAAAAAGTGGTTTCTTTGCAGACCAAATTCGGGCAATCGAAAAATTGATAAATACAGAAGAGAAATGAGCACGTTTACAATATTTTTAGTTTTAATCATGATCGTAGCATTTTTATTGGTCGTGATAATTATGGTACAAAATCCAAAAGGTGGAGGTTTAGCATCTTCTTTTGGAGGTGGTGGAACTCAGCAAATGGGAGGAGTTCAAAAAACGACAGACTTCCTAGACAAGAGTACTTGGACATTGTCTATCCTAATGATCGCTTTAATCTTGCTTTCTAACATTCCAATTATGGGCGGAGGAGCAAATCAATCTAAAGCATTTGATGAGGATGCGATCCAAAATGTAATCCCAACAACAACAGATACCCCAGTGGACACGTCAACTGACACGACTGGTGATGGTGAATAATCTGTCAAAACATAATTAACAAATATGCCAGCTTGTCAGAAGCTGGCATTTTTTGTTTTATAAATGTCAGTTTTAATGCAATGGCATAATTTCTGACTTGTAGCAAGCATACTAATTAAACAAAAGTTTAACCTGCCCTTCGTTCAGGCGGGCAATATAAAATTACATAGAAAATGGCATTAAAAATTCAACCACTTTCAGACAGAGTTTTGGTACAGCCACAAGAGGCAGAAACTAAAACGGCATCTGGATTGTACATTCCAGATTCAGCTAAGGAAAAACCACAACAAGGTAAAGTAGTAGCCGTTGGGAAAGGGAAAGAAGACCACAAAATGACAGTTAAAGTTGGAGACATCGTTTTATACGGAAAATACTCTGGAAGCGAACTAAAATTTGATGGTAAAGACTACCTCATCATGCGTGAAGAAGATATTCTTGCAATTATCTAATTGAATTAAAAACACAAAAAAGCAAAAACAATGGCAAAAGATATAAAATTTGATGTAGAAGCTCGCGACGGTATTAAGCGCGGTGTTGATGCATTGACAGATGCAGTAAAAGTAACTCTAGGTCCTAGAGGACGAAATGTAATTATCAGTAAATCATTTGGAGCTCCACAAGTAACTAAAGATGGAGTTACTGTAGCCAAAGAAATTGAATTGGAAGACCCTCTTGAAAACATGGGCGCGCAAATGGTTAAGGAAGTAGCTTCTAAAACCAACGATCTTGCAGGTGATGGAACTACAACTGCTACTGTTTTAGCTCAGGCAATTGTAAAAGAAGGTTTAAAGAATGTTGCTGCCGGCGCAAATCCTATGGATTTGAAACGTGGTATCGACAAAGCAGTTGAGGCTATTGTTAAAGATCTTGAAAAGCAAGCAACTAAAGTTGGGAACTCTTCCGAAATGATCAAACAAGTCGCTTCTATTTCAGCGAATAACGACGGAATGATTGGCGATCTAATCGCTAAAGCATTTGGTAAAGTTGGAAAAGAAGGGGTAATCACTGTTGAAGAGGCTAAAGGAACTGAAACTTATGTGGATGTTGTTGAAGGAATGCAGTTTGATAAAGGATACCTTTCTCCTTACTTCGTTACAGACAGTGAAAAAATGCAAACAGAATTAGAGAATCCTATGATTCTTTTATACGACAAGAAGATCTCTTCAATGAAGGATTTGCTTCCTGTTTTAGAGCCTGTTGCACAACAAGGAAAGTCATTATTAATCATCGCTGAAGATGTTGATGGTGAAGCACTAGCTACTTTGGTTGTAAATAAATTACGTGGTTCTTTAAAAATTGCAGCTGTAAAAGCACCAGGTTTTGGAGACAGACGTAAAGCAATGCTAGAAGATATTGCAATCTTAACTGGGGGAACTGTTATTTCTGAAGAAAGAGGGTTTACATTAGAGAATACTACTGTTGAAATGTTGGGTACTGCTGAAACAGTAACGATTGACAAAGACAATACGACGCTTGTAAATGGTGCAGGTAAAAAGAATGACATCAAAGCACGTGTTAATCAGATAAAATCTCAAATTGAAACTACAACAAGCGACTACGATAAAGAGAAACTACAGGAACGTTTGGCTAAGTTAGCCGGTGGTGTTGCTGTACTTTATGTAGGTGCTGCTTCTGAAGTGGAAATGAAAGAAAAGAAAGACCGCGTAGATGATGCACTTCACGCAACTCGCGCAGCAGTTGAAGAAGGAATTGTTGCTGGAGGTGGTGTTTCCTTGGTCCGCGCTAAATCTGCTCTTGAAAAGATAACTACAGATGCATTAGATGAGGTTACTGGCGTTCAAATTGTAGCAAAAGCTATAGAATCTCCTTTACGCACCATTGTTGAAAATGCTGGCGGTGAAGGCTCGGTTGTTGTAAACAAGGTGATGGAAGGAAAGAAAAACTTTGGGTATGACGCTAAGACTGAAAGTTATGTAGATATGCTTAAAGCAGGTATTATCGATCCTAAGAAAGTAACACGTATCGCATTGGAAAATGCTGCTTCTGTCGCTGGAATGATCCTTACTACAGAGTGTGCTTTGGTCGATATTAAAGAAGACGCTCCGGCGATGCCTCCTATGGGTGGCGGAATGCCAGGAATGATGTAGTGGTGTGAATCGCCACGGATAAATAAAAGTAGTTTTTCTGCTTCTAAGAAGGTCTCTGTTTTTTTTGCTGAGACCTTTTTTAATGCCCTTTTTTAGCTTCAGTGAAAGAAAGTTTTTTATATCCTATTATTTCATAGCTTTAATGCATCTAACCGTCACGTAATGAAAAAGATAAACTGGAAATACGCGTTTGGTGAAATCCTCATCGTAATTATTGGTATTTCTATTGCATTTGCTATGAATAAGTGTGCAACCGATTCTAAAAACGAAAAGGAAAAAAGCAGTATTTGGTCAATCTTAAAAGCGATGTGGAATCCAATAAAACACAGTTAAAGGCAAATCTGGTAGAAATAGAGCGCAAGTTCAATACTACCGATAAGATTCTCCCTCTTTTGGGAACAAATGCTCAAAATAAAATGAGTATAGTAAGCGATATTTTTAGCATTTCGACACTTACCAGTTTCGAATCTAATGATATTACCTACCAGACATTAATCAATTCTGGTGATCTTAAATTAATTAATGATCTTGCCCTTAAAACAGCTATTGAGGAACACTATTCCCAGTATAAAATAATGCTAAAAGATTATGAACGTCAAGAGAATATTCATAAAGAATATTTAGGGGGCTACTTTATCCATAATGTGGACTTTGATGCTTTTAAAAAAAGGTGAGTTTGGGTTCAAAAATGAAAAACTCTTAAAAAATATTATCCAGAGCATGAAAGGATCTTTCGGTATTAAAATGAAGGCCACCAGCAAGGGTATTGCTCATTGCGAAAGTTTAATTAAAAAACTCGATCTGGCATTGAATTAACTATTCTCTCCTAAAAACCCTAAACAAGGAAACAGCTACAAGGGTAAGCACCACGGGCCAAATAACGAACAAATCTGTACGCATAACATTCTCACCGCCATCGGGCTGAAAAGACAACCATTGCTGCATATAATATTCCCAAACAACTGCTGCTATTATAACAGCAAGGGTAATGATATATAAAAGTGTTTTTGGTTTTAAGATCATCCTATAAAAATACAAAAAACCATTCCGACTTAAGTCGGAATGGTTTTCATTTCTAGTTAATTACTTTTCTAGTTCTCGTGATCTTTCTTTACAGCTTCATCGCGATATTTGCAACAGTTGTGTACAGTTCCGTAAGCCTCATCGGTGGCTATTATTGCCTTAGTATCGTGACCAACGTTGGCAATACTTTGACTAATAGTCTCTAGATTTGTTTTACGTTCATCAAAGATCAACTTGAGTTCGTGAGTTTTCACATCCCAAACGGCAGATTTAACTCCTTTGGTCCGCACTGCGGCCTTTTCAATACGCTCTTTACACATCATACAAACGCCATCGACTTCTATAGTAGATTTCGCATTCTTATTTTGAGCAAACGAAGTTATTCCAATAAACATCAGAATAATAACTATAATAAACTTTTTCATATCTTAAATTTTATATCGCAATCCTGCATAATAACTAGCTCCAAATATTGGGCCATAAACAAAGGTAGTATCAAAATTTGGACTAAACGGGTCCTTACTACTAATTATTGGATTGTCTTGTTTCTCATTTGTTATGTTCTCCCCACCAATATATACTTCAAAATTGTGTGACAAAATACTAGTTACTTGAGCATTCAGCGTACCTACTCTCAACGAATATTCCCCCAATTGATAAGGAACTGGATTATCACTTGTCTTTGAAAAACGTTGTTTTCCTAACCAATTATATGTAGCATCAAATTTCCATTGAGAACCATCTTCATGTACTTGTGTTTCATAAGAAATATTTGTAAACACCCGATGACTAGGTGTTAAGGGCTTTTCAAGCTTACCAGAAGTATACTGTGTCTTAACATCATAATATTTATAAGCCATCCGTAAATCAACAGGTTCTAACAGGTTGTAATTGAATTCTGCCTGAAAGCTATTTGCATAACTCTCTCCATCCAAATTATAGAATTTCACTTCTTTTCGGTTTTCCCAGTCTACAACAACTTGATTCTGAAAATCGGTACGATAGAAATCCAATGTTATATCTGCCTTCCTTCCGAAGAATATAAACCCTTGTAAATATGAAACGCCATAATTCCATGCAATTTCTGGATCCAAACCATAAATACTTCCGCCCGAATCAATAATGTTTATGGCCCTTGCAGTAGAGAAAAGACCTTGATTCTCGGTAAAAATATTGGCACTTCGCTTACCTCTACCTATAGAAGCTCTGAAAGCCGCCTTCTCCCAAGCAGTATACCGTGCATGCAATCTAGGCGTTACGAAAGTCCCAAGTAGATTATGTGTATCTGCTCTAAGTCCTGCAGTCACATTTAAATCACCAAGATTATCATATGAGTACTCGAAAAATACGCCTACTGAATTTTCTGTTCTTGAGTAATCATCAGTAATTACTAACTCCTTATAGTCATCGTATGTTCCGCTTATACCTGTCTTAAATTTATGTCTGGAATCTCCAATTATAGAGTTAAAAATAGCATTGGCATACAAACTATTATGTTCAATATTGTATTGCTTTAAACCAAAATACGACTCCTGATTGTGATTACTATAGGCTATTTGAGCACCGAGACTTTGATACGGAATTTCTGGATTAACATATCCGAACTTTGCAGAAACATCAAAACGTTGTGTACTAATTTCTCCTCCCCAATATTCCTCAGAAAACTTATGCAATGTTTGATCAAAATCTGTTTGTCCTATTTGCTTTTCGTCATTTAAATATCTGAAATTAATAAAGCTTACATAACCATTTTCTTGATCGGTATATTGCCAGCGATTCATCACATTTATTTGCCGCGCCAAGGGAATATCCAAGAATGAATCGTTGTTATTATCATACTTGGTCCCGCGCTGGTTTCCGTGAAGGTATAAACCTGTACTCCACTTATCAGTTATTGGTGTATTGAGGTGTGTATTAAGTTCCACCCTTCCGTTAGCCGCACCGTACAAATTAACAAACAACTTATCGTCTGTGGTTGGCTTTTGAAGTTCTGCGTTTATTTGACCCGCGATGCTTTCAAAACCGTTTACCACACTTCCAGCTCCCTTCGTAATTTGAATACTCTCCACCCAAGTTCCAGGAATAAAGCTCAATCCATAAGCTTGAGCTGCGCCACGAATAGATGGAATATTTTCGGTAGTGATTAGGATATATGGATTTGTCAACCCTAACATTTTTATTTGCCTTGTACCCGTTACAGCATCTGCGAAATTCACATCAATAGAAGGGTTTGTTTCAAAGCTTTCAGATAAATTACAACACGCCGCCTTTAAAAGTTCAGCACTACTCACATTTATCAAATTTTGCGCTTGTAGAAAAGATCTAGAAGAGGCCTTTCTTTTGGTTCGAACCAAAACCTCGTCCAAACTTCCCTTAGGTCGCATTAGATAATGTACCATCGTTGGCTCGGTTATCATGATAGTATCTATTTCAAACCCTATATAACTTACAATTAGTTTTTTATATTCCTTTTTATATGGAATACTAAAGCTTCCATCTAGATCCGTTACAGCTCCAATAGCGGTATCCATCCAAACAACGTTCGCGCCAGAAAGACCCACGTGTTCATCCTTTTCATTTGCTTCCATTATCATTCCTTTTAACACATCCTGTGAGAATAAAAGTGTAGGGAACAACAATAATATATAGATTAACTTTTTCATTAGAAATACAATTTTAGAAGCATAACTAATGCCATAATTATCATAGTACTATTCTCAATTAAAGTGGCCTCGGTCATTGGCAGCCTCAAGGCCGTCCCCAAGCAGGCGCATGGTATTGACTTCTTATCCAATAAGGTTCTTACTACGCCAAGCGTTGTAGCTCCAAGAACAATAATTGTCACTATTAAGGCAATGTCAACTTCAAAACGCATTAAGAACATAAGACCTAATGTCGTTTCAATAAAGGGGTATATCCATCCATAAGCAGGGATTACCTTTGCCAAAGGGTCATACATTCGAAAACTCTCTGGAAACCCTTTTAAATCGAGCATCTTAAAGAAACTAAAAACAATAAAGAACAATCCCATGAAATCTAGCATTGCTTCAGAAAGATTCCAATCTTTATAATTGACCAAAGCTACGGCAACAATTATATATAAAAGGATAAGTAATAGTGGTCTTAATTGTTGAAGTTTCGATTTTTCAGAAACTATTTCAGAAGTGTTCCCAAATATATTTTCTGTTGTTTTTTCAGAAATGGTGTATTTCTCCCCTAATTCTTTTTGAAAAGTTTCCAGAAATATAGGCTGCTTCATTTCGATTTCGGCAATTTCTTTTTCTAAATAGACCGAAACCTGTTTCACGCCAGCCAAAGCACGTATTTTATTTTCTACGGAAGATCTACATCCATTGCAGGTCATTCCACTAATTTTATATGTATGTATCATTAAATTCTATTTGATTATATAATGAATAATGCCTCCTATTTAAAACGAAGGTGTTTTCAAAAGTTACCTGCCTTCGCAGGTATAAATCAAATTAAGAAAGTCTCGTAAAGAACAAGGATATCTTTTAAGAGAGGTGGTGGATGATAATCCCCTAAGAAGTTTGGAGATTCATCATAATCAATTAATTCTTGAAGTACAAAAACCGAAACAAAGACGGCCACAGAAGGTTCATGAAAATTGAGGCCAAAACTGGCATTTGCAAAATTATCATCAACATCTACTTGCACATACTCATTGTCGCAACAGCTATGACCTTCTGCCTCTTCTTTGTTGCAAGTCTTATCCTCCATTACCATTCCGCAGGAAAGGTTCTTTTCTCCAAATGTAACTTCTGCCATCATTTCAAAGTCACCACAATAGTGCTTGGCATAAGTAACCCCCGTGCTACTTGCCAATAGCAAAAAGGAAAGAAGGGTGGAAAGTATTTGTTTCATCTCTTACAAAAATACAAAAAATAAAAGAGTGAGAAATTCTCACTCTTTTATCTTGATTATAACTATCTGTTAAAAATATGTTATTGACACTTTAATTTGAGCCTGTAACTCTCTTTTTCTTTATAAAATCGAAGAGGAGAATACAGAGGAGACTAATACCAAATAATGGAAAGACAATAGAGAGAATCCCAAGAATAATTACAATTCCATAACCTGCTTTAAACTGCTCCGGAACCAATGGCACTCCCCAATTTCCTTTTTGTTTTCGCTTTAAATAAGACACTAAAGCAGAAATACTCATAGTCGCCAACGCAATACCCGTTAACAGCATAAGTATCCAATTCCAACGCCCAAATTGCCCCTGATGAAATGCCATAACCCACATTCTTCCGCGCATCAAAACACCCACATCTCTCCAATTATGTTTTAAAAGTTGCTTCCCAGTATATTGATCAAAGTGATACTTCTTTTGAGCACTCAAATCTGGAGTGGCATTAGAAACACTATAAACACCCTTTTTTCCCTTTGGAAAATCAATACTTACCTCTCCAGATAGTTCGAGCGCTTTGGCAATGGTAATCATATTATCCAAAGCGATTGGATTTTGTGCTTCATCCGACTCTAAATTTTTCGCATTCCAGGTTGCCGGATATCCCGTATTCGTTACTTTCTGAAACCATTTAAAGTTGTCTCCAAAGACATCTGTCCAAGGAAATCCTCCAGCCAAAACCATAAGCAAGAGTATTGAAATCCAAAATCCAGTAATTGCATGCATGTCCCTAAAAAAAGTTCTTCGGCCTGCCCTTATCCTTGGAATAAAGAAACCTTTAAGCTGCCATCCTCTTCCTGGCCACCATATAAACAATCCTGTGAATATCAAAACCACCATCCAACTGGCAACAAGCTCAACAATTTTAGTTCCAAATTTACCTAGCAATAGTTCTCCGTGAAGCTTTCTAGCTTTGTACATTAAAGAGTGCTTCGGAATAACATTTCCAGAAACAGTTTTTTTATAAGGGTCAATAAACGTACTAGTTATATGTCCAAGTTTCCCTGAAATGAATTCCGTTGCTTTTGTTTCAGACTCCGGGATTATCATGGCGTTCGGTTTCTCAACAGCATTCTCCTTTGCAATATTCCATTGTTGCTCAAATGATATTGGAGGGCCGTTCACGACTACTTCACGAATACTTTTTTGACGAGGTCCCTCATAGTCACCTTCAAACAAATAGATCACTCCAGTGATAGAGATAATCAAGATAAAAGGTAGTGAAATGAGTCCAGCAATAAAATGCCATTTCCAGAGCCACTTATTTAATTCTTCATTTTTTTTCATAATTCGAAATTAATGCGGCAGAGGGTTTCCCTTGCCACTGATTAAATGGCTAGAAATTATACTTCACACCTCCATGAAAGGCAATTGGGTTCCCAATCGTGTAACTATTTTCATTTCTGAAACGGTTATAAGAAGCTCTAACTGAATACAATTCATCAGTAATATTCAAGGCATGTGCCCAAATCTCAAAACACTTAAATCGATACGATGCTCTCACATTAAACACACTGTGTCCTTCATAAGTTGCCGTAGTGATTGTTCCATCTTCATGCTCCACCTGCCCCTTAAAACTGGTATTGTACTCGCCAACCAATTCGTGTTCGGTGGTAATTGAAAAGTTCTCAATAAAGTTTGGTTTGAATTTAATTGCAGACAACCCTAAAAGAGAAGGCGCTGTCTCGCGATCCGTGTCTGAATAATCTACACCTCTATCAAAAAATGTAACATACTCATGTCTTGCATAACTACCATTGTGCGAAATCTCGACAGAAGGAATTGGCTTGTAGCTAAGTCCATACTCTACTCCAATAGATTGAGTTTCTCCAGCATTCGCATTAAAAAACTCATCGTTTTCATCGCGCAATGTCACTAATGTATTTTCACCATTCAACATATAAATTGCAGCATCCAATCTCAACTTATTAGCAATATTGAAATATCCACCAACTTCATAGTTGTCATACTCACTCGGCTTTAAATCAAAGACTTCTCCTCCTACACCAACAAAGCTATTTCTAAACAGCGTAGACGTTTGTGGTGGTGTAAAGCCGTTTGAATAATTGGCATATACTCCAGCATTCTTAGAGAAATTAAAGTTAAGACCTAGCTTAGGGGTAAGATTCTCATACTTCGTCTTCGTATCTTCCGCTCCGGCAATGCCGTCCACAAGATTGTCATAATCATAATCAAAACGGTCATAACGCAATGCAGCTGTTATCTTTAACTTTTCAATTGGAGAGATTTCATATTGAAAGTATCCGGCATAGTTCAAAATATCAGCGTTGTAATTAAGGATAAAGTCGCTTTCGTTCAAGACGAAATCCGTATTCTGCCCTGTTTCCACATCCACTAGAACACTTGTGGTTCTTGCCGAATAATCTTGTGGTGAGTAATCGACCGTCCCACCAAGAATCAAAGAAGAATTCATAAAACTGAAGCCCTTTTTATGTTGAATAAGCCCCATAAAACTTTGAAATTGGTTTGAATTTACTTCACCAGAACCAAATCCAGTTAGCTGTCCCATAGACCGAAACTGACGAATACGGTAGGACGGGTTTTGATCCATTCGATTGTTTCGATATACTGCATTGAAAGTAGTCTTATTTGAGACATTCCATTTCTTATCGAGTGTACTTCTAAATCTAAATGCCAATGCATCACGTTCGGTAAATGTTTGATCGCTTTCAAAATTTCCATCTGTATAATCTGCTTCACTCAAGGAACCCGTCATATCGGATCGGTAATCAATAAGATCGATTAAATTCACCCAAGAAGAAGTAGCATTTACATTATAAACAGTTTTAAGGGTTGCCGAGAACTTCTCATAATCACTATACGCAATAGGACCGTCTTCTCTCTTCGTAAAATGAGTTCCTAAAAAAATTCCGAAGCGATCATTGGTATAAGTTGAAACCTCTGCCTCATAGCGTGTAAGTCCCAAATCATTAATTTGAAAACCTACACTTCCACTTAAATCTTTAGTAGGATTTTTAGTGATAAAATTAAAACTTCCTCCAATCGCCTCACTCCCGTAGATACTAGATGCAGGACCCTTCAATACTTCCACGCGCTCAAATGTTGTACTGTTCATTTCAAGCAATGCATTGTGATTAAAAACGGCCGTTGGTCGAATAGGCAAACCATCCTCCACATATAAAAACAATGACTTGGTCGAAATAGGGCTACGAACAGATGTAAAATGTTGTTCGTTACTCGCCGCCCTTGAGGATGACATATAAACCCCCGGACTCTGATTTACAATTTGCTCAATGCCAAATGGTTTGATTTCGTCAATCTCACTTTTGGTAATTACGCTAATCGCACCGGGAACTTCGCTACGTTTTTGTATTTCTCTACTTGCCGAAACTACCACCTCATCCAAAGATTGAGTATTAACTTCAAGCAGTATGGTGCTTGAATCATTGGTCAAAGCCATTTGTTTACCGTGAAAACCAACATGGTTAATTAACACCAAGGCATCCTCCTTTAAAGTAATTTCAAAATCACCGTTTAAATCGGTTAAGGTTCCATTAGATTTATCTTTCACAGACACAACTACTGCACCAGTCAAAGGTTCATTATTTTGGTCTGTAACTTTTCCTTTGTATGTATTTTGAGCAAAGGAGATGAACGTTGTTAGCAAAGCAACGACCATAAAAAAATTCTTTTTCATTTTGTAATAGGTTAAGGTTAAATAAATAGATAGATGCACTTCACAATTCTTAATAGAACCTACGCTCAATAGAACCTACGCTCAATAGAACCTACGCTCAATAGAACCTACGCTCGAAAGAATGAGCGCTGTGTTTACATTTTAATTTCGAAAAGAGCTATGCTTTTCTGGGAGGCGGGTATATTCTTTTTACAAATTTTGAAGTACTAATAAAGGAATAATTCCAGTTATTTTTTATCTGAAAATGAGTAAAGTTTTTATCAATTTTAGTATTGACTTCCTGAAAGAAAACAGGATAGAAAGCTTCTACAATTAAAGCCTGGGTGGCATCGTCAGACTCAGGAGTTTCATTTTGAAAGTTTAGTTGTTTTGATAAATGACAGCTTCCTCCACAAGATAGTTGAAGCCTGTCCTTGTTAATGCAATAGGTTTCAACAATATAATCAATATTCAGTTGAAAATACAGCACGTATCCCACCTTATACGCTGGGCGTAACGCGAAAGTTATAAATAATAAAATGGGGAATATTTTTTTCAAAAGTGAGACTTCTACTATTTAATTTCGGAAGCCACTCTACCGCATTTTAGCATTTTATCGCCAAAATAAGGGTTCTGAATATCCTTTGAATTGCTCAACCAATAGCCTCCAGTATTGTTAAAGGCCATAGGGCAAAACTGTTTATAAATTGTACCAGACTTCAAAGCGCCTTCAAGCATTTCCTCTACAGAATTTGTAACTGTAACAAAAGCTTCTCGTTGTGTTTCAACGTTCGTATCATTTTTAATTTTCTCAATCGCTTTAGCTGTCTCTTCATTAGCATTGCCCGAATTAGTATATGCAACCATTAATTTATCACAAGCTAAGGCAGCCAATTCAGAATTTGTATTTACCAAGGCTGTTTTTAATTCGATATATCCGTTATAAACTGCAGCCACTTTTGGATCGTTAAATTCGGCTTCAATTTTAGACGAAGTGTATAACTTTTTTTCTTGGGTTGTTTCGATAGTAACAATTTCCAAATCTGTCTTCTTAGCGTCGTTCTTACAAGAGACAAAGGCAAAGGCAATGTAGAAAAGGTAAAGTAGGTAATTGAGTTTCATAGGGCAATCTTTTTCAAACAAATATACCAAAAATTGTAATTACTTATTCTTCTGAAAATAAAAAGCAGGTATCAATATTAGAAGCAATAGCGGTTGAATTAAAAAGCGTCTTACATAGAAAAGTGCCATGTGTTGTCCCGTTGCTTCAGAAGAAGCTAGAAAATAAAAGGTAACAAGTAATGCAATGAACAAAACTATGTACAATAGTGTTGCTAACTTTAAGATCTCTATCTTCTGAAAAACAATCCACATAATCCCTAGTGAAACCGTAGTATTCATTAAATAGCGCCAGGCAATATTCGCAATAAGCTTAAAGCTTTCAAATTCTGGAAGCGCCTTATTACTTTTGGTTGATTTGAAGAAAGAAAGAAAGGGATCATAGAATAAGGAGTCTTCAAACCCACGAATCGCCAGCAATAGACACCCCAGCAA
The DNA here is from genome assembly GCA_913063405.1 of uncultured Ulvibacter sp. GTDB lineage: Bacteria > Bacteroidota > Bacteroidia > Flavobacteriales > Flavobacteriaceae > Ulvibacter. Next base: position 32,761 of record CAJXZB010000013.1, read on the forward strand.
AACGATCAACACTAGTTTATTGATTCTATTCATTCTCTTTGCTATTTGAAGTTAACTTCCGTACCCAAAGCATCCACAGTAAGAAGACCATTCCGTAGATAAATGCTGGGAACACCACGCCATGTAAAACCTTCTCTTGCTCTGGATAATGATGTAAGGCAATAGATAAAATTACAATACGTATAAGATTCACTCCATAAATAAGAACGGAACCGCCGAGTAAAAACAACAATGTTTTTTTAAAACTTTGTGCGAATGCAACTATAAAAGCCACAAACAAAATAATGATGCTTAGCGAATTACAGCCCTCGATAATACTTCCTAAAAACTCCTTGTCAATAAACAATTGCATCTGTGGATGTAAATTATGAGGCACTATATCTGCTTGATAACCAAACCCAGAAATGATAGCCACACTTTGCTTTGCAACCAAATAAGTTACAAAGTCTGGATGATATCCTCCCTCTTTAGAAACTTGTAAATACAGTGAATAGCAAAAACTTAACACCAAATAAGTGCCTAGAAAAAGCAATACGAATTGGATTACGCCTTTGTATTTTGTAAGTAATTCTTTCAAAAATTAAAATCTAGTTTTAACAAAAATAGAGCATTGGGTTTTAGATTTTCAAGTCCTTTTCAGATACTTTTGTAGAAAATAAATCACAATGCCTTTTGACAATTTACGCCATAAAGTAACAACCATTTTAGCAAATAATAACGAAACTGAAGAACAACGAATGACCGAGGTCTGTGAATTACTTCAAACTTCCATCGGTTATTACGATTGGGTAGGCTTCTATTTTGCCAATCATGAGACACAAACATTGCACTTAAAGTCGTTCGCTGGAGAACCAACAGATCATATTGTTATTCCCTTCGGAAAAGGAATCTGCGGACAGGTAGCGGTTTCTAATGAAAACTTTGTCGTAACAGATGTAAAGGCACAGAATAACTACATCGCTTGTAGTATTTATGTGAAGGCCGAAATTGTTGTACCGCTTTTTAAAGATGGAAAAAATATTGGTCAAATTGATATTGACTCACATACCGAAGATCCTTTCTCAATTGAGGATGAACGGTTTTTGGAATGGATGAATGAGCAGATTGCAGCTATCCTATAGGTAATACTAAGTATTACATTCCGGTTCTTATAGCCTCAACAGGATCCAGTCTTGATGCTGAAATCGCAGGTAGAATCCCAGCTATCAATCCAATTATCGCTGAAACCGCTGTACCAATAAACATATTTGCTGGCGACAATACAAATTCGAAATCTCCAGTAAATTGAGAGGCAAATATGGACACCAAGAATACGAAGAGTAGCCCTATCAATCCTCCAATAATTGCTAAAATAACCGCTTCAAAAAGAAACTGAAACAGGATAAACTTATTCTTTGCTCCTAGTGATTTCTGTATTCCAATAAGGTTGGTCCTTTCTTTTACACTTACAAACATAATGTTGGCAATTCCAAAGCCCCCTACTAACAAAGAAAAACCGCTTATGACTAACCCCATCTTGTTTAAGCTACCCGTAATATTATCAATAAAATCGGCAAAACCCTGTAATTGATTAACGAAAAAATTATCAATCTCCCCTGGTTTTAAACCACGGTTCATTCGGATTTTTTGTTTTATCGAGGCGATAAATTCAGCATTGTCCAATCCATCTTCAGGTTTGATTACAATAAATGGGAAGGTGGCTTTGTTGTTATCGCCATAAATCCGTCTTACCATATTCACAGGCATGAATACCGCGGTATCTTTGGAATCTCCAAAGAGTCCGCTTCCCTCCTTTTGCAATACTCCAATTACCACAAACTTTCGGCCATACATGCGCACCTTTTTTCCAACGGCAGCTTCTGAAGTTCCAAATAACGAATTTGCAATTTCATCTCCTAAAACAATTACTGGCGTACCACTTGCAGATTCGGCTTCATTAAAAAAACGTCCTTCCGCAATCTGAAGGGATTCAATATCGTAATATTCCTCGGTCACCGCACCAACTTCAACATTTCCTACCTGTTTATCTTCGTATTTTACGGTTTCATTTTGAACATTCAGTGTATAGGAGGCCGCCCTTAAATCTGGAAGTGACTTCTTTAAATACTGATATTCGTCGTAGGTAACATCCGGAAATTGCTCCCGTTTCCAAATGGGAACATCCGTTGGTCCAAAAGAAAATCTTCCTAAAAAAATAGTACTATTGTCTAAAGAACTTATACTCCCTTCGATCTCCTGCTTTAAGCTATCTACTGCCGCTAAAACTGCTATAATTGAGAATATGCCAATAGTAACACCCAGTAGCGATAAAAAAGTACGCAACTTATTGTTTTTAAGCGCATTAATTGCAAAATTAAAACTCTCTTTGAGTACTCTAAGGTAAATTAACATTGCCGTTTATTTGTTTCATGAAAAGATCAAAACTCGGGTTTTCCACCCAAGTAAGATTTATTAAGATAAAGTTATGAAAAGTATGACGCTTTCTGTTAACATATGTTACAAATATCTTATGTAATTACTTATTTTTGCCCCTTAAATTTCATTCCATGAGCGACACAAAAAAAGTAGGATCTGCCTTAATTTCCGTATTCCATAAAGAGGGTCTGGCCCCAATTGTTCAAAAGTTAAACGAGTTAGGCGTTAAAATGTACTCCACTGGAGGCACTCAAAAATTTATTAATGATCTAGGGATTGATGTGATACCTGTTGAGGAAGTCACAGACTACCCTTCTATTTTGGGAGGTCGCGTAAAAACTTTGCATCCTAAAGTTTTTGGGGGAATTTTAAACAGACAAGATCATGAGGGAGATATAAAAGAAATGAAAGCCTATGATATTCCTCAATTGGACATCGTAATTGTAGATTTATACCCTTTCGAAAAAACAGTCGCTTCAGGAGCGCCCGAGCAAGATATTATAGAAAAAATAGATATCGGTGGAATTTCATTGATTCGTGCCGCTGCAAAGAATTTTAAAGACACAATTTGTGTTTCTTCTATGGAGGATTATGATGAATTCCTAAATGTCATTTCAGAAAATAGTGGAAGCATTTCATTAGCAGGTCGTAAAAGTTTTGCCGCAAAAGCTTTTAATGTTTCATCAAACTATGATACTGCCATTTTTAACTATTTTAATAGTGATCATAGTATAGCTGCCCTTAAAATTAGTGAAACCAACGGTAAGGTTTTGCGTTATGGTGAGAATCCGCACCAAAGAGGATTTTTCTTCGGAAATTTTGATGAGATGTTCGATACCCTTCACGGAAAAGAACTGAGTTACAATAATCTTTTAGATGTTGATGCCGCGGTCAACTTGATGTCCGAATTTCAAGGCGAAGCTCCAACATTTGCAATTCTTAAGCATAACAATGCCTGTGGACTTGCACAAAGAGCCACAGTAAAGCAAGCCTATGTTGATGCACTAGCTGGTGATCCAGTTTCGGCATTTGGAGGAATTTTAATTTGCAATGCTGAAATTGACGAAGCTACTTCGGAAGAAATTCACAAACTATTTTGTGAAGTAGTCATTGCTCCTTCTTTTTCAGAAAAAGCATTAGAAATTTTAAAAGGTAAAAAGCATCGAAGATTATTGGTTCAAAAAGAGGTAGCATTACCAAAAACAACAGTTAGAACTTGTCTTAATGGAGCTTTGGTTCAAGACAAAGATGGAATCACAGACAATTACGAAAATTTAACACATGCAACTAATAATAAACCTACTGCAGACGAGTTAGAAGACCTATTATTTGCTTCTAAAATCTGTAAGCATACAAAGTCAAATACCATCGTTATTGCGAAAGGGAAACAGCTTTATGCAAGTGGAACAGGACAAACCTCGAGAGTGGATGCGTTAAGACATGCCATTGACAAGGCAAAGGCATTTAATTTTGATCTAAATGGTTCGGTGATGGCAAGTGATGCATTTTTCCCATTTCCAGATTGTGTTGAGATTGCTGATCGTGCTGGAATCTCGGCTGTGATTCAACCTGGAGGATCTATAAAAGACGAATTAAGCATCAATTATTGCAATGATCACGAAATGGCAATGGTATTTACTGGAACACGTCATTTTAAGCATTAAAATTTATTACATTTGTGCAAAGCAGTAGCTTACACGTTTAATTTCAATACTATGCTAATAAGAATATGGGATTTTTTGACTTCTTAACCGAAGAGATTGCTATCGACTTAGGGACCGCAAACACCCTTATCATTCATAACGACAAAGTAGTTGTAGATGCCCCATCAATTGTGGCACGTGATCGCTCTACAGGTAAAATCATTGCTGTTGGAAGAGAAGCGGCTATGATGCAAGGAAAAACACACGAGAACATAAAAACCATTAGACCCCTGAAAGATGGTGTTATCGCCGATTTTGATGCCAGCGAAAAAATGATAAACATGTTTATCAACGATATTCCTGCACTGAAGAAAAAATGGTTAAAGCCTTCTTTACGGATGGTAATTTGTATTCCAAGTGGAATTACTGAAGTGGAGATGCGCGCTGTAAAAGAAAGTGCTGAGCGTGTAAACGGGAAGGAAGTATATCTAATTCATGAACCGATGGCAGCTGCTATAGGTATTGGAGTGGATATAATGCAACCAAAGGGAAATATGGTTGTAGATATCGGAGGTGGAACAACAGAAATTGCGGTAATTGCCCTTGGTGGAATTGTCTGTGACAAATCGGTTAAGGTTGCGGGAGATGTTTTCACTAACGATATTGTTTACTATATGCGCACACAACACAACCTTTATGTAGGTGAACGTACTGCAGAAAAAATCAAGATTCAGATTGGCGCTGCCACAGAAGATCTCGAACTTCCACCAGATGAAATGGATGTTCAAGGGCGGGATCTACTTACTGGAAAACCGAAACAAGTGCAAACTTCGTATCGAGAGATTGCTAAGGCATTAGATAAATCGATACTTAGAATAGAAGATGCGGTGATGGAAACATTATCGCAAACGCCTCCTGAGTTGGCAGCAGATATTTACAATACCGGAATCTACCTTGCAGGTGGTGGGTCTATGCTTAGAGGTTTGGATAAACGTTTATCACAAAAAACCGACCTCCCAGTTTATATTGCCGAAGACCCTTTAAGAGCAGTAGTGCGCGGTACTGGCATTTGTCTTAAGAACATAGCTAAATACAAAAGTGTATTAATAAAATAAGCAAACGTAAATTACAGTTGCGTCTTTTAGCTGAATCATACTAAAATTAAAGCGACGTGCAACAGATTATCTTTTTCTTCATACGGAATAAAAATTTCCTGTTGTTTGGCGTCTTGTTTCTTGTTTCTCTAGCGCTTACCATTCGATCACATTCTTTTCATTCGACAAAATTTACCAGCTCAGCCAACTTCTTAAGCGGAGGAATTTATTCTGCCAAAAGTAATGTTACAGGTTACTTCGGATTAAGAGAGGAAAATCAAAAATTACTTGATGAAAACAAATACCTTCGAAAGCTATTAACCAACCCGAAAGACCTTTCCGAAATAAAAATACTAGATAGCAGTGACGCTCCAACAAAATTCAATTTTATCACAGCGAAAGTGATTAACAATACTTATTCCAAAACCAAAAACCTTCTTACAATAGAAAAAGGATTGAATGACGGAATTAATATTGACATGGGGGTTATCACCACCAATGGAATTGTTGGAATTGTAAATAGCACATCAAAAAACTACGCCACGGTACAATCAGTTTTAAACACGAATAGCCAAATAAACGCTCGACTTAAAAATTCTAATCATTTTGGAAGCCTCGTTTGGAATACCAAAAATCCAAATATTGTCCAATTAACAGATATTAATAGACTAGCTCCTGTAAAAATAGGAGACTCCATTATCACCGACGGTAAATCAACTATTTTCCCAGAAGGTTTACCAATTGGTACCATTAAGATTTTTGAACTTGGCAAGAATGACAGTTACAATCTGGATATTCAACTATTTAATGACATGACTAATTTAAAGCATGTTTACATTATTGAAAACACAGAAGCCGAAGAGATTAAAACGCTAGAAAAAGAAGGAGAAGATGAACAACAGTGAGATTATTTCAAACGTCCTTCGATTTGTACTTCTGGTATTGCTGCAGGTCCTTATCCTAAACCACATTAATTTTTTAGGCTATATAAACCCATATGTTTATATTCTTTTTATCCTAGTTTTCCCTTTAGATGGCAATAAGTCCCTCCTTATATTTTTAAGCTTTCTTTTGGGCTTGAGCATCGATATGTTTGGAGATTCGGGAGGAGTTCATGCAGCTGCTAGTGTGTTTATAGCATTTGTAAGACCAGTTATCCTCAAGTTCTCTTTTGGTGTAAGCTATGAGTATAATATGATTCGAATTAATAAAGCAGCCGTAGCAGAACGTCTTGTTTATATCTCCATTATGGTATTGCTGCATCATCTGGTTTTATTCTCTTTGGAAATTTTTAGCTTGAAGCACATACTGTTATTAGTTAAGTCAACGGTATATTCAGGTATATTCAGTATAGTGTTAATCTTTTGCACCTTGTTATTATTTAGCCGAAAGCCTTGATGAGAAAACTACTTCTATTTTCCATTGTTCTAGTTACAGGTCTTGTATTTTCTGGACGGCTATTCTATCTGCAAGTCTATGACACCTCTTTTCAGAAATTATCTGAAAACAATGCTATTAAAATCATATACGACTATCCACAACGTGGATATCTTTTCGATAGAAATGGAAAGTTACTAGTTGCCAACCAACCTTCCTATGACGTTATGGTAATCCCTAGAGGTGTACAACCATTGGACACTTTAGAGTTTTGTGAACTACTGAAGATCACGAAAGAGGGTTTCATTACTACTTTGAAGAAAGCTCGTGTCTATTCGCCTCGACTGCCTTCGGTTGTTATACAGCAATTAACCAAAGAGGAATACGCCTATCTTTCAGAAAAGATGCATAAATATGATGGTTTCTATATTCAGAAACGATCATTACGCGACTATCAGGTAAAACATTCAGCAAATGTATTGGGATATATAAGGGAAGTTGATGAACGTATTATTAAGAGAAACCCTTACTATCAAATGGGTGAAATAATTGGAGTGCAAGGTGTAGAATCATCTTATGAAGAAGTACTTCGAGGAGTAAAGGGCGTAAAGTATATCCAAAAGGATCGTTTTAATCGAGATATTGGACCCTATAAAAATGGTATCTTCGATACCCTACCAGAAAGGGGCAAAGACATTACCTTAACCATTGATGCAACATTGCAAAAATATGGTGAAGAATTATTTATAAATAAACGAGGAGGTATTGTTGCCATAGAACCTGCGACTGGTGAAATCTTAGCTTTGATAACTGCTCCTTATTATGACCCCAGCTTACTAGTAGGACAAGAGCGCTCGAAAAACTTCACTAAATTATGGTATGACACTATTGGGAAACCACTTTTTGATCGCGGGTTGTCTGGTGAATATCCTCCAGGGTCTCCATTTAAGACCCTTACGGCTCTTATTGGTTTGCAGGAAGGTGTTATTGACACTGAAGAGAAAGTATGGTGCAGAGGAGGATATACCTATGGCCGGGGAGTTAAATTGAGATGTCATCATCATCGTACTCCTTTGTCTATGAAAGGAGGAGTCGCTCAATCCTGCAACACCTATTTTTGTACGGTCTATCGCCGCACTATTGAAAAATATCCATCGCCGCAAGAAGGCATTGATAATTGGAAAAAACATCTTTCAAGTTTCGGTTTAGGAGATTTTACAGGACACGATTTACCAAGTGGAAAACGAGGCCTAATTCCCAATTCGAAATATTATAATAGATATTACGAGTACCCTAAATATAAATGGTATGCAACAGCCACCATTTCAAACGCCATTGGGCAAGGTGAAGTGAACTTAACACCTATGCAAATGGCCAATTTCACGGCAGCCATCGCCAATAGAGGCTATTTCTATAAGCCACACATGATTAAAGAAATTAAGAATATAGATACCATTCCACAGAAATACACCACAAAAAACACAACTACCATTGATCCGGTACATTTCGGGCCAGTGGTAGAAGGAATGTTCGATGTTTTTAACCGGGGTACGGCGGCCCATTTACAGATTCCTGGGATAGAAATTTGTGGAAAGACAGGAACCGCAGAGAATTACACCAAAATTAATGGAGTCCGAACTCAATTGACAGACCACTCCGTTTTTATAGCGTTTGCACCAAAAGACAATCCAAAAATAGCACTTGCCGTTTTTGTTGAAAATGGATACTGGGGAGGTCGCTGGGCTGGGCGTATTGCGAGCCTTATGATAGAAAAATATCTAAAAGGCGAAATTACCAGAACCGATCTTGAACGTTATGTTTTGGAAGGCAGTCTTGAAGAGGAATATGCAAAACCATATAGTGGAGAACCTTTTAGAATTAATTACTAATGGCAGGAGGAAAAGGCAAAATTAGACTCGATTGGCTTACCATCTTTTTTTACGTAGCTCTTGTAGGAATAGGTTGGATTAATATTTACTCGGCTTCACTAAGCGATTCTGCTGCAGGGCTTTTTGATTTTAGTCAGATTTACGCTAGACAACTGTTATTCATCATTTTAAGCGTCATTCTTATCATTTTTCTTTTGGCGATAGACGCCAAGTTTTATGAACGCTTTTCGAGTATTATTTATATTATTTCTTTAGCCTCATTATTGGGTCTATTTCTCTTCGGAAACAATATTAACGGAGCGACCTCCTGGTATTCGTTTGGAAGTTTTGGCATTCAACCGAGTGAATTTGCAAAGGCTGCTACGGCCCTTGCGCTTTCCAAATACGTAAGCGACATACAGACTAACTTGTCTGAGTTTAAGTACCAACTTCGATCGTTTCTCATTATTGCGTTACCAGCATTGTTTATTATTCCACAACCTGACCCAGGTAGCGCCTTAATTTACTCGGCATTTATTTTCGCATTGTACCGAGAAGGATTGCATTTCGTATATTTACTTTTGGGGTTTTTCGCGGCGGCTTTATTCGTTTTTACTTTAGCTTTTGGTGTGTGGTGGGTAACGGCTGGAGTTATTCTTATTGCCCTTTCTATTTATTTAAAAAACAGAAAAAGACGTCCCAATCTGCTCAAATATGGAACATTGACAATCGCCTGTATTAGTTTTGCCTTCTCAGTGAGTTATATTTTTAACAATGTATTTGAGCAACGACATCGTGACAGATTCAATATTGTTCTAGGCAAAGAGACAGATACAAAAGGAATTGGCTACAACACAAATCAAAGTGAAATTGCTATTGGAAGTGGTGGATGGACTGGCAAGGGATGGACACAGGGAACTCAAACGAAAGGAAACTTCGTGCCAGAGCAACATACCGACTATATTTTTAGTACTGTTGGAGAGGAATGGGGCTTCTTAGGGAGTATTATTGTATTGACATTATTTATTGGGCTCATCTTACGCATTTTGGTGCTGGCAGAGCGTCAGAAAAATCAATTCAGCAGGGTGTATGGATACAGTGTTGCAGCGATTTTATTTCTACATATTTTTGTGAATATAGGAATGGTAACAGGGCTCTTCCCAACAGTAGGAATACCATTGCCCTTCTTTAGTTATGGTGGTTCAGGATTATGGGGGTTCACTATATTGTTATTCATTTTTGTGAAACTAGATGGCTCCAACTTTGTGAATTCTTAGCGCTTCCCCCAAGCCTTCAAATCGATTCGAGATTCGAGATGAGTTTCTAAGGATTCAGAAATCTTCGGAAAGAAATCTATGCCTGTTTTCTCCTCAATAGCATCAATCGTTGTTACATAGTCGTAAAAAGATTTATTGGTACGTTTATTCGGAATTAAAAAAGCAATTGCCTTATAGTTTCCATCTGAAGCATCCATGACAATTTTATAAAATTCCTCTGGCACTGAAACACGCTCATCCCCAATTGATGGTAATCCTTTCCTTAAAATCCCTCCTGTCACAACATAAACACCTTGGTACTTGCCCGCCCAAAACCGAACCTTTTGCTCCAGACTATTCCAAACCCCGGCATTAAACTCATGGTTCTGCGGACTAATATTACTTGTCAAAAACGTTTCATGATATGCATCGTAGGTAAATCTTCGATCTCCAGCGGGACATAAATGTCCACGATCGTACCCAGACCTCTTATAGTTACGCCAATCTGCCGATTTACTTTTCACCTGGCGATCTTCAACAAAATAGGGACGTTCTATATCATTTTTTGACAGGTGTTTCTCTGAAAGCTCGTATGCCACCCACTCAGCTTGTTCATGTGATTCGGCATAGGACAATGTATAATATGCATGGGTAATTATAGCTCCCGTTGTCGAAGTTGGTAGAAAGATATCGTCAAATTCCGAAGAAGAAAAATCATCATTCTCTTTTGATGTGTTTGGATAATCTTCAGTCTCCCGATCCACATATTTTTCGGCATAATACAACACTATCGTTACAACTATGATAAGGATTGGGTACAGATATTTTCGGCTCATTAACTTTTAATTTCAGAAATAGTAAGTAACAAATGAATTTCCAACATTTGCATTAAAAATTGGAGTAACGCTCATTCTAAAAACTAAGATAATAATCTCCGACAATGATTTCCCATTAATAATTCAATTTTATTTAAGTTTGAAATATGTTAAGGTCAACCATAATCCTCATTTTACTTATTTCGTTTTGTAGCTGCAATAGTAGTAGAGAAAATAATATTTCGATCGAAAGCATTAACTATTTGCATCAACAAATAGATTCAATTTCCAAAGATTCTGTTTTTAGTTGCTTAAGAAATGTTCAAAATTTTATAAAGGTGAATCCCAATATCCCAACGTGATTGCCACGGACGTCCTTATTACCTCGCAAATACCTCCCCAAATGGTATTCGCACGAACCAATGGTAAACTGGACACCTTGTTTGTTGAAAATAATGACGTAGTCCTATCCGAAAAAAAACTGGCGGTGGTTGAAAGTTCAGCAAACTATAAAGATGTTTTATTTCCAAAAGAAGCTTTAGATACTATCAGTCTTCTAAATGACCATTTTTTATTTCCAATTGAAAAAATGAAGTCCTTAGCATTGGGAGAGGTTACGCCGAACTATGCTATATTCAAAAAAGAATACCTAGACTATGTTATTAACACAAAAGTCATTTCAAACACCTTCTCAAAAGAGAATTCTCGTTTATATAAAAATTTAATACAATCCTATGCGCAACTTCGAAATGTGGTAGAAAGTTGGAAACAAAAATATGTGCTAAAGTCAAGAATGAAGGGAATTGTTTCTTACATAAGTGTTTGGAATGAACATCAAAACATACTAAATGGCGAACTTCTGTTCACTATAGTCCCACTTGACAGCAAAAACTACATTGCAAAGATTAAGGCTCCAATGCGCAATTCGGGTAAAATCCAAAAAGGGCAAAAAGTCAACATTAAACTGCTAAATTTTCCTGCAACGGAATATGGGATATTAACTGCCATAGTCGAAAGTGTATCTTCGAGTCCAAATGAAGAAGGGTTCTATATAGTTAAAGTAGTACTCAATGATCGATTGGTCACCTCATATAACATAGAAATTCCTTTTAAAAATGAAATGACAGGTACCGCTGAAATAATAACAAAAGACTTAAGATTAATAGAACGCTTCTTTATAGCCTCCGAAATATATTCACAAACTAATCCCTCACATCCAGAGCATCCCTCAATGCATTCCCTATCAACATAAATGCAGTTACCAAACTCATAATTGCAAGCCCAGGAATAATAGCCAAATAAGGTTTACCCAAAATAATATAGGCATAATGATCTTTAATAATTCCTCCCCAACTTGGCGTTGGTGGTTGTGCCCCTATTCCAAGAAAACTAAGGCCACTTTCAATGAGAATAGCCCCGGCAAAATTTGCCGCAGAAATAATTATCACTGGCGCCATGGCATTGGGCAAAATGTGTTTTGTAATAATCCTAAAATCAGTAAAGCCTAACGCGCGAGCTGCAGTAACATATTGCATCTGCTTCACCCCCATTACCTGCCCTCTAACCACTCTTGCGACTTCAACCCACATGGTAAGTCCAACTGCGATAAAAACCTGCCAAAAACCTTTGCCAAGGGCCAATGTTATAGCGATCACAAGCAATAGCGTTGGAATGGACCATGTAACATTGATAATCCACATAATAGCGGCATCGACCTTCCCTCCAAAATAACCGGCAATGGCTCCCAAGGTAATTCCAATAATTAATGATATAAACACCGCCACAAAGCCAATTGCCAATGAAATACGAATACCAATAAGCATTCTACTTAACAAGTCTCGCCCGTATTTATCAGTTCCAAGTATGAACTTTTTTTCTGAAATATATTCCTTAGGAATTTCTTCGATTGTTTTCGCTTTTGGAAATAAGGAAAGATTGTATGGTTTTTCCAAGCCCTCCGTCCCCTCTGAAGTATATTCCGTAATTACTATGCCGTCTTTAGCAGTCCTGAAACTGGAAATTGGGATTTCGGTATCCGCATTCTTCCTTCCGAAGAAAAACTCAGACGCACTATTCCCTTTGGACACTTCCGAAGGAATTGTAAGCAATTGCACTTTGAACCCAGGTGCTTTCGAGTGAATTGACAAATGCATCTGATTCGCATTCTGAGAATTATCTGGTGCTAAGGCATAAGCAAAAACCGCCACCAAAACACAAATCACCAAAAAACCAAAACTAAAAACGCCCCAGAAGTTTTTCTTAAACTTTTGGAGCGCTATAGTCGTTAATGAAGTGGCTTTTTTCACATAACAAATGTACTAAAAATGGTGTAGGTTCTTTTTATTCTCTAGAGCTTTTGAGAACCACCTTATACACTGTACATCTTTAGTTTTTAATATTTGCTACTTTACCAGCTTTAATATTATTGAGTTTTAGGTCTTGTAATACATTTACAGCTTCTTCCACATAAATATCTTTGCTTAAGTTTTTATGCCATCTCTTACGTTTTTTTCTTAGGGTGGTATCTTGCTTCATAAGTTCGATTTCATTACTCAAAGATCTATAGCTCATCTTATTATCATACTCACCTACAGCATCAAACTTCTTAGTCTCTTCCTTACGTTTTGCAATTTCCGCACTGTAATCATCAAAATTAAGATTGACATTATTTTCGTCACGACGCATTTTAATCCACTTCGCGTTTTCTTCAATAAGCTTTAACTGCTCACTTTGGGCCATGCGCGCATTACTTCTATTAATTGTTTCTTGAAAATCAATATATCCATCCCAAATCTTATAATCGGCAGCTGCAATCTTATCATATGGCAATGGATTATCATAGTCACGTTCTCCAACATCTATATAACTATAGCGGTCTGGCATCACAACATCACTCTTAACCCCTTCCAATTGGGTAGAGCCACCATTGACGCGATAAAATTTTTGAGTTGTTAATTTCAATGACCCCATATCACCAAGGTCATTTTTTCGCAACCATTGGTTAAGGTCAATCATATTTTGAACGGTTCCCTTTCCATAGGTTTGTTTACTTCCAATCACAATAGCTCGTTTGTAATCTTGCATGGCCGCAGCTAAAATTTCCGAAGCAGAAGCAGAAAGTTCGTTCACCAAAATCACTAAAGGACCATCCCAAACAATTTCGTCATTCTTATCCTCCAATACTTCCTTGCTCTTTCCGCTAGATGCTACTTGAACTACCGGTCCTTCTTTTATAAAAAGACCTGCAATATCAACCGCCGCTCTCAAGGATCCTCCACCATTATCTCGAAGGTCTAAAACTAGCCCTTCCATTCCTTCCGCCTTTAAACGTTCAATTTCTTTTTTAATATCTGTCGCAGCATTTCGTTCCTTATAGTTTTCCATGTCGAAATAGAAGGTAGGTAAATTGATCAATCCAAATGCCTTATCCTCCTTTTCAATTACTGTTGATTTTGCCCAAGTTTCGGCTATTTCTACTACATCTCTGGTAATCACCTCATCTTCAACCGTACCGTCAACTCTCTTTATAGTAAGTGTAACCTTAGTCCCTTTGGATCCCTTAATTAACTTTACAGCATCATAAATTCGCATCCCAACAATACTCACAGCATCTTCTTCATCTGCTTGTTTTACCTTCAAAATAATGTCTCCTACTTCAATATGCTCACCACGCCACGCAGGACCACCACTAATAATTCCAGTTACGTTTATATAATTGTTCCTCTTCTGAAGTCTAGCTCCAATTCCTTCTATTTTTCCAGACATACGTAGATCGAAACGATCACGATCTGGCGGTGCAAAATAGTTGGTATGTGGATCAAACTCTTCTACAATTGTATTCAAAAATACAGCAAAATAATCTTTACGCTCAAGGTCATTAGTGAACTCGAAGTACTCCTGTAACGATATTTTTGAATCTAATCTTGATTTTTCCTCTAGTTCCTTTTCAGTTTTAACAGCATAGCCTTCTTCCGATTCAGATTTAGTCTTATCCTCTTCAATTAAATCGTAATAGCTCGAAATCGTTGAGAACTTCAATTGTTTTCTCCAACGTTGACGCACCTCTTTTTTTGACTTCGCATAACCCAAGTTATCATAATCAACATTGATCGTTTCCTTTTCTGAATAATCAAATGGGATATCCAAGATTTCACCGTACATGCCTTTTACCTCATCCATTCTTTCCGCAAAACGAGCATGCACCAAATTGAAAAAAGTAAGTTCTTTATTTTTTATCTGATCGTCGATTTCAGTTCTATAGACACTAAATTCTTCAATATCTGAAGCCAGGAAAAACCTCTTTAATGGATCTAAACCCTTTATAAAATCGGTATAAACACCTTCAGAAAACGTGTCGTTGATATCTTTAGAATCATAATGTCCTTTTTGAAGCACATACGTTATTAAATCAAGAAGTACTTTATCCTTATCTGGGTCGTCAAATCCCTTAGTAGTAAAACTACATGAAGCTGCTGCCACAAAAACAGCCAGGAATAAAACCTTTAAATTCTTTTTCATTATTTGCATATCAATCAACTTACTTTATTATTGGTGCCTAAATTATATAAAAAACCGTGCCAAGCGCCTATAATGATACTAATTTTTTGTTAAACAAACCTGGCGTCAGACACTATAAATTACTTCTAACAAACGTAAAAGCAAAGGCTAAATTCTAATTCATCAATAAAAATATAGCAAAAGATATTTCTAATGAGTCCGCATGAGCGAGAACAACCTCTTAAATTGAAGAAATTGGCTTCTTATTTTTTGAATTTTAATAGTTGTATTTTTGTTCTTCAAATCCGTTTTAATGTCAAAAAAAAGACCGTTAATACTTGTTACCAATGATGATGGCATCACTGCTCCTGGAATTCGAGCGCTTATTCAAGTGATGAATACTATTGGTGATGTATATGTCGTTGCTCCAGATGCGCCTCAAAGCGCCATGGGTCACGCTATTACCATCAACGACACTTTATATTGTAACCGTATGAAGGCTGTAAAAGGGGAACCTCAAATTGAATATAGCTGTAGCGGTACACCAGTGGATTGTGTAAAAATCGCTGTTAATGAGATTTTAAAGCGTAAACCAGACTTATGCGTAAGCGGTGTAAACCATGGAAGCAACTCTTCTATCAATGTAATTTATAGTGGAACCATGAGTGCCGCAGTGGAGGCCGGAACCTTAGGAATTCCTTCTATTGGTTTTTCACTTTTAGATTATTCCTTGGAGGCGGATTTCGAGCCTGCAAAAAAGTACATTAAGTTGTTGGTTAATGAATGTCTCGCTAATGGGCTTCCAAAAGGAGTTGTCCTAAATGTGAACATTCCTAAGCTACCTGAAAAAGACATTAAAGGAGTTCGTGTATGCAGACAGGCCAACGCGCACTGGGAAGAAAAATTTGATAAACGCACCAACCCTCTTGGCAGAGATTATTATTGGTTAACAGGGGAGTTCGTAAATGAGGATAAGGGAGAAGATACAGATGAGTGGGCACTACATAATGGTTATGTTTCCATTGTACCGGTGCAATTTGATCTTACAGCACATCACGCAATTAAAGACATAAATACCTGGGAAATTTGATGAAAAAGAAAATAGGAAAAGAACTAATTGTTGGATTAATCACTGGTTTAATGTCAAATATGGCGGGAAGTTATTTATACCTCTTCTTCTTGTCTCGAGTTAAAAACCTTAGTATTGACAGTACTTTAGATGTTACCTTGGAGCAAGGATTAATTGGCAATATTATTGTTTTAGGAGCACTTCTTAATTTTGTTGTTTTCTATGTATTTCTTAAAAAAAAGCAATACTATAGAGCGAGAGGAGTTGTACTAGCTTCCCTGATCGCGGCAATAATAATATTAATATCAAAGTTTTATTGAGATTTTAAAATTGAATACTGAAGTTTAAAAAATGAAGTACTACCTCATTGCTGGAGAAGCATCTGGAGATTTACATGGATCCAACTTGATGAAAGCGTTGTTAAAGGAAGATCCAACCGCTCAAATTAGGTTTTGGGGTGGAGATCTTATGCAGGCAGTTGGTGGTCAACTAGTAAGTCATTATCGTGATCGCGCATTTATGGGGTTTAGTGAGGTTATTCTAAACCTTTGGAAGATCTCAAAATTAATTCGTCATTGCAAAAATGACATCCAAGAATATCAGCCCGACAGGTTAATTTTTATTGACAATTCTGGATTCAACCTACGTATTGCAAAATGGGCAAAGCCTCAGGGTTTTGAAACACATTATTATATAAGCCCACAGGTATGGGCTTCAAGAGAAGGCAGAGTAAAAACTATAAAGGATACTATAGATCATATGTATGTTGTACTACCATTTGTGAAGGATTTTTATGCAAAACATAATTATCCTGTACATTTTGTTGGACATCCATTATTAGATGCGATTGCGGAAAAGAAACAGATCGATCCAGTGCTTTTCAAAACTGAAAATAGCTTAGATGATCGACCTATTATCGCGTTGCTTCCTGGTAGTCGAAAGCAGGAAATTTCTAAAATGCTAGAAGTCATGCTTTCGGTGGTTGAAGACTTTACCGACTATCAATTTGTAATAGCGGGAGCACCAAGTCAGGATGCAGAATTCTACGCACCATTTATTCAGAAGCAAAATGTACACTTATTATTAAATCAAACGTACGATTTGTTAAGCGTTTCAAATGCAGCTTTGGTAACTTCCGGAACTGCGACTTTAGAAACTGCATTGTTCAAAGTACCTCAGGTTGTTTGCTATAGAGGCAGCAGAATCTCCTACGAAATTGCTAGGCGCATTATAAAACTCAAGTATATTTCCTTAGTGAATCTGATTTTGGATAAGGAAGTAGTTACAGAACTGATTCAAACAGATTTTAACACCAAAAGACTTCGAAAGGAACTCACTGCTACCCTAGATGATTACCAGCGTGCTACGTTATTTTTAGACTATTATGATCTGGAGCAAAAACTAGGTGGAAAAGGAGCTAGCGAGAAAACTGCTAGGCTTATTTTTGTAGCTTCAGGTGGTAGCTAGATTATTTTTTATAATTTAGACAAAACCAAATCACATATGAAAAAGCTACTCCTACTAGCACTTCTCCCTATTCTTTTAGCTTCCTGTGGAAGTTCCAGAACTGTCTCTAAAACGAAGACAGGAACGTATAAAACTGAGAAAATTTCAAAAACATCCAACAATACCAAAGCCGAAAGTATTATCGACTATGCTAAAACATTTCGTGGCACACGTTATAAATTTGGAGGTACAAGTAGCAAAGGAATGGACTGCTCAGGTCTAGTTTTTACGGCTTTCAATAAAGAAAATATAGCGTTACCCCGTGTTTCTAGGGATATGGTTAAAAGAGGAAAACGCATTTCCTTGTCACAAACTACGGAAGGTGACTTAGTATTTTTCCAAACTAATAAAAACAAAAAGACCATCAATCATGTAGGCTTAGTAGTTGAAAGAAAAGGTGGCGAAGTCTATTTTATTCACTCCACCAGCTCTAAAGGTGTAATTATATCTTCACTTGAAGAACGTTATTGGAAAAGTGCATTCGTGGAAGCCCGACGTGTGATTTAAAAAATCGTATCTTTAGATACTTCGACTCCCAAGTAATTCTTGCTAGGGATGAAGTTTGTCAATTATATAATAGTATTTATTTCAGTTTTCGTGGCACTGGGTGTTATTACTGCCCATTTCTTTCCAACTTCAAATAATTTTTCACTAGCTATTATTCCTGGGCTTACCTTTTTATTAGGCATTGCCTGGTTATTTGTTAGAAAGCAATTGTATCAAAACATTTTCTTCGGAATTATTGCCTACTTCTGTTTTTTTGTAATTGGATATTTTAACTATCAAATACGACTTCCTCCTTTTCAACCCAAACATTATTCACACATTATATCTGCAGAGCAAGTCTCATTGCTTCAGCTTAAAATAACCGAAGTTCTTAAACCCGATTCCTACAACCATAAATACATTTCTGAAGTGAAAGCTGTAGATGGGACATCAACATCAGGGAAAATTTTATTAAGTATTGGAAAGAACTCCTTTTCAGAAAAATTCACAATAGATAACATACTTGTTGTCTGTTCAAGCCTAAAAAATATTCGGAAGCCTTTGAATCCGTATTCATTTGATTACTCAAAATACCTAAAAACACTTAGTGTTTATGATCAAATTAGGGTTTGGAATACACAAGTTTATAGCCTTACCCAAGGTAATCCAACACTGCGCGGACGAGCAGAAAGGTTTCGAAATTTTCTTCTTACTAAATTACAGAAGACGTCTTTTGGAAAAGATGAGCATGCTATTGTACAAGCGCTTATTTTGGGCCAAAAAAAGGAGATAAGTAAGGAACTCTATAGTGATTACGCCGCTGCAGGAGCTGTTCATATTTTGGCCGTCTCTGGGCTGCATGTTGGGATTCTATTTTTCATCTTCTCCTTTCTACTAAAACCATTAAAACGATTGCCTCAAGGCAATCTAATTCAAAGTTTGGCACTCGTACTTTGCCTGTGGGGTTTTGCTTTTACAACGGGCTTATCACCCTCGGTAACTAGGGCAGTTACTATGTTTTCTTTCTTTGCATTTGCGAAATCTATCAATCGAGAAACAAATTCAATAAACACCCTATTTCTTTCACTTCTTATGTTACTCATTGTAAATCCACGGTGGTTATTTCATGTTGGATTTCAACTAAGTTACCTTGCGGTGTTATCAATTCTTTTGATACAGCCCAAACTTCGAACCTTCTATCGTCCCAGATTCTATATTGACAAAATGTTCTGGGATATTTTCACCGTAAGTATCGCAGCCCAATTGGGCATATTACCTTTAAGTATTTATTACTTTCACCAATTCCCAGGGTTATTCTTTATTACAAACCTCGTTGTGCTTCCTGTTTTAGGTATCTTATTAGGTATTGGAGTGCTAGTTGTATTTCTAGCTGCACTTGAATTACTTCCAGAATGGATCTCTGTAACCTATAATTTTCTAATATCAAGACTTAACCAATTTATTACGTGGGTGGCAAACCAAGAGCGGTTTCTATTTGAGAATATTCATTTTTCTGAAGGAAAACTAATAGGGAGTTATCTACTATTGATCACTCTAGTAATTCTATGGAAAAGATTTAACTACGAGAAGTTAGTATTAGGTTTTGCCAGTCTTAGTTTATTGATTGGAATTTTTATTTGGGATAAGCGAAATGCCTCGGAAACTGAATTTGTTATTTTTCATAAAAGCAGAAAATCACTTATGGGCTATAAAAAGGCCGAGAAATTTTTATTATTCAGACGTAATTCTGGAACCTATAAAAACGCCGTTCCTATAAAAGGATATCGCATTGCGCGGCAAATTGATAATATTTCCGAAGAAAACATTCTGTCAGTTCTCAAATACAAGCAACAGACGATTCTCGTTTTGGACAGCTTAGGGGTTTATCCGAAGCTTTCAAAAGCCATCGTAGTTCTAACCCAAAGCCCTAAAGTAAACCTAGAACGCCTCATAGACAGCCTTAAGCCTCGAATAATTATTGCAGATGGCAGTAACTACCTTTCCTATATCTCCCGTTGGCGAAGAACTTGCCAACAAAAAAAACTCCCTTTTCACCATACTGGTAAAGAGGGAGCCTATGTGAAAAATTAAACAACTATTTAACACCCAAAAATTGCGCAATACGCAACTTCCCCAACACAATAAATTACTATTCCATTTACAGCAATTACACTATAAAAATATGCGTGAAAAATTGTATTATATGGTGGTGGGCCTGTGAGGATATTATAAAAAACCCATGCTGTTAATTGCTGAACACATTGTGCATACGTTCTATTAGCCGAAGTTGCCCCGCCAGGAAGTTTAGATGCAATATCCCTCGCTGATAATAAATTTATGGAGCGATCTCCTCCAATGTTCGAAAGAATTAACTGATCTTTCCCTTCAGTATCTGTACTATGAGTATACTTAAGCGCCCCTCTATATTGACCTCCCAAATAAAAGGTTCCAAAATATTCATTATTTTCATCAATAAACAAATATGTAACATTTTGATCTTTATCAGTTGTTTTAATAGCGTCTTTAGATGTCAATATATACACCTTCATCTATTAAAATCTGAGCATTTCTTGTGTATTCTGGATGGTCTGGACTAAGATATTCTACTTCCTCGTAAAATTCTTGGCCTCTTAAAACATCTTCATTCTCCCCGTGAAAATTTGTTGTTAAATTTTGTGAATCGTCCTGAACCTCATGAGCATCACTCTCTTTAGAGCAGCTTACTGTGATTAGTGAAAAAGCAAATATTAATGCAATTGCTTTGATACTATTTAATACATTTTTCATAATTAAAAAATTTAAGGTTTATATACTACTTTGTTCCAGTAGAATAAATTTGTTACCCCATTCTTTAATTTATGTGCATAAAAAAAGCTAAACATAAAATTGATCAGCTTACTTAATAAAAAAATAGTTATCCTTTGAATGTGCTTTTAAAATTTTCCTGATACGCCTGCCAGGACTCCGGAGTATTAACTTCTTTATAATCATCATTCCCAATCATTTTTAAATAAATTTCCAATTGCGCCACAGATTTATATCCAGGTATTGCTTGAATAAGTGTTCCATCTTCTTCAAAAAACACCAAACTAGGATAACCTCGTAACTTTAGCGCATCGGCAAAAAAATGTGTCGCATTACGTCCTTTTCTCCCGTCTTGATAATTAGGGTTTGTATATGTAAAGTCTTCAAAAGACACCTCTTCAGTGCCCTCTGCGTTAAACTTAACGGCATAGAAATTTTCATTAACATAATTTATCACATCCTTATTACTAAAAGTGTTCTTATCCAATAATTTACAGGGACCACACCAAACGGTATAAACATCCATAAATATTTTCTTTGGAGTCTGTTTCTGAGCCTCCAAAGCTTCATTCATTGTCATCCAATTTACCTTCTGAGCAAAAACAACCGTTGAAGCAAAAACAAATAAAAGGAGTATTATTTTTCTCATAATTAGTAATATTATTATCCCTTAAACTGAGGATTAAAATTCTGCGAATAGGAATTGAAACTTTCTTGAGTTGTTAGGTCCCGATATTTTCCAGTTGCAAATACTTTAAGGTATAATTCCAAACCTTGCGGTGTTTGATAGCTTTTTACAGCTGTAAGTACTTCCATGTGCAAATTGATAAAGACCACAGTTGGATAGGCTCTGACACCAATATAGCGACTAAACTCATGCAAACCATTTCTCTTGTTTGCCTTTGCTGGATTATAATCAGGGTTGGTAAAGGTTTGATAATTGAAATTCACGACATCATTCCCTTCTGCGTTAAACTTAACCGCATAATAATGCTCATTTACATAATCTGCTACATCCTGATTTTCGAATGTATTTCTATCCATCATTTTACAGGGGCCACACCAATTTGTATACATATCTACCATAATTAGCTTAGGCACTTTAGCTTGAGCAGCCAAGGCTTCATCCATGGTCATCCAATTTATTTTTTGAGCGCTTACAGACCCAACAATCAATAAAACTGCAACAAGTACTAATTTCTTCATCTAAGGTAGATTTCTGTTTGAATTATTATGAGACAAAAAGCGTTCCAAAAAAAGGAACGTTTTTTTTTGTGATATATTGTATGTTAACGCACTCCGTGCATCAACTTTTTCAAGACAGGGTTTAGTAATATTGATAGCACACCAACTGCAATTGGAACCAATGTAAATATTAAAAAGAAAGTACTCAATGAATACTCTGCTGTAATTTTATCAATCATACCTCCCATTGTCCCCGCTGCTTTTTGTCCAATAGCAATGGCCAAGTACCAAATACCGAACATAAATCCAATCATTCTGGCAGGCACTAGTTTACTTAAATAAGATAATCCTACCGGTGACAAGCACAACTCTCCCATTGTATGCAACAAATAGGCAAGAATTAAGAAAATCATACTTACGGAAGCCGTTTTAGCACCCTGAGCAATGTCTCCCGTTCCATACGCCAATATTGCGAAGCCAAGACCCAATAATATAAGCCCTAATCCATATTTCATAGCGGCACTCGGGTTGTATTTACTTTCCCACCATTTTGAAAAGAAAGGGGCTAAAGTGATAATAAAGAAAGAATTTAGAATTCCAAACCAAGATGCTGGAGCTTCCGTCGCATCTTTACTAAATTCTCTATTCAATTTCCAACCAACAATAATCCAAAGTCCTACAAATGCAACGGCAAGAACAATGTTTGAATAAGGAATTTTAGAATAGGTTTTTCTGAACAATAAATAAAGCACCCAAGTAATAATAGCCAATGGCCCTACAGTTAAAATAAGATCGACAATTTTAAATATCATCGCTGAAGAACCAGTTAACGAACGCTCCGTATAGTCTCTAGCAAAAATTGTCATCGAACCAAGGGATTGTTCAAATGCCGCGAAAAAGAAAACGGTAAAAAGACCAAAAATAGAGACCGCAATGATTTTATCCCTAACAACTCTTTCGTACCTACTTACTCTTGAGACAATAAGATACAAGAACATTACAAGACCGGCTAAAATGGTGACAGTTGAGCCATCAAACCCTCCCACAGAAAATCCTAATAAACTCGAATCACTAACCTTCGACATAGGGTCATTAAATAAATACAACAATCCACAAATCGTTGAAAGTGCAATAAGAATTTTATCAATTGAAGTAAAAGGGTTCAGCTTTTCATTGGATTTAGCATCTTCTTGTTCGGCTGGGCTTTGCTCATTTATATTTTGAGCTAATTCCACTTCATATTTCTTACTTGGACTTTCACCAATACTACCAAACAAATCCTTCGCCAATAGAAATTGTAACATTCCTAAGAACATGAATATTCCGGCTAATCCAAATCCCCAAGACCAACCTAAATTTTCAGCCAAATAACCACAAAGCATCATCCCGAAAAAAGCTCCTGCATTTACTCCCATATAGAAGATGGTATAGGCTCCATCTTTTTTTGACTCCTTGCCTTTATACATTTCAGAAATAATAGAGGTAATATTAGGCTTAAAGAAACCAGTACCAATAACCAATAAGGCAAGACCCAAATACAATGAAAATTGAGTTTCAAAAACCATAGAAACGTGGCCAAGTGTCATTATAATACACCCAATTACGACAGCCCATTTATAGCCGGTGAACTTATCGGCAATATAGCCTCCAATAATTGGTGTTAAATAAAGTAGCGACGCATATGTACCTATTAAGGCCAGTGCATGCTCTCTCGGCCATTCCCAACCTGGATTATCTCCAATTAATGGCGCTGTTAGAAAAAGCACTAATAGAATTCGCATTCCATAGAACGAAAAGCGTTCCCACATTTCCGTAAAAAACAAAACAAACAATCCTGTTGGATGCCCTAGAACTTTGTCTTTAAATAGGTTTTCAATATCCGTATTCATATAATTGATTTTTGGTAGTGTATAAAAACAAAAAGCCTTATAGTTTATATAAGGCTTTTTAACTTGTATTTTTTAGTTGTCTGCTAACTCAAAACCTTCTGCTTCGTCATGAATTACTCTTTCATTATCCTCTGCTCCATGTGTAAGGGTTTCTAATTTCTTACGGAATACCATCACCAACAATCCAAAAGCAACACAGAACACGGCAATACCTGTGAAAATCGTGTATTCTCCTAGTGATTCTGAAGCTTCTCCCAACAATCCAGCTAATTTATTTCCGAAACCAGTCATTGCAAAATAAACACCCATCATTAAAGAGGCATACTTTAATGGAGCCAATTTGGTAATATAAGATAAGGCTACTGGAGAGATACAAAGCTCTCCAACTGTGTGGAACAAATAAGCTAATACTAACCAATACATTGCAGAAGATCCGTTACTTTCAAATTGACCAGCAGCAGCCGTCATAAAAAAGAATCCCGCTCCCATTATTATCAGGCCAATGATCATTTTAAATAATGAGGTAGATACTTTTCCTTTTAATTTTCGCATCGCCCAATAAGCCGCAACACTAGTTCCTAAAAATATAATGAACATTGCATTTAAAGATTGGAACCACGACGCTGGAACTTCCCAACCCATCAACATTCTATTGGTTTTCTCAGAGGCATAGATATTCATCAATCCACCAGCCTGCTCAAAAGCACCCCAAAAGACAATTACTAATAAGAAAGAGATAAATAAAACGACTACTCTATCTTTTTCAATTTTGGTCAATGGTTTCTTCATTGCTTCTTTTTCTGCGGCATTTTCCGAAGTACCTAAAAAGTTTCCTACTGTCTTCAGATGTTTCTGTCCAGCCAAGTATTGAACAAGTCCTAATGCCATTCCAATTCCGGCCAATCCGAAGCCATAATGCCAACCATGAACCTCTCCAACATAACCTACGATTAGAGCCGCTAAAAAGGCTCCAATGTTAATTCCGATATAAAATATGGTAAATCCTTTATCTCTTCTTATATCTCCTTGTTGATATAATCCTCCAACCATTGTTGATATATTCGGTTTTAATAAACCAACTCCCGCGATAATAAGGCCAAGACCTGAATAAAAAGCCCACATTTGTTCAACAGCTAATATACTGTGTCCCGCTACAAGCAATATTCCTCCATATAGTACCGCCTTTTTCTGACCAAAAAATTTATCTGCAAGCCATCCACCAGGGATAGAGGCTACATATACTAGCATTGTATACCACCCATAAAGAGCTAACGCTTCACCATTACTCCAGCCCAACCCAACATTATCTCCTGTGGTCGCCGCAACTAAGTAAAGCACTAAAATTGCGCGCATTCCGTAGTATGAAAAACGTTCCCACATTTCTGTAAAGAATAGAACATATAGACCTACTGGATGCCCAAATAACTCTTTTTGTTTAGGTTGTACTGCTGTTGACATATTTTGTTGAATTAGTTAGTAAAAAATTAGTTTTTAATCTGAA
Organism: uncultured Ulvibacter sp.; assembly: GCA_913063405.1. GTDB lineage: Bacteria > Bacteroidota > Bacteroidia > Flavobacteriales > Flavobacteriaceae > Ulvibacter. The sequence goes on from CAJXZB010000013.1 coordinate 58,167, forward strand.
TCAAATTATCCTTTGGTTCGCCCAATGACTCTTTAATAAAGCGTGTCATTTTCTTATATAAATGCAAGCGAGTATTTCCTCCATAGATACCATGGTTTTTATCCGGATACACTGCCCAATCAAAATCTTTATCGGCTTGAACCAACGCCTCGACTAGACGCATTGTATTTTGAGCATGCACATTATCATCTGCGCTACCGTGCACTAATAAAAAATCGCCTTCAAGTTTATCCACGTGAGAAATTGGTGAATTCTCATCGTAACCAGAAGCATTTTCCTGCGGTGTCTCCATATATCGCTCAGTGTATATAGTATCATAGAATCTCCAACTACTTACTGGCGCTACTGCAATTGCCATTGCAAATGTATCTGCTCCTTGAAACAAACAATTAGAGGACATAAAACCTCCATAACTCCATCCCCAAATCCCTATGCGATTTTTATCTATATATGAACGCTTACCAAGTTTTTTAGCTACAGCAATCTGATCTTCAACTTCGTATTTACCAAGCTCTTTCTGAGTCATTTTCTTAAAATCACGTCCTTTTAAACCAGTACCTCTTCCATCAACACAGGCAACAATAAAACCTTCCTGCGCCAACATTTGATGCCAATAATCATTAGAACCTCCCCATCGATTTGCCACCGATTGAGAACCCGGCCCAGAATACTGATACATAAACAAAGGATATTCCTTGTTTGGATCAAAGTTTAATGGTTTAATCATATACATATTTAGGTCATTCCCATTAATGTTAATGGTTGAATATTCTTTGGGAGACATTTTGTATCCATTTAACTTGCTCTTCAAAGAAGTATTATCAACAATATCACGAAGTTGATTTCCTTTTAGCGATTCGTGCAATGTATACTTCTGAGGTGTTTTAGCGTTGCTAAATGTATTTATGTAATTAGAGTAATCTGCGCTAAAAGAGGCACTATTGGTTCCCGTTTCAGTAGATAAACGAGTTTTATTCTTTCCAGAACGCAATACAGAATATACGTCCCGATTAATACTCCCATTTTCCGTGCTTTGATAATAAATACGGCCTGTCCTTTGATCAAAACCATAATAATTAGTTACTTCCCAATCACCAGATGTTATTTGATTGATCAGCTTACCAGTTTTATCATAGTAGTAGATTTGGTTCCATCCACTTTTCTCACTTGTCCAGATGAAACTATTGTCATTTAAAAAAGTTAAGTCGTCTTTAATATCTATATAGGCCTTATCCGTTTCTTGTAAAACAAGTGACGCGTTATTATTAGTTGCATCAACAAAAACCAAATCCACCTTATTTTGATGACGATTGGTTAATTGAGTACTAAGTACATTCGTATCCTCAGTCCACATAATTCGTGGAATATAATAGCTGTTATAACCTGAAAGGTCAACGTTCGATGTCTTCCCAGAAGCTAAATCATATAAATGCAAAGATACTTTGGCATTGGCCTCACCTGCCTTTGGATACTTAAATACTTGTTGTGTCTGGTATAGTTCCTTTCCGTAAACGTCCATTGAAAACTCTGGCACTTCAGTTTCATCAAAACGTATGAAAGCTATTTTTGAACCATCTTTATTCCAATCGAAAGCCCTTACAAATGCGAACTCTTCTTCGTACACCCAGTCTGTAATACCGTTAATTATGCTGTTTTTCTTTCCATCGAATGTAATCTGCTTTTCCTCTCCGCTGCCAAGGTCCTTGGTATATAGGTTATTATTAAATCCATAAGCAACTTTCGTCCCATCATTATTAAAGGTAGGTTCTTGTATTTTATTGTTAGAAACCAATTCAAATTTCTTCGATTGAATATCATAAATGTAATACGTTCCAAGCCTAGAGCGTCTGTACACTTGCTCAAGGTTTGTAGCTAATAACAGCTTACTTTCATCTTTGTTAAATTCATAAGAAAGAATTCTCGAAACACCACCCAGATCGTTAGTATTTACAATAGTTCTAACCTTTTCTCCGCTCTTATAATTATATACATCTACGGTAGATTGTTTCGCTGTGCGGTCATAATTTAATACAGAGTACTCCTTTCCGTTACTGAGAGATCTCAATACATCCAAACCTTCAGTTCTAAAGGAACCACTCCAAATATCGTCTAATGCTATGTCTTTTTGTTGCGCTGAAAGTGTAGTAATTGCAGTAAGAAACAGCACAAAAATTCGGGTGAGAAGCATTTTATTCAAAGTGTTAAATTTTAAGTATGCCAAGTTTACTAAAATTTCACGAAGATATGGGTGTTTTTTTGTTAAATACAATCAATTTGTTAGCAACTTCGCAGTAAAATGGTTGTTTAGAAATACTATCTTTGCCCTTTACAATGTTTTAATATGATAAAGCCCGTTTCAGGATTTTCAAAAAAAACGAAGGTCGATAAAATTGAGTGGTTAGCCGAAACCTATTTGACCAATGACGCTGGGGCAATATCTATCTTAAAGAAATACTGGAACAGTGATGAAAAATTGCAGAAGTTACACGATGACTTTATCGAAAATACGATAAGCAATTATTACCTGCCTTTGGGTGTGGCTCCTAATTTTCTCATAAACGATGAGCTTCTTACGTTACCCATGGTAATTGAAGAAAGCTCGGTCGTAGCCGCTGCCAGCAATGCGGCAAAATTTTGGTTGGATAAAGGTGGTTTTTGGGCTGAAGTTATTTCAACTCAAAAAAATGGACAAGTGCATCTTAATTTCTTCGGAACAGAGGAAAATCTTATTAATTTCTTTTCTGAAGTAAAACCAAAACTTATTGAAAGTCTTCATGACATTCAGAAAAACATGAAGCAAAGAGGCGGTGGACTCGTTGATATTATCATAAAAAATTCAACTCAAGCACTTCAAGGTTATTATCAATTGCACTGTACCTTTGAGACGTTAGACGCCATGGGTGCTAACTTTATTAACAGCTGTCTTGAAGAGATTGCCAAAACTTTCGAAACAGAAGCTGCAGCCCATACTACTTTTATTGACAATGATACATTTCCTGAAGTAGTCTTAAGCATATTATCGAATTATGTTCCAGAATGTTTGGTAAGAGCCAAAGTAAGTTGCCATACGGGTCAATTGTCTTCCAAACACATTGATGGAAAATCGTTTGCAGAAAAATTTGTTCGAGCCGTCGCTATAGCAAAATGTGAACCTCGTAGGGCAGTAACCCATAATAAAGGCATTATGAATGGTGTTGATGCTCTTATTCTTGCCACAGGGAACGACTTTAGGGCAGTAGAAGCTGGCATACACGCCTATGCCTCAAAAGATGGCACATACACTAGCTTGACAGATGCTAAAGTCGAAAATGATATCTTTTCTTTTTGGATTGAATTACCCTTGGCTATAGGAACTGTAGGCGGCCTAACTTCTCTACATCCATTGGTGAAATTTGCTTTTGACCTTTTACAAAAACCAACCGCCAAGGAATTAATGAAAATTGTCGCTGTTGTTGGTTTAGCACAAAACTTTGCAGCAATACGATCCCTTATTACAACGGGAATCCAGAAGGGGCATATGAAAATGCATCTTATGAATATTTTAAATCAACTTGACACTACCACAACTGAAAAGAATATGGTAGAGATTCATTTTAATAAAAACCCAGTTTCACATAGTGCCGTAGTGAACTATGTCGAAAAACTTCGCTCTTGATTTGAAAAATAACTTCTACAGTAACGGAAAACTATTACTCACAGGCGAATACCTAGTGCTGGATGGAGCTACAGCGCTTGCAATGCCTACTCGCTACGGACAATCCTTAGAGGTTACCTCAAGTGAAGAAAAAGGAATATTCTGGAAAAGCTTGGACCAAAATGGAGCCATATGGTTTGAGGAAGTATATAGAGTTGAAGATTGTGAAGCGAAAGTCGGGGGTGAGAATAAAACCTCTCAATCATTAAGTTACATCTTACAGCAAGCTAAAAACCTAAATCCAAAATTCTTAGAAAATCAAATGGGATTAAACGTGACAACTCGCTTGGATTTTCCTCAGAACTGGGGCCTAGGTAGCTCCTCTACACTAATAAATAATATCGCTCAATGGGCAGAGATAGATGCGTTCACTCTGCTTACGACAAGTTTTGGAGGAAGCGGTTATGACATTGCTGCGGCTCAAAATAACACGCCTATTCTTTATAAAATAGAGGATGGAGCTCACATAACGGAAACTGTTGCTTTTAATTGGAACTTCATAAATAGTTTATTTTTTGTACATCTTAATAAGAAGCAAGATAGTAAGGAAGGAATTACGATATACAAAAACACCTCAGTTAGTCTCGTGCAACGTAGCATTATTAGTGCAATAAGTCATTCATTATTGGTTTGCGAATCTCTTTTGGAATTCGAAAAACTGCTTCAGAAACATGAAGATTTGGTTTCAGAAATTATCCAACTTCCAACAGTAAAACAACGCCTCTTTAGCGATTATTCAAATACTATAAAAAGTCTTGGTGCTTGGGGTGGCGATTTTGTTCTTGCTATAGGTGATGAGGGCGATCATGACTATTTCAGAAAAAAAGGGTATAACACCATTGTTCCTTTTTCAGAAATGATTCTATAAAAAAGCCTCCTTAAGTTTACTTAAAGAGACTTCATTTAATTTCTTAACTATCATCTACTAAAAGAAGTTCGCTCTATTATCTTCAATTTTCGCTGCTTTCTTTAAAGCTTGGTATACCGTGTTATTAACAGCTGGTGTAACCTTCGCATTTAACTGGTTCGCATACGTAGCATAGTTCTCAAGATCTGGCGCTTTATTTACTGCCAAAACACGAACTTTATAAACTCCAGCCTTACCATCGATAAAATCAGTTTCTTCTCCTGCTTTCTTTCCGAAAGAAGCACCGATCACCGCCACTTCTGGACCTCCGCCTGGAATAGTTGGCGCTGCCATTGTAATTGCGGTAGCCGTTTGAACCCTTACATTTTGGCTAGTAGCAATTTCTTGCAATGTAGTACCAGAAACGGATTCGCGTATCTTCTTCGCTTTTTTCTCATTACGTAAAATGGGAGTAACGACTGAAGAAGCTTCAGCAACACTCATAAGCCCTTTTGGATCTTTACGAGTTAATTGAGCGATTACGTATCCATTAGGTATACTAAAACGTTTTACATCTCCTACTTTACTTTCTTCATCAAATCCCCAATTGATTATAGTACGATTGTTACCTATACCGGGGATATTCGCGTCAAGCTCTCCAATTTTGTTTACTGGCTTCACTTCAATTCCTCTTTCCTCGGCCAATGTCGAAAAATCACCGTCTTTCACCGCTACTTCAAATTTTGAAGCATTTGAGAAAATATCATTGAGCGTTTTTTCCGAAGCCTCAATCTCTTTCACAACCGTAGCCACTTTGACTGCTTTTTGTAAATTCTTATGATCCGTTACTTGTATGACGTGATATCCAAAATCTGTTTCAACAATTCCAAGGGTGCCTGGTTTATTATCTATAGTGAAACTATCGAAAGCAGGAACCATTCTTCCCGGAGGATTATACCCCAAGTCCCCGCCTCTGGTTTTGTTCGATGAATCATCAGAGAACCCAGCAGCTAACATCTCGAATTTGCTTTTATCTCTCTTTACCACATTTAAAATACTATCTGCCAATTTCTTTGCATCCTCTTTAGACCGTTTCATATCTGATGCCGCTCTAAGGGATCCTTCATATCTAATTAAAATATGCTTAGATTGAATCGAGTCTGGTAGTTGTTTTGTTTCTACTATTTTTGACAGGTTGAACGTGTTGTCCAATTGATATGGTCCATAGACAGAACCTACACTTATATTAGCATATAGTGAATCTGCAATAGCTTTTGGCAAATCCTTTTTAAACATCCATCTGTCTACAAATGCCTTATCCGAATTTGCATTTACAAACTCCACATGATCTGTTGTTTGACCAAAACCAGCAATTGTATCACTATATTCTATTCTTTCTTTTAACAGGTCTGCCATCTTACTTTTGGCAGCCGTGATGTCATCTGCAGAAGGGTCTTCAGAAAAAGACACATATTGAATATCCACTTTTGAATCCACCTCAAATTCTGAGACATGGCCCTTAACATATGATCTAATTTCCTCTTCGCTCACCGCCACATCTTCATCCGCAATTTTAGAATAAGGAATCATTACATATTGAAGGTTCAATTTGTCGTTTTCAAAACGATATTCTTGTTCACCTTCATTAATTGTGCTTCTTAAACCACCTTTGATCATATTAAAATAGGAGTTCTGTAAAATATTATCCTCTGTGCTTTTTTCGAAGTCTAACCATTGTTGGTAGGTTGAACCTCCTGTAGATTTCACACTGGCAATATACTCCTGCAATTTCCCTTCATCGAATACACCAGCCTCATTCAAGAAGGTAGGATTCGTCCCTAAATTAGCACGTAACGCGTTACTAATTTGCTCTTTCTCTGCAGAAAGACCTAATTTTTCAAACTGTTCTTCTAAAAGCACAGTGCGTAATTTACTGTCCCAAACACGATTCATTGCTTGAGAGGTTGTTCCATTAGGACCTAAAGTTCGTTGAGTAGCTTCCACTTCGCGCATAAATTCCTCTCTATCAATATCGTTCCCGTTTACTGTCGCTACAGTAGTTTGTGATTTTTCTGATGAGAACCCACCGTTACGAATAACATCCGCCAATATGAAGGAGAACAACGCCAAAGCGATAATTATGATAAGGAATACTCCTCTTTTTCTAATACTATTTAAAATTGCCATCTTCGTCTAAAATTTATAGGGGGCGAAAATACCATTTTCCCTGCATTAATAAAAAAGTTAAATTGAATATTTTAACTAAATATTCAATTTCTAATCTTCAAACTCGCATTTTACTTCTACAAGTCCGATTTTGGTATTAGAAACCTCGAGAATGTGAAAGCTGCAATTCTCTATATCAACGGTTTCTCCTTGTTCGGGAATTTCTTCAGTATAATTTACAATCATACCTCCCAGGGTTTCGTAATTTTCGCTTTCGAAAAGGTTTAATTTATACGTTTCATTGAGATAATCTACCTCCAAACGAGCCGAAAATCTATAGTGCCCTTCACCTAGATCCTCCTCAATTAGTGCAACACTATCATGTTCATCTTCAATCTCCCCAAATAACTCTTCGATGATATCTTCAACTGTTATAATTCCAGCGGTCCCACCATATTCATCAATAACAACCGCCAGGCTCCTTCTCTTTTTACTCAGAATATTCAACACATCTTTGGCTAACATTGTTTCAGGAACAAAAACAACAGGCATGATAATGTTCTTAATAGCTTGAGGCTTTTTGAATAGTTCAAAGGAGTGAACATAGCCAACGATATCATCAATACTTTCTTTATAAACTAGGATTTTTGAAAGCCCAGTATCTATAAAAATCTTACTAAGCTCCTTAAGTGTTGTATTAATATCCACAGCCACAACTTCCGTTCTTGGAATCATTGCTTCCCGGGATTTTACTTCGGAAAAATCCAAAGCATTTTGAAAAATTTGTATTTCAGTGTCTATCTCCTCATCGGTTTCGGCAATTTCCATTTGTTCAGAAATATAGTTTCCCAACTCTATTTTACTGAAACTTAACTGCACTGTATCTCCTTTGGTTTTAAAGAAGAGTTTCAATACCATGTCCGAAATCCAAAGCACAAATTCAGAAATAAATGTAAAAGTTAAATAGAAAAAATAGGCAGGGACAGCGAATATTTTCACCAAACTGTTAGCATAGATTTGAAAAAATACTTTTGGTAGAAACTCGGCGGTGAGTAGGATAACTATTGTTGAAATTATCGTTTGAACCAAAAGTCCCGTAAAGCCATCGATGTGGATATATTTCATCAACAAATCTCCCATTAAAAACCCATAAACCACAAGCGCTATGTTATTACCAACAAGCATCGTAGCAATAAATTTTGAAGGGCGTTTGGTTATCTTCTGAAGGACTCCCGCTAAGAAATTATTTTGTTTCTTCTCTATTTCAATATGGATTTTATTGGAAGAAACGTAGGCAATCTCCATCCCCGAGAAAAAAGCAGAGAGCAGTAGCATTACTAAAATAATTAAAATACTATAATCCAATTAGATTGGTTATTGTTTATTTCTATTGTGTTCTTCAATTTTCCTCCTAAACTTTCGTTTAAAGAAAAACATAAAAACGGCTACCACGCCAAAAAAGGCAAATAGGTAGGCACGATTTCTATTTACATCCCAATTACTTATCACAATATAGACAGAAAATACTGCCATAGCCAGATATGCATATTCAAAAAGGCGGTAAACTTTATTTCCCATCGATTTTCGTTTTATCAATAATTTGTACTCCTTTATTCTTACGAGATATGAATTTAGTGAAATCTTCACTGGAATCAAATCTTGCTCCGTCGTTATAAGAACCATCTTTAAATTTAATTTGATAGGGCTCATCTGTGAAAACCCATTGATTCTTTTGATCCCAATAGAGTTGGTTAGCTTTAAGCACTAAACTATCACTAGTAATCAAGACCACATTTTTTCGAAGATCAATGATTCCTGTTCCATCAAATCGAATGGCGTAGTCTGATGTTACCGTACTTTCTTCACCATTATCCCAAAAATGAACTTCAACCCCTTCAGGAAACTCTTGATATGGAAATTCAAAATTACTATAATCCCATAATTTTGGAGCCAATAAGTTCGTAACTACCTTACCTGAATCCGTATACTTCAGATTAATATTCTTACCCTCTGCAAATGGCCCATCATCCTTAACACTTAATTGTTTCTTATTTCTGTATGTTCCGTCACATGCAAAAAGCGTGATGACAAATACTACTGTCATCACGCTCTTACTGATATGTTTAAAGTTGTACATCCTTATAAGTTAGGGACTCTTACGCTACCTCCAACCCAGCAGCTAAAGGAAACTGTTTTTCCTCCCATTCCAGCATCAAAGATATCACTTTTACTTGGAGCACGTTCTGAATAACTAGCGGCAGTTGCTCTTGCATTTCCAGCAACTGATCCATCAACACGAGCTGCTTTTCTAGCCATTTCAGCAGCTTTCCAATAGATTGCTCTTTTCTCAAATACTGTTTTACCACAATTGTTAGCACTAGCAGCATACATATTTGCTATTTTTAAATACGCTCTTCCCATAGAAGGTTGGTATTCCAATGCCTTCATATAATATCTTCTAGCAGATCCTTTTTGTCCAGCTTTACGCTTTTCTTCGGCAATTCTATAATAGATTCTTGCACTCTTACGAGGGTCACTTTGCATACTTGCAGACTCTTCAAAATAAGAGATCGCTTTTGCCGAGTTTCCCTTTTCCTTTTCTAACTGACCTAAATATAATTTAGTGTCGGCAGATGGTGCAAGTCTATCTAATTGCTCCACCAATTTTATAAACAATGGATCACTAGTACAGTCCTTACCTGAAAGTCGTCCTGCTGCTCTCTTAATCCAATCGACATCATCTTTTCTAGCGTCGAAATCTTTATTGTATAATGGAATCAGGTTAGGGCAATCTGCCAATTTACCTAATTTCCCATCAACACTTCCTTTTACCTTCCCATAAGACCCTAAGTTAGTCTCATAACCTTTTAAACGCTTTTCTTCTTTTACCGTTAATTGCTCTCCGGCATCTTGTTTGTCTATCAACTTTGTTAGCTTACCAGCAAGGGCAATTTCTTCATCTTCTATCTTTCCAGTTACAACATCGTAAAGATCAAATACATCTTGAACACCCTTTTCACCTGTACCCTGTAAATCTACTGCCAATGAGAAATACGTATAGATACTTTTTGGGCTTGTAAAAGTAGCACGGTCTTTTTTAAACGCATCATCAAAAGACTGAAACTGCTCCATCTTGGCACCCATCTTATTATCATATTTTACTTGAGCAATCTTAGCCATCTCCTTACCAACCTTCGTCTTAGCAGGGTAGTATTGCATTCTATACTTCATTACTTGCTCTAAATCGGTAATCTTACTCTTATCTCCTTGCTTAATAAAATGTGAGAACATTTTTACTGCATACTGATATGTCGCCATGCTAAACGTAGGGCACTCTTTAACTACTGCGTCATAATTTTGAAGTGCAACATCATAATTTTTTGCTTTGGCGGGCTCAATAAATAATGAACCTAGCTCATGACATTTATTGTCTGCCTGTGCGAAGGTTGTTCCTCCTAAAGTAAATGCGAATAGCATTACTAATAAAAATACTTTAGTTTTCATAATGTTAGTGTTTACGGTATTAGTCTTAATCATAATATCTTTTTTCAAACCATTTGTCATTAAGTGACAAACTTAAAAAGGTGTTGAAAAAGTTCTCTTGTATCAATCCAAAATCTGTTGTTCCTCGTTTTCCAACTTCAAAGCCCAGATTGATATTGGAGAATAATTTTCCAGCTGGTATACCAACTCCAAAAGATATGCCAAACTCATTAATATCTTTTCCTACTACTTTTACTCCTGACTGTTCATAACGAATACCGGCCCTGTAAACTATTCTTTTCCAGTAGGTTCCAATTGAGTTATAATTGGGAATATAAAAACCTCCTATTTTAAATTTAGAAGCATTTGTGAATTCAACATTGGTCAATGAATTGTCCAAAGCGATATGTCTATTTGTAAAATTACTGGTTTTTTGATTAGCATACTCCAAACCAACGAACCAATTTTTCGGCTTACCAATACCCACACCCAAGGTTATTTGCGAAGGAAAAGTAAAATCAGTATCTGGATCATCAAAATTCAGAGTTTGAGCAGGAGCCAAAATCCCCGAAGGTAAAACAGCAATAGTTGATATTTCACTACTATTTTCTGAAGTGAAACTCGTACCCGGTGTATAGACAACAGAAGACGACAGCTCTAAATTTTCAGTGACCATCGTTTTATAAGTCGCTCCGAAATTAAAACTGAAACCTAATAGATCTGATCTATTTATTTCCCTTGTCCCCAATTCCAAATCGTCTTGTTTGGTGAAGACTGTGTTTTGAATATTTCCAAAGTTGTAGTTGGTTTCCCAGCCTACACTTAATTTAGGGGTGATTTTATAAGCCAGGGTAAGGAAAGCTCTATTTAAACCACCTTCACCAGAAGATTGTGTTGTTGTATTATCAACAATGGATTGCAATTTGTACCCCACAGCCGAGTAAGGAATGAGACCAAAGCTCGCTCCAAATTTTCCCATAGGAATTCCAATTGCAATATAATCTAATGAAGTTGCCGTTGTTTTTTGAGATTCGGCAGCATTTTTTTGTGTCACAGATTTATGACTTCCTCCAACGGAGTAGTTGACCAGCTCCAATTCTGCTATACTTGCCGGATTTTGAAGATTAACATGAATACTATCTGAAAAGACAGCCATTCCGGCCATTGACCGATTCTCAGCAGTACCCTTAAATTTTTGAATTCCAACACCATAAAATGAGTACGGCGACGTAGTTCCTTCTTGCGCTATGGAAACCCCTGTAATTAAAATAAATACCCCAATAATTATTCGCTTCAACATCAATCTTTATTATGTTCTAAAATGAAATTTAAACCCTCCAATAGGAAATTTGAGTTGGCAAAGATGTCACTTTTTAAGCTATCACGCAAAAAATGAGCATCTCCTCCTGTTAAAATAATTGTTAAATCAGTATAATTCGTTTTATAGTCCCTTATAAAGCCATCTATTTCATACAAAAGACCTTGTCCAACACCAGAATGAATAGACGATGCTGTGTTATTACCAATTAAGTTTTCTGTAGTATCGGCTTCAAGATGTGGAAGCTTTGCTGTAAAATTGTTCAACGCGCTATATCTCATAGAAAGACCAGGAGAAATTGCGCCACCTAAATATTCATTAGCATCATTTAAAAAATCGTAAGTGACACAGCTTCCAGCATCAATAATCAAGACATTCCTATCTGGATACGCAACTGCCGCAGCACTTACCAATGCAATACGATCAACCCCTAAGGTTTTAGGTGTTTCATATAAATTAGTGAAAGGCACTTTGGTCTCATTGCTCAAAACAGTGACTGGATAACGTTCTTCTAATTTAGAAAGTTCTTTTTTTGTAAATTCTCCAACCGAAGAAACAATACAATGAGAAACTTCAGAATGAGCTTCAGCAATCTTAGAAAGCATTGTTAGAAACTCCTTTTTTTCGCAGCTTTTTTTAGTCAAAAGCACATTAGCTTCAAAAACCGCAAACTTTAATAAGGTATTCCCAACATCAATAATTAAATTCATTCCTCTATATAAGAGGCTAAAAATACAATATGAAATAGTAGGGTCTTGTTAATAGTCTATTAAATTGAAAACTTTAGGTGAAATATTTTTTGATTTTATGTTTTGCAGAAGATAAAATAGATTTATATTTGCACCCTCCTACGCAAATAGCATCGCTTTTGCTGCGGAAGATGCAGATCCTTTCTGTAGAAGGTACCTTAGCTCAGTTGGTAGAGCAATGGACTGAAAATCCATGTGTCCCTGGTTCGATTCCTGGAGGTACCACTTAACTTACAAAACCCGCTCGCTAGAGTGGGTTTTTTATTTGAGCGAACGTACAATGCTTGTATTGTTATTCTAGCGCAAAAAAAAAGGGAACCAAGTTGTTCCCTGTATATTTTAGTCACCCAATAACTTCTGTATGTGATTGGGTAAATACAGTTTATGATTGCCAAAACGTATAGCAACTTTGATTACTCCTTCTTTTTCATATTTGATAAGCGTAGTTGCACTTTTAATTTGTAATAATCCCATAACGTCTTTGGCAGTTAACAGTACCTTCCTAACATAAATAAGTATTTCTTATAACTCTTTAGTTTCGGTAAGTCGCCGTTATGGCGTTTCAAATATTTCGCACTACCGCATACTAAAGTGATATCGTTTTGGCCCTTGAAGTTGCTATGTATGGGCCTACTTGATATCACTACCCTATATATGTACTTAAAATTATTGGAAAATGGTATTACTCAATGAGACCCCCCCGGCATGGTTTTCTTCTCCTGATTGATTCATTGCCATTTCATGGTCATATTGGCAACATCCAGGTAAAGTATCATACGCCTCAATATCTCCCATGACCTTATCCGTATCATACCCAGGTGCGGCAATAGCACTATGAATCGCCAGTTCGTTAGTTTTACTGTCATCAAACGAGACATCAATTTTCTTTTTATCAACACCCCATTCAGCACTAACAACACCTTCCACGCCATTCGCCGCTTTTTCAATAGTGGATTCGCACATTCCACAATTTCCTCTTACGCCAAAACTTAGATTGGCCATGGCTATTTCATTTGCTTCCTCTGTTTGAACCGTTTCGTTATTGGTTTTTGCTTCATTTTTACAACCAATCACTACCATTACAGCAATTATAGCTGCACTTAACATTACTCTTTTCATAATTTTAAATTTTAATTGATTTATTATTCTATTGTTTGTTTTACTTCTCCACAGGTCAGCATTGCCCCACCGAAGTAAGGATTTAGCACCTTCTTTTCTGTACTCAACCAGTACGCTCCTCTGTTATTATTTGCCATTGGGCAATACAGGCTGTATACTTTTTTATTAATTCCAAATAGTTGTATAACACTTGAAAGGTGTGATGACAAATGCTTAAAATGATTCCTTTGTGACCCTAAATCTGAAGTATTTGAAATTGAATTAGTTGAAGATTTCAATTCTTTTTCAAGTTTCATCCAGTGGTTATGAGCATTACTATCTGTTAACAATTTCATATCTACTTGAGACAAATTATTGAGCATATTTTTTGCATAGTCCACCCCTTTTTTCGAATCCTCTTTAACTAGGGCATCCTTCAAATTGACATAATTATTAAAGACCGCTTTCAATTGATTTTGAAAATCTACTGAAACTTTTATTCGCTCATTCATATTCGAATGATCTTCATTCATATTGAGGTTTGCTTCTTCCATCCCAAGGTGCCCTTCATGCCCAGTTATTGTTCTCCCACCACTTTTATTCATCATAGACTTTTTGCCCTGTAATTGAGCTGCTGCATCTACGGTAAAAGCTCCGTTGGTTACAATCTCATCACCGTCCTTTAACCCATCCACGACTTCGTAATTCTCCCCGATTGGATTGCCAAGAATTATCTCACGCATCTCAAATACTGGCTCGTTAGGATTGGCTTTTATGTATACAACCGACCTTTCACCCGTCCATAAAACGGCCGATGATGGAATGCTCAATGCTTGCTCTTTTTTTGACGACACACCTTTTATTTTACCTTCAACAAACATACCTGGTTTGAATACATCATTTTTGTTATTTAACACCGTCCGTAATTTTACAGTTCTCGTCCTGGTGTCTAATACTGGATCAATGAATGATACCTTCGCTTTGAATTTCTCATTCAGATTTGCATTCGTTGTAATCGAGATATCCTGACCTTTTTTAAATAAGTCAATTTGATTTTCATATACATCGAAATTAGCCCAAACTGTATTTAGATTGGCAATTTTCAACAAAGGCTGACCTTGTTTTATGGATTCGCCTTCCTCAACGAGTTTCTCTGTTACGGTTCCAGAAACCGTAGCATACACAGGAAAATTTTCTCTAACCTTTCCCGATGATTCAATTTGATTTATTTGATTCTCGGATAACTTCCACAGTTTGAGCTTGTTCCTCACTGCTTTGTACAAAGCAGGTTGAGATTCTTTTAAAGAAGATGCCGTGATTAGTTCTTGTTGAGCGGCGAACAACTCAGGAGAATAAATCGTTGCTAATAGTTGACCTTTTCTAACTTCTTCTCCTGTGAAATTAACATTTAGTCTTTCTATTCTACCCGAAAAATAACTTACTTGAACCGTATTCGATTCCTCGTTTTCGACAATCTTCCCAGACAGTCTAATACCGTTATCTTCAACTTTATTACCGCCTACAATAGACGTTTGGACATCAGCTAAAGCCATCGCCGTTTCGGTTAGTTTAAATTGGTTCATAGAAAGACCCTCTCCACTTACTTCGACAGGAATTAGATCCATGCCACAGATTGGACAATCACCAGACTCTGATTGCATAATTTGTGGATGCATAGAACAGGTCCACATTTGATTCACTTCGGCTATTTCATTATGATTATGTACAGCTTCTTCCGTCTGGGTTCCACCAAATAATAACCACCCTAACAACAACCCAACACCTAATATTCCGATATAAATTATATACTTTTTCATATTATTATACTTTAATACTTCTTAATCTTAATGCGTTTGCTATTACCGACACCGAGCTAAAACTCATAGCCAATGCAGCTATCATGGGAGACAGCAACAATCCAAAAAGAGGATATAAAACTCCAGCCGCAATTGGTACGCCCAATACATTGTAAACGAAAGCAAAAAAGAGATTTTGTTTAATGTTTTTTACTGCTTTTTGACTTAATATCCTTGCTTTCACTATACCTTGTAAATCACCTTTGACTAAGGTTATGGAAGCACTTTCGATTGCAACATCGGCCCCGGTTCCCATGGCAATTCCAACATCGGACTGGGCCAATGCAGGTGCATCATTAATTCCATCACCTACCATGGCCACAACGCTCCCTTTTTCTTGTAGTGTCTTTACTTCGTTCAATTTATCTTCTGGAAGACACTCTGCCTTGTAATGCTTGAGACCCAGTTTTTCAGCAACCGATTTTGCGGTGTTTCTATTATCACCCGTCAACATCATAACCTCAACCCCATTCTTCTGTAATTCATTGATAGCATTTTGACTTGTTTCCTTAATCGCATCAAAAATGGTAACATAGCCTACTGCCTCACCATCTACCGCTATGTATGATACAGTTTTACCTTGTTCTTGTTCTTCTAAGACTTCTCTGGCTAAATCCTCCGAAATTGAAACAGATAATTGCTCCAACAGTTTAGCATTACCCAATCCTGTCTTTATCCCTCCAACAGTCCCTACAACACCTTTACCTGCAACAGCTTCAAAATCGTTTACCTTGGTAATTGAAATATTTTTTGATTTACCATAGTTTACAATTGCTTCCGCTAAAGGATGTTCACTATATTGGTTTAAGGATGCAATGAATTGTAATAAATTTTCTTCCTTAAACCCATCAACAGAAATTACTTTTTCCACTGATGGTTTCCCTTCTGTAATCGTTCCTGTTTTGTCTACAATCAAAGTATCTACTTTATTCATTTTCTCTAATGCCTCGGCATTTTTTATTAGAACCCCAGATTGCGCACCCCTTCCAACGCCTACCATTACAGACATCGGCGTAGCTAAACCTAATGCACATGGGCAAGCAACTATTAATACTGCTATGGCATTTACAAAGGCAAAAACATAGGCTGGTTCTGGTCCGAGAATCCCCCACACGATAAAAGTCAATACCGCAACGATAATAACAATAGGAACAAAATATTTTGAAATTCTATCTGCCAATTTTTGAATAGGTGCTTTTGACCGACTCGCATTGTTCACCATATGAATGATTTGAGAGAGTAAGGTTTCTGAACCCACTTTTTCAGCTTTCATTATAAATGATTTTGTACTGTTTATTGTTCCTGAACTTACCTTATCATCTATATTTTTATCAACTGGAATTGGTTCACCAGTTATCATAGATTCATCTATACTGCTTTGACCCTCCACTATAAGTCCGTCTACAGGAATTTTTTCTCCTGGCTTCACTCGCAATAGGTTTCCTTGTTGAATTTTGTCAATATCAATTACCTTATCAATTCCATCAACTACCAAAGTTGCCACGGATGGCACTAATTTTAGCAATTCTTTTATGGCACCACTTGTTTGACTATGTGCTTTGGCTTCAAGCAACTGACCTAGTAAGACTAAAGTGAGAATTACGGTTGTAGCTTCAAAGTATACAAATACATTACTCTCTTGAGTTTTGAAATCCTGCGGAAATACATCAGGAAACAACATCGCAAAAACACTAAATGCCCAAGCGATTCCCGAACCAATGCCTATTAACGTAAACATATTCAGGTTTATCATTTTAATGGATATCCACGCACGCTTAAAGAACATCCAAGTGGCGTAAAACACCACTGGAATAGACAATGCAAATTGAACCCAATTCCTATATTTTTGTTCTAAAATTGAATACAGCGGATTGCTATCCAACATTTCGGACATTGCAATTAGAAATATGGGAATGGTAAAAACAACCGCAATCCAGAACTTCTTTAACAATCGTCTATAAGTTTTGTCCTCTTCGGAAATATCTGCTTCTAAGAGCACTAACTCCATTCCACAAATTGAACAAGCCCCAGGTTCATCTTTTACAATTTCTGAATGCATAGGACAAGTCCATTGCTGACTATTTGTAGCGGATAAACTTTGTTCTTCAACTAAATCCATCCCGCACACTGGACAGTTGCCTGATGTATCGTAAGTCTTATCATCTTCGCAATGCATCGGACAGTAGAACGTTCTTGTTCCTTGACCGCTTAGCAATTCTTCTTTTTTATCGATCTCATGATGCTCTCCAATAGTATGTATGCTATATCTTCCACCACCATTCTTCAAAGTATCTTGAAACATTTTAATAGGAATATGTGATGCCATTTGGATTGTTGCTTCTGCCTTTTCTAAATTGACGCTTGTCTCAAGAACACCTTCAACTTTTGAAAGTGTTTCTTCAACATGGCTGCGACAACCATTGCAGGTCATTCCGTGTATGTGTATGTGATAGGTGTGTTTCATTGTTTTGGTAATTTTAAGACCATTTCTTCCCCTAAAACCAAATCGTCCAGATGTCCCGCAATCGAACCGTCCTTTGTTTTGAAGTGCAAATGCATAAAAGTTGAGTGATGGGTGAAAACAGCTTTATGTTTTGTGGAATAAAACCCCAAAACCTCAACCGCTTCATTCTCAATTATGCCATTTAGACCTGATTCTTGATGTTTCTTATGAGTATGCACAATATCTCCGTCCTTCCAATCAATTACATGCCAGATTAAAGTTGATATGGAACCTTCAATTAGAAATGGAAATGGTTTTTCTGAATCTATCCCATATTCCTTTGCAAGTGCAGCAATTTCGATTTCCAATTCAGTTTTAGATTTTACTGAAGAAGAAAGAGTAAACTCTTCCCAGTCTTCCACTTGGGTATACACCAATAAAGCAGCCCCTTTGCTAAAAGAGCTGCTAATCCTAACCATACTGTCTTGTACATAACTATTCGTTGCCTTACCATCGAAAATCTGAATTTCTCCCCTTAAATTTTCGATCGCTCCAAGAGCATAGAGATTGTCTTTATCTACTAGGGAGTCAAGAACCACAGTTTCTTCAATACTACCTCTCATTATATTACTTAAAGCCCCTGAATATCGGACCTGAAGCGTTGTTCTCTCATTCTTCTTGTTCCTGCAAGAAGTGAATAATATGACCAGGATAAGAAGCGTCCATATGTGTGTTTTCTGTACCATGTGCGTTAAATACTTAAATAGTTAATAATCGTCGTTTGAACATAGTAATTCTTGACAGATTCAATTTGATTTATTTGAAACTTCAATTGTAATTCTTGAATATCCAAAACGTCATTGAAATCAATTGTCCCCGTTTCGTAACTTTTTATGAGTATCCTCTCGGCATCCTTTGCCTGTTGAAGATTCTTAGATTGCGTATCATAACTAATCCTTGACGACACCCTCGCCTTTAGCGCTCTGTCTAACAAGGTTTCCAACTTATTCAATCGTTCCTCTTTTTGAAAAACAAGTTCCTGCTTCATCAGTTCATTTTGCCTAGTTTTTGATTTATATTTTTTATTAAAAACAGGAATTGAGAGCGATATCATTGGCATAAGAATGTCCTTCCCATTATCGTCAAAAACCATGTTTGGTCGTTCCGAAACGGCTATATAGTCTAATCCAAAACCAAACATTGGACTACTCTCTTTTTGATTTAATAATTCTGATTGTGAAACCGATTCATATAGCATATCATATTGGACCAGTTCAGGATGCAGTTTCAGATTTTTTTGATTAAGTGATGCCTCTTCTAGTGGCATTGAGAGAACATCTACCATCTCAACGGTTATTGAACTATCTCGATTCAATAATTGGTTAAGAGCCGTTTGTTCGGCTAAGAAATCCTGTTCAAGTACTTTTAGCAATTGTTCCAATTCATTTTGGCGCATTTGTAATCGCAGCACATCTACTGCAGATGCTTTTCCCACCTCAACAGAGGTTAATGCAAGTGTTTCATAGGTCTCAAGCAGTTCTATATTCTTAACCAAGACTTCTTGCTTGGCTTGAATAGCATATAGGCTATAATAAGACTGAGATACAGAAGCAACCAGCTTACGTTTTGCAATGGCAATATCCTCATATTTTGCATCAGCCAATGAACTCATATAGTTTTCTCTCGCCGTAATAGACCCAAACCATGGAAGCATTTGTTTTAATGAAACCTTGGCTCGTTGTGCTCCTGTCCTTGTCTCAGGTTCACTAACAAAATAGCCAACTCCAATTTGCGTATCGGGTAACGAATTTGCTTCATTCACTTTTTCTGAACTTATTCTATACTGCATCTCGAATTTTTGAATCTCAGGACTATTACCCAATGCTTCTTCTACGAGTTTTTCAAGTTGTTGTGCGTTCATATGAATCGTAAAAAAACCGATAATTATAAAAGTTATTCCTCTCATCTCATTTTTGTTTTAAGTTGTAATTCGGACTTCCAGCTATATAATACTGGAACCACAAATAATGTAATTAGAGCGATGAGCATTCCTCCAAAACTAGGAATAGCCATTGGTATCATAATATCACTTCCTCTTCCCGTTGAGGTTAGTATTGGTAGCAGTGCTAATATGGTAGTTGCGGTGGTCATTAAACAAGGTCTAATGCGCTTTTCTCCAGCTTCAATTACGGATGCTCTTATTTCTTGTTTTGACCTAGGTGTGTTCTTTCTGAAAGTTTGAGTAAGATAGGTGGCCATTACCACTCCATCGTCAGTTGCAATACCAAACAATGCAATAAACCCAACCCATACAGCTACACTCAAGTTAATTGGATGCATTTGGAATAAATCCCTTAGATTCTCTCCAAAAAAGTTAAAATTCAAGAACCATTCCTGGCCATATAGCCAAATCATAATAAACCCACCTGCAAATGCAACCGCAATTCCTGTGAATACCATAAATGATGTTGCCACCGACCGAAACTGGAAATACAAAATCAAGAAGATGATAAGTAGTGCCAATGGCACAACAACCGATAATGTTTTCTCCGCTCTTAATTGATTTTCATAGGTTCCAGTAAACTGATAGTTGATTCCTTTTGGCACCATCAACTCTCCAGAATCAATTTTACTTTTTATCAAATTCTGTGCGTTTTCAACCACAGTTACTTCTGCGAAACCATCCAATTTATCAAACAAAACATAACCTACTAGAAAGGTGTCTTCACTTTTAATTACCTGTGGACCTTGTTCGTATCTAATAGTTGTCAATTCACTCAGTGGTACCAAACTGCCCTTATCAACAGGAACATAAATATTTTGTAGGTTGGCTGGGTTCGCTCTAAGCTCTCTAGGATACCTAACCCGTACACCATACCGCTCTCTACCTTCAACGGTTTGGGTTAACACCATGCCCCCTACAGCTACTTTTAAAATATCTTGTACGTCCTGAATGGAAACACCATATCTAGCAATCTTATCTCTATCGATGTCTATTAGAAGATAAGGTTTCCCAACAATCCTATCGGCAAAAACCGCCTCAGTTTTAACTCCTTCAGCTTGCTTTAAGATTTTTTCCAGTTGAATCCCAAAGGCTTCAATTTGCTTCAAATCTTGTCCTTTCACCTTGATTCCCATTGGAGCACGCATGCCCGTTTGAAGCATTACTAACCGAGTTTCAATGGGCTGTAATTTCGGTGCTGAGGTCACCCCAGGAAGTTTCGTAACTCTTACGATTTCTTTCCAAATATCATCGGGTGATTTTATTTCGGGTCGCCAATTTCTATAAAACTCTCCTGTCCTGTCCTCAGTTAAATCTTTACTCGTAACGCTATATGGATTTACAAAGAACGAATTAGGATTTTCTCCATTATTAGGATTATGAACGATTCTACCATCTTTTAAAACAAATAATCCATCATCATTGACTTTATATCGTTTACGCTTTCCATCGGTATTCAGAATATATTCTGGCTTATACTGAATGACATTTTCATACATCGACAACGGTGCGGGGTCTAAGGCAGATTCTGTTCGACCCGCCTTACCAACCACGGTCTTTATTTCTGGTATACTAGCAACAGCCATATCCAACTGCTGCAAAACACGTTTATTCTCTGCAACGCCTGAATGCGGCATAGAAGTAGGCATTAAGAGAAAAGAACCTTCATTTAGGGAGGGCATAAACTCTTTACCCGTATCTTTCATTATTAAAAACCCACTTATAACGATAATGGTTGGAATTGAAAGGAATGCCAATTTGTTGGCTAATGCCCAATGCAGAATCCGTGAATAATTCTTTCTGAATAATATAAACACCCCAAGAAGGCCGAAACAAATAATTGATACAAAAAGGAGATTCCAAAAGACACTCTTATCTACTCCTAGTGGTCTCCAAAATTCAGCCAAAAGAAATACAATGGTCAAAACAGAAATGGCAATATTGATAGAGTTAGCCAATTTCTCTGTTAACCTATTTAAGTTCTTTAATATTGATATAGTTCCGAATGCAATAAGTATTAGTCCCAACCAATATCCATTGACTAATGAAATAATTCCCAGTAGAATCAAAACACCACTCACCATATAATTCGTAGTTTTTCGAATCGTCTTCTTTTTAAACAGATAAGCTGCAAAAGGAGGAATTAAGAACAACGCTACAATGATGGATGCTGTTAAGGCAAATGTTTTAGTAAATGCTAGAGGTCTAAATAATTTGCCTTCCGCACCAATCATAGTGAATACTGGAATGAAACTGATAATGGTGGTTAATACGGCGGTTAAAATCGCTCCTGAGACTTCAGTAGTTGCACTATAGACAACCGCATTAATTGGTAGTTTTCCTTCATCCTCATCTAAATGCCTGATTATATTTTCAGAAAGAATAACTCCAACATCTACCATAGTACCTATAGCAATTGCAATACCCGATAAGGCTACGATATTCGCTTCCACACCGAACATTTTCATAGCAATGAACACCATTAACACGGCTACCGGTAACAAACCTGATATCAATACCGAGGCGCGAAGATTGAATACCATGATGATGATCACTAAAATGGTAATCAGGATTTCCAGGGATAGTGCTTCATTAAGTGTTCCCAACGTCTCTTGAATTAGCTCTGTTCTGTCGTAGAATGGTACTATGGTAACCTGTGAGGTTCTACCGTCAGAAAGGACTTTTGAAGGCAATCCAGGGCTTAATTCACTTATTTTTTCCTTGACATTATTAATGACTTCTAACGGATTTGCTCCATATCTAGCCACTACAACGGCACCAACCACTTCAGCGCCTTCCTTGTCTAAAATTCCCCTACGAGTTGCAGGGCCTAGAGAGACTTTACCAATATCCTTGATTCTTATCGACGTAAAGTCTTCGGAAGCAACCACCGCATTTTCTATATCCTCAATAGACTTCACATACCCCAGCCCACGAACCAAATACTCGACTTGATTTATTTCTAGGGTTTGAGCACCGATATCTTTATTACTTTCCTTTACAGCCTTTACAACATGGTGCAGGCCAATATTATATTGTCGCATCAATTCAGGGTCAACATCCACTTGATACTCCTTTACATGACCACCAACGGAAGCCACTTCAGAAACACCACTTGCAGAGGATAAAGCATATTTCACGTAGTAATCCTGAATGCTTCTTAATTCCTGTAAATCCCAGCCGCCCGTGACATTTCCATGCTCATCCCGACCTTCAAGAGTATACCAAAATATCTGACCTAAACCCGTGGCATCGGGACCCAAAGCAGGATTTACCCCTTCAGGTAACAAACCACTAGGTAATGAATTGAGTTTTTCTAGAATTCGACTACGACTCCAATAAAATTCTACATCCTCTTCAAAAATGATATAGATGCTTGAGAAACCAAACATAGAAGAACTACGTATCGTTTTTACACCGGGAATCCCCAACAATGAAGTCGTTAACGGATAGGTTATCTGGTCCTCAATGTCTTGAGGGGAACGACCGTCCCATTTTGTGAAAACGATTTGTTGATTCTCTCCAATATCTGGGATGGCATCAACAGCAACAGGATTGCTTGGCAAGAAACCTGTTTCCCAATTGAAAGGTGCATTGACAACACCCCAACCAACAAAAAGAAGGAGCATTAATACGGCAACAAGTTTGTTTTCTATTAGAAATTTTATGCTTTTATTTAGCATTGATTTTGATAATTAAACAATTAGACATTGGCGTTAAAAAAACACCGTATACAAGAAATCATCCTAAATGGAATATCACCATAGGACGATAAAATCTATTGTTTAAAAATCAAATTAAATAAGACTCGTCAAGCTTAAAGATTTGCCTGACAATGAGCGGCAGAGGGTATTCTAAAAATGAAGTTTTATTTTCCTGTAAACATTCAAAACCTCTGATATAAGTGTAAACAAAAGTAGTAACAAACACCTGTTGCTCTAATGTCAACTTATCTAACGAAAGTTTTAATTCATCCTGCCCATCAATGACCAATTGTTCCTCACTACAACAGTCTTTTTTCATTTTCATTATGGAACCTTCAGAATCTGAATTTGATTTCTGAATTTCCATTCCACAGGTCTTTGCCTTTTTGAAAACAGCAGTGTCCACAAGTTTATCACCGCAATAATGCATATCAATAGCGAATGACATTGTAGAAAAAAGGACTACAAATACCATTATAATAGCTCTCGCCTTGTGAATGAATTCTTTCATGATCACTACAAAATTACGAAAAACTGCGTAATAAAACTTTATTTAACAGATGTTTATAATTAGTTGAATAGCTCCAGCACATATACTCTATCCATCCATGGAATAAAAAACCGCCCTTTTACTGGCGGTAAATGAAAAGTTTCTAAGACGATGACGAATCTTCCCAGCAACTATAAATTGCCAAGGTAATATACATTATTAATAGTTTTTTAAGGCTAAGTTCTAATTAGCATATTGAATAATTGCTTTTTGTATTCAAACCAAGCGCTATTAGATGCAATTGCTGTTACTGTCATCATTTTACTGGTTGAGTTCTTAATTTTTTCGAGTACTAAGAACCAATTCAAATAATTTTGTAAATATTTTGTTGCTACTCCATTAAAAGAATCCATAAATTTTCTCAACCTCATATCCATATTGTTTACATTCTGTACGTGATATACTTTGTCTACAGCTCTCTGCCCTTTTGAAGCGTTGAATTTTTTATGAACAATGGTATTTGCTTTAGCAAATGCACCATAACTTCGATGACTATCACTACAGAGTACATCTACTTTATCAAGTTTTCCTTTGAGTATTCTGTCTAAACCTTTTTTACTTATACGTCCTGTAGTGGCTACTTTAAAATCTTTATTCCCTGATCTGTCACAAGTAGCTACTACAGCTACCTTTTCATCACTTATACCTACTTTACTTGCTTTCTCCCCTCGCTTTTTTGGTTTTCTATCTAAATGACGATTCCCTTTCTCAGAATAAGCAAAAAACAAATCATCACTCTCTACAATTCCTTGAAATTCTTCTACAGAAACACTAGAAAATGAAGTCAATAATTTATGACGCCAATCAAAAGAGGTTTGTATAGAAATCTCAGTTTCCTTTGCACTCTTTCTAATACTATATCCAGATAATAAGCAATATAGGTAGCGATTTAATTTGTCCTTCTTCTTGATATTATACCAAAACTTACCTGTAGTATCACTAAAATTTTTACTACACCCATTACAAACATAATGCTGAACTCCTTTAAGGGTGCCATTAGCCCGAATAACTTTAGATGAGCAATGAGGGCAATTCATTGCCTTGCTATCTATCTTTATTATCTTTAACTTCTCTTTCCTGTATGGATAAAGACAAGAGAGAGGACACAATCTCTTGTTGAGTTAAGGCGTCACTATTGATGAAAAAATCTCTAAAATCTGAAGGAATCATAAAATATCATTTTAATCAAAGATAATACATATCCATATTAGAACTTAGCCTAAATTTTTTATTAAAAGCAGGATTCCCATATTCTGGGTGAATACTAATTCTATCTGACTCTTCTTTTGTTAAAGTACTATCATCTAAAGACCAATCTTTTTCTTTATAATCCATATAATTTTGGACTTCTAAAGAAATATATTTACTCAAATATTCTATGATTTTAGACTTACGAACTTCTATTGAATAATTTCTTAAATTTTGATTTACAAATCCCATCAATGCAAATTGATTTTTTTGGTAATTGGAATGATCGTAAACCTCTGTAACTGATCCTATTTGACTAATTACCATTCCTGATTTCCCTGCTTCTCTCCAAAAAGGCGTTTTATAGGATAGGACGAATTTTATTGAATCTCCCATCCATGTGTGCGTTGACTTCATGGTTTTGACAAGTTCTAATGGTAATTCAGGTTTAAATAGTATTTGGGAAAGTATAAGTTTTTGGGGCATTGCAATGATAACATTATTTGCGCTATATACATTACCATTAGTAGATATTAATTCTAAATAACTTCCTTTATCACTTATTTGTTTTATCTTTCGATTTAATATAATTGAACCTGAAATAGCTTTTGATCCATTCTTTATTCTATACGATTTTTCATTATTTGGATTGGTCACAAAAAAGTGTGGTGGAACCATAGTAATGAACTACCTCGAGGCAGAGCCATCGAGGTATCAAAACAATCGGAGTTGACCTGAATGTAACTTTTCATAATTTGATTTACCCTGATTCTGAAGATACTTTTTTATCACTTCTTCATTAGCATACTATCCGACTGAATTAACATAATAACCACTTGTCCAAAATTTTCCGCTCCATAAAAAAAGCTTAACTTCTGGATGCAACCTGAAAATTTCTTTTGCGGTAATACTTTTTACAAAACTAATTATCTTTTTTGGAGAATTCATCGGAACACTCTGAATCAAAAAATCAACGTGATTTCCATCAATTCCTACTTCTAAAAACTGAATATCAAACCTGAACTCTATTTCTAAACAAACATTTTTAAATGTCTTTGAGATATCCGAAGTAAAAACTGTTCGCCGATATTTTACAGGACACACAAAATGATATAATAACAAACTTTTATTATGACTTTTATGAATATGTTCCCTCATAAATACAAAAATACTCTTCTTTACCCTACACCCGAAGCAGAACCTCGGGGAATTCTATCGATTAAAAACCAATGCACTTTCACCTTCTTGATATTGTTGAAAATAGTCAATGTTTAGCTCGTCAAGTAAGTGTTTTAAATTGGTATGTTTATTTCCGAACCAAGTGACTCCCAATTCTAAATTGGAATGGTTTTCAGTTGCTATTGTATGGATTCGACCTCCTATTCTATCTCTAGATTCTATAATAGTGGCTTTGACTCCCTTTTTATGAAGTAAATATGCTATGGTCAAACCCGTGAGTCCTGCTCCTATCATAATTATTTCGTGTTTCATATGGTATATATTAAAGAAAAGAAACGGAGATTAAATTATAATCTCCGTTTTCGCTTTTATAGAATAATTATTTACTTAATCTTTTATTCTTTTATTATTTCTTTTTAGTTTAGAATCATTCAACCTTTTAGCTAAAGCCTCTGCTAAAGGTGGAGCAGAGGCTGGGCTTTGACCTGTCATCAATACACCGTCTACAATTACATTTGGTTCCCAGTTTCCTTTACTGATATAATTAGCACCTCTTAATTTTAATTCGTCTTCTAAAGAAAATAACAAATGATGTAATAATTCAATTTCTGCATCTTCAGAATTTTTAAACCCTGTTAATTTAACCCCTTTCACAAATGGTTCTCCGTTTGGTTTCTTAACATCCCTTAAAATTCCAGGAGCATGACATACCATTGCTATTGGTCTTCCTGTTTTTGCAAAGTCTTCAATCATTTTAATTACAAATGAATCACTTGCGAGATCCCAAAGTAAACCATAACCACCTGGAAAAAATACGGCATCAAAGGTATTGTAGTTTATGTTTCTCAACACACGTGTATTTTGTACAGCAAAATTTGCTACTTCATCTTTTAAAAACCGCTCTGTATTTGGTGTTGTAAAAGGTGCTTTCATACTAAAGAGATCAATTGGTGCTGCACCTCCTTTTGGTGATGCGAAAACGACCTCATAACCTGCTTCTGTTAGAATATAATACGGACTAGCCACTTCTTCAAACCAAGTTCCAGTTTGCTTTCCGCTAATACCCATTTCATCATGGGATGTCATTACTAGTAGAACGCGTTTTTGTTTGTTTCCTGTTTCTAAAACAGTTTGTGCTTGAGCACTTAATGATGTCAGTACTATTACTGTAAGTATCAAAATTATTTTTAAAGTTTTCATTGTGTTTATTTTTTAAATTATCAATTATTTATAGTACAAATATCCGAAGGCTATAGCTGTATAAATGGCAATGCACAGTCCAAAAATGGTAATTTAGAACCCTCTTTTTTATGGTGTTTTAAACAAAGAATGACGAAATGCAAGTTTACTTTTCGCCATTCTTTTCAATCAATTGTATGTTAGTTATACTTTAATAACTGATAACTATAACCCCTAATTTACTACTATTAGAAGTAATTAAAAAACGCCTAAGTCAATAAAATTATTTGCCAGAAGAAAGCGTAAATTTATTTTTACAACAGATTCTAATCATAATTACCCAATAGCTCCTAATATATTAAATCAGGACTTTACAG
>CAJXZB010000014.1 GCA_913063405.1 uncultured Ulvibacter sp.
GCTATTGAGAAAGTTGAAGTTTTGAACAGTTTTATTGACCTTAAGATAGGGTTATAATTATTTTTGTAACTTTATCGAACACTAATGTTTGAAAACATAAGGAAGGTATTTCACGTTGTATGTAAGTTACTCCCAGCTGCTGCGACTATAATTTGAACTAACTTAATATACTTCATAATGCGATTAATTTGGACTCTGGAAGATGTCGATCTGTTTAGTATGCTTTGCCCCCATAAATTTAAAGCATATAAGAAAGAACATGATTTCTTAAACTATAAGAAAGAGGACTACATCTATTTTGAAGAAGACAATGCGAATAAGGTCTACCTTATTGAAAAGGGAAAGGTTAAGATAGGTCGTTATACTGAAGAAGGAGATGAGGTGATAAAGGCTATTTTGTCGAAGGGAGAGCTCTTTGGCGAGAACGCAATCCTAGGAATGGATAAGCGCGATGAATTTGCAAAATCTTTGGATAATATTACTTCGATTTGCCCTGTTGGAGTCGACGCTATGCACGATCTGATGCGTGATAATAAACCATTCAGTTTTCGAATATACAAGCTAATAGGCTTTAGAATTAAACGTCTTGAAAGACGTTTGGAATTAATAATGTTTAAAGACACAGAAACGAGAGTGGATGAGTTTTTAAAAGAACTTGCTGAAGATTATGGGTATTGTTGTCCCAATACAGGCGATACGGTGATAAAGCATCCATATACTCAAAAAGATATTGCCCATTTAATAGGAACCTCTCGACCAACCTTTAATGCAATTATGAATAAATTCAAGGAAGAGAATCGGATTGATTTTAGCCGAAATGAAATTAGATTAAAAATCTCTGCATAATGTTAGCTAGCTGACATTTAATTAAAAATTAGCTGTTTAATTTTGAAACTCAAAATTAAACAATGTTCTATTTTTCAATAGAAATAAATAAATAAATAAACAAATAATTTAAAATTTAACAAACTATGAAAAGATTATTTTTAGGATTACTATCCTTAGGGCTTTTGACAGCTTCCTGTAACAATGACGACAACGGCGATACAACTACTACTACTTCAGACTTAACACTTAACCTTTCCGGCCTTGAAGATCTGGGTACAACGAGTGTGTATGAAGGGTGGTTAATAGTGGGAGGGTTGCCTGTTTCTACTGGTATTTTTACGGTAGATGGAACTGGAACTTTATCGAAAACTGTGTTCCCAGTTGAAATTTCAACTTTGGCTACTGCAACAAAGTTTGTATTGTCTATTGAACCATCATTGGACACCGATCCAGCACCTTCAGATCAAAAGTTATTAGCTGGAGATTTTAGTGGAGCATCAGCGGATGTATCCACCAGTGTGGCTCCTGCCGTTGGAGACTTTAGTGCATCTACGGGGTCTTTCTTTTTAAGAACCCCAACAGACGAAGCGGGTGGATTAAACAATGGAAATGACGAAAATGGAGTTTGGTTTGGGGTTCCAGGAGCACCGCCAACACCAGATTTTACTCTTCCAACATTACCAGCAGGATGGGTATATGAGGGATGGGTAGTAACAGACAACGGGCCAATTTCTACGGGTACTTTTACAGCTTTTGATACAGCAGATAATTTTAGCGGGTTTAGTGGTATTAATCCTGGACCACCTGTTCCAGGTGAAGATTTTTTTAACAATCCACCAATGGGAGTTACATTTCCATTAGACGTACGGGAAAGAAATGTAGTAATAAGTGTTGAGCCATCCCCAGATAATTCACCGGCACCATTTGCCCTAAAACCTTTGGTAGGTATAGCAGGTTTGGATACAGCTCCAACTGCCTATGCATTTACGTACAATGCTGCTTCGTTTCCAACAGGAACAGTGACGAGATAGTAAATTTATTTTGTTAGGAATATGGCGTACTACAGAACCTGTATTGCGCCTTATTTTTTGTCTACATTTAAGTTATGAAGTTTCTTAGAAAAAATTGGGAAAATTTAATCTTTCTTGTTGTTATAAGTTTACTACTTATTCCTCAAACGGGAATGCCAATCAAGGTGCTGGTAAATAGACTTTTGGCTTTTAGCCCTTCAGAGGTATCTGTCGAAAAGGTGAGAATTTTGGAGGGCTACGACTGGAATCTCACTTCGATGGGAGGAGATGAATTAAATTTTTCTAGATCTGAAGGAAAAGTGGTACTCGTAAATCTTTGGGCCACTTGGTGTCCTCCCTGTGTTGCCGAAATGCCTTCACTTCAAAAACTATATGATCAATACGGGGATAGAGTGGATTTTTATTTTGTCTCATCGGAAACATCTGAAAAACTAGAAAATTTTCTTCAGAAAAAAAAGTATAATTTCCCTGTATATATAGAATCTAATGCCCCACCTGCAATGCTACAAACACGAGCGGTACCTACAACCTATCTTATTTCGAAAGAGGGAAAAGTTGTAATCAATGAAACGGGAGCCGCCAATTGGAATAGTAAGAAAGTCCATGTTATTTTGGATGCTTTACTTCAGCAATAGGAAAGGTTAACTAGACTTCTTGGTTCCAATAAGGTATAAAAACTATACCAGGACCATATTTTCGTTTTCCAACGTCCCAGTCAAAAATATCGCTTCCCTCTACGTTAAGAATAAGGTCGTTCATTTCAGAGACTGAATAAGTTCTTAGGGAAGAAACAATACCGTCCCACCAAATAAATAGAGGTACAACAGGGATCAGATAGGTAAATAGAACCCTGCTTAGTTTAAAAGGGCGAATAAAAGGGGTTGTTAACATAACTACTTATCGGGGACAAGAACATTGCTAATAGACTGGGAAAGCTTCTTTCCTGTGCCTCGAATATGGCAATACCGTTTTTAGAATCAATAGCATTTTGTAGAATGGCGACCGCATCTTTTGGTTTAAAATGATGGAGTGATACATGGACAGATATTAATTTAGGTTGGAGTCTTAATAGGTTTGTAATAATTAGTGAAAATCTCGCCTATTGTTCGGGTGGGGATATATAAATTTGATGAAGATTTGTCTGTAGGTGATTTTAATGCTTTTGACCCAAATGATTTGGATATTATAATTGCGCTAATGCCAATTGATGATACACTAATTATTGAAATAAACTTTAAGCATATTGACAATTTGGTGATCACACTATATGATATTAACGGCAAACGGATAGAGCAGCTAGCAAGAGAACAAATTGGGGATTCTGGTAAGAAGAAATATAGTTTCGATTTTTTCTATCCAAGTGGCACCTATATTTTAGACTTTCATAGTAATAATGGAAGACGAGCGAAAACAATCGTTAAAAAATAGACTATTGCTTTGATTTAGAAATATATTGCTCTTCAAAAAATTCGGTCAAGGCCAAAACTGTTAACAGCATTCCTAATGCGTAGATAATGTCCTCAACTGGGATTGTAAGAAGGCGCACTCCAAGGTTTTCAGAATTGTCATACCAAACTATTGGATTGTTGATTCCAATTCCAGTAAGAATGCCATTTATTAAAAAAAAAGGCAATAAAATTACCAAAAAGGTAGGAAAGAAAGTGTTTAACAGCTTAGAGTGATTATTATAAATCCAACCCAAGAGAAGAGCGGCATAACCAAAATTGACAACAGTATACCAGTGATCATAATAATACAAAAGTACTCCTAATAGAATACTAATAAGTAGGACATAAATTACTGAACTTGTTGTGTTTTTAAATCTCATTTTCGGAAAAAAATACAGCAACGAATAATGGGTAAATAAACAGGCGTAGGGAATACATATAAAAAACAACCATTCCTCAATTGGAAGGTTGAGCAAATTATACCCAGAAAGATAGGCCTTATTAAACCCCCAAATTCCTTTGTGTGTAAAGAAAATGTCCCAAGAAATAAAAAAAAGCATCATAATGAAAATCGCTGGAAAAAGTGATCGCCATTTTTTGTAAAATTGTAGTTTGGGATGAAAACTAAACAAGAAGGGAATAAGCAAAGAACCAATATCCAACCATAGGTACAAGTATTTCATTCCTTATTTTTTAAAATATTTTAATGGCGGTACAAGCATACCAAAGCATTCGCCTTTTTCTTTTCCTAGGTGTTTATGATGCGTTTTGTGAGCACGTCTAATGCCCTTAGCATACCAGTTGTGGGCATTTTTAAACATCTTAAAACGTTGATGGATAAAAATATCATGTACCATAAAATAGGCGACACCGTAGGCAAAAATACCAAGGCCTATAGGTAATCCAGCCCAAAAGCCATAATAACTCCGACCAACAAAACAGCAGATACTTATAGTGGTATAAAAGATAAAAAAGAAGTCATTACGCTCCCACCAACTTCCGTGGTCTTTATAATGATGATCCTTATGAAGGCTCCATAAAAATCCATGCATAACATATTTATGTGTAAACCATGCCATAAACTCCATCACACTGAAGGTGCTTAGAAAAATAAGAATCCAAATCACAATTTCCATTATTACTATTTTATTTTACTAATTTTAGCTGATATTTCACATAGCTGCGCGTCAACAATCCAAATTTTTCATAATTAGGTATCCTTATTCGCGTATTTTTAATAGCCGAGGCAGGGGTTTTATTTAATTTTTTTAACAATCTCCTGTAATAACGATATGCCATAAAAACTCCAAATTTTGCTTCTGGAGGTAATTGCAATATACCCTGATAACCTTGCTTAAAATTCTCTTCTATCTCGTCTATGATCCTTTTTTTTGAAACTTCATTCAAGGATGCAAGATTCGTGTTTGGAAAGTAGGTGCGGTTTAAGTCCTCATAATCGGTCTTTAAATCTCGTAAAAAATTTACTTTCTGAAAAGCAGAACCTAAATGCATAGCAGACTCCTTCAGCAATTCATATTTTTTCACATCTCCTTTAACAAATACTTTTAGACACATAAGTCCAACAGCATCGGCAGATCCATAAATATACGCGTTGAATTCTTCGTCTGTACTATAATCTGCCTTCGTAAGGTCCATTCTCATACTTTCCATAAATGAATCGACCAAATGTCTCTCAATTCCATAGTTGTGAAAAGTATGTTGAAAAGAATTTAGAATTGGATTCAAACTAATTTTTTCAGTGAGAGCACTTGCTAAGTCTTGTTCAAACCGATTGAATAAAGGTTTCTTATCGTACTCGTGAAAAGAATCGACTATCTCATCTGCGAATCGAACAAAACCATATACATTGTAAATATCTTGTCTTATCGAAGGAGATAACATCTTGGTGGCCAGCGAAAAAGAAGTACTATAAATCAGAGTGGTCTCCTTACTGCAGGTATTGGATAATATGTCAAATTTTTTTTTCATCTTTTTAGCATTCTTTTTGTATTAAACTAGAAACCAATTTTCCTGAAATGAGCGAAGGAGGAACGCCAGGACCTGGAACAGTTAATTGTCCCGTGAAGAAAAGATTCTTTACTTTTTTACTCTTTAACTTGGGTCTTAAAAACGCAGTTTGCTTTAGCGTGTTTGCTAAGCCATAGGCATTTCCTTTATAGGAATTATAGTCATTGATAAAGTCATTTATACAAAAAGACTCTTTAAATATAACGAAATTTTCAATGTTCTGGTTGGTGAGTTTTTCAAGTCTTTTAATGATCTTTCGGAAATATGTTTCTCGTATTTCTAGGGTGTCTTTTAGACCTGGAGCAAGGGGGATTAAGAAGATGCCAGCTTCATGTCCTTGTGGCGCAGCATTGGTGTCCGTTTTCGATGGAAAACTCGCATAGAATAATGGGTTGTCTGGCCAACGAGGATTGTCATATATCTCTTCGGAGTGTTTTTCGAAATCGACATCAAAAAACAAGGTGTGATGGTTTACGTTTTCTATTTTTTTATTGAAACCCACATAAAACAGCAGTGAAGAAGGGGCGAAGGTTTTCTTTTCCCAATAGCGCTCCGAATATTGCCGATATTTTGTATCCAATAGTGTTTCGGTGTGATGATAATCAGCACCGCTTAAAACTACATCCGCAGTAACCCGTTCTCCATTTACTATAATTGCAGAAGCTTTTTTATTTTCAACGATTATTTTTTCAACGCTTTGATTTGTTTTTATCGTAACGCCCAGCTCAATAGCCAGAGATTCCATTCCTTTGATTACACTATACATTCCGTTCTTTGGATGAAAGGTTCCCAAACCAAAGTCGGCATAATTCATAAAACTATAGAACGCTGGAGTGCTCGATGGTTTTGCCCCCAGAAATAGCACTGGAAATTCCAATATTGAGATCAATCTGGGATTGCTGAATTCTCTTCGGACTTCTTTACTAATTGTGCTGAAGAACTGACCAACCTTCTTAATGGTTACTGGCGTCACCAGTTCTAAAGGTGATAAACCAGGGCGATATACCAAGTCCTTAATCGCGACATTGTAATTATCTAAGGCTTCGTTGATAAATTTAATTAGCTTCTTTGAAGAGCCTGGTTCTTCTTTTTCAAAAGCAATACAAATCTTATCTAAACCATCCTCGATGGTTATGTAATCGTTTTCAGCGAAGTAAACAGAATAAGCAGGGTTGAGTTTAACAAGATGGTAATAATCTGAAGGTTTTTTATTAAAGTCTGAAAAGAATCGTTCAAAAACATCAGGCATCCAATACCAGGTTGGGCCTATGTCGAAGGTAAACCCTTGATTTGTAAGTTGCCTTGCGCGACCACCAATAGTTTTGTTTTTTTCAAATATCGAAACTTCATTTCCAGCTTTTGCAAGGTATGCAGCGGCTGCGAGAGAGGAGAAACCAGAACCAATAATGGTGATTTTTTTCATCATTCTGTTAAACAAATTTACGAATTATTTAAACAAATTGACACGAGGAGATGATAATTATTTATTTTTCAATTCCTTAAGTCGATCCATTAAATGGGGCAGATTGTTAAGTATCTTTACATTGGACGGAATTTGTTCTTGATCCACTATTTGTGCCTTATTTCCCAATAGCCAAAGAGCGCAATTTTTCTTCTTAGAAACTATTTCTTGGTAGTTGTCGATATAATCGTAAATGCTTTTGCCTTCTGGTAACATAGTAACATAGGATACGAAAATTATATCACCTTGTAATTTTGCAAGTTTATCTAGGCTATTTAAAGGGATATTTCCTCCTAGGTAAATCGTTCTGTAACCAGCAGAAATTAGTTTGTAATTTGTATATAGTAGTCCTATTTCATGGATTTCTTCGTAAGGAAGAAATAAAACAAAACGCATATCTCCAGCCTTTTTGAAATTGCCTACAGCCCATTCTATATTTACAATTACTTTTCTTCGTATTAATTCAGAAATAAAACTTTCATGGCTCGGTTCAATTGTTCCAGTTTGCCATAGCATTCCTATATCCGTGAGAAGAGGAATAAATACTTCAAAGAAAATTTCGTTAAAAGTCTTTTCTGAAAGATAGTCCTGGTAAATTTTTAAAAAAAGATGCTCGTCAAAATCAAACATTGCTGTTTTTAGTACCTTAATCGCATATTCTTGTTTACTTGCAACGGCTTTTCCCTCTACCAGATTTTCTATTTCGTTTTCACTTAGTCCTGCAATTTTCGAAATCTTATGACCGTCATTATATAAAAAAGTAACATTAAGTAGCTTTTTTAGGCTATCTAAGTTGTATGTTCTTATGTTAGTTTCAGTTCTTTGAGGACATAGAAGATCATAGCGTTTTTCCCATATGCGTATCGTATGTGCCTTAACGCCACTTAAATTTTCCAGATCCTTTATACTGAACTGAGATTTAACATTCATAAGTGAACTACTAGAATTACTTGGTCAAGGTAGTAAAAGACATTGGAAAAGACAACAATCCATTAAAAACCAAGTAGGACACTAGACTGCTTCGAGTTAAACTCAAAATTTGGAGTAAATTGTACCCGGAATGGGACTTGAACCCACACGCCCGTAAGGACACATGGCCCTCAACCATGCCTGTCTACCAATTCCAGCATCCGGGTAGGGATTTGTCAATCTTATCTAGTAGAAATTGACATTTGGGTAAAAAAGTTAAACCACTGGGGATTAGCCTTTTGTGACCTGGCTGGGGCTATTTCATTAGAGTTAACTTGTTTGTAATCAATATAGTTCATTATGTTTTGTGTCAAATTTGTGTCAAAACAGCTCTTAGCGTATTGACATTTTTGTCTATAGCGGCCATTATTTTGTTTACTTCTGCACTTTTTTTATAGTTTAAAGTCGGTTCATTTAAATCATTTGATGATGGAGCATCATCACGAATGAGCCAATTCAAATCGATGTCGGGTTGAATTGAAACAACTTTCAGTATTAATTCGAAAGTTGGAGGTCGATGATTGTTCAGGACTTTATTCAATGTGCTGAAACTTTCTTCAATTACTTCCGCAAAATCGCTCTGATTATGCCCGCTACGCTTGATTACCTGCTTTAATTTATCGCCAAATGTCATTTAGAATGATTATAAATTATCCGTATATAGACGATTTTATCCGTTTATTGTCCATACTTGGATATATATTTGTAAACAATTAGAAACAGCTATAAACAATTGGAAACAAATTTAAACAAAAAATCTAAGCAAAAGAATGTGCAGTTGCATAAAGAGCGATTAATCGCCTTTCAAAAGTTTTATAGTCTAACTGAAATAGAAGCTGAAAGCACAATGAAACTGCTAGATGATAAGCTAAAGTACGGTTACAGCGAAGAGATTGTTAGTAGAGCAAAAAAAGATAATTACGAAACTTCCAATCAGGTGGCTTGGAAGGACAGTTACAGGTCACTACTCAACAGGTTCGATACTACTATTGAAAGCTGGAAAGGATTCAACCTACTAGCGTTCATTGTTATAGCTCTCAAAAAATTTAAAAAGAAAATAATAGAAAAAGTCTAAATCATTTCAGATTATGTTTTAGAATATTATGGAACAACTAGATTCAATATAATTACTTATAAAATACCCATAAATTCAATTTTTTATCATAAGAACAATGAAATCCACAATATTCTAAAACACAACCACTAATGCACAACAAAGACGTATAAAATACGCGGTTTTTCCGTAATTTTGTTTTGTAGATTATTTCTACCTTGCCCGTTTTTTGTATATACAAGGTTAATAACTTGTACATAAAACAATAGAAAACAAATGATTATGATTTGATGTAAAGGCTAACTTTAAGGTGTATAAACCTTAAAATCCTTACACAATGAAAAAAGTATTATTTGTTTTCGCAATGATGTATATAACCTATGAAGTTTTTATTTTTTTTAAGCATTTTACTTGTATTACCAGGATACAGTCAAGATAAAAAGACTGCAGAAAAACAATTTGATAGTTTGTTAAAAGTAAAAACGGATAATTTTCAACAAAAAATAGAGACATATAAAGAGGCATTAAAAAAAGCTGAAAATCTTGGTGAATTAGAGCTTTCATATTTAATAACTAGGAGGCTAGGGCGGACTTACAAGCGCATTGGTTTGGATTTAATGTCATTGAACCATTATCAAAGAGCGATGGTTATTGCAAAAGAGGTTAATGATCTTGAATTCATTCAAGAAAGTGAATTTAATCTTGGAAGAGAATACATAGATATTGAGAAATATGCTAATGCAGAAGAGCTTTTTTTTAATGGTTTAGAAAGAACAAAAAACGATAATAAGTCAAGCATTACTTATGATGAAAGTTATTATTATCATTATTTGGGTTATTTATACCTAAATAAGAAAAATTTGAAACTTGCCAAAAAGTATTTAGATTCTTCACTTTTTTTAATCCATGATCATCCATCTCGGCTATCTCAAATCTATGATGATTATGCAAATTTTTATAGAAACAAATCAAAAAAAGATTCATCCTTATATTATCAGAGGAAAAGCTATGAAATTGCTAAGAAAATAAGTAACCAATCATCGAGGCGGCGGACGACAAAGAGGTCTGGAGTTTATTTCTTACAAAAAGAAAGTTTTCCTTTAAGGGAGAGAATAGATATTCTTGATTATTTACTCAACACTATTAATAAAAACAGTATCGATAAATATGATTTATACATATATAACGAGCTTTCATACAGCTATTCAAAATTAAAAAATGTAAAAAAAAGAGATAGCTTTAAGGTGATTTATGATACTTTAAATAGTAATTATCTAAGATTTAAAAAAATAGAAAATAAGGAAATAGCAGAGTTAGTAAGCAGTTTAAAAGAGAAAGAAATAATACTTAAAAACGAAAATGTTAAGAAAAAAAGAACAATAAGAGAGAAAACAAATCAAATTATCATTATTGCTTTCATTGCTTTAGGCTTGTGTTTATTTATGTATTTTGTCTATCGAAACTATTTAAAAAAGAAAGATGATAAGCTTAAAAATTACATTAAAGATCTGATTTCTATGTCTTTAGACAGGAGACGAAACTACAACTATTTGGAAGGTACATTAAAGTCATTAAAAGATATAGACTTATCGGATATTAAGGAAACTTCTGTTAAGCAAGATGTTTTATTTTTAAAATCAAGTTTAATAAGGCAGGTTGAATTAAATAAAGATCAAGAAACTAAAATTATAGGGGACCCTGAAAAGGTCGATTTTAATTTTATGTTAGATAAAATATATCCAGGATTAACAATATCAGAAAAACAGCTTTGTGGCTTTATTAAAATTGATTTAAGTTACAAAGAGATAGCGGAACAGATGAATATTAGAAAAAAAACATTAGAAATGAGGATCTTTAGACTTCGAAAAAAATTTGGTTTCTCAACTATTAAAGACTTTAAAGATAAGATAAAGAATATCGAGGGTGTAAATTAAACTCTGTCTAAGAGGAATTAGAATATTAATTTAACTTAGATAGAAAAATGAAAAAATTAGAACAAACAGAATTTGAGAAAAAGATTCTTGACCAATTTATGTCAGGCAAGAATCTTTTCGGTAAAGACGGTGCATTTGCTCCGATGTTAAAGAATGTCATTGAAAAAAGCCCTTGAGTCTGAGATGGGAGTGAGCGTTCAGGGGGTAATAAACGTAATGGTCGTGGCAAGAAAACGATCAAGAGTGGTTTTGGCACTTTTGATATTGACACTCCCCAAGATCGCCAAAGCAACTTTGAACCTGAACTAGTAAAGAAACGTCAGACGATTCTAGCAGATAACCTTTCCGAGAAGATCATTGGTCTCTACGGTCTTGGGATGAGTTATCGGAATATATCCTCCCATATTAAAAAGATGTATGGACTTACTATTATCTGCAACAATAGCATACGTAGCACCCGCTTCACTTATCTGGATCTCTCCTGCATTTTCACCTAGACCATTAATGGCTAACAAAGCGGCCTTAAAATTAGGGTCCGGAATGTCTACTATTTGAGCAGAGGAAACTGTGAGGGACAATAAAACAAGTAAGAGGTTTTTCATGGCGGCTATATTTAAGATTAATTCCTTAAATCTAAGCGTTTTACACATGAAATAAAAGAAGCTGAAAAGAAAAGCTTTATAAACTTAAAAATAAAGGCTACATCAAATTAGAAAACTCTTTCACGAGGTTCTCACAGTCCAAGGTTTTCTGCTCACCACTTGCCATATTCTTCAAGGTATAAGTGTTTGCATTCATTTCATCTTCTCCAGCTAGAACCGTAAAAAGAATGTTTCTTTTGTTGGCATAGGTAATCTGCTTCCCTAAGTGCTTCTGGCTCTTGGCAATATCGGGATACAACTCAGCAGCAATTCCTTGTAAACGTAATTTTGAGATCGCTTGCATTGCATACAGTGCTTCCTTTTCACCAAAATTGATGAAAAGAACCTTGGTATTTTCTGAAACTGTTTCAGGGAAAAGATTCAATTCTTCAAGTACAAGATAAATTCTATCAAGTCCAAAAGAAATTCCAACACCACTAACATCTTTTAAGCCAAAAATCCCTGTAAGATCATCATAACGTCCACCTCCGCCAATACTTCCCATTTTCACTTCGGGAGGAGCTGAAACTTCAAAGATTGCCCCTGTATAATAGTTTAATCCGCGAGCCAAGGTCACATCTATTTGTAATACGGCTGACTGAAGCCCTAATGTGTCAATATTGTTGGTTATAAATTTCAATTCTGAAACACCTTCCAATCCAGTTTCAGAAGAAGCCAATAAATTATTCAACATTGTAAGTTGCTCTGAAGCACTACCCGTCAAAGTAAAAAGAGGTTTCAGTTTTTCGATAGCACTTTCAGAAATGCCCTTGGAAAGCATTTCAGTTTTAACACCCTCTTCCCCTATCTTGTCGAGTTTGTCAAGTGCCACGGTAAAATCAATAAGCTTATCTTCAGCACCAATTACTTCGGCAATACCGCTTAGGATTTTACGATTGTTGAGTTTGATTACAACACCTTCTAATTTCAATTTTGAAAAGACCGCATCGTACAATTGTACCAACTCTACTTCCTGCCATAACGACTTAGACCCCACCACATCTGCATCACATTGGAAGAACTCTCTAAAGCGTCCTTTTTGTGGTCGGTCCGCTCTCCAAACAGGTTGGATTTGATATCTCTTAAAGGGAAACGTAATGTCGTTTTGGTGTTGTACCACATAACGTGCAAATGGCACTGTAAGATCATAACGGAGAGCTTTTTCAGAAATTTTGGGTGTCAATTCTCCACTATTTCTTTCAGAATAAAGTGTGTCATCCACCTTATTCAAATAATCCCCACTATTCAGTATCTTAAAAATAAGACGATCGCCTTCTTCCCCGTATTTTCCCATCAACGTTTCGCTATTCTCGAAAGACGGCGTTTCAATAGGTTGAAAACCATAGGTAGTAAAACACCCTCTTATGGTATTCATAATATAGTTGCGTTTTACAACTTCGGAAGGAGAAAAATCTCTCGTCCCCTTTGGTATGGAAGGTTTTTGAGCCATGGTATTTAGTGTTGTGCAAATATCATAAATTATTAGAGAAATTGTAACTTTAAAGTCAGATTATAGTCTAACCTTAAACCTGCTTTATGCATTAGAACTTCGCTATGAAATTTTGAGACACAATAAAGACTGATTTTTTTCTTAATTTTAGCATAGCGCGGTTATGGTGAAGTCAAAAAAATAGAAAAACGACAGTATTTGTTGCAGTAGCTCAAAGATGTAATAGATTTTCTAATGCATAAAGCAGGTTAAACTACATTCCAAAACCTATGTTTAGTCTCTTCCGAGAAAATGTTCTTATCGCACTAGATTCTATTAGAACACAGCTTCTTAGAACCATCTTAACCATTATTATTATTGGAATTGGAATATGGGCTTTAGTTGGGATTTTAAGTGCTGTAAAGGCCTTAGAAAACACAATTTCGGGTGACTTCGCTTCAATGGGTGCGAACACTTTTAATATTCAACGTTATGAATTCAATGTTGTGAGGGTTGGAGAACGCGAGAAAGTGAATCCAGTAATTGCTTATTCAGATGTGCGAGACTTTTTAGACACCTATTCTTACCCTTTTACAAATACCTCAGTTTCATTCCGCGGAACAGGAGCCGCAGAAGTGAAATATGAAAGTGAAAAAACAGATCCAGAAGTTCAGGTATATGGCGTAAATGAACATTATCTTGACAATACTGGAACAGAAATAGATGCCGGAAGAAACTTTACAGTTTTTGATATTGAGAACAATAATAAGGTGTGTTTAATTGGAGCCGACTTCCTTAAAAGTTTATTTAAAACCGACAATCCAATTAATAAAACCATTAGCATACGCGGTGTAAAGTTTAAAGTTGTGGGTGTTTTGGAATCTAAAGGAGCCACTTTTGGAAACAATCAAGATTTAAAAGTTCTCATACCCATTCAAATGGCGCGAAGTATTTTTACACAGGCGAAAATTAATTACACCATAAGCATTAAAGTGGATGACAAGGAAATGATGCA
Organism: uncultured Ulvibacter sp.; assembly: GCA_913063405.1. Lineage (GTDB taxonomy): Bacteria > Bacteroidota > Bacteroidia > Flavobacteriales > Flavobacteriaceae > Ulvibacter. The sequence continues at coordinate 13,840 of CAJXZB010000014.1, forward strand.
AGGTGCACAAGACGCGGCGATCGTTGCTTTTAGAAATACCCGAAGATTAAGTCCAATTGAAGAAAACAACTTTGGTATTGAACGCAGTGATGACCTTATCAACAGGATAGGTAAAATTACTGGTTATTTGGAAGCGGCAGCCTGGATTATTAGTATCATTACCATTTTAGGTTCCTCTATTGCTTTAATGAATATCATGTTGGTTTCTGTAACAGAACGCACCAGAGAGATTGGAGTGCGCAAGGCACTTGGAGCAAAAAGATCTACAATTTCAATGCAGTTCTTTATTGAAACAATTGTAATTGGCCAGTTTGGGAGTATACTCGGTATTGTACTAGGTATTGTAACCGGTTTTGCATTCGCTAAGATTTTAGAATTCGACTTCTCCTTACCCTGGTCAGCCATGATTTGGGCAACTATAATCACATTTTTAGTTGCTGTTATCGCAGGCTCCTATCCTGCGACAAAAGCGGCTCGACTAGACCCTATTGAAAGTTTACGATACGAATAAACGAGAGGGTTATTTATTTAATACCTCTTCAAAGAATTGATACAATTCACCTTTCGTGATGATAGCTCCTTGTTGAACTAAAGAAAAAATATCTGCTTTTTTATTCTCAGAAAACTCTTTAGTAGAGGTAAAAAACTCAACTTCATCTGAAGTAAAATTCTGTTGCAACCATCTATAACCTTCGGCTGTGGTAATGTCCTGTAATTCATTTGTCACTTTTACTACGATCAAGGACATTTCGGTTTCGTCAATATTAAAAAGGAAAAGCTGCTGCGCAGAAATATTTTCCAAATACTTGGCTTGATTGAGGACACCTTCCCAAACAAGGTCACTAAAAATATCTAATTCTTGTTCTGCTACCTCAGGTTTGTTCTCCTTTATGCTTGCCCATTCCTCTCCAGTAATGGATTGTGTTGCCAAGAAGTTTATAAATTCCTGGTGTAAAGCTTCAAATTGTTCTTTGGTGAGTCTAGCGTACTTCAAAATCTAACTCTTTGCGGATTAATTGTAAAGAAAAAACCTTCCTCAGAAATGAGGAAGGTTTTTATAATAATACTTGTTAAAATCTATTTTGCTTCTGCAACTACGTCAAACGCAAAGTTAGCAACCACATCTCTGTGGAAACGAATCGTTGCATCGTAATTACCAGTACGCTTAATGGTACCTCCAGCGATTGAGATAAATTTCTTATCAATAGAAATTCCTTCTTTTCCAAAAGCTTCAGAAAGATTCGCATTATTGATAGAACCAAATAATTTGTCTCCCTCTCCAGTTTTTGCAGAGATTTTAATTTCTAATCCATTTAATTTAGCTGCTTCTGTTTGAGCATCTTCAATCACTTTCTTCTCTTTAAAAGCACGTTGCTTAAGAGTCTCAGCTAAAACTTTCTTCGCAGAAGGAGTAGCTAATGCAGCATGTCCTTGAGGAATTAAAAAGTTTCTTCCGTATCCGTTCTTTACAGTAACTAAGTCATCTGTAAAACCAAGATTTTCTACGTCTTTCTTTAATATAAGTTCCATAATCTATCTGGTTTTTATTTTAATAAATCGGCTACATAAGGCATTAATGCCAAGTGACGCGCTCTTTTTACTGCTACAGCAACTTTACGTTGGTATTTTAATGAAGTACCTGTAAGTCTCCTAGGTAAAATTTTACCTTGTTCGTTTACAAATTTCAATAAAAAGTCTGGATCTTTATAATCTACATACTTGATACCAGATTTTTTAAAACGACAGTATTTCTTCGTTTTATTTGTCTCTATATTAAGAGGAGTAAGATATCTAATCTCTCCGTCCTTTTTTCCTTTTGCTTGTTCTTGGATAGATGCCATAGCTTATGCGGTTTTTTTGTTATCACGAACTCTTCTTCTCTCTGCCCAGGAAATCGCGTGTTTGTCTAAGGCAACAGTTAGATAACGCATTACACGTTCATCTCTTCTAAATTCTACTTCTACATCATTGATAGCTTCACCTGGTGTGGTGTATTCGAACAAATGGTAAAAACCACTCTTTTTGTGTTGAATTGCGTAAGCTAACTTTTTTAGCCCCCAATTTTCTTTGGATATCATCTTAGCACCTTTAGAAACAAGAATATCTTCGTATTTCTTAACTGTTTCCTTTATCTGATCTTCAGATAAAACGGGATTTAAGATGAAAACAGTTTCGTAATGATTCATAAAAAATCTATTAAAATTATTTGTATTAACTCTGGCACTTTGCCAAGAGCGTGCAAAAATACTATATTATTTACAATTTTCAAACCTAAATTACATAAGTTATTTTTTTCTTGCAAATTGATAAAGTGGTCGATTATTACGTTAAAAGTTAAAAAGGTTGCAGTTCATCGGATTTTTGACTATTATTGCCGTAAGAAAACGACAACACCGTGGATAAACCAATTCTTAAATGTGCCATTGTAGATGATTCTACGCTACAGAGACTCTCCATTGTAAAACTTATTGAAAATCACCCTGCACTTAATTTAGTTGCGGAGTACAATAATGCAATTGAGGCGAAAATGGGATTGGCCACAACCGAAATCGATCTTATCTTTTTGGATATTGAAATGCCAATTCTTTCTGGTTTCGATCTATTAGATGATCTAACGCACAAGCCACAAATTATTTTTGTTACAGGAAAAACCAAATACGCATTTAAAGCCTTTGATTATGACGCTGTTGACTATTTGCGTAAGCCTATTTCAAAAGAACGTTTTTTAAATGCTGTGCATAAGGCAATTACTAATTACAAACTTAAAAACGATGAAGGCTTCGATGACGAAGACTTTATTTTCGTGAAGAGTAATCTTAAAAAACGAAAAGTTTTCTTAAATGAGTTGCGCTACATCGAGGCTCTTGGTGATTATGTGAAACTCGTAACAGAACATGATGCTCTTGTGGTTCTTTCAACTATGAAGGCATTTGAAGCGTTACTGCCACCCGAAAGGTTCCTTAGAATTCACAAGTCTTATATTGTGAACCTTGATAAAGTGGAGCGTTACAACAGTAAAGTAATTGAGCTTGATAAAGAGCAATTACCTTTAAGCCGTAACCGAAAGGCAGATCTTGTAGAAGCGCTTGCTGCGACCATCCGCTCTTAGTAATTATCTACATCAATTGTTAACCGTACCGATGAAAATTCCTTTATGGAGTTAAAACTTCTGTACACTCCATTGATATAATCTTTTGTTTTTGATAGTGATTGTTGCTTCGGAATTTTAATCAATACATTAGATATATACTGATTTCGAATTCTTGAAACTGGCGGCGCCTCAGGCCCTAACACATTTTCTTTCAACCTTAGCGCTAAGGCGTTTGTAAACCATAGAGCCGATCTCTGCATCTTCTGAAGGTTTCTATCCTTGAAGGTAATCTTTATAGTTCTGTAAAAAGGAGGGTACTTATACTGATAACGTTCTTCCTTTTGTTGCTTATACATTCCGCCAAAATCATTTACACTAACCTGCTGCAATATTTGATGAAATGGATTAAATGTCTGAATAAGAACCTTTCCACGTTTTTTAGTACGCCCTGCCCTACCTGCTACTTGTTGTAACAATTGAAAACTGCGTTCATGGGCACGAAAGTCTGGGAAATTTAGTAAATTATCTGCGTTCATAACACCTACCAAACTTATATTCCTAAAATCTAATCCTTTGGCAAGCATTTGTGTCCCCACCAAGATATCTATCTCTTGGTTATCGAGGCGTTCAATGAGTTTTGCATATGCATGCTTCCCTCTTGTGGTATCTTGATCCATGCGTGCCACACTATAGTCGGGAAACAATGACTTTAACTCTGTTTCAATTTGTTCCGTTCCAAAACCCTTGGTGTCTAGCGTTTCACTTCCACATGCCATGCATGATTTGAGCATTGCAGTATGGTACCCACAATAATGACATCGTAATTCATTTTTATATTGGTGATACGTTAGACTTACATCACAATTGGAACATTGGGGGGCAATACCACAAGTAGTACACTCTACAACAGGTGAAAAACCCCGTCTATTCTGAAATAAAATGATCTGCTCCTTGGCATCAAGTGCTATTTTCACTTCTTCCAATAGGCGATCGCTAAAGTGGCCTTTCATTTGTTTTTTGCGATACTTTTCCTTTATATCTACCAATTCAATTTCTGGCATTAACACATTTCCGAAACGTTTTTTCAATTCAACCACACCGTATTTATCCACCTCACAATTATAATAACTCTCCAATGAAGGTGTTGCCGAACCTAGCAATAACTTGGCTTTGTGTAAATTTCCTAATACCACCGCGCTGTCTCTACCATGATATCGTGGAGATGGGTTAAATTGTTTAAATGAAGGTTCATGTTCTTCATCAACAATGACAAGCCCAAGGCTTGAAAACGGTAAAAATAGCGACGAACGCGCACCTATAATAATTTGGGCTTTTGGTTGATTATCGATTACATTATTCCACACCTCTATTCGTTCGTTCACTGAATATTTAGAATGGTAAACAGATATCTTTTCTCCAAAATAGTGCTGCAGCCTTGTGATCAATTGTGTAGTCAATGCAATTTCGGGAAGCATATACAACACCTGTTTTCCTTTAGAAATAACTTCCTCAATAAGTCTAACATAAATCTCAGTTTTCCCGCTCGACGTAACCCCATGTAGTAAGGTAACATCGTGCTTTTTAAAGGATGTTTTAATTTCTGAAAAAGCAACTTCTTGGGCGTCATTTAACTTTTTGATTTGCGCTTCTCCTTCTCCAGTGAATTCTACTCGATCTTTCTGAATGTAATACTCCTCAAGAATACCTTTATCTATCAAAGTTCTTAAAACAGTTGCAGAAGTTTCACTTTTTTTCTGAAGCGAAATAGAATCCACAGGTTGCTTCTCCTGAGCGGTAAGCATAAAGAGAGTCATTAAAACGGAACGTTGTTTAGGCGCTCTGGTAAGACTATCTAACAATGCTCTTAAGCTTTCTTCTGAAGTATAGGCTGGAACCAATTTTATATAGCGCTTAAGCTTAGGCGTATATTGCTCATAGATTTCTTCCTGCACAGAAATCACATTTTTTTCTAACAATTGAGAAATCACTTTTACCACATTTTTTCGATCGAGAATTGAACGAATATCATTAACATGAAGAGAGGACTGGTGAAGAAGTGCTTCATAAACCAAAAACTCATCATCGTTAAAACCAGATTCTCCAGCAACAACATTAGGCGACAAACTCACAATGGTCTCACTCTCCAGTAGAAAAGCGCTTGGAAGTGCAGCCCGTATAACCTCTCCTAAAGTGCACATATAGTACTTAGACATCCATTCCCAGTGCTTTATCTGAGTACTTGTTATTATTGGGGTTTCATCTAGGATTTGATCTATTTCTTTGGTTTCGTATGTAGGTGGACGATCTTTGTAAACAACATATACAATTCCAGTGTAGATTTTAGATTTTCCAAATGGCACAGCAACCCGCATACCTTGTTTTAAAAAAGCAGCTTCGTCTTTATTTACATTATAAGTAAACGACTGTTTTAATGGTATTGGAAGGATAACGTCTATGAAGTACAAAGTGCCGATTCGTTGATTGAGATGCTCTATTTTCCTAGATTCTTAATTTTTCTTCAAAAAAAAAGCTGTCCAAACGGACAGCCTAAAGATAGTATTTAAATACTTTTAACTATTTACCGAGCATTGCTTTTTTAAGTTTGTTATCGGCAGGGTCATTTCCTAACCAGATTCCGAAGAGCGCTTTCTTAAAAGCCATTCCTGAAATGGTTCCTTTCTCTTTACCATTTTTGTAAACAATGGCTCCTGTTCCACTCTGATACGTAATGTCGAATATATCATTTTCAACAATTTCATCGCTAAAGAAACTAATAAATTTTTTAATTTCCGTAGCTAAAGGAGTTGTATTTCCACCGGTAGACGCATCAAATCCTTCCAACACAGCTTCGCTCATTGCTTCACTAGATACAAATCCAGAGGTAATAACAAGCTTAATAGCCATGGTCTCATCTGCAGCAATTATACTCTTTGCATCCTTAGATTTTTTAGCGAGATATAATCCTCCAGAGTACAACTTCAATACCATTGCTTTCTTACGAATTCCGGCACCATTTAATTGAAGATCAGTATTTCCAAAATTAACTGTATTTGGTAGAGTCACACTTCCAACTTCCGTTTGAGCAACAGCCATATTTATTGTTACCATTGAAATGACAAGTACTAATAGATTTTTCATTTGTTATTCTTTACGTTAAAATTAGTTATAGTTTTAAAATTTATCTTTTAATCGTTGTAGGGAAATATTTAATTCGAAGCCCAACAACAATAGGTTTGAGTTAATCCAAATATATAACATCATGATTAAAAGTGCACCAATGGAACCATATAACTCATTGTACTTTGAAAAGTTATCAATGTATATACCAAATAAATAGGTGGTTAGTAAAAACAACAAAGTTGTTACCAATGCCCCAATTGAAAAGAACTTTGACTCTCTTCCTTCCACAGTGCCAAAATAATAGAGAATCGCTATTACCACATAAACCATAATGACAAAGACCGCTAGCTGTAAAGCCGAAATCCAAAAAAGATCATTCTGTATAAGGTGGTTCCCTTTCAAACTATGAATCGCATACTCACCATATAGTATCACTCCAACCGTAATTAGCAACAACAATGCCAAAACAATCGATACGGCAAATGCTACAAAATACTGTTTAAAAAAGGATCTGTTTAAGATAATATGCACAGAGTACTCAAAAGCACTAAAAATGGCATTTACACCATTCGCTGCTAAGAACAAGGATAAAATAATCACAAAAGACAGCAAACCTCCACCTCTTGGATTTACCGCAATATCCGCAATGGTGGGATAAAAGAAATCGGCAGTTTGAGGTGGTAATAATTCTTCTATGAAAATCAAAAAACGTGTCTGAAAACCTTCTATCGGAATATAAGGAATCAGGTTCATGATGAACAGAATAAAAGGAAATAGGGCCACAAAAAAACTATAAGCCACGGAACTAGCCCTTGAAGAAAAAGTACCCTTAATTATTCCAGTAATATAAATTTCGTGAAAATCGTATAAAGAAAGCCCTCCAAAACCAGGCAAAATAATTAGTTTATGTAGTTTAACTAAAGTCCGAACTATTGGTATCTTGTTGAGCTTTTCTTCAATCTCCGCACTCATTTAAACTGCTTTTAGACTTAAATCCAAATTATACACAGAATGAGTTAGTGTACCACTAGAAATATAGTTTACACCGCACTCAGCATACTTTCCGGCTGTTTCAAGGGTTATTCCACCACTAGATTCTGTAAGACATTTATCTCCAATAAGTTCAACCGCCTTTCGTGTATCTTCATAATTAAAGTTGTCAATTAGAATACGATACACACCTTCTATGCTCAGGATTTCTTTAATTTCTGCAAGATCTCTTGCCTCTACAATAATTTTTAGACCTAGGCTATTATCCCTTAAATATTGTTTTGTTGTTTCAATTGCCTTGGTAATTCCTCCGCAAAAATCAATATGATTGTCCTTAAGCATAATCATATCGTACAATGCAAAGCGGTGGTTCTCTCCTCCTCCTATTTTTACGGCCCATTTTTCTAGCGCCCGAATTCCAGGGGTTGTTTTTCGTGTGTCCAGAATCTTTGTTCCCGTTCCATCAAGCAACTTCGCATAGGCGTTGGTCTTAGTAGCAATTGCACTCATTCGTTGCATTGCATTGAGTACAAGGCGTTCCGACTTCAAAATAGATTGGGAAAGACCGGAAACATAAAAACATACATCACCATAGTTTACCTCGCTCCCATCTTTAATTCTCACATCCAATTCCAAACCCGGATCTACAAAATTAAAGACCTGTTGAGCGAAATCAACTCCAGCAATAATACCTTCATCTTTAACAAGGAGTTTGGCGGTACCATTTGCGTCTTCTGGAATACAAGCAAGCGAGCTATGATCACCGTCTCCCACATCTTCACGAATGGCATTGGCGATAATAAGATCAATCTCCTTATTAAATTGCTTTTCTGAAATCATGATAATTAAATTTTAGCTAAAATACTAAAAGTAGCCCGAAAGAAGAAGAAGCTTGAGGGAAGAAGTACCAAGGAACTTTGTATTTTTGATTCAAATACATCTCATGAAAATCACTTTATTGGCTATTGGCAAAACTGATAACAAAAACCTTCAAAGCTTAACGGAGCTATACACAAAAAGGCTTAAGCACTATGTTACCTTTTCGTTCGAGATGATTCCAGATATTAAGAATGTCAAAAATATTTCGGAAACGCTCCAGAAACAAACTGAAGGAACGGAAATACTCAAACGTATCTCGACAGCCGATACGATTATACTCTTAGACGAAAAGGGAAAGTCATATAGTTCGGAAGATTTTTCGGAATTCCTTCAGAAAAAAATGAATAGTGGATTGAAAAATCTAGTCTTTATTATTGGTGGTCCCTATGGGTTTTCAGAGGAAATCTACAAAAGGGCGGATGGAAAAATATCACTTTCTTCTATGACTTTTTCTCATCAAATGGTACGATTGTTCTTTATCGAACAGTTGTATAGAGGATTTACAATTCTGCGAAACGAGCCGTATCACCATAGATAAAAGAATCCTATCGTCTTATCTTTTTGTAATTTGACTTCCTAGCAAATAAGAATTTAAAACTATTAGACTTGTCAAAATTAGGAGGATAGGTAACTTCAGCAATAAAACCACCATGCCTAAAGACTTTAATAATATTACCGCTGACAGTCTTGGAGGGTTTTAACTTAAACTTCAATGTATCCAATTGACTCATATAAGAATCATATACCTGCTTGTTTCTAAATGAAATATCTAGGGCATTCGCCAAATCATCTTGTGAATAATAATAGGTTATAAAATATTGACCAACATCTCCTTTTTTAAATTTAGGGCGATCGTAAACAAGTTTGGCATTACCAAATGTTTCTTCGGTTTCATCCACTCCTTGAAAAAAGCACCAATTATTCGAAGTAATATCTTGCTCAACTTCTCCCAAGCTCTTTTTACTTAAATTGAGTAATTGCCTAACTGTTAAATTTTGGCCAACGGCCATACTAGTCAAAAATGCCATCCCTCACAACAGTACTATTTTTTTCATAATTAAAATTTTAATTCTTTTAAGGGGATGTTAGTTTATGAATTCAATAAACAATATTAAGAAAAATAAACAAAATTCACTCCATCCATAGACGATCAATAAAATCTGTCAACATATGTAATAACAAACCAACAGCTAAAATTCTCGTCTTTCCGTAGAAGGCTAAAACAATAAATGTGCCAATCGCGAAATACGAATGTAACGGGTGATATCCAATACTGCAACGGGAGGCCGAAAAAATGGGCTTAGCCAGCAAATGGTCTAAATCTACAAGCATTGTCGCAGTCATTATCAATAAAGCCTTTTTCCAGTTTTTCTAAAAAAACCAAGCCATGAACACAGGAAGTAAAAAATGTAGGCCGTAATGAGTTAACGTTTGAAGCATATCCGAAAAACTCTTCTTATCGTTTTTTTAAGACTAGCATATCTTGATATTCAAGTTCGCCGTCTTCTTTAACCATATCTTTCCAAAAGCCATCGATAAGAGACACTTTTTCCAATTGAGTTTTAGCAATCATTTCGTCGAGTTTGGATTCGCTAATGGCAATGTTCGCTGATTTCACCTTATCACTCATTAAGCGATATCCATCTTTTTTTACTGAAAAACTGAACCCTTCTTTAGTTGAAATAAAGCCCTCATTTTCATCATCATAAACAAACACAGTAGAAAGGCATCTGCCTCCTGGCTTCAGTACTCGCTCTATTTCTTTGAAATAATTTTCAATCTCATTAGGCATCATATGTGTAAACACCGAAAATAAAAACACCTTATCAAATGTATTATTTTCGTAGATAAATCTATAGTTATCTGCCTTGATATTTGATTTATTATACAGATCATTATCTAACGATACGTAGGTGAAATTGAAGTTTGGAAAGTCCTTTTTAATCTTAGAGTTACACCATTTTACGCCTTCCTCAACTGCATCAAATCCTTCATACCCACCACCACCATTTAGAAAATGAGTTAGCGCAATTGCTGTTCTTCCTACACCACTGCCAATATCTAACACCTTATCTTCGGGTTGTAACGCAATAAACTTTTTAAGTAAGTCTAGCTGAAATTCTCCTTGTTTCAGATATTCCTCTGCATTTGCGGATGATCCTGTATAGATATAACCTCTAGGAGCCACGTATTTATGTCGCTTTCCAGTAAGCTTATCTTTAAAGTCTGATGGAAAAAAATAAAGTCTACGTATTAAAAAACGTTGATTTGCCGAGAGGCTGTACCATAGTTTTCTGAGGGTGTTTGTCTTTTTCATAATCTGGGTTGCCAGTTTTCAAAAAAGCCTTGATCAAACGAAATTGATTGGCAGTTTTTGCTTACAAAGCGAAGATAAAATAATTTTGAAAGACAGGTAGAAAATAATGAAGAGAGATTAATTTCTATCTCTATTCAACACCTTGTACTCTTCGTAGCACTCACTTATAGCGTCCAAAATCTGTAGATCGTTAGCAGTGCGAATGAAATCTGAGGAGTAACTACATTTATTAAGTATTTCATCGATATCTACCCGTTCCAATTGCAAGACCGCCATAAGAGTTTCCCTGTCAAACTTGCTCTGTAATAAGTTTCTAATGTTATCATCTTCTTTCATTTGTCTTAATTTCCGCATCTGTTTGGGTCGCTTTCCGAAGACATTATAAAGGAAATCTGCTGGGTTAAATACAGCATTCAATACTTTGTTAACCGCCCCGGGTTGCGAACTTCCTCCTTCATAACCAGACCCCAAACCAGCAATACGGTATCTATAGTTATCATAAATAGGAATAATCCGTGCATCCACCTCAACATAACCTGTTAGTTGTACAGGCCTAACTACCACTTCCTCTAGAGCAATACCCAGTTCCGTCATTTTTACCTTTATCTCACCAAATTTCAACCAGTCATTAGTTACTCTTACACGAATGGATTTAAAACCTAAATATGAAAAATAGAGTGTATCATTTACGGTTGCTCGAATAGCAAAATCTCCTTCACGAGTTGAAGTGGTTCCCTTAACATTGTTAAGATTTACAATATTCACATTCTCCAGTGGAGCGTCATCCGCGTCGTTTAACACTTTACCGTTGATCACAACATTCTGCTGTGCCCAAGAAAAGCCTGCTATAAGAAAAAATATAAAAAGTAAGGCGAGTTTTTTCATATCCATAACTATTTGGTCTACAATTATAGACCATAATTTCGTGCCAAAGTTTATTTGACACGAAATTTAATAAAACTTTATACTCTTCTTCGGCGTTTTCCTCCAGTTCCCTTAGAGTCTGGTTTGTCTGATCTTCCACGACGTTTTCCTGAAAACTTTGGTTTATCATCTCCAAAACCTCCGCTTCTTTTCTTAAATCCTCCTCTGTCGCTACTTCCTCTATCTCTTTCTCCTTTATCTCCTCTATCATGATCTCCTCTTCTTCTGTCTCCTCCTCCGCTTCGGCTTCGATCTCCACCTCTACCTCTGTCTCTTCCTCCTCTACCACGACCACCACTTCTTCCGTCGCGACCTTTATCTTTAGAAATTTCAACAGAAACTCTTCTTCCTTCCAATTGAAATTCACTAAACACACTTAACACCAATTCTTGATGTTTATCGTCTGTATTAAAGAATGAAAAACTGTCCTTTACATCCACTTTATACACATCATCCTTCCCAAGGTTCAATAGATCTTTTAAGAAGTCCTTCATCGTCATCCAATCAAAATCATCCTTCGCACCTATGTTAATGAAGTAACGAGTGCTATCTTTTTGATCTTCTTCATAATTGCTTCGTCTGCCTTCGACATTAAGGTCCTTAGATTTTTTATAGTAGTTGTTAAATCTTGTAAACTCTACAGAGAAGAACTTCTTTATCAATTCTTCTTTGCTGAAGTCTTCTAAAACTTCATTCAACTTCGGAAGGTGAATATCAATCTCATGATTGATTTCGGTCTTTGCAATATTATTTGCTAAATGATACAGCTGTACCTCGCAAATCTGGTCTCCAGAAGGAATGTCCTTCTTTTCAAATTTCTTCTGAATCTTTTTCTCAATACTAGAAATCTTTCTCACCTCACTTTTCGAGACAATTACCATTGAAATCCCTGTTTTCCCAGCGCGACCAGTACGTCCGCTACGATGGGTATACGTTTCTATCTCATCGGGGAGTTGGTAGTTAATTACGTGCGTAATATCATCCACGTCAATTCCACGCGCCGCTACATCTGTAGCAACCAACATTTGGATTTGTCTGTTTCTGAAAGAACGCATCACCATATCACGCTGGTTCTGACTCAAATCACCGTGAATAGCACCAGCGTTATATCCGTCTTGAATCAATTGCTCAGCAACTTTCTGAGTATCCCGCTTTGTTCTACAAAAAACAACCGAAAAGATATCGGGCTGTGCATCTGCCAGTCGCTTTAAAGCAGAATAACGATCCCTTGCGTTCACGAGATAGTATTCGTGAGAAACTTGAGATGATCCTACATTCGCAGAACCTACAGTAACCTCAACGGGATTATGCATAAATTTCTTAGCAATCGTTGCCACCTCTCTTGGCATGGTTGCACTAAACAACCAAGTACTTTTATCACCTGGAGAATACGAAAGAATTTCAGTAATATCTTCATAAAACCCCATATTCAACATTTCATCCGCCTCATCAAGAACGCAATATTCAATTTTCGAAATATCGATCATATTTCTACTAATCATATCCTTCATACGGCCAGGAGTAGCAACAATAACCTGTGCTCCTTTTTTGATGGCTCTTGCTTGATCTGAAATACTTGCACCCCCGTAAATTGCAACCACGTTTAAGCCTTTTTCATGCTTTCCGTAGTTTTTCATTTCATTGGTGATCTGTAAACATAGTTCTCGTGTTGGAGAAAGAATCAAGCCTTGTGTGGTTCTGCTTTTAATATCTATTTTCTGAAGCATTGGAAAACCAAATGCAGCAGTTTTTCCAGTTCCAGTCTGCGCTAACGCAACTAGATCTGTATCTTTTTCTAATAAGATTGGAATTGTTTTTTCTTGAACTTCCGAAGGAGTTTCAAACCCTAGGTCGGTAATTGCCTGCAGTAGTGTATCGTTAAGACCTAACGATTTAAATTTAGTCATAAAGTAATATTATCATGTTATTTGTGCTCATTGGAAGTAAGTCGACACATAATAACCCTATCACTTCTTGCAGCACTACCTCACCCTGAGGATTTTTCTATAAAATTCGCAACTATATAATTGACAGTCTAGAATTTGAAGGTGCAAAGGTACTGTTTTATTTAAGATCTTGAAGTATGGATTACGTTTTATTCTGAAAGGTGCTCAATCAGCCTTCTAATTGCCTTGCCTCGATGACCAATTTCACTTTTTTGCTCAAGTGTCATTTCTGCAAATGTTTGATTAAAACCAACAGGTTGAAAAATAGGATCATATCCAAATCCATCCGTTCCTCTTTGTACCTGCGCAATTTCTCCTTCGCAAATCCCTAAAAAAATATTTTCCTCTTCGCCGTATACTAATGAAATTGCCGTTTTAAATCGAGCGTTTCTATTTTCTTTTTCAGAAAGATTTAAAAGAAGTTTTTGCATATTCGCTTGGGCATCATTGGCTGGTCCTGCGTAACGTGCACTGTAAACACCTGGCTCATTATTGAGAACTGGCACTTCAAGCCCGGTATCATCTGCAAAGCAATCGTAGCCATAATGCTTTTTTACATATTTTGATTTTAACACCGCATTGCCTTCTATAGTACTCTCAGTTTCCGGAATGTCCTCGCTACAATTAATATCCGTAAGACTCAACAGTTCAATATGAGAAGGCATTAGTACTTTTACTTCTTTGAATTTATTCTGGTTATGGGTAGCAAATACGAGTTTCATTAATATAATTTAATTCTTCTTTAAACGAGCATTTATCCTCTCACAAACTTTAATTACATCCGAATCTTTACAGTTCTTTGTTAAGATAATTATGTCCTTCGATTTTCGTGAAATACGAATCCCACCTTTGTTGTTATAAAGTCCATAATCGTTGTGTGTAGAGAAAAAAATCAATAAAATGTTCAAAAATGAAAGCCACCAATTCAACGATTTAGGTGCATAGCTAACCTCTTGGATTTCTTCAAAATCAATGAACTGATTTGTATTACTCTCTGAGTCATCTGTGATTCGAATTCCATTGTCTAAAAATTCAAATTCGAACAAAGGCTTTAGCCTTAGGACTATTTTATCTGAAGACATTTATCTCTCCAATTCAATTTTCAAATCAGATAATCCTTCTTCAAAATCTTTTCCAACGGCCTTATCCATATTAAAGAATAACATCATAACATTGACAGGTACTTTATGAGTGCCATAAAAGCCCCAAGTTACCTTGGTTTTACCGTTTGTTTCCTCTAGATCGAAAAAGCCTTGGCTTAGGCTCTTAAAAGGCTTTAGAAACCGTAATGTGGATTCAATTCTTTTGTTCTCCTCAAGGCTAGCTATTTCCTGTTCTCCAGAACCAACCGTTCCATCTATTCCCGTATCTGTTTGTTTCATATTTGGATCTCTCTTTTTCCATGGAGACCAATAATCTTTATTTTTAATAAACCGTAGATATTCATAAACATCACTAATTAGCCTACCAATTTCGACACTTCGACTCACGTGGTACTTCTTTGGAGCCGCAGCTATGAGAATTAGAAATATAACAACGATAATTACTAATATGTAAAGAAGCATGGACATAATTGTAGATTTTTGATTAGTCAATAAATTTACAACTTTTTGGTTGAAAGATATCGCTCTATTATCTCCTCACTGCTCTTAATTGTCTTTTTGGTCCAATCCAACTCCATCTCTAGCTTTTCCGCTTCAGAAAGTTTCCAATCAACGTTCGTCTGCTTGAGTCTAGTCACAACTGATTGCAATATTATCGCTGCTGAAACTGATATATTCAAACTTTCAGTAAAACCATACATAGGTATTTTAAGAAATCCATCGGCTTCTTTTAAAACGGTTTCACTCAAACCATCTCGTTCTGTTCCAAAAATGAAAGCCGACTTATTCGTTACATCAAAATCGTGAAGCATAGTGGAATTATCATGGGGTGTTGTAGCAATTATCTGGTATCCCTTCTCTCGTAATCTATCCATACATAGTTTAATAGAATCATATCGATGAAAATCGACCCATTTTTGAGCCCCCATAGCTATTTCTTTATCAATACGTTTGCCTAATCGTTCCTCCACGACATGCAAATCCTGTATTCCAAAAACATCACAGGAGCGCATTACCGCACTTGTATTATGCAATTGATAAACATCTTCAGTGACCACTGTAAAATGCCGTGTACGCTTAGACAGTACTTCCTGAAACAAATTTTGTCTTCTCTCGGTGAGGAACGTTCTTAGATGTTCGAGCAATTGTAAATCCAAAGGAAATGGGTAATTTTATAACGAAGATAAAAAAGTATTATGAAAATCGCCGTACTTACCGGAGCAGGAATGAGTGCCGAAAGTGGATTGAAGACTTTTAGAGACAGTAACGGTCTTTGGGAAGGACATAACGTTATGGAAGTTGCTTCACCTGAAGGTTTCAAAAGCAACCCAGAGTTAGTCTTGGATTTTTACAACCAACGACGGCAACAATTATTAGAGGTACATCCAAATGTTGGACATACAGCTCTGGCAAAACTTGAGCAAAACCACGAAGTAAAAATAGTTACCCAAAACGTAGATGATCTCCACGAACGTGCTGGCAGTTCGAAAGTACTTCACCTGCATGGAGAATTGCTAAAGGCTAGCAGTACTTATGATAGATTGGACGTTTTGGATTGGAGAAATGATCTCAATTTAGGGGATTTTTGTAAACAAGGCTACCAGTTACGTCCGAATATCGTCTGGTTTGGAGAAGCTGTACCTCTTATGGATGATGCTATTTCTATAGTTGAACAAGCAGATATTGTTATCATTGTTGGAACTTCCATGCAGGTATATCCGGCCGCTGGCCTTATCCAATATGCTACATCAAATGCTCAAATTTATTTTGTAGATCCCAAACCGTCAATTAATTCTTCTGAAAAAATTACCGTTTTTACTGAAAAGGCCACTACAGGAATATTAAAAGTAATTTCTCAAATTAACAAAGCACTATGAAAATGATTGCGTATTTATACGGTGGAATGTTGTTGATCTCAATAGCGCTTATCTATTTTGCTTATAAACACTATTACAGTACTAAAGAATTGATAAATCAAGAGGTAAAAACAACAGCAAGAGTTATCGATTTAATTGAAATAAGTGGAGATGAGATTACGTTTAAAAGTGAGGTTAGCTCAAGTCCCGCACCCTATAAAATTGGAGATAGTGTACAAATTATATATTCTAGAGGTGGAGATGAAAAAAGAGTTGTGTCATTTTGGGGGTTATACCGATGGACAATTATCCTCTTAGCCATTGCTTCCCCTTTACTAATTATTGGTGGCGGATATTTTCTGTATACTAATGAATATATCTAGAGCAGTAAAAAATGTGATATGAGTTCTTCGGAATTATTTGAAAAAATAAATTTTAAAAAAGCCTACCGTGAAAATCGATTGGGCGCAGCGAATTGGGTGCTTGCAAATCCCGAAACTTTTGAAGAACTACTTGTGTATTGCTTTGGGAAAGACAAGGAACTGGCGAAAAAGGCAACCTGGGCACTCGAATTTATTGCTCGAGATAAGTTAGATATGTTATATCTCCATCTAGACTTCTTTTTTGACAATCTGCCTCATGCAACCGGAGATGGTGCCCTAAGATCTGTGGGATTTATCTGCGAATTGCTTTGTATAGAGCATTATAAAAAGAAGAACGAAGTTTTAGGGAATTCACTTACCCGAAAACACAAACTAATTATGACCGATTGCGCCTTTGATTGGATGATTACCAATCAAAAAGTTGCTTGTCAGGCAAGGGCGATGACCGCGCTTTACTTTCTTGGAACTGAACAGAATTGGATTCACCCAGAATTAGTTCAAATAATAAGGCAAAACATGCATCAAGGAAGTGCAGGATACAAGGCTAGAGGAAAAAACACCTTAGATCTAATAAAGAAGTTTCAATCGAACCTATAAATTAAAAATTTTAAAAATTCACCACCAATAAACTCCCAACTGTTCCCTATCTTTGCAGCTTCAAATTTCAAGCCATGAACACAAACGCTTTACAGGCAATTTCGCCGATAGATGGAAGATATACATCAAAAACTGCTTCGCTAATTCCCTTCTTTTCTGAAGAAGCTCTCATACGTTATAGAGTGCAGGTAGAAGTCGAATATTTTATCTCCTTAGTAGAGCTTCCTTTGCCACAATTAAGTGATTTCGACACCAACTTATTTCCTAAGTTACGTGACTTATATCTAGAGTTTACTGTTTCGGATGCACAACACATCAAGGATACTGAAAAAGTAACCAATCACGACGTGAAGGCAGTAGAGTATTTTATCAAGGAAAAATTTGATGGTCTGGGGCTTCAGAAATACAAAGAATTTATTCACTTTGGTTTAACATCTCAGGATATTAACAATACGGCCATTCCACTTTCATTGAAAGATGCCATTAATACCGTTTATGTTCCTCAATTATTTGAATTAAAAGACAAGTTAAAAGAACTGGCTTCAGAATGGGCGGATGTCCCAATGCTAGCCAGAACACATGGTCAACCAGCATCTCCTACTCGTCTGGGAAAAGAGATTGAAGTATTTATAGTTCGAATTGAAGAACAGTTTGACCTTTTAAATGATATTAAGAGCGCAGCCAAGTTTGGTGGGGCTACAGGAAATTTCAATGCACACAAAGTAGCGTATCCATCCATTGACTGGAGAGCATTTGGTTCTCAGTTTGTGCAAGAAAAGCTTGGGTTGCACCATTCATTTCCAACCACGCAAATAGAGCATTATGACCACATGGCGGCTTTATTTGACACTTTGAAACGAATAAACACTATTCTCTTAGATTTGGATAGAGACATCTGGACCTATGTTTCGATGGATTATTTCAAACAAAAAATTAAAAAGGGTGAGATTGGATCTAGTGCAATGCCACATAAGGTGAATCCAATAGATTTTGAAAATAGCGAAGGAAACCTAGGTATTGCAAATGCAATATTTGAACATCTCTCATCAAAACTACCTGTAAGCAGATTACAACGCGATTTAACAGATAGCACGGTACTTCGGAATATTGGAGTACCAATTGGTCATACCATCATTGCCTTTCAATCTACCTTAAAAGGGTTGAATAAATTGTTGCTGAATGAATCTAAGTTTGCTGAAGATCTAGATAACAATTGGGCAGTAGTGGCCGAAGCCATTCAAACAATTTTGAGACGTGAGGCCTATCCAAATGCTTATGAAGCACTAAAAGGTTTGACACGAACTAACGAAAAGATCAATAGAAAATCGATTTCTGACTTCATTAAAACATTAGAAGTTTCCGAAGCTATTAAGGAAGAAATGCACCTAATAACGCCAAGTAATTATACCGGAATCTAGTTCTCAATATAAATAAGGTGTTGTTTTATTTGGGTTTTGATATTTCCCTTTGACCCTTTTTCTTCTATTGTCCAATGATCGGTTCTGTCGCATTAATTAGTGTTCTTTCAAATATAGTTAAGTTTGAGGTTTCTAAAGTTGTTCCATGTACAAACATCATAGATATCCTCAGATCATCATACAACAAGCGGTATATTTAAAATTTCGATTTAGTCTGAGCTATCGCGATATTGAAGAACTTATGGCAATTCGAGGTGTCAAAGTTGACCATTCTACAATCCAGCGATGGGTATTTAAGTTTTCTAAAGAGATAGAGCTAAATATGAACATTCGTAAAAGACCAGTGATGGATAGTTGGAGACTTGATGAAACGTATATTAAAGTGGCAGGTAAGGACATATTTATACCGAGCGGTGGATAAACAGGGGAACACGATAGATTTCTTACTGACCAAACGAAGAATGAAAGGCTCGGCTCAAAAGTTCTTGAATAAAGCTATTGGAAATAATGGAAAGCCAAGGGTTATCAATATTGATAAGAGTGGAGCAAATACGGCTGGAATACGGACTTGGAACAAAAGAAATATGACATCAAAAAAGATAAAGATTAGACGAGTCAAGTATCTAAATAATATCGTAGAACAAGATCATCGAAATATAAAAAGGAGAATTACCATTACTACAGGATTTAAAGAGTTTGAATCAGCACAAAGAACACTAGCAGGAATAGAAATCATACACATTATTAGAAAAGGGCAAATATTGAATCCTAAAACTTCAACGTTTAAAACTTTTTGTTCACTGGCTGCATAGTAGGTACGTTTCTTTCAAAATTACTGATTAACTGAAATAATGCGACAGAACCAACCTATAGGCTTGTGCTAGTCCATTTCCATTACTGGAAACCACGTTATTATACCCTTTTTGTTTCAGCCCGAATGGATAGTAATTACACACGCAACAAGCTAATTTTCATATATTTAACTTCTATTTTTCATTTCTATGTTATTCTTTCTTTTCATCTAATATGGGGAGCTATTATTCACTTAAATATTAATATTTTTGTACAATTAACACCAATGTTAATCCTATCAATCCAAGCGTAAAACTATGACACATAACTCTATAAGTTAAGCTCTTTGAATCCCAACTCTCAATTATTTCTTTAAATCGATCATTCTTAACTATTAAAAAATGGATCAAAATAAAAAATAGAACATATATGCTTATAAACCCTAAAGGGTTGTCATAGCGCTTATAATCTATTAGCTCTTCCTTATTTAGATATGTAAAAAGAAAAATCAAATCAAAAGATAATATAACCGAAAGGACTATATTACTAATATATTGAGGTTGCTCGTCGCTAGATGGAGTTATCTGGATGAATTTAAAAATCGAATAATAAAGACAGTTAATCATTTAATTTATTGTGAACAAGAATTCCATTTGCAAAGAAATTATGATTTCCTTCTACTTCTGATAGATTATAAGTTGTTTCCATTCTATCCGTCATTTGTATGTTAATTATTTTAACCTCACTCATTTCATTAGTACTTTTCAATAAAAAACATATATCGTTCTCTTTTAATTGACCCACTTCGATTCCATAATTTTCTTTCGTTTTTAACGGATCAAAAGAGCACCAACCTTTACCTTTTACCATATATGGATGATCGGTGGTATTTATATTCTGTATTGAATTATCAAACTCGATTTGTACTAAATTATCGTGAACAGGAGTATCAATCTTTAAGACCTTTTTACTTTGAACTAGACCAGTTTGTAAGTTATATGTTTTGACTGAATTTCCAACTTTAATTGTTTCGATACTTTTTATAGATCCATCCCCCATTGAGATCTGTGTTCCTGCTACAAAACAATTATATTTCTTTTTAGCTTGTTGAAGATTCATCCCTTCTTTAATCTCGTGCTGAATTCTCAACGCCCTTGTTTGCATTATTTCCAACCCTCCCGTAGCCTTAAAGATAAAATAAGATGCAGAAACACCCCATCCTATTGGACCGCCAAACATTCCTATTCCAGTTGCAAAAGAATCACTTCCAAATTCATATCCTCCGATATAATTATTTTTATAGCTATAATATCCGAATAAAATACTTGCACCACCAACAAATCGTCCAGCTGATCTTAATCCAGTTAGGGTTTCTTTGTTCATAGTTTGCACAATATCTGACAAACCTACTGTATTAGAATATGACATTCCAATTGCTAATGCAGAAGAAAGTTTACCAATAGCTCCAATAACTTGCATTCCCTCGCTTCTATCATTCCATATTTCCGCAGTATAATCTGTTTTTTGAGTATTTCCCCCAACAACTTCGGTACCATCGGCACCCATTACAAGTTTGCCTCCTCCTGTTAAAGATATTCCTCCTCCTTCATTCTTGTTGTTGTTAGTTGTATTTCCATCAGAATTATCACCCTCTTCAACTTTCTTTGGGCCACTTCCTTCAGATATAAAAGATCCAGGGTTACTAGTGATGCTATTTCCTACCAGATTCGAAGAAGCCCCTTCAACCTTATCAGCATCAAATTCAGAAAATGTAACACCGGATGTTTGCGGTCTAAATCCACTCGTGAGATCGCCAACTGTGGAGGAGCCAAAGGTCATTCTTCCATCTGGGTCAAGGTAAAAGATTGGATTATCAAAGGCATAGGTGTAAGGAGAGTGTCTCCTCATTAGTTCTGCCAATGGATCAAGGTTCATCCAGCGCCCTATGGAAGCATCATAATTTCTTGCTCCAAAATCGTACCATTCCAATCCTAATTCTTGGTTTTGTTCTTTACCGCCAAACTTATAGGCTTGTGCTAGTCCATTTCCATTACTGGAAACCACGTTATTATACCCCTTTTGTTTTAAGCCAAAAGGATAGTAGTCTAAGGTCATTTTTTTGACCTTTTAACAATTTTTAAAGCCTGTTTCTTGCTTTTACTACAGTATATTCAAAGAACGTTTGCTTTTATTGTTAATCTTCAATTTGGAATTATTATCCTTTAGACCCACAATAAAATTGACATAGTTTAATTAGATTCATAACAAGAAATACATAAGGAAATATCTTTTTCCCCAACTCGTATTAAATCTTTGGGAGAAAATTCAATATTACATTGATCATCATATTCATAGACCATCCAAAACTCAATGTCGGAATTGTCAATCCCTATTGATTCTAAATCTTTTTCTTTACCCTCAAGAATCTTTAAAAAAACATCAATAAAATTTATAGAAGTATCTTTTTCTTCTTCTACAATTTCATATGCCCATCCATTTTTTGCATTTGCCGTAACACCTAGCAATCCATTTAAATAAAAGTGATTCTTTTTTGGTGTATGTATTCTCAATGTATAATAATATCTCATGCTTTTCCTAATTAAAAAAGTCTACCGCTTTTAAACCTGTTTCATAAACCTTTCCTTTAAATTTTCCTCCAACTCCCTTTAAAAAGATTCCTCCATTCTTAATAAAGACATCTGGGTTCTTTCCTACAAATTTGGAAAAAGTTCCTCTTCCAGCCGCACCCAATATATCTGGTTTTAATTTATGAAAAATACAGCTTAATCACCCTTAACTAATTCTCCACTAAAAGGTAGGAAGTCCATTACCTACATTACCTCTAATCTCGAATATTCTTTCTTGCCTCTAATAGTATATCATTATACTTATCATCAAGAATATCATCCGATATTTTCTCTAATATCGCCTCGATATCCCATAAAATTCGCTCTTCAGATTGATCTTCAAAGGAGTCCGAGTTAGTTTTCTGATTAAATCTACAGACCCAATCAAATAAAACAATAGCTTCTTCTTTGTTCAATTCTATTAAAAATTTTTTATTTTGTTTTCTTGATTCCATAGTTTTTCTTTATAGTCTTCCATGTTTAAGAACATTCCCTAATTGATTGGCATTAAGTTTCCAACCGCTGATAAATTGTCCTGATTTACTAGATATAACGTTTAATCCCGTTTTAGAGTTTAAATAATGAGTTACTGAATTTCCACGATACGAGCCTTGGATGATTTTTGTGCTGGCTGCATTAACATGTTGATTAATAGCTGCACTAAATTTTCCAGCAGCAGCTTTATTCCAGTTTCCTTTTATTCCAAAATCTACAGCATGCTTAAACTTCGTCTGTAATTGCTTCGTAGTAGCATTTAGAATTAAACTACTTAATTTGGTTGCTTTATTTGCAGAAAACAATGCTGTCAAGACCTTTGGGGCCTTAAAAACTGCACCTCCTCCAATAAGCTCTAATGCACCCGCTCCACCTATTGTTTTATGAGAAAGAGTCAACATGGTTTCTCCAGTAGTAGCCCCAACACCATCCAGACTATCGAAGTCGAACACCGGTGTTTGTCCAAAATTACTACCATTACAAGGAGGAAAAGGGCAACCACCGTTTTTCGTATTTTCCCCTACATTTCCCTCCAAACTCAAATCTTTCTGTGCAAAGTTCGCGGCAATTTGGGCAAAGGCACCACTTCCTCCACTTCCTTCAGATATAAAAGATCCAGGGTTACTAGTGATGCTATTTCCTGCCAGATTCGAAGAAGCCCCTTCAACCTTATCAGCATCAAATTCAGAAAATGTAACACCGGATGTTTGCGGTCTAAATCCACTCGTGAGATCGCCAACTGTGGAGGAGCCAAAGGTCATTCTTCCATCTGGGTCAAGGTAAAAGATTGGATTATCAAAGGCATAGGTGTAAGGAGAGTGTCTCCTCATTAGTTCTGCCAATGGATCAAGGTTCATCCAGCGCCCTATGGAAGCATCATAATTTCTTGCTCCAAAATCGTACCATTCCAATCCTAATTCTTGGTTTTGTTCTTTACCGCCAAACTTATAGGCTTGTGCTAGTCCATTTCCATTACTGGAAACCACGTTATTATACCCCTTTTGTTTTAAGCCAAAAGGATAGTAGTTACTTTCCTCAATAATTTCACTCGATGGATCAATAGTTCCATCTAAATCACTATCACTATAAGACAATCGAATATTACCTAAATGGTCTCTATACTGGAATACGTACTTAAAATCACTATAGGTAATTCCACCAGTATCAGTATCAAACCCTTTTACTGAGTATTTCGAACGAATACCATTTTGAACCATTGGTTCAATATATCCTTCTGGGTGGGTAAAAAATTGTAGTTGAATACTCCCCACATTTTCTTGATCGCTATATACATAACCATTTACATATTCGGTATGTATAATGGCATTCGTCCCAATCTGGGCGATTTTTTTTAGTTTTAATCCTGCCGCATCATAGATATAGGTGATCGTACCACTTTCATTCCCGTTATTTACGGTAACCGTTTTGGGTAAATTCAAATAATTGTAAACAATATTATCCATTCCTTTATTGCGATCTTTTACTATATTTCCATTATCATCATAAAGATAATCATTATTTTGGGTGACGATGTGATCATTCCCGTCCTTAAACCCAAAATCTTCATACGTAGGATGAGTACTGGCATCACTTACGTTGTTAAGTCGGTTTCCATTATATTGATAACTTAAATTATCCCAAAGATCCGCTGGACTATTATTTATATCGGTTCCAAATCGTTTTAATGTTAAAATATTTCCGTTTTGATCATAGGTGAGATCTGCCAAAGTATG
This sequence comes from uncultured Ulvibacter sp., assembly GCA_913063405.1. GTDB lineage: Bacteria > Bacteroidota > Bacteroidia > Flavobacteriales > Flavobacteriaceae > Ulvibacter. The sequence goes on from CAJXZB010000014.1 coordinate 38,111, forward strand.
TGTATCGGTATGGGTCATTGACGTTACCGTACCTTTGTAACTTTTGGCCTCGGTAACCCTATTAAGGTCATCATATCCATAATTATATCCCCGCGTTTGGGTGTCACCGTTTTTACTTTTCCATAAGGTTTGAGCAATATTACCATTATACAAAGGTGTCCCATTGTTATTACCTTCTACCTTATTGTAATTAATTCTAAAATCAAAAAGGTCACTGTACTTATCTAAAGCCTTTAAACTTCCATTGTTTTCAATATCATTAATATCAGTAAGCCAACCACGAACGTTGAATTTATAATTAATAGCCTGTAATCTTTTATCAATGAGTGATCCAAAAAGATTAAGGTTAGAAACACTCCCTGGGTCACCATTAAAGGACACTTTCCCTATTAGTGGGGCGTCCATTTGCTCTTGAGTAATGTTAGAAATCACATGGAAGGCTGGGTCATTATCATGATAGGGTGGGCACTTGTGGTGTGGTTCAAGGATTCCGTATTGGTCAATAATGTATTGTGCTATGGTGACTTTGTTCCGTTAAATGAACGTACTCCAGTGTTTCGATTTTAGCTTTATGGTGAATCGTTAATTGGCAAAAGACAGTTTTTATCAAGTGATTTTTTCCTTCTTATTTTCAATACAAAAGTCACATTATCTATTATTCAACGGTACCTTTTTTTTTCCAATTTAGTTTTCTTTTACTATAACCATATTGAAAATATTCTTTTTCTGTTATCTCCTTATTAATGAATTTTTCCAAAGAATATGGATTGTCTGGAATTTTTTTTAAAAATCCCGTTTTTCCTTGAATTTTCAGCTCAATAACGTCTTCGGTCATTTTCACTTCTATAAAATCATTTTCTGACTCTTCATTCAAATACAAAAACATTTTGTCTATTTCTATAGAATATTTTCCTCCAAATTTTAAACCAGATTCTTCATAGTAAAGATAGTAAATATCGCTATCGTAGTAAGTTTCAACATATGACACGTTGCTATTACCTGTGGGATAATAATTATACCAATTACCCGTGACATCTAGATCAGTTTTTTGTGAAACACAAGATAAACTAATCATAAAAAGCAAAATATAAATTGTTGTTTTCATATAAAATTAATTTTTAATAAGAGGAAATGGTATAAAAGGGTCATTATCTCCATCTGGATTATAAAGATTATTCTCAGCGTGTAGTCTTTCCATTATTCGATTATAAAAGCCTTCTCTTAAAAAAGGAAAAATGAAATCAGTTACGGACAAGAATAAGGTAATAACCAATACCGTATATTTATACCCATAAATAGGATACATTATGCTCGAATTTATTGGTGAATTGTTCTTACTTTTCAAAGAATTTAAATTTTGGAAAAAAAATAAAAACTCTTCAAATAAAAAAAATAAGATAAGACCTGTTACCAAGGTATTAATCCTTGGATTGTTTTTCATATTGCTATTAAGAATTTCTTTGACTTTTATTGAATTAAACCCTAAAGGTAAAGTTACTAAAGAAAGATTAGGAAGAATCGAAAAGATTTTAGAAAAAAATAAAAAAGACTTAGGAGTATACCCCTCAAATCTGAATATTATTATAAGAAATAATCCAAATAGAAAAGGGATTACAAAAGATGGTTGGGATAATGAATTCTATTATCAGCTAGGTGAAAATGGACTAAATTATTTTCTGGCATCCAAGGGACCAGATAATATATTAAATACGAAAGATGATATTAACAATGAAAACGTTAATAATCCCAATAATGAATAATTTTATTAACGCCTTCCTCAACACCTTCAAAATAATTACCTTCTTTCATTTCGGGAATAATAAAATCCTCGATTATTTCTTTACACTCGTTATCAGTTAAGAACATACGAGCTTTTTCATTCGTGGAGATTGCTGTTTTTCTTAATTCACAACTTATTACAAATACTGCAATTTGACCATTATTATTTGTTATTTCTTCAAATCTAATTCTTACGAAATCAGAATAATCCCTTATTGATTCAATTGGTCCCAAAGAACTAGTAGTTACTATTATTAGTCTATTACTCGTTCTTTTTTCAAAATCATCAATTGTTTTTATCAATTCTATCTCTTCTTCATTACTAAGAAATGATTCCATATCAAATAAAAATAGATTATTCGAAAAATCTTGACCACTAAAAACTCCTTCGTTTTCAACTTGCGCATTAGCTGAAAAACAAATAAGAAAAATGCAAATTATATAATTATATAGCTTCATATTAATAACTTCTACGGACTCCACCAATCTCCACTTGCACCACCACCACCAAAACTACCTCCAGTATGAGGAACATAAGGAAGGCTTCCAATGTTTTTTTCATAATAATTTGGGCTGTGCTCCATAATTCTATCAGCTAACCCTGAATTTACAGAATGTAGATAAACCGTTTCAGACATGTAACTAACTGAAATGAGCATTGCTGCAACTTTAATTTGTGGAACCCCTGTTGTAACCACTATACCCAGGGCTGTAGCAGCATCCTGTATTTCCGAAAGTATTGCGATAGCTTCATCTTCTGAATAGTTCTTATTCGTGGACTCTGCCCAATCTTTTAACACAGATCTAACAACATTTTTTAATTGCCCCAAGGTTGTAAAGTTACTTAAAACATCTAATATTTTTGAATTCCTAATAATTTTCTTATCATTTTTCTCCCAATTTTCTATATCCTCTTGGGGCGTCGCAGATATTAATAGGGTGTTTTCCGCCGTTTGTTGTGCAGTATGTATAACAGCCTTCCTCCAGTCTGTTGTCGTTTCTCCAGTGGTCGAATTATAATATTCCCCATTACCTATATTTGTAAAAGTTCCTACGCCAGTTGGATCACCAACTAATCCACCTTCTCCACCTATAAAATTAGTCGCGGCACTACTAAGATTATTCCAGCCAATGAAACCTCCTAATTGATCCATTTTATTGAAACTATCTATATAATTTTCTCCATCTGCGCCAGTGGGATCTGCCCAATAAACTGGATTATTATCAAAAGCTGAATATGGCGAATAATCCCAATGCGTAACTGGATCAACACCATTCCATCTTCCAATTGCAGGGTCATGCATCCTAAAAAACATCTCTGACATATTAAGACCCAATGCCTGTTCATATTCCACTCCATTGTGTTTCCATTTTTGAGCTATAGAATTTCCATTTGAAGAAACGTCGTAATTATACCCTAGTTGTTTTAAACCGAAAGGGTAATAATTACTTTCTTCAATAATCTCACTAGCAGGATCAATGGTTCCATTTAAGTCACTATCACTATAGGATAAGCGAATATTACCCAAATGGTCTCTATACTGGAATACGTACTTAAAATCACTATAGGTAATTCCACCAGTATCAGTGTCAAATCCTTTTACTGAGTATTTCGAACGAATACCATTTTGAACCATAGGCTCTATATATCCCTCAGGGTGAGTAAAGAATTGTAGTTGAATACTCCCCACATTTTCTTGATCGCTATATACATAACCATTTGCATATTCGGTATGTACCGCTGCATTTGCCCCAATCTGGGCGATTTTCTTTAATTTTAGTCCAGTAGCATCATAGATATAGGTAATAGTGCCGTTTTCATTTCCATTATTGATTGTAACAGTTGTAGGTAAATTTAAGTGGTTGTAAGCAATGTTGTTCATTCCCTTGTTACGATCTTTGGTTATATTTCCATTAAAATCGTGAAGGTAATCATCATTTTGAGTAACAATGTGATCATTCCCATCCTTAAACCCAAAATCTTCATACGTAGGATGGATACTTGCATCACTCACATTGACTAGTTGGTTTCCGTTATATTGATAACTCAAATTATCCCACAGATCTGCCGGATTATTGTTTATGTCGGTTCCAAATCGTTTTAAAGTAAGAATGTTTCCGTTTTGGTCATACGTAAGATCCGACAAAGTATGTGTATCGGTATGGGTCATTGACGTTACCGTACCTTTATAACTTTTAGCTTCAGTAAGCCTATTGAGGTCGTCATAGCCGTAATTGTAGCCCCGAGTTTGAGTGTCGATATTTTTACTTTTCCACAGAGTTTGTGCAATATTACCATTATACAAAGGTGTCCCATTGTTATTACCTTCTACCTTATTGTAATTAATTCTAAAATCAAAAAGGTCACTGTACTTATCTAAAGCCTTTAAACTTCCATTGTTTTCAATATCATTAATATCAGTAAGCCAACCACGAACGTTGTATTTGTAATTAATGGCTTGCAATGTTTTATCAATGAGTGATCCAAAAAGATTGAGATTAGAAACACTTCCTGGAGCACCATTAAAAGACACTTTGCCTATTAGTGGGGCGTCCCTTTGCTCTTGAGTAATATTAGAAATCACGTGAAATGCAGGGTCATTATTATGATAGAATTTTATATTGTTACCCGCTCGCTCTACTCGAAAAAGATCACCAGCTACATAAGGAAGACCTGTGCCAGAATATGTAGTGCCTCCAACGATATAATAATAGTTGTTATTTGAGGAGAGAAAAATACCATAATCATAATAATCATTTGTGGAAGAATTGTTAGCAGATTCCACAAGTCCTATACGTACATCTTTGTCATTTTGAGAAACGATCAAATCAATACCTCCATCAAAATCACTGGGAATTACTCCCTTTGTTTTTGCTTTGGCTGGCCAAGATGAAGCATTAGAAATTTTAGTTATAGTGCCATCGCTAGAAATATCCACATCTTCCAAATCGGTATAACCCGAAAGCATTGTAGTTCCACCTACATTCTTTTGAGTGAGCTGACCCAGTTCATCATAATGATTATTTGCAATTAGTTGAACTGGCTCATTTGCTATTTTTTGTTTATGTGAAAGCAATCTTCCCATATGGTCGTATTGGAAGTAATTTTTAGTAATAATGGCGGGGTTTCCATCTTTAAAATGTTGCGTTTCATTTTCCAGAACTTTTCCAGTAAAATCTAACTTTGTTTTTACAATATCCCTACTATTTAAATAACTATTTCTTGATTCAGCATAAATCCTTCTACCTTCATCATCATAAGCGATAAGGGAGGTAGTCCATTGAACAGGGTTAACATCCAAAACTCGTACCTTGGAAACAGTCGGCAATCCTAAAGTATTTATTGTGACGAGTTGTCCAAGGACAGAAGTAGGTAGTGCTACTCCTGAATAATCAACATAATCACTGTAATATTTTATGGTGTGAATTTCGATATCACTTTGAGGAAAAGCATCATTTCCATAGTACATCACCGTGCCATCGGGGGCGGTGAATGGTGTATTTCTTTGCGTTTCATAAAAGGGAAGCGAACTAGTCTTGAGCGTGTTTGACAATAATGTTCTCGTATAATTGACCAAAATACCAGTATAGGCTACTCGACCAAGTACATCGTATTTTATAAATACCCACCTCTTACCATTTTCCTTCATATTGGGGTCTTGCGTTAATACAGGGCGGTCTAGTTTATCATATAAAATGACATCCCAACCATCTCTTCCCGGAATATGTTTATCCGTTAAACGATTTTTATAGTCGTACTTGTATTGATAGCAAAGATCATTAAGAATATCTTGATGATTATTTGCCAAAGCACCACTTACCACAATTTTATTAGAACCCTCTGGCGAGAGGACGTAAGTAAGATTTCCAAGATCATCATAGATATAGTAGGTATCGTGAAAATTAGGGTCTTGAGTTCCTCTATTTGGATCTGCAACGGATTTACGTTTTAATACTGTCTGGCCCAACTTGTTTGTAAACTGATAGGAAATGCCATAAATCCCGTCAGTACTCGTCCAATTTTCATCCTTTATTACACTTTTAAAAAGTTGTCCAGCTTCAAAGTAACCGTCGTATTTCAATTCTGGAGTATAATCATCATCTAGAAAGGCAACAGAAAATTTATAAACCTCACTAGCTATATTGGTTTGGTATTCAAATTCAACACTGTGATTACTGTAAGTAGCATGCCAATCAAAACCAGGAGCGGCTTGTTTTTGAACTCTACTCAAAGGAGAGGCTTCTAATACCTGCTGGCTATAAGGATTGTCATAGTCTGGTATGAAACCCGAACCCTGATAAAAATCATCAGGAAATTTATTTCGATAGAAATCTTTGATTTCCTGCTGTACGCCAGGGCCGGTAGTAGTTGTATAGAATTCTCCATCGGGATTATTGGTTACTGCCAACGGTAACCAACTTTTAGGAGTTCTTCCAATGGCATCATAATAAACAGGGGTGATTAAATCTTCCCGATTTCCTCCTGCACGTTGAACCACGCTTTGTTCAGGACGACCTAGGCCATCATAGTAAGTAACGTTTTCTATTTTTTGGTCGTCCATTACAATTCCATCCGTGGTTTCAACCTGATAGGCTGTTGTTTTCACGTAATTCTCGGTAAGGGTCTGAGCTTCCACTACAAAAGAGGAAACTAAAAGTGCCAGTGTGATATATACTAACTTTTTCATCTTCTTCGTGGTTTTAGTAATTAATTCTATAGTTATACTCTGTCTCACTTAAGCGATTTCCATCCTTATCCTTAACATATTCTAGACGATTAAGTTCATCGTAATGAAAAGAGATAATATCTCCTCGGGGATCAGTTATGGTACTAATCCCTATATGAGGTTTATAGGTGTATGTGGTGATAAGTGCGCCGCTTAGAACGGATAAGCCTCTTAATGTTTGTAATTTACTTTGTAAGGTGGCTTCATCGGTTGCAGAATTAATCTCTCCGAGGAGGTTTGAATCCAAACTACTATAAGGCACGTTGTGTTCTATCCTAGCCACAGGAAACTGATTGTTATAGCCCCAAACATAAAGTGTTGGTACATCACCTGATTTGGAGACCTCTACTAAATTTCCATCTTCATAATCCTTAAAAATTACGTCTGTTTGTAGCGACTCATTCATTTTAGCCGATTGCATATAATGAGGAAAAATTTTCCCATTAAAACTACCATAAAATGTCTTTTGGTAATTCAAAAGTTCTGGAGGATCGGTTCCTTCTTTTTGATATGTTTTCACTTCAACTGGACTCGCAATACGACCTTCGGCAATAAGATTGGTCATATGAGACTCATTGGGAACGTCTTGAGGATAAGTGTATTCTCTAAGAATTGTTTTATCATTTTCACTGGTTCCACTCTCTGTACTTCTTGTAAAATATCCGCGTTCTGGAGCGAAATTAGTTTTAGTAGTTGTGCTAGTTTCTAGCCCATTGAGGTATTGTTTAGATGTCCCTTGAGCAGTAATAGGATATTGCGTATAGGTATAATTCACATATGGAATGACTCTTGAATTGACGTTCTGTTCAAGAACATCAATACACCCATTATTGGTATTACAAGGCGGGGCAACTAATTCATTTCCGTTAACCCCTCCCATATGTCCTGTGGCCAGTGAAAAATGTACTAGGCCACTTTGCCAATACAGCATCACAAAGCGCACGTTGTTATATGCCCAATCGGTGGTTGATATACTTTTGAAGGTTTGATTTCCACTAGGGTCAGGCTCGATAATACTTTCGGAGGTGCGTAACAGATTATCGTTTACATCAAAAATCCTTTGATTTTTAATAGTTCCTTTCTTGATATTCATATGAAAATCGTTTCCATAAGGAGGTAACCAGTTAGGAACAGTACCACTTAACTCTTCTGGATCATTGTAAAATTCGTAGGTTGTATATCCAAAATTTGCTGCATCACTATTGGGGTTAACCCTAGATTCTGTAACCTTATCATAGGTGATGTATGGGTTACTCCCCATTATTGGTTTTGAGACACGATGATGCACTAACCCACCTGTTTCCTGATTATTTGAATCTAAGTAATTAATATTTTGCGCATAATACAATTTAGGGATATAGTTTTCTGTTAACCCCTCATATTTAAAACTCTTTTTAGTAGCAATACTACCTGCCTCTTCATATTCGCTAACCGACTTTACTCTAATACCAGGATATTCTTTTATCTCTGTACTTTCGTGATATGTTTCCCTTTCTATATTAAGAACTACTTCAGAACAATCATAACCTTGTAATGCACATACTTCTTCATAAGTGTCATCATCAAGATTTACAACGATAAGCTTGTAAAATCCTATAGGAAGGATTTGATCTAAAATTTCTTCTGTATCTCCCGATGCTGGGGCAGCATCAAAACTATATAATGCCAATGTAGCATCATTACAAATATCTTCATAGGTTACATTGGGATTGCTTTGGGCAGAATGTACTAAGTATCCTCTATAATTCGTATCTGGCCCTTGTTTATCATAAACAGAAAACGCTATGTCATAGGTTCTATTGGTGTTGTTTGATATTTCAAAAGAATTTATATCAGTACTCGCTATTTCTCCTGAAGTTGGAGCTTGAGCCTCACAACAAGCACCGCATTCACTGGGGTCGTTAAATTCAAAAAAGTTTTTAACAGACGCCGTGGCAACAGTCCTATTGCTAGTAGACCCTTGAATGAACTCCTCTTGGTTTGGTTCGTATTCAAAAGTAGAATAACCTCCTGTTGGATAATTAACCTTTGTAAGTATTCCTATTTTAGATTTTTCAAAATCATGAGTTCTATCAGCACCTTGCATAATGTCACCTGACTGTGTACCATATTGAACCTCGGGATAAAGTACGGTATTCTCTTTATCGTTAAAAAATCCCAGAAGATCAAAATCTAAGCTAGTCCGAGAAGGCATTAACTCTGGGCTTTCGTATTCAAAAGAGTATTCTTTTTTAAATTCATAATTGGGATCAGTAGGATCGTAATCTTGTCCAGCAACAAAGATCTTATTTAACTTCAATCTTTTTTCCTCCATTGATCCACTTAGATTTCCAAAGTAATGGTCATTATCAAATTCGAAATGATTGATGATATTATTGCTATTGAAAGGATCCTTTATGGTTAGAGATTTAACTCGCGAGTTGGAAACATCTAAGTCATCCCTATCTGCAAGTCCTACTTCGACAATTGTATTGCCATTGTGTTTTACACGAGCCAAAAACTGTTGATCTATATAATAACGACTTTCAGGGTCGTATTCTTGAGGGGGTACATTTGGGTTTGAGTTTGTGAAATGTGCGTTGTTCGTTTTTATAGGTGCAGCCCAATATTCGCTCACCTGATCATACTCAAAAGTATAAGTATCTTTCCCATTAGGAGAAATTACTTTTGTAAGAAGCCAAGAAGATCGATACCAAGTTCTATAATTACCTTCAATAGGATCAACCCCAATATTTTCTCTTAACGTATTTTCAAAGGCGTCTTCGGTTGCGAAATTACCAAAATAGTATTTGGTTCCAGAAGCATCAATAACCTCCCAATATACAATGTCAAGCACCGCGAATTTTGATACTTTAAGATTTGGGTTATTTAATGGAATACATGCCATTGCATTTTCTACATCTAGAATAACTTCGTCATTAAGCCCCATCGCATTTATGCTGTACTTGTCAGGAGAAATATCTCTTTCAGACTCAGAAACATCATATAAAAATTCAAAAAAGTCCTCCGCCTCCGCTGGAGTAGTAAATGTAATTCCATTGGGGTATCCACTTGCATATTGAATTAACTTATCTTTATAGCTTAGGTATTTAGCACGTGTAATCCCTGGGCTATTTTCTAATGTACTATAAGCAAATCCCGTTGAATTAAAATAGTGATCAGAGAGGCCGTTAATCATCCTTGAAACCCTTCCTCCCAAGTTTAAATTCCAACTTGCACCAACATTAGAGGCCACATCATCAACCTTTCTGGCATTGATATCATAGGTAAGTCCAATAGGAAGATTCATTTCTCTACCATTAAAGGAGTATAAAGGAATTGAAACTTTAGGTGCTCCCACATAGAGATTTACAGGAATGTCACCATATTTAGCAAAAGCCTGCGCCTCAGGAGAATTAGGAGACCCCACCATTTGATTTACCTGATCGGTATAGTTATAGGAGTTTTGAGCAAACGTTAGAAAACTGCATAACAAGATACCTGAAAACAACACGAATTTTTTCATATTGGAGAATTTAAAAAATTTAAAGAAAAATGATGGTTTAGACAATACAATAGTTTTTCAAGGACAGTAATACAATACTGCGTTGAAATTAATAAAGCTAAATTAAAACGAGTAATCACACGAAATCCAAAGTAATAACTGTCTCTTTATCAACATAAACGTAATTGATCGCAAACTTACTTAAAAATCACGTATTAAAAAACAGGGTTTTTCCTGTTTTTTAACATCAGAGTTTATTCTAGCTTTGAGCGATTACTTCTTGTTGTATTAACTGGGGAGTTTTTCTTCAAGACATAAAAAGCCCGCCTTAAGCGGAGGCCTTTTATATAAACCTGTCCCTTTCTTTTCAGGGGTCTCTGGCTTTTTATAATGATCTAATTAATTAGGGCTTTAAGAATATCATCTGTTGTAAGAGTTTCAAACTATATGCCAAAGAAGGCAAGAAGTACTTTCAAAAACTCGTTTTCGATAAAGAACAAAAAAAACCTCGTAAGGGGCTTTTTATTTCATAATCAACTAATTACATATCAAATAGATCTCCTATTCCAGATAGTTTGGAAACATCTAGATCACCATTATCAATTGAATTCATTAATTTAATCATTTGGTCTGGTCTCATATCCTTTCCAAGTAATCTAAATACTGCAAATCCCTTCTCACTGTCACTAGCAAAAACAATTACCTCATCTATTGCATCTTCTTCTCCTAGGTATTTCAATGTTGCTCCTTTATTATTAGAACCAAATTTCATTAAAGTTTTGTATTTCTCTTGACTAACTATTTCGGCTAACTTCTTTTTTTCAGCTTCATAGTCGGCTGTATTTCCATCTTGGATTTTATATGCTACAACATTAACCTTCTTAATGGTTTCAAGTATTTCATTTTCTTCTTCGGAAAATGAAATATCATCAGACTTCAACAAACTCGTTGCCACATCTACTTTCAGAAATTTGTCGTCATCTTGTTTGTCAACCAAGTATTTCTGAAGTGATTTTTCATTGCTGCAGCTTGCCAATGCAAGTACAGCCAAAATAAGCGGAATTATATATTTTGTCAGTACCATAATTATCCTTTTTTCTTGTTCTTATCAATATTCTTCAACTCCTCACTACCTGGAACATTAAGCTCTTGGGTAAGTTTAGAGATTTGTTTTAGATCTATGTTTCCTGTGATACTCATTATCACGGTCATCTGTTTTCCTTCTATTTCTCCATTCATATGCATTAAAAGTTCACTAACAAAATTCTCATTCTTACCGTCTTTAGAGTAGAATTTGATGTTCTTTCCATCATCTTTTACCCGCATCAGCTCACCCAAACCTGAAGAACCTGTTACATATTTATCTACTGAAGCATTCATCCGTTTTGCAACGTCCAGATTCTCTGTAGTGAAAATCTTGATGTTATCTAGATTATCTACCATCGCCAAATATTCTTTCGCCTCAGGGTCTGTAGAATCCAAATCCATCTTGCTTAATAATTTGAACATATTCTTTGTAACCACCACAGATGTCACATCATTCTCATCTTCAAAAGAATCGAAGGCATTTTGAGCCGACGTAAACATTGGAGCCATTATAAGTGCTATTATTATTATTAGTTTCTTCATTTTTAATTTATTTTATAGGGGTTATTTTAATATTCTATTTTTAGTTTCTGTGAACTGATTTACAAGCGCCAATTGTTCAGTTCCTTTATTTAAGTTTTCTGAAAGAAACAGTAAAGCTTCTTTACTCTCGTTTAATGCCATTAAGGCTTCTTTCTCCTTTTGAGATATTGATGTATTAGAAAATAGCATTCCGCCAACCGTTAAAACAACTATAACTGAAGCCGCTATACCATACCACCAGTTATTCTGAAAATTTGAAGACTTTACAGGCATTTTAATATCTCTTTGAGACACTTCATTACCTGCTATTTCTAAACCCGCAAATAAAGCTTGGTACATTTGTACGCTAGCATCTACTCTATTGCCTTTAAAATAGGCTCGAAGTGTTATTTCTTCGGCTAGAGAAGTATTCCCTTCAAAATAAGCCTCCAATAGTTTTTCTATTCTAGCTAACTCCATAATTGTATTTTTTAATTAATTGTTCTCTTAAGGTTTTACGAGCTCTTGAGAGTGCTACACGGATAGCAGTTTCATTACTATCGAGCATTTTTGCTATTTCCGCAAATTCAAATTCTTCTACATCTCGCAATTGCAGAATAATTTTTTGTTGCTCGGGAAGTGATTCCATAAGTTTAAAAACCAAGGCCACTCCGTCATTTGCTTCAATCTGCTTTTCTAAATTATCACTGTTCTGGTAATTACTATGAACAATCTTCAAATTTGAAGCCTGTTTCGATTTAAGTCGGTCCAGGCAATAGTTTTTTGTCATTGTAATAGCAAAAGCTTCAGGGTTTTTATAGTTTTTAATCTTCTCTTTGCCCTTCCATAATTTCAAATACACTTCTTGAACAGCATCTTCGGCTTCGTCATTAGAAACAAGAATCCTTTTGGCTATTCGATACAGTCTATCCTTAAAAGGAAGTACCGTTGCTATAAAGTCATTTTGTTTCATTGTTACTTGGTTAATGTTGCAATTGCTATGCCGTTCTTTAATAATGACGAACCACCCTAGTTTTTGTTACAATTTATTTTAATTCCGCAATAATGTCCTTATTTTCGGAGTTTACAAGACAAATACCAAAAAAAGCCTGCTCATGAAAAAGAAACTATTCCTCTTCTTATTTGCTACATCAGTTATTTTTTCTTCCTGCTTTAAGGATTTAGACGATGAAGAGCAGTTTGCTTCGGTTCAAGAAATTCAAGACTTTATATATCGTGGTCTCAACTACTTCTATCTTTACAAGGCCGATACACCGGAATTAGCCAACGATGCTTTTACTTCCGAAGACGAAAAAAACAACTTTATAAATAGTTATAGTACTCCCGAAGCCCTTTTCGATTATTTAAAATCTTCACAAGACAGATTCAGCATTTTAGTCGATGATTATATCGAGTTGGAAAACGCCCTTAATGGCGTTACGCTAAATAATGGGATGGAGTTTGGTTTGGTGAGGTATCCTGATGGTAGCAGTAATGTCTTTGGATATGTACGCTACATTCTTCCTAATTCCAGCGCAGAGTCAACAATTTTAGAACGTGGAAGTATTTTTACCACCGTTGATGGACAACAACTAACAGAAAACAACTTTAGCAGCTTATTAGCTCCAGATACCTATACGATTGGACTAGCCACTTATAACGGAACTGCAATTACTCCAACAAGCGACACTGTTTCCCTTACCAAAACGCAGTATTCTGAAAACCCGATTTATATCGCTAGAACACTTACTATCAATGGGATGAATATTGGATATTTAATGTACAATGCCTTTACTTCGGAATTTGATTCTCAATTAAATGCCGTTTTTGCGCAATTTCAAGCGGATGGAATCACAGATCTAGTGTTGGACCTTCGTTATAACGGAGGTGGTTCGGTTAGAACAGCTACTTATCTTGCCAGTATGATTACTGGGCAGAACACGGGACAGTTATACTTTAGCGAACAATGGAATGCAGATAGGCAAATTGAATACGCAGAAAACGGATTATTTGTGGATAGTTTTACGGGCGGAGGAGAGGCTATTAATAGCCTAAACCTCAACAGAGTTTATGTACTTGCCACCGGAAGAACAGCTTCAGCGAGTGAACTCGTTATTAACGGTCTTGATCCATATATTACAGTTAACCAAGTGGGAGGAAACACCACTGGTAAATTCCAAGCGTCTTTTTTATTATATGATGCACCAGCTCCGGGCTTCAGCAGAAGCCAGGCGAATCCAAGGCATACCTATGCGATGCTTCCTTTAGTTTTTAAAACAGCAAATGCAAATGGAGTTACTGATTTTATAGACGGTCTTGTGCCAGATTTTCCATTGGATGAAGATTATAGTAATTTAGGTGTCTTAGGAGACCCTAGCGAGCCTTTGTTGACTGTAGCGCTAAACGACATTCTTCCATCCCCAATTCCTCTTAGAGCCAGCTTTAATGTGCTGGAGGAGATTTCTGAAAGCAAGGCAAGTTCTCCTGTGTATCAAATAATGATAGCAGAACAATAATAAGATTCGCCCCAATGCAAAAAGGCGTCAATTCTATAATAGAATTGACGCCTTTTTTAGAACTTATTCTGTATTAAAACTCCAAAGTAAACCCTACTCTTAGGTTTCTTCCTCTCGTTTGAAAGCGATACAATTCCTCATATTCTTCATCTAGTATATTACTCAACGTAGCGAACATTTTAAAGACGCTATTAAATCGATGCGTAGCGGTTAGGTCAAGTAGTCCATAACTATTCAAGGTGATATTCTCAGATTCAAAAGTATTCGAGTTAAAGAAAGTATCTTCTCGCTCGCTGTTATATTGATAACCAACGGAAATTAAACTTTTTTTAGTTAATTGATAACTTAAATTGGCATTCGCTTTATGTTCTGGAATACGCAGCGCAAATCTTTCATCGGTCTGTGTATTGGTATAGTTTGCCGAGAAATAAACCTTTTTTCCAAAGCTCTTAGACACCTCAACCTCTACACCACTTGCCATAAACTCATCAGCAATATTCTGGTATTGAAAAATAAACAGATCTGGGTCCACAGTTACAAAGTCCACAAAATTTGCTTCGTTTCGGTTAAAGTACACAGCGCTTAAACTTAGATTATTCTCTGAAGTAAACACCAATCCTCCTTCAATAGTTGTATTTTCCTCAGGTTGTAATTCTTCATTTCCATAAAGAGGGTCGTACAATTGAAATAAAGACGGGGTGATATATGCAGTGCTATAAGAAGCCAATAGTTTTAGAGTATTCTTTCCAAAGTCAAAAGCATAGGAAGGATTTACATTGTAAACCAAATGGTTCCCATAATTGCTATGTATATTTAATCTTGCTCCAGCGTTTAGATTCAATCCAAAATTCGAAACATAAATCAAATTTAAATAAGGATCAATTATATCAAACTTTGCCTCTTCTTCATTTACATTTTGTGCGAAATCAGTTGCTCCAAATGGAATACTAAATGAGTTGAAACTGCTAAGATTTCCGTTTACTCCTAGCAAAACGGTAAGTTCATTGGTAATTTTCTGATTCGCAAAAGCATCGAATGTATAAGAGGTTGCATCGTATTTAGAAGGAAACGAAGATTGAATGTCTCGATCCAACCAACTATAGCTATCATTGAAATTTACACTACCCTTCTTATGCTTCCAAACTAAACTCCCACCAACTCTTTTCTGTTCCGAAACAGTTTGACTATCGGCATCTGCAAAGCTAAAATCATCAAAGCCCGCTTTATAGTTGTTAAAGCTAAAAAAACGACTAAATGTTATGTCTTTACAAAACACATACCCAAGATTAACTTTTCCACTTACACGGTTAAAAACATCTTCTTCGTTGGTTGGCGCATCTTCGGCAGCTGCAATAGCAGAAAGACCTTCCACATATCGATTACTAAAATCCAATTGATAAAAGAAGTTTTTAAGCGTTCCATTTATCGCAGCGTAATTTGTAAACTCCTCTAGATCACTGTCTTCATTTTCGGCCGCGCGATTCGTTCCTACCGTACTCGAAAACAGTGCAGAAATGGGTTTGTTTGAGGCTTTCTTAGTAGTAATACTAATTACAGCGGTGGCAGCACCAGACCCATACAATACACTAGAGGCACCTTTAATAATTTCAATGTTCTCAATAGACGAAGCTGGTACCAGACGTAAATCGTAGTCGTTTGCGATTTGCGAGGGGTCATTAAGTTGAATTCCATCAACCATAATCACCACCTGTCTGTTTCTACCACCGCGAACAAAGTAGCCCAAGTTCTGACCTGCGTTGCTGCGACTACCGTTAATTTCCATTCCAGAAACTTGGTTAATTACCTCAGAAACGGATTTCCCGCCACTTCTTTCAAGTATTTCTGAAGTGATCTTCGTTATTACTTTTCCACTATTTTTTAGCGGAAGTTGTGTTTTGGTATCAAGATACACCGAGTCTAGTTTTTCGATGTCTTGAGATTCTTGCGCAAACAGAACACTGCTCGCCGATAGGCATAAAGCCAAAAGTAAATTTTTGTTCATTTTAAAAAATTAAAACGAGAAAAAGAAGAAGTTTAGAACGTACATCATCATTAAATTAATGGATTGGTACAGTTTTACTCCCAAAACCCTTATCCCGAAGGTTTGACATAGTGAATTACGGCAGGTCTCCTGGCTTGTCTCTCGTGCCACCTTCCCATTAACCAAAGGTTAACAGTGGTTGAAGTTTGCACTTTCCGCCAAGGGCGGAATGACTTACAGTTGCGGGAACAGCTTCGGCATCTAACCGAATTCCCTTTTAAGGAAAAAATATTTCCACCAAAATTCGAGGCAAAAATAACGTAATTAATTGGTAGATAAGCCAAACAAAAAATATTATTTTTGAGGATGCAAAAGCTGTACATCTTCATTGGAATCTTTCTATTTCTTTCATCTTGCAAGGAAAATGAGAAGTCATCTTCTATAGACTCAGAAATCAAAGAAAGAGTTCAAGTAAATTACGCTAAGGGATTTAAAATAAATACTTATAGCTCTCATAAAGATATTGAATTGATTAACCCATGGCCTGGAGCTGAAGTAACTTTTAAGTATGCGCTAATTAAAAAAGGTATGACGCTCCCTACTTCAGAAAAATTTGATGCGGTGATAGAAATTCCTGTTTCAAACATTGTTGTAACCTCCACAACCCATATTCCCTCTTTGGAAATGCTCGGTGTTTCTGAAGCCTTAGTAGGGTTTCCAAACATCGATTATATCTCTTCAGAAACCACCAGAAAAAGAATTGATGATGGGAAAATAACCGAGCTTGGAAAAAATGAAGACATCAATACCGAAGTTCTTATTGACTTATCCCCCGATGTTATTGTGGGTTTTGCAGTAGACGGAAACAATAGTGCTTTCAACATTATTAAAAAAACTGGAATCCCCGTTGTATATAATTCAGACTGGACCGAAACCTCCCCCCTTGGAAAAGCCGAATGGATAAAGTTCTTTGGGGCTTTATTTGACAAGCAAAAAGAAGCCGACAGTATTTTTAGTACAATTGAATTGCAATACAATAGTGCTAAGAAAATAGCTTCGAAAGCCATTTCCGAGCCTACTGTTATTAGCGGTGCTATGTATAAGGATGTTTGGTATATGCCACAAGGTAAAAGTTGGGCAGCCCAGTTTATCAAAGATGCACACGGTGATTACCTATGGAAGGAAACAGAAGGAACCGGAAGTTTATCACTCAACTTAGAATCTGTGCTGGAAAAAGGAAAGGAGGCCGAATTCTGGGTGGGTTCTGGGCAATTTACAAGCCTTCAGCAAATGAAAGATACACATAGTGTTTATGGACAGTTTGAAGCTTATAAAAACAAAAAAGTTTTCAGTTTTACATCTAAAAAAGGCGCAACGGGCGGTGTTTTGTACTATGAACTTGCCCCTAATAGACCAGACCTTGTTCTTAAAGATATTATTAAGATCTTGCATCCCGAGTTACTCATGGACTACCAACCTTACTTTTTCTCTCATTTAGAATAATGCAAAGCCAAAAAACATACAGCTCCTATTTTATCATTCTATTGATATTGTTAGTGTTTTCGGCATTATTAAACATTAGTCTAGGTTCGGTAAGCATACCAATTAATGAAGTGATTTCTGGTCTGTTTGGTGGCGAAACTTCCAAGGAGTCTTGGCACTATATTCTAATTGATTATCGCTTACCAAAAGCCATTACCGCAATTCTCGCTGGTGGAGGCCTTGCTGTTTCAGGTCTTTTAATGCAAACCTTATTTCGAAACCCACTGGCCGGACCTTTTGTTCTAGGACTAAGTAGCGGAGCAAGTTTGGGCGTAGCAATATTAATTCTAGGAGCCGGAGCTTTTGGTGGTTTTATTAGTGGATTCTTGCTTAATCAATGGAGCTTGGTAATTGCCTCAGCGTTGGGTAGTTTTTTAGTTTTACTTGCGGTAATGGTTGTTTCTTTTAAGATAAAAGACACTATGGCGATCCTCATTATTGGTTTGATGTTTGGTAGTGTCACAGCGGCAGTGGTAGGTGTATTGTCATATTTTAGCAATGCGGAACAACTACAACAATATATCTTTTGGTCTTTTGGCAGTCTAGGAAATCAATCCTGGAATGGAGTTTTAATATTAGGAATTTGTGCTGTCATTGGTTTAGCGCTGAGTTTTTTCAGCAGCAAATCATTAAATGCCCTACTTTTAGGTGAGAATTATGCTAAAAGTATGGGGCTACACATTAAGAAAACTACATTCGTAGTTATTCTGGCAACTAGTATTCTTGCTGGTAGTATAACTGCTTTTGTTGGACCTATAGCCTTCGTAGGGCTGGCCGTACCACATCTTGTTCGACAATTTTTCACTACCTCAAATCATCTTGTACTCATCCCCGCTGTTTTACTTTGCGGAAGTATTCTTATGCTTGTTTGTGACACTTTAGCACAGCTTCCATTTAGCGAATACACCCTCCCTATTAATGCTATCACCTCTCTGGTTGGAGCTCCTGTGGTTATCTGGTTATTAGTTAGAAAACGTAAATTATTGTTTTAATGACTTCAGAAACAAAACATATCATACTTGAGGCAAAAGAGTTGTCTATTGGGTATTCTAGTAAGAAGAAAACCGAAGTGATTTCCTCTAATATTGATTTTTCAATTTCTGAAGGGGTACTTGTGGCTCTGGTAGGGGCAAATGGAATTGGAAAATCCACCTTACTTAGAACTTTAGCCGGAATGCAGCCTGCTTTACAAGGAAGCGTACAATTGAACGGAACCTCTTTAAAAGAATACACAGCGCTTCAAATGGCAAATCAGTTGAGCGTAGTCCTAACAGAAGCACCTGCATCAAAGAACTTAACTGTCTTAGAATTGATTTCACTGGGTAGGCAACCCTATACAAACTGGATGGGAAAACTTTCCGAAACCGATCAAAAGGCTATTCAATTTGCCCTTCACGCCACCGATACTGAAAGCTTGTTAGAACGAAAATGCTTTGAACTAAGTGACGGCCAACTACAACGTGTATATATTGCGAGAGCTTTGGCCCAGGACACTCCGCTTATCATTTTAGATGAGCCGACGACTCATTTAGATCTTTATCACCGAGCATATGTCCTAAAATTATTAAAAAAACTAACGAAAGAAACTGGAAAAACTATTTTGTTTTCGACTCATGAAATAGATTTAGCAATTCAGTTAGTTGACAAAATGCTAGTAATGACTCCAAAAGCCATGTATTTCAATGAGCCAAACAGATTAATTGAAGATGGGAGGTTTGACACGCTTTTCCCCAAAGAAACCATTGATTTTGATAAGAATAGTGGCAGGTTCCAAGTCAAAAAATAACCTTCTTTGGTAATTCGCAATATTGTTCATTTCTAATTCCAATCATTTAACTAAAAAATATAATTTGTGGTTATCTTTACTTGCAGCTATACATAATCAAATGGAAACTAAAATTATCAATATAAAATAAATGAACGAAACCTTTCTCTTTTTACTACTCGCAGCAGTCTGCCTCCTAATTGGGGCTTTTGTGGGGAATCTTATAGCCAAACTTAAAGAAAAGTCTGAAACCAGTAAGTTGGAGGTGCGATTAGAGCAATCACATGAACAGGAAGAAAAGCTTAGTGAACAATTTGATAGAATGCAGTTAGATAAGGAAGAAATACGCAAGGAAAAAGAGTTTTTAAATGTTGAACTAACAAAACGAAATACCGAAATGAACGGCTTGGAGGTTAAGTTACGAGAACAGAAAATAGAAGTAGAGAAACTTCAAGAGAAATTTGCGAATGATTTTGAAGTATTGGCAAACAAAATCCTTGAAAGCAAGTCTGAAAAATTCACAAAGCAAAACAAGGAAAATATCGACGGTATTCTTAAACCACTTCAGGAGAAAATAGAAAAATTCGAAAAGAAGGTAGATGACACTCATAAAGAAAGTATAGATCGCCACGCTATGCTACGACAGCAAATTATAGGTTTAAAAGAACTCAACGAACAAATGAGTAAAGAAGCCACCAATCTTACTAAGGCGCTAAAAGGGGACAGTAAAACGCAGGGGAATTGGGGAGAGTTAGTATTGGAACGTGTTTTAGAAAAGAGCGGACTGGAAAAAGACCGGGAATACTTTGTTCAAAATAGCTTTACAACAGATGACGGGAAACGTGTTCTTCCGGATGTTGTCTTGCATCTGCCAGACAATAAAAAAATGATTATTGACTCCAAGGTGTCCTTGGTTGGTTATGAACGATTTGTGAATGAGGAAGAGAAGGATCTACAAGCTCAGTATTTAAAAGAACATATAAGTTCTTTAAAAAAGCACATTGAACAGCTTAGCGATAAAAATTACCAAGATATTTATAAAATTGAAAGTCCAGATTTTGTCTTACTCTTTATTCCCATTGAGCCGGCTTTTGCTGTGGCAATCAATGAAGACAACAATCTATACAATTGGGCATTCGAAAAAAACATTGTGATCGTTACCCCTACTACCCTGCTAGCAACCTTACGAACCGTTGACAGTATGTGGAACAACGAGAAACAACAGCAAAATGCTTTGGAAATTGCAACTCAGGCTGGAAGACTGTATGATCAATTTGTGAATCTCACGGACGATCTAATAAAAATTGGTAATCAATTAAATACAGTAAAAGGTAGTTATGAAGGTACCATGAAAAAATTAACAGGTAAAGGAAATCTAATAACTCGGGTAGAAAAACTAAAAAAACTTGGTTCAAAGGCTAGTAAATATATCAATGAAAAGCTTTTGGAAAAAGCCACGGACGAACACGAACACCAAGAATTAATCGATAATTAATAATGAGAAAAACGCTCTTTATAATCTTAGGTAGCACCCTAGCCTTATTTTTGCTCTATTTTGCTTTTATTTATTATGTGCCGTACAGTGAAGGGACACGTGCAGGAGAACTGATTAAATTTAGTCATAAAGGAGTGATCGTAAAAACTTATGAAGGTGAGATTAGTCAAGGAATAAGTGGTGCTCAAATTTTCCCTTTTTCGGTTTTGGATGAGGAAAAAGAAGTAATCGAAAAGATGAAGGAATATCAGGGTCGATATGTGAAATTAACCTATATAGAGCGCTACAGCACTTTCTTCTTTTGGGGAGATACCAAATATTTCATTACAGAAGTATCTCAAGAGAATTCGCCTCACATCAAAGGAAATTAACATGAGTGATATTCATAAAAACGTCGAAGAATCTCAGGTGACATTTTCAGAATTAATGCTTCCCTCCCACACTAATTTTAGTGGAAAGATACACGGAGGTTATATACTTTCCCTAATGGATCAAATTGCCTTTGCTTGTGCCTCAAAACACAGCAGGAATTATTGTGTGACGGCATCTGTTGATACCGTAGATTTTTTAAAACCTGTGAAAGTTGGTGAAATGGTATTGATGAAAGCTTCTGTAAATTATGTGGGTAAGACTTCAATGGTTATTGGTATTCGAGTAGAAACAGAGAATATTCATACGGGGCTTAAAAAACACTGCAATTCCTCTTACTTTACGATGGTGGCTAAGGATAAATCTGGAAAAAGTGTTTCAGTTCCTGGACTAATTTTAGACTCAGAAATAGAAATAAGACGTTTTATTAAAAGTGCGAGACGTTCAGAACGAAAAAGAAATAGAAAGAATGAATTTATAGATTCTAAATTCGACGTGAATTCCTACATGGAGGAATTGAAAAATTACAATGTAATCGTTCCCTTTAGATCTAAAAATTAAAAGACACGGCTTATGTTAAACCCAAAGAATATATCGCCATCGGTCCAATCACCTTGACCATTTACGATAAAACCTTCTTCAAACATCGCCTGAGCGTTAGTAAAATGCATTTGAAATACATGTCCTCCGGTTTCAATATCAACACCAACAGATAATGGGTTTCTGAAATTCGAGTTTTTATTTCTATTTAAATGAACAGCGTAATCAACATTTACACTCCAACGGCTAGCAATTTTATACCTTCCCCCTAGTCCAACTGCAAACTGATTTGGATCTTCATCAAAAGTTAAAGTGCCTGTAGAAACTACTTCTACGCTCCTTGTAGCGAGATTTTCATGTATAAAAGTAGGTGCTATCAACAATGAGAAAGATTCGCTAAATTTTCTAGAAATTAGCAATTGTGTGGTATACGTCAATCTATCCGTAAATTCTATGTTTGGAAATTGATCTTTATCTAAAGCAGTATTTGCTGTAATTAGGTTATACCCTGTAAGAGTTACAGGAAACCCTTCTTTCTCCTGATGCTTAAGTCGGTATTTGGCGTGTACTCCGTATTTTTTCATAAAGGAGCTTCTTGCAACTCCAATATTTAACCAGTCATTAAAACCGTAGATAAATTTAAGCTGAGTAACAGCATTGTCCAAACCAAAAAAATCATCAAAACCATATTTAACAGAACCGAAACGATGTGCTACCACAAAAAAGAAATCTCCTTTACTTGCTAGTTTCGTTGATTCCATGTTGACAATTTTAAGTCCTTTGAAAGCCGACACGACTGTTTTGTCCTCAACCACTTCACTTTCTAACTCACCAAGAAGGTCGTCCTGAGCAATAAGTTGTAACGGAATGAATAACAAGAATAAGATGGTAATTTTCCTCATTTACAGTTTATTTAATTATTGTACACTGATCTAGTTTCACAATCTCAAAAAGATCATCATACCCAATACATCGTCCTTTAATAGTCATTTTACTACCTTCAACCAAACCAACAGATCCATCTATTAGGCTACAATGCACACCAGAATCTAAGGTCACTGTTCCTTCTTCAACCTGAGTGATTAATCCATTTACTGTAATGGTTGTATTTAAAAGCTCATCCCCATCATTGGTTTTGTAACGTTCCAATAAATAAGAGGCAGAAATCTCTAGTTTCGAAGTCTCAGAACTTATATCTCGATGTTCTTTATACATATAATTATATGCAAAATACCCCCCAGCTAGGAGCAGTAATACCGCTAATAACAAACGTCTTCTTTTATTCATAAGATCTAAATTATGTTATTTTTTTAGAGAAAACACAGCTACAACATTAATATCTTCTGCAATTTTACTACTAACTATTTTTGGGATTTTTATATTGAATTCTTCAGGTTTAAGCACAAATTCAAGGCTTACAGTAACACAGTCATCTACCAAACTAATCATAGCAGGAACCTCAATTTCCTTAGCTTCCCCGTGCAGGTTTATTGTTCCAACAAAGAGGTACTCCTTTTTACTAGCCGATAATCCTGAAATGTCAAAGCCTTTTATCTTTCCTTTAAAAGTAGATTTTGGGTATTTTGAAGATTCAATATAATTCTCATTGAAATGCTCTTCCATAAGGGCAACTTTAAATCTGAAGCCTTTTACCAAAGCCAGTGCTGCAAATTCACCTGTTTCCGATTTTAATATTGCGCTTACTCCGCTGTTTTTTGCCTTTACCTCTTCAAAAGAAGGGACAGAAGCCTCAAATTGTATTTCTCCCGATTTGGTAACATATCTTCCTTGCGCTTGCAAAGTTGATAAACTACATAATAAAATAACTAAAAGTGTGATTCTTGTTTTCATATCAATTAATTTTCTAAAAGTCCATCTTCATTCCATTGCACAATCAAATCAATACTTTGTTGCGACAACCTTGGACCTCCTAATGGCATTAAACCATTGGCTCCATCATTTCTGCTTATCCTATCTATCAAACCTCTATTCAAAATCGCGTTCATAACATCATTAAATGAACTTAATGACATTGGAGCTCCGTTTTGCGGTGGATTAGAGTGACAGTTTAAACAATTATCATTAAAAATTGAAGTCACGTCTTGATAGGTCACAACAATTGGACCGATTTCATCCACTATTGGGACTAAATCATCCATCGTATGACTAGTACATCCAGAAACTAGCATCCCTCCTATTATAAGAAATGGAATTATTTTTTTCATTGGTACCGATTTAAAAGTTTAATAAGAGTTGTTTTATTTTAATATTGATAATCTAAGAAATTACCTTGGATAAAGTTAATAAAAACTTTTGGCAGTTAATACTATAACAAGCATAACATTAAAAACCCTACTAGGCATGTAGAGTAAAAGATTACTTACTTAGATACATTTTTCTACGAGAATATAGGTCATAAAAAACATCATCCTTCAAACTATCGATAAAAAGAATACTCTCTCCAGTACTTTTCATTTCAGGCCCAAGTTGCTTATTTACATTTGGAAATTTATCGAAACTAAAAACTGGCTGCTTAATTGCATAACCCTCCAGCTTCGGATCAAAATTGAAATCCGTTACCTTGTTGTACCCTAACATCACCTTAGTGGCATAATTCACATAGGGCTCACCGTAAGCCTTTGCAATAAACGGTACAGTTCTAGAAGCCCTTGGGTTAGCTTCGATTATATATACCATATCATCTTTTACCGCAAATTGGATGTTTATAAGTCCAACAGTGTTAAGTGCTAAGGCTATATTCTTAGTATGGTCCTTTATTTGTTGCATCACAAACTCTCCTAAATTGAAAGGAGGCAAAGTAGCATTTGAATCGCCTGAATGTATACCACAGGGTTCAATATGCTCCATTATACCTATGATATATATGTTCTCACCATCACAGATCGCATCAGCTTCGGCCTCTATAGCACCATCAAGATAATGATCTAAAAGTAACTTATTGTTAGGTATTTTCCGAAGTAAATCAACTACGTGTTCCTCTAGTTCTTGTTTGTTGATGACAATTTTCATTCCTTGCCCTCCGAGGACATATGACGGTCTAATTAATAAAGGGAAATCCAATTGATCGGCAAGTGCAATTGCCTCTTCTGTTGTTTCGGCAACACCAAACTCTGGATAAGGAATCTTAAGATCTTTCAAAATATTAGAAAAGCTACCTCTATCTTCAGCTAAGTCCAATGCCTGAAAGCTAGTACCAAGTACTTTAATTCCGTAACGATCCAGTTTTTCAGCAAGCTTCAATGCTGTCTGTCCCCCTAATTGAACTATAACACCTTCGGGCTTCTCATGTCTAATAATATCATAAATATGTTCCCAAAAAACAGGTTCAAAGTAAAGCTTATCGGCAACGTCAAAATCGGTAGAAACCGTCTCTGGATTACAATTAATCATGATGGTTTCATAACCAATTTCTGAAGCGGCAAGAACGCCATGCACACAGCAGTAATCAAATTCAATTCCCTGTCCTATTCGGTTTGGGCCGGATCCTAGTACAATTATTTTCTTTTTATCTGTAACTATACTATCATTTTCAGCATAGGAATTTCCATCCGCCATTTCCATATCATTCTCAAAAGTCGAGTAGTAATATGGAGTCTGCGCTTTAAATTCTGCAGCACAGGTATCAACTAGTTTATAAACTCGTTGTACCTTTAGTTCTTCTCTTTTGCTATATACCTCACTTTCTAAGCATTTTAGCATATGGGCAATTTGACGATCTCCATATCCTTTTTGCTTTGCCTCTAACAATAATTCCCTCGGAAGAGTTTCTAAGGTAAAGGTTGTCATTTCTTTTTCAAGCATATACAGTTCTTCGTATTGACGAAGGAACCACATATCAATTTTTGTTATCTCATGAATTCTACTCAATGGAATACCAATCTGAATAGCATCATAAATGACAAATACGCGATCCCAGCTGGCGTGCTTCAGCTTATCGAGGATTTGCTCGTAATCTTTATAGCTTTTCCCATCGGCACCTAACCCATTTCGTTTAATCTCCAAGGACTGCGTTGCTTTATGCAGGGCTTCCTGAAAAGATCTACCAATTCCCATTACTTCACCAACCGATTTCATTTGAAGGCCTAACGTTCGATCTGACCCTTCGAACTTATCAAAATTCCAGCGCGGAATCTTCACAATTACATAATCCAACGTTGGCTCGAATAACGCAGAAGTAGATTTTGTAATTTGATTTTCCAACTCATCAAGGTTGTAGCCAATAGCAAGTTTGGCAGCAATCTTAGCAATTGGATACCCCGTTGCCTTCGAGGCAAGTGCCGAAGAACGTGAAACTCTAGGATTAATTTCAATAGCGATTATATCTTCATTCTCGTCTGGGCTAACCGCAAACTGTACATTACAACCTCCAGCAAAATCCCCAATACTTCGCATCATATGAATGGCCATATCACGCATTTTTTGATAGGTTTTATCACTTAGAGTCATTGCGGGTGCAACTGTAATTGAATCACCTGTATGAATTCCCATCGGATCCATATTTTCAATAGCACAGATAATTACCACATTGTCATTATTATCTCGCAATAATTCCAACTCATATTCTTTCCATCCTATTAATGCTTTATCGATCATCACTTCGTGGATAGGAGAAACCTCTAGTCCTCGAGTTAGCAATTCATCAAACTCTTCCTCCTTAAAAACAAAAGACGCTCCTGCGCCACCAAGGGTATAAGAAGCTCTAATTACAAGAGGAAAGCCAAATTCTTGTGCAATTTCTTTTCCTTTAAGATAAGAAGTAGCTGTTGCTTGCGGTGCCATTGGGATTCCAATCTTAAGCATTAGCTCGCGGAACTGCTCTCTATCTTCTGTAATATTAATAGCATCAATATCAACACCTATTAACTCAACATCAAAATCCTTCCAAACCCCTTTTTCGTCTGCCTCAATACAAAGATTCAAAGCAGTTTGACCTCCCATTGTTGGTAAAACAGCATCAATTTGCGGATGATCCTTTAGAATCTTAGTAATAGACTTTGTTGTAAGAGGGAGTAAATAAATATGGTCTGCCATAGACGGATCTGTCATAATCGTTGCCGGGTTGGAATTGATTAAGACAGTTTCAATCCCATCTTCGCGAAGAGACCGTAGTGCTTGCGATCCAGAATAATCAAACTCACAGGCTTGCCCAATGACAATAGGACCAGAACCAATAATTAGAACAGATTTTATAGAGGTATTTTTAGGCATTTTTTAGATACTTTTTCTGTGCGATAAAATTACGACGTGTTAGGGTATAAAAAAAAGGTGTTGCTTTTAAAAACAACACCTTTTATATATAACTTATCAACATTATTTCTTGTGACGAGTTTCTGAAGATACAGAAATTTTCTTTCTGCCTTTAGCTCTACGAGCGGCAAGTACTTTTCTACCGTTTACAGACGCCATACGCTCTCTAAAACCGTGTTTGTTTCTTCTCTTTCTTTTTGATGGCTGAAATGTTCTTTTGCTCATTATATTATACTTTAATCTTCTAGAAATCCTTTTCTCAATACTTTTGAAATATCCTCCAAAAGCCTCATTTGTCTACCAATACAAATTTTAAAATATTGTCTTGCGTAGGCGGGTGCAAATATACAATGATTTTTTACTTTCCCAAATGTAAAACATAAAATATTTTTGATTGTTTTTAGTACCTTTGATACCCAATAAAAAAAGAGTCCATGTTTAATAAAAATATCAAGTTAGTTTTAGCAGTTGTAGTAATAAGTATAGCCGTATGGCAGTTTACCGAGACCAATATTGGAAATGGAATTATGCTCATCTTACTTTCCCTAATCTTTGTCTTTCTATACTTTAAAAATGAAATTATTCTTCTTGCATTTTTACGTCTTCGGAAGCAGGACTTTCCTGGAGCTAAGAGTTGGTTAGACAAAATTAAGAACCCCGAGGCGGCCTTAGTCAGAAAACAACAAGGTTATTACAATTATCTTAATGGCCTAATGGTTTCACAAACCAATATGAATGAAGCAGAAAGGTATTTCAAAAAGGCGATAGAGTTAGGACTGTCTATGGATGCAGATATGGCAATGGCTAAACTAAATCTTGCTGGAGTAGCGATGACTAAAAACAGGAAACGAGAGGCAGAGCTTCTTCTAAGTGAGGCAAAAAAGCTTGATAAACATAATATGCTGGACGATCAAATTAAGATGATGAAGCAGCAAATGAAGAAAATGGGACAGCCAAGACAGCAATTTGGACGAGCTGCAAGCCGTGGTGGAGGTCGCCCCAGATAAAAATAGTCTGAGAAATAATGTGGTTTTACTATACTTTTTGTAAATTATTTCCTGCTATTTTATCAAAAGGGCAAAGAATCCCCCGCAGCTTGCTGCAATTGGGATGAATTTGCCAAAGTTACAGCTTGTCTGTAACTTTATCAGATGGAATTAAAGTTCAGTAGTCCCCTTGTTTATCAGATACGCTATCATATGGTTTTGTGTTTGAAGTACAGGAAACAATTATGGGGAGGTTCTTACTGGAGTGACGGAGGTTATATTGGTACAGTAGGGGATGGGACAACAGTAGAAATAGTAAAAAAGTATATACAAGAACAAGGGAGTGAAAAAGAGAAAGAACAATATTCCCAATTAAAACTTTTTAAGTTTTAAACAAGATATCCCACAGCTTGCTGTGATTGGGAGTTTCATTTTATTAATCAAAAATTTAGACGTCTAATTGCCTAATACTTCTTAAATTCCCCCAACCAAATTCGATTTTGTGTATGGGTAGACTTTTACTTATCCTATTTCTATTTACCTCTTTACCCATACTTTCGCAAGAAGCTGAGGAAAAACGACTATTCTCTCAAGCCATTGGCAAAAACATCCGAAAATACAGAAAAGAAGCAAGAAAAGCGTATAGAATACGAGATGAGGAAAGAGCTCAGTTCCTATTTGATTCGTTGGTTCAGAACGTTGTTATGGGAACACTTCTTGACAACTTCAATGTGCGTAAATTTTCGGGAAGAAAAATTGAACTTCACAGATTCGAGAAACCTACTTATTTAATTACCTATGCCCCCTGGTGCGTTCCCAACCCAGCAGAGATACCTGCATTAAACGATGTGGCCGACAAGTTTCACAACGAAATTGACTTTGTTGTGCTTTTCTGGGGTTCCAAGAAAAAAATACGAAAGTTTAAAAGAAAATATAACAAAAGAATAAATGTTCTTTTTGTAGATGAAAAGGAGAATAGAAATGACTTTGCCATAAGGATAATGAAACACAGTGTCGGTTTCCCTACTTCTTTCTTTATTAGCCGCGACAAAAAAATCCTAGATGTCCGCAGAAATCACCTGGATAATTATTCGGAAGAATACGCGGCATCTTATAACGCAAACTTCCAAAGCTTTATGAGCGGCGTAGCACTATTAAAGAAGGAATCACTCCTTCCCGAGTAAAATAGTTATAAAGGGAGGCCTAATCTGTCCAAAATTCAATTATTGAGAATCCAAGCTCCTATAACACAGCACGTTTACAGAAAAATCTTACTGCTAATTGTATTTAGACGAGTATTTCGGTCAAGACATCTAAAACTTGATGTTAAATCTAAAAAGCCTCTCTACCTTTGTACCCTACTTAAAAAGATGTATGGTAAAAAAACTACTTCTACTAATTTTATTGGTGTCTTTTTCAGCTCAATCGCAAATGCTTGAGCCTAGTAAACTATTCTCTACGGAGATAGGAAAGAATATCAAAAAATACAGGCAAAAATCCCAACGAGCTTATGCTGATAAAGATTTTATGCGTGCAAAATTCTTATTTGATTCTTTGATCAATAATGTAGTAAACAATAGTCATCTTGATAATTTTAAGGTTCGAAAATCGTCGGGTCGTAAAGTTGAATTGTACGATTTTGAAAAGCCCGTATTTTTAATGACATATGCTTCTTGGTGTACTCCTGGTGTTGGTGAGATTCCAGCATTGAATGAAGTAGCAGGCAAATATCACGATGAGATTGATTTTGTGATACTTTTTTGGGACACGAAGAAAAAAGTACGCAAAACTGCTCGACAGTATAGTTCAAAATTTACAATTCTATATGTAGATGAACAAGAAAACACCAACGATCATATTGTTGAGACGATGAAACACAGTTTAGGTTTCCCTACTATGTTTTTCATTGATGAGTCGAAAAAGATCGTGGACGTTCGTAGAGGGGTTTTACATCCCTACGAAGAAGAGTTCAATGTTTCATATAATTTGAATTACAACGCCTTCCAAAATGGAATCTCTCTTCTTAAGAATCTTCCCGGTCTAAAAGATAACGGACTGGTTTCTAAGGAAGAGCCAAAACCTTAGTTCCAAAGAATACCAACCCCAATGGCCATGTTAAATTCTGAAGACCCTAATCATGAGTTTATCACTATGTTTTATTGTCCGGTAGTAGTGTAATACCCATTTTCAGGAATTTGAATAAAGTATTCTTTCCCTGAAGCATTTCTAAGATAGTTATCTCTTAGCCATGGATTATAAATCTTTAAAATTTTATAATTGATACCATTCTCCTTCGCAAACACAGCCATATCCTCAATTGGCGTATCCACCATAACCTTGTAGGTTGGCACCTGACCGTAGAGATCTTTCTCTCTAAAATTGAATCCATATTTCTGAGGATTGCTTAAAATCTCTTTGAAGGCCAAAATGCGAAACACATATCGGCTCGTCTCTTGATTTAATAATAGGTCGTAGTAATCCGAAACCCCTTGTTTTTTCATTTGTTTGTTTACTCCAGCATTCCCAGCGTTGTAGGCGGCGGCGGCGGCTGTCCAACTACCAAAACGGGCTTTTGATTTGATAAGATATTCTGCAGCAACTCTGGTCGCAATTTCCAGATTATAGCGCTCGTCAACATACTCATTGATCTCCAGTCCATACTCCCTCCCTGTTCCCTTCATAAATTGCCAAAAACCAGAAGCCCCAGCATGAGATTTTACATTGTCTAAACCACTTTCGGCAACCGCCAAATATTTAAAATCATCTGGAAGCCCATATTTTTCAAGTAGTGGTTCAATTTGAGGGAAAAACTTATGCGCTCTTTTTATAATCAAAAACATATTAGACTGCCAATAGGTATTCACCAGCAGCTCCCTGTCCATACGCTCTTTAATGTCTGGATTGTGCAAGGGGACTTGCTCCCCTGCAAACTCCATATATTCTGGCATTGGCAATGCATAGACATTGTAATTATTAATTAATTTTTTCTCCATGGTCTCATCTGTAGGCGCATCCTGCACCGCATTGATACACAATCCACAAACCGCGACAATGGCCACAACCAATCCTAATTTCCCCAATATGTTCATAACCTGATAAATTTTACTAAAGATAAAAAATATAAGAATGCAATGTTTAATTATTATCAATGATTTCAATCAGTTTTTCTGAAACCTCCACACCCTTGTTCAAAATCATAATATGTGTACCTCCTTCTATATTAATATACCCATCAATATTCCGAACGGGAAACACAATGTCATTGTTTCCGTGCAAGTGAACTACCCCTTTAATTTTCTCAAGGCGATTCCAGGTAATCATATTTTTAATAGCCCAATCTAAATATTGCTTGTCTCGTACATGAAGATATTCCTGATACAACTTTAAACGCTTCTTCGTCTTAGGCCCTATCCCAAATTTCGTAATATCTGAAGCACTGAGAACAAGGCTCGTTGGGATCAATTTATATGCAAACGTTTTTCTAGCGACTTTTAGTCTCTTGGGCAACTCTTCTCTGGTTTTCACACTTGAAATGATAACAAGTTTTCTCAAGTGTAAAAACTTACTCATTTCTTGCGCTACAACCCCGCCGAAAGAAACTCCAACTAAAACAGCATTAGGCTCTAAAACCATAGCAGCCATTCTTTTCGAATAATCCGATAAGGCCTCTTTTTTTTCTGGAATTAACCATTCTAAAATATGAATTTGATATTTCGTCTCTGGGAAGGTGAGGTTTCTAAAAATTTCCCTACCTGCTGCCAATCCGGGAACAAAATACATATGAATTTGTGGGTTACCCATTCTTTTAATCGAGTATATTGAATATACTAACTGTTATTTGTAAGATATTTCGTAAATTGTACAGGACAAAGATAGAATTATCTTAAAGTAATTGGAGCATTTACTTTTGAAGAAGATTTTACATTTTACAATTGCATAAATTTTATTAATTATTATGCAATTTATGCTTTTATTTCTTCGGTCTAAAGGTTTCCAATTACACCAGATTAACGTAACAACCTATTCTCTTAAAACACAAATAAAACGATAATTTTTCCCACTATAAACGGCACTGGTTTTGCTGATAGACAAACACTTAGTAAATGAGCCAAGATAGGATTTAGAAAGTTTTCTAACTACCGTTGAAAAAACAGTAATGTCAAGCTTATTTAGATACCCAAGAATGATTATTAAATTAACTCCCTTATGATTGAAGATGTAGAAATTACCGACAATGAATTTTTGAGACAATTTGAGCTCGAAGTTGGTGATAATATGGCCCGCATTGAATATGCGCTTCAGGACCGCAAAATTTTCCTTACCAAGTATTTTATGCCAGAGGAAATGGAAGAACAAGGCTTTCGAAATATTTTTATCAAAGCGGTATTCGACGAAGTCAAAGAAAGAAACATCAGTTTGGTACCAACAAGTCCAGAGATAGCCTCTTTTCTTCGCAGCAATAGAAGGAAATACAAAAGCTTGCTTCCTGTAGGTATAAATATTTAGATTATTCCTTATCTTGATTGATGTATTTCCTTACAATCACTGCAGTAAAAATAACCAAATAAAGTTGACCAATCAATCCAATAAGAACAGCTGCTTTTTGAGCTAATTGAGTTACCGGCAATATATCACCATATCCAATAGTTAATAGTGTGATATAGCTATAATAGAGAATGCGTTCAGTATAGGCATCCGATGACGTTGCCTCCAATAACCCACTAAAAGATCCTGGATGCGCTATTTCAATACTTAGACAGATGAAAAAGCCTATCAATCCCAATGAAATATAACCACTTATAGGTCCTAGGGTTACATTTTTTCCAATAAATTTGGCCTTCCAAACTTGCCCAATCACCTCAATTGTAACTACAATATAGAACAGAAAGAAAATCGCCATACGGACAAAATCTAGATTTTTTTCATTGGAATGTTCAAGAAAGGAAGACCCAAAAATAATAGCAGAAATAATCAGGAGTACAAGAAAAACCACATCAATTTTTTCTTATTGGAAATCAATACTATTCCAGCAATTAAATTCAGTAGGAATAGAAAAGATGAGAAATATTCTTCGAACCAGGTAGATGGGAACAACAAGGACCCAAAAAGTATGGCTATTTGTGTAAAAAAGAAAAATTCGAATCGATATGTATAGAGTTTTAATGGCAAAATCGAAGCTTAAACTGGACGTAAAGCTGACAAAAATTAAAAAACTAGCTTACAATTTCTAACCTAACAAACTCAAATCGCACTAAACCATCTTCATCAATTGTGGTGAGTTCAACTTCGTTTAGTGTGTTGACGAGTTCAGGGTTCCATGGTGTTTTTACTTTCACATAGTTTTCAGTAAAACCATGAATATAACCTTCTTTATTTTCACTTTCAAATAATACTGTCCGTGTACTACCTAGCTGTTTTTCATAAAAAGCCCTTCTCTTCTTTACTGAGAGTCCACGCAACATTTTACTACGTTTAGAGCGAACGTTTTTTTGGACCGCATCCTCCATGGTTGCCGCTGGTGTATTCTCTCTTTCTGAATAGGTGAACACATGCAAATATGAAATATCCATTTCGTTCAAAAAACGATATGTTTCTAAAAAATGTTCTTCGGTCTCACCCGGAAATCCAACAATGACGTCCACACCAATACAGGCGTGAGGCATTACTTCACGAATCTTCACTACTCGTTCGATATACAATTCTCGCATATAACGGCGTCGCATTAATTTTAAAATCTCATTGCTCCCACTCTGCAACGGGATATGAAAATGCGGTACAAATGTTCTAGATTGAGAAATAAAATCGATCGTTTCATTTTTAAGGAGATTCGGTTCGATAGAAGAAATTCGTAATCGTTCAATTCCTTCAACGGCATCTAAAGCCTCACAAAGTTCAAAAAAAGTATGTTCATGTTTTTTATTGCCAAACTCTCCTTTTCCATAATCACCAATATTTACACCCGTAAGAACAATTTCTTTAATTCCTTGTGCCGAAATTTCTGAAGCATTCTGTAATACATTCTGTAACTCATCACTTCTAGAGATACCTCTCGCTAATGGAATAGTGCAGTAAGTACATTTATAATCACAACCATCCTGCACCTTTAAAAAAGCTCTGGTTCTGTCACCAACTGAATACGATCCAACATAAAAATCCGCATCCTCAATCTCACAGGAATGCACTTCTCCAAAATCATTCTTTGACAGATCATTTAGGTAGTCTGTTATTTTAAATTTTTCGGTTGCTCCTAATACCAAATCCACACCATCGACATTTGCCAATTCCTGTGGCTTCAATTGGGCATAACACCCCACAGCTGCCACAAATGCTTCAGGATTTACTTTCTGTGCCTGCTTAACAATAGTTTTAAATCGCTTGTCAGCATTTTCGGTTACACTGCAGGTATTTATTACATACATGTCTGCCTTGTCAGAAAAATCAACACGTTCAAAACCTTCCGAAGTAAAACTTCTGGCAATGGTCGATGTCTCACTAAAATTGAGTTTACAGCCTAAGGTATAAAATGCGACTTTTTTTGTAGCGTTCATTCTCGTATTTTTGGCAATGAGGATGCAAAAATACGAACTATTATTGGTACCTGAAAACCTATGAAATGTCAAACTAGATATGTAATTTATTTTATATCAGCTATTTGCACCCTATTATCTCTTTGGTCTTGTAACCATAGTGCTAATTTAGATCGCGATCATTTGGTCTTTAGATATAATGAGCATAGTAATATTCCAACGCTCGATCCCGCTTTTGCTAGAAATCCACAAAGTATTTGGCCAGCCAATCAACTTTATAACGGGCTAATTCAATTAGATGACGAATTAAACATTCAACCGGATATTGCCAAAAGCTGGATAGTTAATGACAGCACAAACACCTACACCTTTATTTTGAGAGATGATGTATTTTTTCATAAAAATAGGGTCTTTGGAAGTGATTCTACACGAGTGGTCGTAGCATCGGATTTTAATTATAGTTTTGATCGTTTAATTGATGAAAAAGTAGCTTCTTCTGGAAGCTGGGTGCTTCAGAATGTACGCTCATATCGTGCCGAAAATGATACAACTTTTAGCATTCAGCTAAAGCAGCCATTTCCAGCATTTTTAGGTTTACTATCGATGCGGTATTGCTCGGTAATTCCAAAAGAAGCAGTTGAATATTATGATAAAGAATTCAGAAGAAATCCAGTTGGAACAGGACCTTTTCAGTTTAAAATGTGGGAAGAAAATGTAAAACTTGTACTTCGGAAAAATCCACTCTATTTTGAAAAAGACGAGAATGGAGTTACTCTTCCGTACCTTGAGGCCGTAGCTATCACCTTTCTTCCAGACAAACAGAGCGAGTTCTTACAATTAGTACAAGGTAAAATTGATTTTATTAGTGGTCTGGATAGCTCATATAAGGATGAACTAGTTACTACTCGGGGTGAGTTGCAAGAGAAGCATAAACAACAATTAAAACTCATTGCGGGACCTTATTTAAACACGGAGTATCTCGGTTTTTTTATGGGTGCGAGTTCTAATGAGATTAAGTCCAAAGCATTAAGGCAAGCTGTAAACTATGGCTTTGATCGTGTTAAAATGGTTACCTATCTCCGAAATGGCATGGGAATTCCGGCGGTTCATGGTTTTATTCCTAAAGGGCTTCCTGGTTTTGATGCTATTGAAGGTTATACTTATAATCCAGAAAAAGCACGTGCCTTGGTTAACCAATACAAATTAGAATCCGGAGATGACAAACCCGAAATAACTATTGGAACCAATAGCCAATACTTAGATATTTGCGAATATGTGCAACGTGAGTTAGAGAAAACTGGAATATCAGTAAAGGTAGACGTTATGCCTCCGTCTACACTTAGGCAAATGAAATCAAGCGGTGAATTAGATGTGTTCCGTGCGAGCTGGGTGGCAGATTATCCAGATGCGGAGAATTACCTTTCCCTTTTCTATAGTCCGAACTTTACCCCTAATGGACCAAACTATACACATTATAAAAACGAAGTATTCGATAGTTTATATATAAAGGCACAGTCCATTTCGGATATAAACGAGCGTAAACTTCTATACACCAAAATGGACTCCATCGTTATAAATGAGGCTCCCATTGTACCTCTAT
Source organism: uncultured Ulvibacter sp. (assembly GCA_913063405.1). Taxonomy (GTDB): domain Bacteria; phylum Bacteroidota; class Bacteroidia; order Flavobacteriales; family Flavobacteriaceae; genus Ulvibacter. Next base: position 74,298 of record CAJXZB010000014.1, read on the forward strand.
ATTATGACATGGCGGTTCGATTTGTAAATAAAAAAGTGAGTGGTTTAGGTACGAATCCACAGAATTTTTTAGTTCTTAAACATGTGAAGAAGGAAAAGTAATCCTCCATCTTTTGTAACATTTCCTAAGAGTTTTACGTACAACTAAGAAATATCCTATGGGTTTTAGCGGTTCTGCTGCTGCGATGATTCAATCATTGTGAAACAATAAAAAACAACTTGCACAAAGAGACAGTTACTTTGATAAAAGTAAAAAATGATCAAAAGGAACATATGGTGAATTTGTAGACCATAAGAAAAAGTCTCCTTGCGAATTCAAAGCCTTTCAGAAAAAATTAAAAGCCGAGGAGTTGTCCCGACAAAGAAAGGTATATATCATCTTTGGAATAATAATGCTTTTCATTCTTGCTATAGTCTTCTATTTTCAATAAAGACAATCCCTATTATGATGATTGATTGAAGAACCCAAAGTTCGTAATAAAAAAAAGCCCGCCTTAACAGACGAGCTTTTCAATTTTATATAAAAGAGGACATTACTTAATTTTCTCCAATAGCTCCTCAACGGTCTTTGCCATTACAACACCTGGCAATTTAACTGGAGTAGCAACTTGAGCTAGGAAAGTTCCACTCACTTCACCTTTTTTATAAGAGGTAAACCCTATGCGATACAGTCCACGCATTAAGGCTCTTTTAGGGTCACCAGTCTTACTAGCATAACGTAACAATGAATTATAACTTCTCTTACTCGGTTGCTTCGGCATCTCACTAGAATCATCATTCTTGGCAAGTCTCCACCAATTTGCTGCCTCGATATTTGCAATACCATCTTTTGTAATAACATCAGATCGTTCCAAAGTTATATACATATCGAAAAAACCTTTAGAACCTGCATTTTCCTCATAACCAGCCCCTATATTGTAGCATCTTTCACCTTTGTTTTACCAACTGGCGACATCATTCGCACCCCTATTTCTGGCGCAACAGCTGGAACCCATAGATAGATATAATAGAACTTCTTTCTTTCCGTCCACTACTTCGTCTTCAGTATTTGGTGCAGCATGCCCTAGGTAACTATTCACATCTGTATAAGGGACTTTTTTAGTGATCGGACCAACTTTCGCCTCTGTTAAGCCACCAAAAGCTTTTAATTTTTGCGCTTGAGCGTTCGAGAAGAAGCATACAAATGCAACAAGAAATGAAACTCCCAATCACAGCAAGCTGTGGGGTATCTTGTTTAAAACTTAAAAAGTTTTAATTGGGAATATTGTTC
>CAJXZB010000015.1 GCA_913063405.1 uncultured Ulvibacter sp.
TACAAGAACAAGGGAGTGAAAAAGAGAAAGAACAATATTCCCAATTAAAACTTTTTAAGTTTTAAACAAGATACCCCGCAGCTTGCTGTGATTGGGAGTTTCACTTTGGATCAAGTACAGCGAAAGGAATTACCATTTCCTCAAGAGAAACCCCTCCGTGTTGATACGTATTTCTAAAATAGCCTACATAATGATTATAGTTGTTTGGATAAGCAAAGAACATTTCACCCTTCGCAAAGATGAAGGAACTACTCATATTAATTGTGGGTAGATGTATGCTCTTAGGCTCTTTAACTACAAGAACATCTCTATCTTCATAGGTTAGGCTTCTTCCAGTTTTATACCTGAGATTCAAGCTGGTTTGTTTATCACCAATTACTTTGGATGGGTTTTTTACATTAATAGTACCGTGGTCCGTCGTGATTATTAATTTAAACCCCATTTGGGCCGCCTGCTGAATAATTTCCATTAAAGGAGAATTCTTAAACCAACTCTGTGTTAAAGACCTATATGCCTTATCCGTAGAAGCTAATTCTTTAATTACTTCCATTTCAGTTTTTGAGTGGGATAGAATATCTACAAAATTGTATACAACCACAGTAAGATCTTCATCTTTGTGACTTTTGAAACTCTCTACTAGACGTTTTCCTTGTTTTAGGCTTGATATTTTATGATAGCTCCAATTAAGTTGCATCCCTAATCGTTTTAGCTGCGCTTTCAAAAAAGCTTCCTCGTGCATATTCTTACCTCCTTCATCAGTATCGTTAAGCCATAAATCTGGATGCACTTTCTCCATGTCACTTGGCATCAACCCACTAAATATCGCATTACGCGCATATTGTGTAGCTGTGGGTAAAATTCCATAGTACATTTCTTCACTCGACTTCTTATAGAAGTTTGATAAAAATGGCTCAAATGCTTTCCATTGATCATAACGCAGGTTGTCCACGACAACTAATAAGGTAGAGCCATTTTCTTTTAGTTGAGGAACGACTTTCTCTTTAAATAGTGTATGAGACATAGTAGGCGAGTCCGCGCCATTTTCGAACCACTTTGGGTAATTCTTATCAATGAACTTGCAAAACTGTAAGTTTGCCTCTGTTTTTTGCGACTCTAAGATTTCAAACATTCCAGAATCTTCAATTCCCTCTAGTTCTAACTCCCAATACACTAATTTTTGATACATATCTGCCCATTCTTCATAGGAGTTAACCATCGATAAATCCATGGCAATCTTTCTAAATTCTTGCTGATAATTTGATGTAGTCTTTTCAGAAATGAGCCTTGAATGATCCAAATTCTTTTTAAGGCTTAGTAGTATTTGATTAGGATTTACCGGTTTAATAAGGTAGTCTGCAATTTTAGATCCAATTGCTTCTTCCATGATATATTCTTCTTCACTTTTTGTAATCATCACAACTGGTAATGAAGCTTCATATTCTTTAAGTTCGGATAAAGTTTCTAAACCTGTTAAACCTGGCATGTTCTCATCGAGGAATACAATGTCGAAGTTTTGCTTTCTTATTTCTTCAAGTGCTTCGGTTCCACTTTGAGCCGTTGTCACATTGTAATTCCTCTTTTCTAAAAATAAAATGTGTGGTTTTAATAAGTCAATTTCATCATCTACCCAAAGTACTTTTATATCGCTCATATATGTATATTTGTTTATTGTTCGCCGAAGGCTTTTCTGATTTCAGAATCTTAAATATTTATATATCAAAGTTAATTCCGAAGTCCTTCAAAAGTGAATCTGTTTGTAATAAATAAAAGTTAAAGTTTGAATCAAAGAAACAAGCTCAAAATAGTTAACGATCCTATCTATGGTTTTATTACCATACCTAGTTCTCTTATTTTCGATTTAGTTGAGCACAACTATTTTCAGAGATTACGACGAATTTCCCAAATGGGAATGTCGTACTTGGTATATCCAGGTGCACATCATACACGATTTCATCATGCGCTTGGTGCTATGTTTTTGATGCAAAAAGCAGTACACACCCTTCGTTTAAAAGGAGTCGAGATTTCTGATGTGGAAGAAGAAGCACTTAACATAGCCATATTATTGCACGATATTGGTCACGGTCCGTTCTCGCATGCCATGGAGCATAGTATTGTTGAAAACTTGAGTCATGAACATATATCTCTTTTGTTTATGGAATATTTAAACACACAATTTAATAATAGATTAACTCTAGCAATTACCATTTTCAAGAATGAATATGAAAGAAAATTTCTTCATCAGCTAATTTCTAGTCAGTTGGATATGGATCGGTTGGATTATTTACGCCGAGATAGCTTTTATACTGGTGTTTCTGAAGGTACAGTTAATTCCGAGCGTTTAATTACCATGCTAAATGTGATCGATGATAATTTAGTGGTAGAGGAAAAGGGAATTTATTCGGTAGAGAAGTTTATTGTTGCTAGAAGATTGATGTACTGGCAAGTATACCTTCATAAAACAGGACTCGTTGCTGAACAACTATTGCTGCGCGTTTTAAAAAGAGCTAAGGAGTTAACACAAAGGGGAGATGATCTTCCTGCGAGCGAGGCCTTATCTTTTTTTCTAAAGAACCATATCTCTCTTGAAGACTTTTCGGAAGATGTACTAGACACTTTTTCCAAGTTAGATGATTATGATATTATTTCCGCTATGAAATCTTGGGTTAATTCCAAAGATTTTGTGTTGAGCAACCTCGCGAAAATGCTTCTAAATCGTGATTTATTGAAAATCAAACTAAAAAGTAAACCTATTTCTTCAGAAAAGCTAATGGGAAAAAAAGATGCTCTTATGAAAAGACATGAACTTTCTGAAGCCGAAGCATCTTATTTTGTCTTTGAAGGTGAAATTTCGAATCAAGCGTATAATATGACCAAGGAGACAATCAATTTACTCACCAAGGCGGGAAAAGTTGTAGATGTTGCAAAGGCAAGTGATCAACTAAATTTAGAAGCACTATCTAAAAAAGTAGTGAAATACTATCTCTGTTATCCGAAGAGCAATTACTAATCCTTTTTTTCTATTTTTGCAAGAATGAAAATAAGTCGGATACAGTTTTTATCTATGGATAATTTTTCTATTTGGCTCGATAGCTTTCAAAACCAATAACAACTAATGAAATTTACAGCAGCTCAAATAGCAGGCATTTTGGAAGGTGAGGTAGAAGGGAATGGAGATGTAGAGGTGTCCAAACTTGCAAAAATTGAAGAAGGCAGCGAGGGGACTTTGACTTTTCTTGCCAATCCAAAGTATACCCCGTTTATTTATACAACTCAAGCGTCAATAACCATTGTTGATAGGGATTTTGTTATTGAAAACCCAATTACTACAACACTGATTAGAGTTGATAATGCCTATAAGTCGTTTTCAAAGTTGTTAGAATATTACAATCAGGTTAAAATGAATAAAACCGGAATTGAACGACCAGTTTTTATTTCTGAAAGTGCTTCTCATGGAGAGAATATCTATCTGGGGGCTTTTTGTTATTTAGGAGATAATGTAAAGATAGGGGATAATGTAAAAGTTTATCCTAATGTCTACATTGGGGACAATGTTACGATAGCTGATAATGTAGTTGTTTTTGCTGGAGCTAAAATTTATTCAGAAACAGTTATTGGTAAGAATAGTGTGGTTCACAGTGGAGCAATAGTAGGAGCAGATGGCTTTGGTTTTTCACCAAATGAAAAAGGAGAGTTCGTGAAAGTCCCTCAAACGGGTAATGTCATTATTGAAGATAATGTGGATGTTGGTGCAGGAACTACTATTGATCGTGCTACTCTAGGTTCAACAATTATTAAGAGAGGTGTTAAATTGGACAACCAAATTCAGATAGCTCATAATGTGGAGATTGGGGAGAATACGGTTATAGCTGCTCAAACTGGTATAGCGGGATCGACAAAGATTGGACAAAATTGTATGATTGGTGGTCAAGTGGGTATTGTTGGGCACATAAGCATTGGCGATAATGTAAAGATACAGGCGCAGAGCGGTATAGGTAGAAACGTAAAAGATAATGAAACACTTCAAGGGTCTCCCGCTTTAAATTATGGCGACTATAACAAAAGCTACGTTCACTTTAAAAATCTCCCTAAAATAATGGATCGATTTAATACTTTTGAAAAAAACCTAAAAGATGAATAATTCTATGGGAAAACAGCGTACTATAGGTAATGAAGTTGCACTTACAGGTGTAGGATTACATACCGGTAAGGAGGTAACCCTTACTTTTAAGCCGGCTCCCGAAAATTACGGTTACGCCTTTGTTAGAGTTGATCTTGAGGGTAATCCTGTAATTGAGGCAGATGCCAATTATGTTGTCAATACGCAACGAGGAACCAATCTTGAAAAATTAGGAGTAAAAATTCAAACCTCAGAACATGTACTTGCTGCTTTAGTGGGTATGGAGGTTGATAATTGTATTATGGAGTTAAACGCTCCGGAACCTCCAATTATGGACGGTTCTTCTAAGTTCTTCGTGGAGGCAATTGAAAAAGCAGGAATCATGGAGCAGGATGCCGTTAGAGAAGAATATATAGTGAAAGAGGTGATTTCTTATACGGATGAAGAATCTGGAAGCGAAATCATTGTAATGCCATCAGATGAGTATCAAATTACTACAATGGTAGATTTTGGAACGAAGGTATTAGGTACACAGAATGCTTCTCTAAGACATATTTCGGATTTCAAAGATGAAATATCAGATTCTAGAACCTTTAGTTTCCTTCATGAGATTGAAATGTTGTTAGAACATGGGCTTATAAAAGGCGGAGACCTTAACAATGCGATTGTTTATGTTGACAAAGAGTTGTCTCCCGAGACGATGGAGAAATTACGTTCCGCCTTTGGAAAAGATAAGATATCTATAAAACCAAACGGGATTTTGGACAACCTTACTTTGCATCATCCTAATGAGGCAGCACGTCATAAATTGTTAGATGTCATTGGAGATTTAGCCTTAGTAGGTACACGAATTCGAGGAAAAGTTATCGCTAATAAACCTGGACATCATGTAAATACTGAGTTTGCTAAAAAGCTTTCTAAAAAAATTAAGCTCGAAAACAGAAATAAGGTGCCGATTTTCGATCTTTCAAAACCGCCGGTCAAGGATGTAAATCAAATAATGGAAATGCTTCCACATCGTCCTCCATTTTTGTTCGTGGATAAAATTCTTGAAATGGCCGAAGATTCTGTAGTAGGGTTGAAAAATGTTACTATGAATGAGCCGTTTTTCGTGGGTCACTTCCCTGGAGCACCCGTTATGCCAGGGGTTATAATCGTTGAAGCCATGGCGCAAACAGGTGGGATTTTAGCATTAAGTATGGTTCCAGATCCACAAAATTATCTTACTTACTTTATGAAAATTAATAACGTAAAGTTCAAGAAGCAAGTTAATCCGGGAGATACCCTTATTTTTAATTTAAAATTAATGTCTCCAATTCGAAGGGGAATTGTTCATATGAGTGGAAAAGCATATGTCAATGATAAATTAGTGACCGAAGCAGAGTTGATGGCGCAAATTGTTAAAACAAAAAACATATAAATGAACCAACCTTTAGCATATGTACATCCGGGAGCGAAAATCGCCAAGAATGTAGTGATAGAGCCCTTTACAACTATTCATAGTAATGTTATAATTGGGGATGGAACCTGGATAGGTTCTAACGTTACAATAATGGAAGGTGCTCGAATAGGAAAGAATTGTAATATTTTCCCAGGAGCAGTTATTTCGGCGATTCCACAGGATTTGAAATTCCAGGATGAAGAAACTACAGTGGAAATTGGGAATAATGTTACCATACGAGAATATGTAACTGTAAATAGAGGTACGGTTGACCGTGGCAAAACAGTTATTGGAGATAATTGTTTAATTATGGCGTATTGTCATATTGCCCACGATTGTATTGTTGGGAACAATTGTATTTTTTCAAACAATAGCACTTTGGCAGGACACTGTACTGTTGGAGACTTTGTGATTTTAGCTGGAATGACTGCTGTGCATCAGTTTTGTATGATTGGTAATCACGCTTTTGTAACGGGCGGTTCGTTGGTGCGTAAGGATGTACCTCCTTTTGTAAAAGGAGCTAGAGAGCCTCTTTCTTATGTTGGAATCAATTCAATTGGTTTACGTCGACGAGGTTTCTCACCAGAGAAAATTAGAGAAGTACAAAATATTTATAGATTGCTTTATCAAGGGAATCATAATACCACTCAGTCTTCAGAAATTATTGAAGCCGAAATGGAAGCGACCCCAGAAAGGGATGAAATCCTTCAGTTTATCAAAAATTCGAAGAGAGGAATTATGAAGGGCTATTTTAGTAATTAGGATTTCAGAAAAAATAAAAGAATATAGATTGGTCCGGAACAATGGCCATTAATAATAACATTAAAATTTTATAAATGGCATCAAGTTCAGATATTAGAAAAGGATTATGTATAAAATATAATAATGATATTTATAAGATCATCGAATTTTTACATGTAAAACCGGGAAAAGGACCCGCTTTTGTGCGTACTAAATTGAAAAGTGTTACTAGTGGGAAAGTAATAGATAATACATTCTCAGCAGGTCATAAGATTGATGATGTTCGCGTTGAAACGCACAAATTTCAGTTTTTATATAATGAGGGAGATACGTATCATTTTATGAATACGGAAGACTATTCTCAAATTCAATTGGAAAAGGAAGCATTGGATACTCCAGAATTGATGAAAGAGGGTGAAGTTGTAACTGTAATTATTAATTCTGAGGATAATGCTCCGCTATCTGTTGAAATGCCAGCCCATGTGATTCTGCGAGTGACATCTACCGAACCCGGTGTTAAAGGTAATACAGCTACAAATGCCACAAAACCAGCAGTTGTAGAGACTGGAGCTGAGGTAAATGTTCCATTATTTATAAATGAAGGTGATAAGATACGTATCGATACAGATAAAGGAAATTATCAAGAACGAATTAAAGAGTAATATTGCACATGAAGTTCAATAAACCCCAAACACTAGATGACATTGCTAACATAATCAATTGTGAATATGTTGGTGATCCAGATCTTTCTGTTTTGGGAATGAATGAAATTCATGTGGTACGATCTGGGGATATTGTTTTTGTAGATCATCCAAAATATTACGATAAGGCTCTTGAGTCTCCTGCCACCATTATATTGATTAACAAGAAGGTTGATTGTCCAAAAGGAAAGGCTCTATTAGTTTCTGATGATCCATTTAGAGACTTTAATAGGCTTACGAATCACTTTAATCCTTTTATTGCCGCTCGTGCTGTGATAGCGGAGTCGGCGGTTATAGGAAAACATACGGTGATTCAGCCAAATGTGTTTATCGGAAATAATGTACAAATAGGTAATGATTGTTTAATTCATTCCAATGTTTGTATTTATGATAATGTAGTAATTGGGAACAATGTTACAATTCATTCGGGAACCGTATTGGGAGCCGATGCCTTTTACTATAAAAATCGACCAGAGGGCTTCGATAAATTAAAAAGTGGAGGAAACGTTATTATAGAAGATAATGTAGATTTAGGGGCGCTATGTACCATCGATAGAGGTGTGACCGCTTCAACAACTATTGGGAGAGGGACAAAACTTGATAATCAGGTTCATGTTGGGCACGATACCATTATTGGAGAACGTTGCTTGATCGCTTCACAAGTTGGAATTGCTGGATGTGTTTTGATTGAAGATTTTGTTACAATTTGGGGACAAGTTGGAATTACTAGTGGAGTAACCATAGGTGAAAAAGCTGTGATCTCTGCACAAAGTGGGGTGAGTAAATCCTTACCAGGACATAAATCGTATTTTGGAACGCCTGCGGACGATTTCAGAAAAAAGTATAAAGAATTAGCTTCAATTAGATTAATTCCAGACATTATTGACAAACTAGATAAACTGTAATGGGTAAAAGTTCAAAGGAAGTAGTAAGAGATTTTTATAGATCTGACATTCTTAAAGACGATACGGTATTGGAAGAGTTTTTTCATCCAGATTTGGTATTGATATGGAATAGTGATGATGGGTTAACTATAATGAACACAGATGACTTAATAGGTTTCTTTTCGGAGATAAGGCGTACCTATTTTGATTTGCGAATTGAGGTAAGTCACTTATTAGCAGATGATAATAACGTAACCATTCGTTATAAGTATTATGTTAGGACAATTGAAAATCCAGATGAAGAATTAGGTATTGCTCATTTTATTGCAATTTGGGAAGTGAAAGACGAAAAATTATATAGAGGATATCAAGTAAGTCAGCCCGTTACCGATAAGGACGATACTACAGAATCTTACCATAGAGTTAAGGTATAAAAAAGACCAAAAATTTGACTAAATAAGAGTATATTTGCCGCCGATCTTTGCGTCTTATCAATAGCAATGATCATCGGTCTAAATTTGATTTAATAATAATTCATAGATAATAAACGCAATGAGTGTTTTAGTTAATAAAGATTCAAAAATAATTGTTCAAGGTTTTACGGGTAGTGAGGGTACTTTTCACGCTGGACAAATGATCGAGTATGGAACTAATGTTGTTGGTGGTGTGACACCAGGAAAAGGAGGTCAAATCCATCTGGATAAGCCTGTTTTTAATACAGTTGAAGAGGCCGTGAATAAAGTTGGAGCCGATACAACCATTATTTTTGTACCTCCAGCTTTTGCTGCCGATGCGATTATGGAGGCTGCGAATGCCGGGATTAAAGTGATTATTACAATTACCGAAGGTATTCCAGTAGCAGATATGATAAAAGCTGCGGACTACCTTAAAGATAAAGATTGCCGTTTGGTGGGACCAAATTGCCCTGGAGTGATTACACCCGGTGAAGCTAAGGTTGGTATTATGCCAGGTTTTGTTTTCAAGAAGGGAAGGGTTGGAGTTGTTTCTAAATCTGGAACTTTAACTTATGAGGCGGCGGATCAAGTTGTAAAACAAGGATTAGGAATTACAACTGCGATAGGTATTGGAGGAGACCCAATTATAGGAACTACAACTAAAGAAGCCGTGGAGTTACTTATCAACGACCCAGAGACTGAAGCTGTTGTTATGATAGGTGAAATAGGAGGGCAATTAGAAGCAGACGCTGCACAATGGTATAAAGCAAGTGGAAGTAAAAAACCTATTGTTGGCTTTATTGCTGGTGAAACTGCCCCTGCAGGGCGAACCATGGGTCATGCTGGTGCCATCGTAGGTGGAAGTGATGATACCGCACAGGCTAAGAAAAAAATTATGCGTGAATGTGGAATTCACGTAGTAGATTCTCCTGCCGAAATTGGAAAAAAAATAGCTGAGGTTTTAGGATAATCTATCCAAAAAAATAATTCCAAGCCTTGTGAAAAATTCATAAGGCTTGGAATTATGGAGAACCCAAGACGATTTATTATATTTGATTTTATTACTAAAAACAATCAAGCATTATGAAATTATTAGAAGGTAAAACGGCCATTGTCACTGGAGGAAGTCGTGGTATTGGGAAAGGCATTGTTGAAATATTTGCTAAACACGGAGCAAATGTTGCTTTTACTTATAGTTCTTCTTCGGAAGCTGCAGAAACCTTGGCAATCAAAGTTTCCAAGCTAGGAGTAAAGGTAAAGGCGTATCAAAGTGATGCTGCTAGTTATAGTGATTCTGAAGCTCTGGGTGCTAAGGTGATGGAAGATTTTGGAAGTATTGATATACTTATTAATAATGCGGGAATTACAAAGGACAACCTTTTAATGCGTATGTCTGAAGAGGATTTTGATAAAGTAATTGAAGTAAACTTAAAGTCAGTTTTTAATATGACCAAAGCTGTCCAACGTACCATGCTAAAACAGCGAAAGGGTTCAATCATTAATATGAGTTCTGTGGTGGGAGTTAAGGGAAATGCAGGTCAAACCAATTATGCTGCTTCCAAAGCTGGAATAATTGGCTTTTCTAAATCCGTAGCATTAGAATTAGGTTCTCGAGATATTCGATGTAATGTCATTGCCCCTGGTTTTATCGAAACCGAAATGACAGGTAAATTGGACGAAGTAACAGTTCAGAGCTGGAGGAACGCAATTCCTTTGAAGCGCGGCGGTTCTCCAGATGATATAGCTAACGCTTGTGTTTTTCTTGCAAGTGACTTGTCCTCTTATATAACAGGACAGGTTCTAAATGTTGATGGAGGAATGCTTACTTAATATACGATTTACGATGTTCAATATGCGATTTAAATAAACATCGCAACCATCTATGACTGCAGAAACTATTCTATATATCATAATTGCGGGCGTAATCTCTTTAGCCATAGCTTTGTTTATGTATGGCTATAAGACCAGGTATACGGGTTCATTAAAGTGGGTGTTCGGAGCACTTCGATTCCTTACACTTTTTTCGCTCCTCTTGCTCCTTATCAATCCGAAATTTAAGAGTGAAACGTATTCCATAGAAAAGCCTAAACTCCCAATATTGGTTGATAACTCGGCTTCTATACAAGAATTAAAACAGAAAGATAAGGTTGAAGCTTTACTCCAGGAGCTCAGAGAGAATGAGGCGTTGAATGATAAGTTTGACCTTTCCTTTTTTTCCTTCGGAAGTGATTTTAGTGATAGTGACTCTTTATCGTTTTCAGAAAGAAATACCAATATATCGAAAGCACTTACTTCTGTTGACGAATTATTTAAGAATGAAATTGCACCAACAATGCTCATATCAGACGGGAATCAAACCTTAGGAAGTGATTATGAGTTTTCTTCGGCTACTTTCAAGAACCAAGTGTATCCCGTTATTCTTGGAGACTCTATCAAGTATATCGATCTAAAAATTGAGCAATTAAATACAAATCGTTATGCTTTTCTAAAAAATCAATTTCCTGTTGAAGTGATTTTGGTGTATAGCGGGACTAATTCTATTACTTCTCAATTCATTGTAAAACGTGATAATGTAATTGTCCATCGCGAGAATATTTCCTTTTCTAAGAAAGATAATGCTGTTACGCTTTCGTTCACACTTTCAGCATCGACAGTAGGACTGCAACGGTACTCAGCGCAAATTCTGCCATTGGAGGATGAAAAAAACAAAACTAATAATGTAAAGCAATTCGCAGTAGAGGTAATCGATCAAGCAACTAATGTGTTAATTGTAAGTAAAATAACGCATCCCGATTTAGGCGCTTTAAAAAAGGCAATTACTACAAATGAGCAAAGAACTGCTACCGTTAAAAAGCCTTCGGAAGCTGTTAAGCTTTTAAATGATTATCAACTTATTCTGCTATATCAGCCAGATCGTAGTTTCACCGCTGTTTATTCAGAATTAGAAAAATTGAAGAAGAATAGTTTCGTAATAAGCGGTTTGCAAACCGATTGGAATTTTCTGAATAGAATACAGAAGAACTATAATAAGGAGGCCTCTAACCAAACAGAAGATGTCTCTGGCTTGTTGAACTTAAATTATGGAACTTTTACTCTTGAAGATATTGGTTTTGAGGGATATAGACCATTAAAGACTTTATTCGGGGGACTCAATATTGAAGTTCCGCATGAGGTGATTTTTGAGCAGGTTGTTGCCGGATTTAGAAGTGAGTCTCCCTTGCTCGCCACTATGGAGCTTAACGGAGTGCGTAATGCGATTTGGGATGGCGAAGGTATTTGGAAATGGAGAGCACAATCGTTTTTAGATACAAATAACTTTGAAGACTTTGATAACTTTATTGGGAAGCTAGTTCAATATTTGGCTTCAAACAAAAGACGAAGTAGGCTAGAGGTTAATAGCGAGACCTTTTATTACAATAATAATCCAATAAAAATTTCGGCTCAGTATTTCGATCAAAATTTCGTGTTTGATTCTCGAGCTTCTCTATCAATAAATGTGGTTAATAAGGAAACGGATGCTATAAGGACCTTTCCATTGTTGTTAAAGAATAACTCTTTTGAGGTAGACTTAAACACCTTGAGGGCGGGAGAATATAAATATACCGTATCGGTTACAAATGAAGCGGTAGCTCGTAGCGGCAGTTTTACCATATTGGATTTTAATGTGGAACAACAATTTTTAAATGCCAACGTAACGAAACTAGAGAAGGTTGCGACTAATACAGATGGAAGGGCTTTTTATATCACTGAAACAAGAGATTTGTTAAGCAATTTATTAGAAGATAACAGGTATCAACAAATCCAAAAAAGCGAACAAAAAGTAGTACCTTTAATCGATTGGAAATACTTGCTTGCATTGATTATTCTATTTCTAACCGCCGAATGGTTTATTAGAAAATACAACGGACTTATCTAACATTTAAATACATCAACATGGAAAAATTACCTAAAATTGGAATACCAGTGATCATTGTTTTGATCCTGCTTGTTATTTTACTCGCAAAATCTGCAGTTACTATCGATTCTGGAGAAGCAGGAGTACTTTTTAAGACCTTTGGAGAAGGCGTAGTAGTTGATGAACCACCGATGGGTGAAGGATTCCATATAGTAGCACCTTGGAATAAAGTATTTGTTTATGAAGTACGTCAACAAGAGCTTTTTGAGAAGATGAAAGTTCTTTCATCTAACGGATTAGAAATTCAAATTGATGCTTCGGCTTGGTATGAGCCTATTTATAAGGACCTAGGTAATTTGCATCAATCACTTGGGAAAGATTATTTGCAACGTGTTATTCAGCCAGCAATTCGAAGTGCTGCGAGAAGCGTTGTTGGGCGTTATACGCCAGAGCAATTATATTCGAGTAAACGGGATGCTATTCAGGATGAAATATTTGCTGAAACAAAAACGATTTTAGAAAAACAATTCGTGCAATTAAACGAAGTGCTTGTGCGTGATGTTACCCTACCTAATACTATTAAAGAGGCGATTGAACGTAAGCTACGTCAAGAGCAGGAATCTTTAGAATATGAGTTTAGACTTGTAACTGCGGCAAAAGAAGCCGAGAAGGTAATTATTGAAGCTGAGGGTAAAGCTGAATCAAATCGAATACTGAGCGCTTCTCTTACCGATAAAATTCTTCAGGATAAAGGTATCGATGCCACAATAAAGCTATCCGAATCTCCTAATACGAAAGTAATTGTTATAGGTTCAGGGGATAGTGGTATGCCGCTGATTTTAGGAAATAACTAGAAAGAAAGATTAAAACAAAAAACCCGCTTCATTTTTTGAAGCGGGTTTTTTGTTTTATAAAATTATGATTATTGTACAATGATTTTTTTGGTAACTGTTGATTTCCCATTTTGAATCTGAACAAAATACAACCCAGGAGTTTCAGTTGAAAGGTCTAATACCATTTCACTTAGGCTATTGACGGTTTCTTTATATAAAACTTGACCTGAAATGTTTACAATGTTCACTTCTTCTATTGGGTATTCTCCTGAATAGTTAAGAATAAATAATCCTTTGTTTGGATTTGGAGAAATTGTTAAATCATCTAAAGTTAACTGGTTGTTGTCAATTCCCAGTTCCATTTCATAAAGCTGTACTTCGGCAAGTTGGATACTAGGAATTCCGGTACCACCCACCACTTGGGTCGCAAGGGACCGAAAAATCTATACAATAATGAGAATAAGCAGTCGAATTTGTTATACTAAAAAGTCTAGACTCGAATCGCTCATTAATGCAAATTACAGTACCAGTATCAACCAAAGAATAATTAGTTCCATCAACTGATCCCTCGACAATAAAATCAATTGGGTCACGAACAGGAAAGTCATTGGCGGTGGTTAATTCAATAATATGTACGGCGGTAGATGTCCCCCCAAGATCCACAATAAAGCCCATTCCATCCGCCAATACAAAGTCAAGGAACTTGGTATTGATGTCTCCATCTATTATTTTGTCAACTTCTTCACCAAACGGAGAGTCAATAGTTCCATAACCAGTGATTGCCATACTAGAATCAAAAATGGGAGGGCCTTGAGCAACCATACTTGTAAAGAATAGGGCAAGAACTGGTAGTATCAGTGTTTTCATCTTTTTTGGTTTTTAGTTGTTAGCTCAATAAATGTAGCAATATTCTAACCAAAAATTGACGGAATATTTCTAAAATAAAGAATGTTGTTTATTTCTTTTTCCAGAGTTTGAAAATAATAAAGGCAGATACAACAGCAATAATAATAAGAACAGTTGCTCCGAACGTATTTCCATAGATAACATATCCAGTCGCGAATAGCGCAGAATAAACGGATAGAATTCCTAGGAGCATGGAGGCAAGATCGATAGTAAAAGCATCGTTGGAGGTTTTAAGTTCAATGTTTTCTGCTGCAGCGAGCTTTTTAAATGGTTTCCAGCCATTTCCGTAGGGTGTAATAGCATTATAGAAGTTGGATAAGGTTTTGGTGTCAGTAGGGCGGGAGATTAGCGTGACAACTATCCAGCTAATAGTAGTAATAGCCACTCCATAAATCAATTTTTCATAATCCTCCAAACCTAAATCAGTGAATTCAAAAAATAACGCAACAATGAAGGAAACAACCATTCCCGTAATTTCACTATAGGCATTTATACGCCACCAGAACCATCGAAGAATAAATATAAGACCGGTTCCCGCTCCAATTTGTAATAAAATCGCAAACGTGCTTAAGGCACTACTCAGAGCCAAGGCTAACAAGGCGGCAAACACCATTAAAACGACAGTGGAAATACGTCCAACAGAAACGAGTTCTTTTTCAGAAGCTTCAGGTTTCATAAAACGCTTGTAAAAATCTAGTGCAATGTAAGAAGAACCCCAGTTGAGGTGGGTCGAAATTGTACTCATAAAGGCGGCAATAAGTGATGCAACTACTAGTCCTAGCAAACCAGCAGGTAAGTTTGTGAGCATAGCTGGGTATCCTAGATCATGCCCTAACACGGCATTTGGGAATTCTCTTCCAATATCAGATAATTCTGGATATAGCACTAGGGATGCCAATGCAATAAGAATCCAGGGCCAAGGACGTAATGCATAATGCATAATGTTGTAAAGCAAGGTTGCTCCAATTGCATTTTTCTCATCCTTAGCGGAAAGCATTCGCTGTGCAACATAACCACCACCTCCTGGTTCAGCCCCAGGATACCAGACGCTCCACCATTGTACTGCTATTGGAATAATAAGCAATACTAATAGTGATTTTGTGTCATTGAAATCTGGAAGGAAATTAAGTTTATCAGAAACATTTTCATGAGCTAGCAAATTTTGAAGTCCACCAATCTCTGGCATATTTACTATATAATAAGCAGCCCAAATAGAACCTATCATAGCAACTATAAACTGTAAGAAATCAGTAAAGATCACACCTCTTAATCCACCAAATGAACTATAGGCAACTGTAATAATTGACGCATAAAGGACACATTCCCAAGGAGCAAGGTTAAATAAGATTCCTCCAATTTTTATAGCGGCCAAACAAACGGATGCCATAATCATAACATTAAAAAAAACACCTAAGTAAATTGCTCTAAATCCTCTTAAAAAGGCAGCCTCTTTCCCACTATAACGTAACTCATAAAACTGAAGATCCGTTAATACCTTGGAACGACGCCAAAGCTTAGCGTAAACAAAGACAGTAAGCATTCCAGTAATTAGAAACGTCCACCATACCCAGTTTCCTGAAACACCATTTTGGCGAACAATATCGGTTACTAAGTTTGGAGTGTCAGCAGAAAATGTCGTGGCGACCATTGAAATTCCCAATAGCCACCAGGGCATATTGCGCCCTGATAGAAAAAATTCTTGAGTGTTTCGACCGGCTTTTCGAGCTACAAGGAAGCCGATAATTAGGAATATAACGAAAAATGAAACGATGAGAATCCAATCGAGTGTTGCTAATTGCATATAGGATTATTTAGTGTTCTTTAAGCGCTCCGGCTTGACCCACCCAGTCATCACGTTCGATTCTTCCGGGGAAGAAGTCAATAAGGTCAGTAATAATACGAATATCGGATTCCCTTAGTCTGCTAATTTGTTCGTAATTATAAATACCAATTTCGTTTAACTTTTGTTCAATATATGGACCAACACCTTTTACAAGGGTTAGGTCATCCTTATTGTATTCATCTGCATAACCAAAACTATCAAAATCCAGTTCGGGTTTAGATTTATTATAAGAGACAAAACTAGTCCGAGTTTTTTCTGCGGTTTTTTGTGGTGAAGAAGAGGAGAATAATATCTCTTTCTGTGCGTTCTTTATTACCTCAATAATCTTAGGTTTTATTTCCGTGAAAATTGTATCAATATCATTTACGCTTTTTTGGATAATGGACTCATTAACTTCATTCTTAAGTCTAGAAATAAGCGATTTATAATTCAATTTCTGAAACCACCAGACAGAAAAATATCCAATAATAAATGTGCTAAGCATTAGCATGAAGATGCCTAGGTATTCTGGAAGTGTATTTATAAATTCTGTCAGTTCGGTCATTGCTAATTTTAATAGAATACTACTTCGATTCTCCTGTTTGCATTTCTTCCTTGTTTATAACTATTATCTTCAATAGGATTTTCTTCTCCTTTTGACGAAGCCTTTATCATAGAGTTTCTAATTCCTCCCTTTGCAACCAAATACCACTCTACCTGCTTCGCATAGTTCAATGCCATTTTGTAATTGTCTACATTATTTCCAATATTGTCTGTATGTCCAATAAGTTCAACCTTCACCTCTGGATGATCGTTTACAATTTCCTTGATCTCGGCTAACAGATTTTTTAAATTTCCGTTGATAAGAATTCCAGAATTGGAAAATCTAGGATAGACAATTTTAGTCTCAGGGAGTTTTGTTTTTAGGTTATTGACTCGCTCTATATTCAACGGCTTAAAGGTAATGGACACACTATTGTTATAAAAGCCCTCCTCATCGAAATCAATTCTCTTAATTATTGATTTAATAACAATTCTTTCTTTCGGGACACCAACGCTTAAAAGAGCGTCCCTTATTTTTTTTCCTCTCTGAATACCCAAGTTGGGCGATTCAAAATTTTCCGAAGCGCTATAAAGCGAATTTATATGAATCTCTGTATTAGGATGTTCCAAAAGATAGGTGTTTGTTTTATACTTGAAATCTGTAATGGTTTCAGGAATGAATATTTCACTACTATTTTCAAGTATAGAAACACCACCTCTAAACATAAAGATTGTATCACCATCTCCGGTAATACCTTTCAGGCCCGAAAGTTTAACTTCAATATTTGTGGAAAGTGTATCGATTCCTTTAAGAGAATCTAAGGTCGAAGTCACTTCGTTTTTTTTTATATCGGTTTCAGTTTTCTTGGAAGTAACTCCAGATGTATCATTCGCAATATTTTCGGCCAACTCATTACCTAAAACTAAAGGTTGATCTTCGGTCTGAAACCAAGAATATAGCCACAATCCAAAAAAGGACCAGACTAAAAAAACGGTAAACGCGATTAAAAATTTTTTCATTTAAGGAAATCCCTAATTTACAATGAGTTACAATGAGTTACAATGGCACATTCCTACTGAAACAAATCTATGAAAATTCTTACTTTTTTTTAATGAATTGATATATATGTTTTCAACATTGTTTTAAACATATAAAATCAAATTGGGCATTAGGCTTTAAAATATAAAGGGCCAGATTTATTAGTACCCAGCCCTTTATATTTTATAGTCTAATTGAGCAAGTCATTGGCCGCAGATTTCTTGCTGTACCAGATTAAAAAAAAGGCCCCTATAGCCAATACCATAATCATTCCTCCCGGACCATAGACTTCCATGGCACCGCTCACAAAGAAATTGTAGCAGAGATGGACTAAAATTCCAATAAATGAGGTAATGAACAGGGAGTGGCCCATTTCTTTCGTAATAAAAGTGCTAGGCATCCTAGTATTC
Source organism: uncultured Ulvibacter sp. (assembly GCA_913063405.1). Classification (GTDB taxonomy): domain Bacteria; phylum Bacteroidota; class Bacteroidia; order Flavobacteriales; family Flavobacteriaceae; genus Ulvibacter. The sequence continues at coordinate 17,788 of CAJXZB010000015.1, forward strand.
CACCAAATACAGAAATTGCGAAGGCCACTAGTTGCCCAAGCAGGAATATCATTGTACAAAGCTTGTTCTGCCTCAGGTAGAAGAGCTTTTGTCTCATCGGTTATATAAGCCTGAGCCAGGTAAGCCATGACTCCCATGCCGTTCCAAATAAAGGCAACTACAACAATGATCCAAAAGATCAGGCTTGGGGTTTGTTTGTTGATGTCATTTTGATTGGTTTTAAGGCCTGCTATGTTAGACAGGTTGGTTGTCACTAAATATACGGATTTTCTATTGCTTTTTGAAAATGGGGACTTTTGCTATTGGTAAGTAGTCATAACTTTTTGTAATTTCATACTATATAATTTATCAATCCGAAATTATGAATATGACCATACCTAAGTCTTCCTTTCAATTCCTTAAAAAACTTAAAAAAAATAATCATCGAGATTGGATGCAAGAACATAAAAAGGAATACTTAATGGGTGAGAAGGAACTCAAGAAGTTTTATGGTGGAATTGAATCGGGTCTTAATGTCACAGATGAGATTTCTAAACTGAAGGTGTTTCGCATCAATAGGGATGTTCGATTTAGTAAAGATAAAACTCCATATAATGGGCATAGAAGCGCCAGTTTTATTAGGGCAGGAGCACTTAGAAGAGGCGGCTATTATTTGAGACTGGAACCAGGTAATTCTGCAATGGCGGGTGGCTTTTTTGGTCCAGAGCCAGCCGACTTACTTCGAATTAGAAGAGAATTTGAAATGGATGCTTCAGAAATTCGTAAGATTTTAGCACAAAAAGATTTTCATAAGGCGTTTGGTGGATTTGATCAAATATATACGGTAAAAACGGCTCCTAAGGGTTTCAGTAAAGAAGATGTCAATATTGATTTAATAAGGCTTAAGAGCTATTTTGTGGTGCATAAATTTAGTGACGCCGAAGTTTTTTCCGAGGATTTTAAGGACAATTTACTAGACCACTACAAACTTTTACGTCCATTTTTCGATTATATGAGTGAGGTTTTAACAACGGACCTCAATGGTGTTTCTTTGATAGAAAAATGATTTTCTAATGAGTACATTCGTATTCCAATAGTTGAATATTACTTTTAATTCGCTCTTTTACAATTTGCATCATTCGCTTGTTCAATGAGGAAGAATTTTGAATGTATAGCCCATATTCAGCCATAGTAAACTGTCCAATAACAATTCCTTTTAGCGAATTTCGAAATTTCATATCCTTATGAATGGCATTCTCAATATAATCTAACCTTTTATCTATTGGAAGTTCATAAAATACGTTCTTATGCTTCCTAGCGTAGTTTTTGAAAACAGCTACCAAAAGATCATTTTGCAATTTTATTACTGGGCGAAGTGTTTTATTCTGAAACGATTCATCTGCAGACATTGATGAATACCCTAGTGTCGAAGGTATTTCGGGGCGAATCAATAAAAGTGTGGTGTCTCGGGTTTCCATAACTTTGGGTTTTATTAAAAGTAGGAAAATCGATACTTCATTTTTTTTGATCTCCAATTAGTTATAAACCTGTTTTTAACAATTGTTTCTGAAGCAAAAACCCTCTTACTTTCATAATATAAGAGGGTATGGATTCCAGGTATTATAAGGTTAATTCTTTTTCAAAAAGTCTTCTTTTGATTGTAATTCTGGTTTTGCTATTTGGTTTTTTTCGAGGATGGTGTTAAATTTCTTTCCTTCCTTATTCATTATGGTCTGATAACGTCTTTCTGCGTCCTCAAAGGCTTCAGAAATTAGTTCAAAATTCTGTTTATGCGTTCCAGAGACTCTATCATAAGCAGAAGCAACACTACTATAGAGTTTCCCCATTTTTTCTCTTAGTTCAGGTTCGGCAGACGCCACGTAGTGGTCACCAGTAGTTACCACCAAATCTTTTCGTAATTCCTCTAGGGCATCGTATAGTTTTTCGGCTTGCTTTTTTCCTTTAGGGCTTGATTCAATTACTGTCTGAGTCATTTTTTGAGTCTCTCCCAATTTATAAACCATATAAGCAAGGTCTTCAACCATATCGTATAAAGTACGAGTAAGCGCCTCCTGTTCTTTACGTTCAATTAAGGTGGAAATTGAATTCTCATCGTACTTTGTTTCTATGATTTTTTCAAAAATCTCTTTTCCTTTTGTTAACACAATTTTGTATTTCCCAGCAGGAACTCTTGGCGAGGTAAAACCTCCAAAGGCCAGTGTCTTGGCAGCGGCCATTTTAGGATTAGCGATATTAAAATTCCAACTCACGACATTAATTCCTTTTGATTTTCGAGCGTCTAAGGAAGTTACCTTTTTACCTTTCATGTCTTGAACTTCCATCTTCATTTTACCAAACGTATGTCTTTTCTTAAGATAATAGACAATACGAGCCGCCGTACTTTTGTTGTTTCCAACAAATTGTGTTTCCGCCCCGAAGCTTCCCGAAAATCCACTTTCTTCGGTCATTGTAAAAGGTTTGGTGTCGAAGAAATGTAGTTTTTTTGCCAATACTTCTTGATTTAATTCTCGCAATGGACTAATATCATCGATAATGATGACCCCTCTTCCGTGAGTTCCCATTACTATATCGTTGGTTTGTTTCTGAAGTTCCACGTGATGAACGGCAACCAAAGGCATATTGTTGGTGAAATGCGACCAATTTTTACCGCCATCAATGGTAACGTACAACCCAAATTCAGTTCCTAAAAATAACAAATCTTCGTTTACATAATCCTCCTGAATACTTCTAACAAAAGCCCTAGAATTAATGTCTTCGGAAATTATTGATTTCCAAGTCGTGCCATAATCCAAAGTCTTTATTGCATATGGTTTCATGTCTCCAGAGGTATGTCCGTCAAAAACTGCATAAGCGATACCCTTGTTATGGACGCTCGCCTCAATATGATACACCCAAGTGTTTTTTGGAATCCCGGTTAGATTAGGAGTCACGTTGTTCCAAGATTTTCCTCCGTTAGTCGTAATTTGAATGTTTCCGTCGTCAGTTCCTACCCAAATAACATTTTGATCTAAGGAAGATTCTGCAATTGTAAATATTGTTGTGTGATTCTCTGCACCACTGTTGTCTACTGAAAGCCCTCCTGATTTAGATTGGTCTTGTTTTGATTTGTCATTGGTCGTCAAATCAGGTGAAATTATTTCCCAGTTGTCTCCCATATCATCAGATCTATGCAGGAACTGACTTCCCATATAGAAACGATCAGGAACATGTGCGCTTACTGCCATTGGTGCGTTCCAATTAAAACGAAGCTTTGCATCACCTTTCTTTGGCAAGGGTTGAATGGTTTTTGTTCTATTCTTATCAACATCATAGCGCCAAACATTTTCCGCGCCCTGCATTTCTGAATAGACAATATTTTTTGTAGGATGCTTTAAAACTCTAAATCCATCTCCATATCCTACGCTATTCCAATCACGAGCATTTACGCCTCCAGGAGAGGAAGAAGGGCCGTACCAAGAACCATTATCCTGCAATCCTCCGTATACATTATATGGCTCAGCATCGTCAACACTGATATGGTAAAACTGAGATAGGGGAAGGTTTTCAACTATTTCAAAAGTAGCCCCGCCATTCCAAGAACGATATACCCCTCCGTCTGTTCCAGAGTAAATAACATCACTGTTATTAATATCAAAAATAATGTCGTGAATATCGCTATGCATATCGCCTAGGTTCTTAAAGGTCTTTCCACCATCTCGACTAATAGAGCCACTTAATCCTGCTTTAACAACAATGTCGGGATTCTTAGGATCAACAGTAATTCGAGAGAAATAGAATGGACGTACTACCAATCCAAAATCATTATTTAGATGCTCCCAGGATTGTCCAGCATTTGTTGATTTCCATAAACCGTTTTTCGTTTTATCTTCTGTTTCTAATACTGAATAAAGAATATTGTTATCACTTGGCGCGATAGCAATGGCAATTCTACCAAGTTCCCCAGAAGGAAAACCGTTGTGAACTTTACTCCAAGTGGCACCACCATTGGTCGATTTATACAGCCCACTATTGAGTCCACCTGAGTTAAACCCCCAAGCGCTGCGCCTAAACTGCCACATTGAAGCATATAATGTATTTGGGTCCTTAGGATCCATAATTACATCAGCAGCACCAGTCGAAGTGTCAAGATATAAGATGTTATTCCACGTTTTTCCACCATCAATTGTTTTATAAACACCACGTTCTTCACTATCATTCCAAAGCGAACCCAAAACACCAACATAGATTTCATTGCTATTCGTAGGGTTTATAGCAATTGAGGCAATGCGTTCACTTGTTTCGAAACCCATTTTCTTCCAGTTGGCACCGCCATCTGTAGACTTGTAAAGCCCATCACCAATAGTAACCGAGTTTCTAGTCCAAGTTTCACCTGTACCTACCCATATCACTTGATCTGGATTATTAGGGTCGAGTTTAACTACACCAATTGATTGAACGTGATCATCAAAAATAGGATTAAAAGTAGCGCCTCCATCTCGAGATTTCCATACGCCGCCACCTGCCGCTCCCGCGTAGATAATCCTAGCATTTGAAGGATGGTTTTCTAGATCATTAATACGACCACTCATTAGTGCGGGGCCAATATGCCTCGCTTTCATATCGCCAAAAAGTTCTTTTCCTTTCAGAGAAATGTCTTGAGCATGGGATGTCATAGAAAAACATCCACAAATCAATACTGTTATAATTAGTCTTTTCATTTGGTTGGGTTTTATGGTAAAAAAAATCCCTGTTAGCGCAGGGATTTTTATCTTGTTTATAGGTGTGTTAGTTTTTTTCTACAGCAGCAGGAACGGTAGTTTCAGGGAATGAAAACATAGCTTGATCAACTTCTGGATTCAATAGAATCTCTTTGATAGCTATCGCTTGTCCTTGCATCGATATAGCGAATGGAAAGTACAATCCACCAACTTCTTGGTAGTCACTAAAGGTAGAAGTACTCATTTGCCCTTTCATTGGACCTTCTCTTACCTCAACTTCAGTTACAATAGGGACAAAATTTTCGGTGTCGAAATAATGAAATGACACATTAGGCTCTTCTTTTCCATCAACCATTATAGGCTTCTGGGTAAGTTTAAGCTTAAAAGTTTCAGTTCCTTCTTTGGTCTCTTTTCCTATAAGTTCCACAGTAAACCCTTTCTCTTTATAATTATGAAAAGGAGAAGGGAAGTCCTGAGATTGTTTTTTCATGTTTTCAGTTGCCTCAGCATCACTTTTTTCGGCTTGCATAGTCATAAAATTGGTAGTCCACATGGTTTCACCATCAAAAGCATATTGCGTCATGTCCTGCCCTTGAATATTTATTTTGAGCAATTGTTTTCCATCTTTCATTTGATACATTTCCAAGGGAATATCCATTCCTTGAGCGTTGGCAGAAGCAATCATTTTCATTCCTTGAAGCTTACTCCAAGCTTCTGATCCACCAGTATTTTCAAAATAGTTGTCAATTATTTCATCTGCAGATTGAGCTGTCAATGGAGCTACCGCTGTAAGAACGAAGGCAATTAACAGTGTTTTTAATGTTCTCATATGTATTTTTTTTTTGTTTTTAATGGTTGTTGTGTAGTATCGCTATAAAAGTAAGACTATAGCGCTCAGGTTTTGTTACAATCTTCATAGACTTTTTACGAAATTTAACGTTTACGAATAGTACCTTTACTAAAACCTATTTTATGAATTTTGGAAAAGTTCTCGACCCTTCAGAAATTGATTTTACCTTACCTAAAGATCACTTAGGGACTCTAGCTGCATTGTCGAAGTCTACGGTAATTAATACTCCAAAACTTTATGTTGGCTGTGCTAAATGGAATAGAGCAGACCTTAAAGGCTTTTACCCTCGCGGAATCAAGGATGAATTAACTTATTATGGCACTCAGTTTAATAGTATAGAACTGAATGCAACATTTTACAGAATTTTTTCTTCGGAAACTTTTGCAGGGTGGTATGATAAGACTCCTGTCAATTTTCGCTTTTTTCCGAAACTGTTCCAAGGCGTTAGTCATTGGAAACGCCTTGCTGACTGCGAAGCCTATTTAAATGAATACATTTTGAATGCTTCAAACTTAAAAGAAAAATTGGAAATGCCTTTCCTGCAACTTCACAGTAATTTTTCGCCAAAGAGTATGGATAGATTGGCTCCATTTTTCGATATGCTTCCAAAGGACATTAGACTGGCAATAGAATTCCGACATACTGATTGGTTTAATGATGAAGTGGTCGCTCAGGAGTTATATGCGTTGTTGGAACAATATAATGTTACAAATATTGTCGTTGACACAGCGGGTAGAAGAGATTTAATGCATATGAGAATGACCACTGATACTGCATTTATAAGATATAATGGAGCAAACCATCAAACTGATTATACAAGATTGGATGATTGGATTAACCGACTTGAGGAATGGGTTTCTGCTGGCTTGCAGAACATCTATTTTTTTGTTCATCAAAACATTGAAAAAGCGTCCCCATTATTGTCGGCTCATTTTATCAAGAAAGCAAATGAACGTTTTGGAACCAATTTAAGCATTCCAGTATTAGACAAACCAGATACTTTATTTTAACTATGAACTTTCACACGCGAAAATGGATCAAACCAGAGGATTTAAATCCAAACGGCACCTTGTTTGGGGGGCGACTTTTAGAATGGATCGATGAAGAGGCTGCTTTATACGCAATTATTCAATTGGAAAACCCTCGCACGGTGACCAAATTTATGAGTGAGATCAATTTCCGAAGTTCTGCTAAGAAAGGAGATATTATTGAAATTGGATTGGAAACTGTAAAATTTGGAACGGCGTCTCTCACACTGGCTTGCGAGGTCCGCAACAAAATGACCAGAGAGGTTATAATTACCATTGATACTATTGTAATGGTTAGTTTAGGTGCAGATGGAAAACCGCAACCCCATGGTAAGACTCAACTTGAATTTGTGAAAGATCGACTTACAGACGACTGATGTCTTTTCCTGTAGGAAGTTCAAACAATTCCAATCCGAAATAAGGGACTGAAGCGATGATATGATCAAAAATATCTGCTTGAATGTGTTCAAAGTTCTCCCATTTTTTATCGTTGCTAAAACAATAAATTTCAACTGGAACACCTCTATCTGTAGGAGCCAGGTGACGAACCATAAGGAACATATCTTTATTGATAGCAGAATTGTCGTGTAAGTAAGCATCGATATATTTTCTGAAAACACCAAGGTTAGTTTGATTCCGGCCGTTAATTGCTACTTCTTTATTTACTCGATATTCTTCATTGGTGGCATTTATATCCTTTTGCCTATGGTCAATATATTCTTTTACTTTTTCTATTTTCTGAAGTGTTAGTAATTGTTCTTCAGAAATAAAGGAAACCGAACTCTGTTTTATATATATCGCTCGCTTTATTCTTCTACCCGGAGATTCTTGCATTCCCCGCCAGTTCTGAAATGAATCTGAAATAAGACTATAAGTGGGAATCGTTGTAAATGTATTGTCAAAGTTCTGAACCCTGACTGTTGCCAGATTGATTTCGGTTACAGTACCATCTGCTCCAAATTTATTGAAAGTTATCCAATCGCCAATTCGTACAATGTCATTCACGGAAACCTGAATACTCGCCACAAAACCAAGAATGGTATCTCTAAAAATTAATAAAAGGGCAGCAGAGGTAGCACCAAGTGTTGTCAAACTAATAATAGAGTAACCGGTAAGTTCATTAATAATAAAGAAAATGGCAATACCCCAACCAAATATCATTAGAACTTGTACATAACTTTCTAGGGGCTTGTCTTTGTATTTATCTTTGGTTCTGAGATAATTTGTGGTTGACCGTAAAATACTTCTAAAGATCAAAGTGGCAAGAACGATTAGATAGACGTCCGTTGTTTTGATTAGAAACTCTGAAATATGGCCATAAGATCTAAATAGAAAAGGTGCGGCGTAACGAATCAAGCCAACTGGAATAAAATGAGCCACAAAGCGCGGAAAGTTACCTTTGGCAAGAAAGTTATCGTATGAATTTTTGGTTCTATTGCTAAAGACTCCAAATGCTCTAACTATTACTTTTCGGGTAAACAGGTCTAGAAGAACAATGATAATTGAAAATATAATGCAATGAATTAAGGTGCTAAGAAGCATTGCATAGGATGCTGTCATACCTAATTCAAGAAAATTCGAGTTAAGCCAGTCGAAATAGTATTCCATTGATGTGCTTTTTTATAAATATTTACGTTCTACATAAAACGGTCCAAAGGGAATTACCGAACATAGCACAGCAATTGCCAATTTTTTAAAAGACCAATTTAGTTTTTGAGAAATATATACAGTCCCAGCTATGTACAGTAAAAAAAGAACGCCATGCGTCATTCCTACTGTTTGTACCATTTGTGGCATTTCCCATATATATTTTAGTGGCATTGCAATACCTAATAGGAGAAGAAACGAAAGGGCCTCAAGTGTGCTAATAATTTTGAAAGTTTTTACTGAAGTATCCACGACTAAAAGTTTTGACAAAGATAATCTTTGTTTAAGTGACAATTCGATTTTAAGGAAATATTAATCACATGGCAAAGACTCATTCAAAGTAGGGTAGGACCAGTTTTTTCTATAACTGAAATGCCACCATTCGGTGCGAACAGTTTGAAAACCAAATCTCCGCATTCCTTCAAACAATAATTTTCTGTGCTTTAGAATTTCTTCTGAAAAATTATAGTTGTCGATATGTGCGGCGCGACCAAAGAAGTCATAATCACTACCCATATCAACAGAGCAACCTTCTAAAGTTTCTAGCGTCATATCTACGGCGGCTCCTTTGTTGTGTATAGAACCTTTTCCATACGGATTTGCAACATAGGTGGGTCGTGGAACCTTAGCCCACATCTTTTTTTGAACATCTAATGGCCGGTAACAGTCGTATAGTTTTATACGATATCCTTTTTCACAAAAAAACTGGTTTGCCTTTAGAAGAGCCTCTGCAACTTCGGGCTGAAGAAGGCATAACGAGCAATCATACAGTACCTCTCCAATAAAATTATTGGCGGTTGCATAGCGAACATCATACGAAAATTCAGAAGATAGATGTGCCAAATTTACAAGAGAATTTTGCAAAGATTCTTCAGAAGAAAAACCAAAAGTCAAAAATGAGAAGAATACTATTAATCGAACTTTCATGGTTTAAATTTAATAATAATTTAATGGGATTGCTGTATCGAGTTTGTAACTTTGAGAAAAGATATGATATGAATAGTTTACATAATAAAATAGTATTAATTACTGGAGGAACAAAAGGAATCGGTTTTGGTGTAGCCCAAAGTTTGTTAGCGCAAGGAGTTAATGTTGCTATAACGGGAAGGTACTTAGAGACGGCAAGAGCTTCGGCACGGTGACTCAACGAAGTTGGAAGTGATTCGGCTTATGCTCTTGGACTGGAATAGGACGTTAGAAGTTATGAGAGTCAAGAAAACGTTGTGAAGCTAGTTCTCGAAGAGTTTGGGCAATTGGACTTCGTTATTGCCAATGCCGGTTTGGGACATTTTAGTTCTATAGAGGATCTCTCGATCACACAATGGCAAGAGACAATAGATACAAATCTTACTGATGCCTTTTATACTCTAAAAGGCAAGTTTAAACGCGCTTGTTAAAGCAAAAGGGTACTATATTAGTATTTCCAGTCTTGTCGGAACTAATTTCTTTGCCGGAGGTACAGCTTATAATGCTAGTAAGTTTGGACTTACTGGGTTTACACAGGCAGCCATGCTTGATCTTCAGAAACATGGTATTAAAGTGAGTACGATTATGCCAGGATCGGTATCAACTTATTTTAATAACCACCAACCTAATGAAAATGACGCTTGGAAGATACAAAGTGAGGACATTGGGCAGTTAGTTGTTGATTTATTAAAAATGAACCCTCGTACTTTGCCTAGTAAAATAGAGGTAAGACCAACATGCCACCAATTAAATAAACTAGGCGGGCTGTTATCGATCTTTTTGAGAAGTCTTTTCAACTTCACTGCTATCTTTAAGTAAACTAACCCAGGCAATAGCCTCATCAAGATTTTTAAATTTTCGAAGTCGAGTTTGAGTGAATATTTTCTCTAGAACGACATTCATAATCCCCATTTTATCGTAGGCCACAATAGCAATAGCCTCTAAATGATGTCTTTCCTTGTAGAAATTGAGCCAGTCTTGGGCATTAACGCTATAGGAGTTAACACGATTCGAAATATAAGCAACTCGGATGTCCTGACCATAGTGTTCATACGCTATAGCATTACCTCTTTGGCTATTTCCCAATTGAAATGTACTCCTTTCGCTTATTTCAGCAATTACGAATTTTTCGAAAAAGTAAAAGACACCGGATTCTACTGTGCCTTTTTTAGTATAAAGGTTTCTGTATTTAGATTCTTCAACGCGCATTTAAAGATATATATATCTTTAAAGCACTCTATTTTTAAATGTATACATAAAAAAAGCGACCCTTTTGAGAGTCGCTTTTTTTATAGTTGTTCACTTTCAGTTAATTGGCAGAAAGCAATGTTGAAAATTTATCCAAGTTTGGTAGAATAACGATACGCGTTCTTCTGTTCACGGCACGTCCTTCTTTGGTTTCGTTTTCAGTAAGCGGTTGGAAACTGCTTCGGCCTGCAGCGATTAACTTCTCTGGTGCAACACCATATTTGTCTTGTAGTGTTCTAATCACGGCGGTTGACCTTTCAACACTAAGTTCCCAATTGTCCTTAATGTAGCCACCTGGCTTCATAGTTTGGGCATCTGTATGACCTTCTATCATTACCTCAAGGGCTGGTTCGCTATTAATTACATTTGCTAATCTTTGTAATAAATTATTTGCTTTTGGATTAACACGATAGCTTCCAGACTTAAACAATAACTTATCCGAAATTGTAATCATAACTACAGTTTCATTGATGTCAATTTCAATGTCGTCTTGTTCTCCTTCTGCGATTAGACTGTTATCAAGATTCTTTTTTAAGTTATAAGAAACAATTAGATTCATAGAATCCTCTAATGTTCTGGCCTGAGCAAGTTCATTTCGGTCTACATTAGCGAGTGCGGCCTTCATTTGCTCTTTATCATTGTTAGAAATAGCAACGTTACCAAATTGCTGCAAACGGTTGTTGCTTAGCGCAGTTAGTTCGGTATTGGAAGTTGATAGCGATTGGATTTTCGCGTTGTAGTTGGCAACACGTTCTTCGATCTTCGCATATTTCGCTTCGATTTCTTCTTTTTCCAGCTGTGTTTTAGAACGAGTGTTGTTATACTGTCCCTCTAATTCCACATATTTTTTCTTGGAAACACATGAGACCGTTACGAATGTTCCAGCGAGCAGGGTTAATGCAATTAATTTTTTCATTACTAGATTATTTTATGGTTTGTGATGCAAAGATGACCTCCTGTTCCACCAAAATAATCGTTAACGATCGCTATTGTTTTGTTAAATAAACGAGACTAATATTAGAGTCCGTTAAAAATGTAAGAAACCCCTTATAATTCTCTATTATAAGAGGTTTCAGTTTTATGTATAGTTATAGACTATCCTAAATAATTCTTAAGGATGTGGCTTTTTGACTGTTGACGTAGTCGGCGGATGGCCTTCTCACGTATTTGACGTACACGCTCCCTACTTAAATCGAAAGTATCTCCTATTTCTTGAAGTGACATGGCGGGTTGACCGCTCAAGCCAAAACTTAGCTTTACAACATCTGCCTCTCTAGGAGAAAGTGTGTCTAGAGCTCTTCCTATCTCGATTCGAAGAGAATCTTGAAGTAGTTCTTTGTCTGGGTTTGGGGATTCTCCAGAGCTCAAAACGTCGTATAGGTTATTATCATTTTCTCCTTCTTGAAATGGAGCGTCCATCGATAAACTCCTTCCAGAGTTTTTTAACGCTTGCTTCACATTGCTAATTGACATATCAACTTCCAAAGCTATCTCTGCAGCAGATGGCACTCGTTCGTGTACCTGTTCCAAGTGAATAGCTGCTTTCCTTATTTTATTGATATCTCCAATCTTGTTGAGTGGCAGACGCACTACTCTAGATTGTTCGGAAATGGCCTGAAGGATAGATTGTCTAATCCACCATACAGCATAAGAGATAAACTTAAAACCTCTGGTTTCGTCAAAACGTTGCGCCGCTTTAACTAAACCTACGTTTCCTTCATTAATAAGATCTGATAATGTTAATCCTTGATTTTGATATTGTTTGGCCACAGAAATTACGAATCTCAGGTTAGATCTTGTTAACTTATCTAAAGCTATTTGATCTCCTTCACGAATGCGTTGCGCTAATTCGACTTCTTCTTCGGCAGTAATTAATTCAATTCTACTTACATCTTGCAAGTAACTGTTTAAAGATTTTGTCTCTCTATTAGTAACTTGCTTGGTAATTTTGAGTTGTCTCATGAGGTTTGTTTAGAATGTTTTTTGCAAAGGGGAGCGCATAGTAACTCTTAGAATTAACATATCCAAATTCTTAACAGTATTTGTTAATTTATTTCGAGGAAATCCGTATTTTATTAGTTTAAAGCTATGAATCGTATTATAAAAGTTGCATATGGGAATCAATTTCTTTTTTAATAGAATTTTAATTGGGATACAAATACCGAGAGAAGTACCTCATCCGAATAATAATCAACCAATTGATTTTAGTAAGCCGGAGGACATTGTTATTTATATAGTGTTACCTTTGTTTTTTGTCCTATTGTATTTCATAGGCCGAAGAATAGGAAATAATAAAAAATGATTATGAAATTTAACTCTTCCTTTCGAGTTCTTCTTTTCTGTATTATATCTATTAGTACTGCCGTGTCTTTTGGACAAGAGACCTATAGCAAAGTTAATGTACGGATAAATGATACAAATGAAATGGAGCGTCTAGCTGCTCTGGATTTTGATATTGATCATTATGAAGGAACACCAGATGGGGGTATTTCTTTTTATGTTACTTCAGAAGAACTTAAGAGGTTGACTATCTATGATTTTTCATTTGATGTTACAGTTTCAAATTATTCTGAGCATTATCATAAATTGGCGCGTTTAGATTTAGAAAATCTGCAGAATTTAACAAAGCCAGAAACCGTTGCCAATGGGTTTGATTTTGGTTCTATGGGTGGTTTTTATACCTATTCCGAGGTAGAAGCTAAATTGGATGAGATGAAAACAGAGTATCCGGATCTCATAACCGCAAGAGAAAGTATAGGAACCACTTTTGAAGGAAATGATATTTGGATAGTTAAGATTTCTGACAATCCAGATATTTCTGAAAATGAGCCAGCTGCGTACTTCGATGGATTGCATCATGCAAGGGAGCCGCTCTCCATGGCTACTAATGTAAACTTTATGTTTTGGTTATTAGAGAACTATGATACAGATTCAAGAGTGCGATACTTGGTCGATAATCGAGAATTGTATTTCGTACCAGTGGTAAATCCTGATGGCTATTTGTATAATGAGCAAACGGATCCAAATGGAGGAGGGTTTTGGAGAAAAAATAGAAATACAAATGGTGGAGGGGGGTGCATTGGAGTTGATTTAAACAGAAATTATGGATACGAATTTGCGCATGATGGTTCTTGTGCCAGTAACGACCCTTGTTCAAATATCTATCATGGAACTGGACCTTTTTCTGAAGCGGAGTCGATAGCCGTTAGAGATTTACTCGCTCAGGTACAACCAAATACAGCATTTTCAATTCATTCTACCGCTGGAAGCTACTTGATGCCATATGGATTTGATACAACGCCGCCTGCTTTTGGTATTTATTCGGAGTGGGCGTCTTCTTTTTTAGATGAAACAGAGTATCCTTATGGAGTTACCTTTCAGATGTTGGGATATACCTCTTGCGGTACGACTCGAGATTTTTTACATTCTGAGGGTATCTATGGTTGGACACCAGAAATTGGAGGTAGTGGATTTTGGCCTCAACAGAGTACCATATTTGATTTGGTGGGAGAGAATGTGCGCCCAATGTTTTATCAGTCCTGGTTGGCAGGTGCCTATTTGGACGTTCAGCATCACGAACAAGTAGGTAACGCCATTCCCGGTGGATCGTTTGAGCTTGTTGTAGAAATTAAAAATGTTGGAGTAGGAGCTACTTCAATAAATTCGAGTGTAATGATCGAAGCATCTGTTCCAGAGGTACAGACTTCTACGGCAATTGCATTTGGAGATATTTCTCCACGTACTAGACAGGACAACGGCGCAAGCCCTTTTCCAATTACAATAGACCCATCGTTCACAGGAGATTCTTTCATATTATCTATTTATACCATTCAGGATGGTACAGTAAACGAAACGGCCGAAGTTACTATTTATATAGGTGAAAAAAACACTTTATTCTTGGATGATGCGGAGAGTGGTGCATCAAATTGGACAGCCTCGGGTAACGGAATATCGTGGGGAGAAGTAATGGATGATTCATATAGCGGGGTTGCATGTTTTGGCGATTCAGACGGAGGTAATAGTGAGAATAATACAACCAATTTCTTTGAACTGAATCAGACATTCGACCTTACGGCTACCATTTTTCCAATAGTTTCGTTCAATAGTAAGTATTCAATTGAGGAAGATGACATAGCTCAGTTTCAAATATCTACAGATGGTGGGATGAACTGGGAAATCTTGGAGAGTTATGTTCTTAATGATCGATGGAACCAGCATAGCATCGAGTTAGCCGCTTATAAATCTTTTGATGATATTGGTTTTAGGTTTGCCTTAATAAATGATGGAGGAATTCCAGGTGACGGATTCTATTTTGATGATTTTGAGGTAACCGATTACGATTCGTCTGCTCTGGGAAATTCTAATAATGAATTTACCTTCCTTGTGAAAGTATTTCCAAACCCGTTCGACGACCAGATAATGATTGACCTAAGTCCTGAGGTAGTTGAATACCTGACGCTGTTCGATATCAATGGAAGAAAATTAGATATTAGCTTAATTAAAACCGAAGACCAACTCATTGTTAAAGACTTGAATAAGCTAACCGCGGGAATTTACTTTTTGAAATTGGAAAACCCAAAACATGGAAGTGTTATAAAAAAGCTAATTAAGTTGTAATTTACTTTTTTTGGATTGATTCTTGTTAATTATGCTCCGGATTGAAAAAGGTAAAAAAATGAAATTGTTAATCACTTGTCTCTTAATCATTACTTCTGCAGCTAGTTTTGCTCAATTTGACAATCCGTCTAATAATTCGGCGCAATTTGAGAAAACAGAAACAGATGTGGCTTCGCCAACTGGCTTAGAGTTCCTTGCAATAAAAAAACCTAGTCTTACCAATCCTGATAATAGATTTAATGGAAAAGACTATTCCGATCTTGGTAATCCTGATAAAAAGCAACTGGATATGAGCGGAGATGATGGTTTATTAGAGAATAAAACTAATAAGGCCCCAAAGTACTTCACTAAAGATAAGGAAGCTAAAGATGAGTATGGACGGGATCAATATTTAGGGGATTTTAAGACGACTGCTAGTTACGTTAATATTGTGTATCGAGATCATGAATATGTAGATGGTGATCGTATTCGAGTTTTTGTAAATAACGATATCGTACAGAGTAGTATAACGTTGGATAGTAGCTTTAGAGGTTTCGACCTTACCTTGGAGCCTGGATTTAATAAAATTGATTTCCAAGCACTCAATCAGGGTGAATCTGGACCCAATACAGCCGAGCTTCATGTCTACGATGATAAAGGACAACTGGTGTCCGCTCATGAATGGAACCTACTCACGGGAAATAAAGCAACAGTAATTATTGTTAAAGAATAGGAGTTAAATAATAACTGACTAAATTTTTGTGTATTTAAAAAAGTAAAGTATATTTTCTATATTGGAGATTAAACTTTCCATAGTGTAAAAAATACAATACTAAGTAGAACTTAATCTAAATTAAATGCAATGAACTTAAAGTCAATTAAGGAATGTGATAGAAGAAGTGCCGAACGACTCTTAAATTTTAAATTACCAAACTCTTACAAGAAAATAGGATGGATAGGGGTAATCGCCGCGCTGGCTGTCATTATGTCGACTGATTTGTTTAAAGGGGATCAAGAATTATTGAAAGATGTATTAAGAAAAGTCGTTCTAGCATTTTTATTTGTTATTGTTCTTTCAAGAGAAGAAGTGGAGGATGAGCGCATTCAAAGTTTTAGAGTCCAGTCTTATTCTCTCTCTTTTTTAGCTGGGGTGTTATATACTTTATTTCAACCTGTGGTAAACTGGATAGCTTTTCTAATTTTCAAACCAGAAAAAGCAATTTTCGAAGACCTAGGTGACTTTCAAATCTTGTGGCTTATACTAACAGTGTATTTACTGTTCTTTTATGTTTTAAAAAGAGGGGATAATGAAGAACACTCTTAAAGTAGAACGCGCCATTTTGAACCTTACGCAGGGCGAACTTGCCCAGAAAATTGGAGTATCACGACAAACGATTAATTCGATCGAAGCCAATCGATATGCGCCGTCAACGGTCTTGTCTTTGAAGCTTTCGGTAGTATTTAACAAACCAGTTAATGATTTCTTTGCTCTGGATCAAAATGATTGAGGTGCTATTGTTTCTTGTCTATCTTATCACTAGTATTTTTATCCAATTATACCTAGCTTTGTAAAAGCCTAAAATAGCAGTTATGCTAGAGCTTAGACCTTGTTGTGAGCATTGTGGGAAGGACCTTCCTAGAAATTCAACTGAGGCGATGATTTGTACGTTTGAGTGCACCTATTGTTTGGATTGTGCAAAGAATATCTTCGAAAAGGCTTGTCTAAATTGCGGAGGTAATTTTGAGAAAAGACCGATTAGACCGTCTAAGTATGACGAAAAATATCCTGTAAGTACTGAAAGACTGTACAAACCGAAAGATCTTTCCGAAGCTAAATTGAATACAGAGAAGTATAAGGGTATTGCTCCGGAAGATAGATAACCCTATTGTTTAATCCTCGAAGACCCAAGTACCAACATGGGTTCTACCCCCTATACTATATCCTATCTTGTAGCCACCCTTTCCTGTAAATACTAATATCTTTCCAGGCGCAGGTATTGCTCTATATTTTAACAGCATCTTGTTGAAATTTGCAACTTCACCCTTACTAAGTGAGCGTCCATTTTTAATAACACTGTAGCCATTGATTTCGATTTTCGTTTTGTCCTTTAAAGAAGAGATGATTCCTCTATTTATTAATTCTTGGGCTAAACCTTCAAGCTCTACTGATTCGATGATTACTATATGACCACCATCCTTATTGAAGGTGAAGTCTACATTTTTGCCTATATCATTGTTCTTAAACAATTTGATGTATTTTGAACCCTGGCTTCGCTCATTTTTTTTCCATTTATATAAGTTCCAGAACTGTCCATGGCAAAGTTGACGGTCCTTTCATTTGAAATAAAACCATCCGAAACTAGCATTGGGACCAACGCTTCTTGGACTTTTGGCTAAACCCAGTTAGTTCCTTCATCTTTGGAACGTCCTTCATAGAGGGTTCTTTCTTGTTTTAATAGTGTTCTAACGGTATTGCTTACATCCCCAAGGTGTCTTGCGCGAACATCCATTTCATCTGCTTCAGATGCAAGTCTTTTTTCTTCTTCTTTAAATCTTTTTGTGTCCTGTTGGTAACGAGCGGTATTTTCTCTTTGAATCCTATCCGCATTCCTTTGAATTCGTTCCTCTTCTCGTTTCATTCTGTTTGCCTCTCGCTGCATTCTTGCCGCTTTTTGACTCGCCTCCGTTTTTCCAGTAATAATGGTCTTAGCCATTTTTCCCAACGATTCAACCTTCTTGACCAAACTAGGGGACGCAATGTTCTTATCAACATCCATATTTAAGCGTCCTTTTCTGAGCTCAATTTGGCAAACTTAGCGGTCTTCCACAAATAGACCCTCCATTGAACCTTTCCTTTGTACCCTTCATCTCAGGCGTTAATGAAAAAAGCCCAGATGGAGAGAACAATACTTCGTTAAACGGAGGAATAGATGTAAAATATGTTTATAATAACGCATATACAGTTGATGTATCGCTAATTCCTGATTTTAGTCAGGCCCAAAGCGATGATGAGGTTTTCAACCTATCATCTTTTGAAATTAAATTTGACGAAAACAGGCAGTTCTTTGTAGAAGGAACAGAGATTTTCGACAAGGGTGGTTATCTCTATACCAGAAGGATAGGAGGGAGGCCTATTAATAAAAACAATTTTGAAATTAACGAGAATGAAGAAATCATCAGCAACCCTATATCCTCAAACATTTTGAATTTGGTCAAGGTTACTGGAAAATCGTCCACTGGTTTTTCTATTGGGTCGCTGAATGGCTTAACAGCTAAAAGTGAGGCTGAAGTTCTAAATACTGAAACTCAAGAAATTTGTTCAGTCCAAACCAGTACTTTGTCAAATTATAATTCATTAGTCCTGGATCAGGCCCTGAAGAATAATTCTTCTATCACCTTGATTAAGAATTCTGTTTTGCGAAGTGGTAAAGACTACGATGCCAATTTAACAGTTTTGTTGTATAGATGGTACAATGTTAAACGATCCTATACCCTTTCTGCAAGGAAGGCGATTTCCCAGCAATACTTTTCTGAAGCAAAGGATGAGATTGGTCATGAGTATTTCCTTTTCCTCGGAAAAGTAAGTGGTAAATGACGAGGGGCTATTTCTACAGGCTTATATGATAAAAACTATAATCCTAATGACTTCGGGTTTCTTTCTAGGAACAATAGATTGACCTTTACAGGTGATGTATCCTATTCAGAAAATAACTCAAACAAAATGTTTGCACGATATAGGTTGGGTTTTGTACATCAAAGGCGTTATTATCATAGTTTAATAGAACAGGAACTATCCTATTATAAACTGCAAAGTCGTGGTACGTTTAAGAAAAATAATCATTCTTTTTATGCCGCCTTTGCCTATTTAGAAAAGGGAAAAAACTTTTTTGAAGCTCGTAAAGAGGATCAGCCGTTCGTGATTCCTTCTCAAACCGAATCCTTTTTGGAGTATCAAACCAATCGGAATAAAAACATATCCTTTTCTGGATATGCTGTATATGTGCAGTATTTGAATTCTGATATCTTCGATAGAGAGTTTATAACGGGTTACGGTATTCGAGCTAGAATTGGGCAACATTTTTTTACCTATTTTTCACAATCTTATGAAAACAAACCCAGTAATGCGGGGTATTTAACCACTGAAGGAACTACAATTCTATTTCGACAACTTAAGCAACGTACTTAAAAGTGATAACAGTCAGACAATTTCATTAAAAATGACCTATTTTTTAGATGTTAATAGGTTCCGTAAGGTTATCTGAAACTAGGTTTTAGCTTCCAAATGATTGCCTAGGCTTGTAAGTTTATCATCCCAAAATTTATCATAAAAGCTAAGCCACTTTCTTATTTCTTCTAGAGGTTGTGCGTTGGCGTTACAGTATCGCTCACGCCCTTGGGAATCTATGGTAACAAGACCAGCACTCTCCAGCGCTTTTAAATGCTTAGTTATTCCTTGTCTAGTCATTTCAAACTGACCCGCTATTTGAGTAATGGGTAAGGCGGTACTTGTCAAAACTAGGACGTGAAAAATTTCACGCCTAGTTGGATCTGCAATCGCTCTAAGTACTTTTGTTATTTTATCCTGCATTTGTTTCAATTTGCAGATGTTTGGTAATTCCATTAAAGCACTTTTCCCAACCTCCAGAGAAGCTTTCAAACATTGCGATCGCATCTTCTCCCGAATAATTGGCTATACCGGAATGTTCAAGATATACTTTAGTTCCACCTTCAACCTCTTCTAGAACCCATTTGACGAGAGTTCTAACTGGGTTGGCTTCTATAATCCAAGAATATACTAGCGTATAAGGATCTGCCTCGATGACTTCACCTACAATTGGTGGACAGTCATTGGCCTTAGCATTTATAACATACCGGAACCCTTTAATAGCTTTAAAATTTGTAGGCTCTAGCCAGATGGACATTTCTTCGGCAACTGTTATGGCTTGCCAAACTGTATCTATAGGACCGTTAAAGATTTGTTCTTTGATAATAGCATCTTTCATAATATTTGATTTTTGATTAATATGCAACTAATAAGTTGTTAAAGTAAAGAAAGTTTAATAATACGCAACCATTTGGTAGCATTATTTTAATTTAACATAAAAGATAGAGAAGGGGAAGTGCTTATATTGAGGGTAGTTCAATTAATTTTTCCAATTCCAAAACATCACCAGAGACCATCTGGTCAAGTTTAAAGTCACCAACTCTTACACGAATGAGTCGGAGGGTAGGAAAGCCAACGGCAGAAGTCATTTTACGAACTTGTCTAAATTTACCTTCGGTAAGGGTAATAGAAATCCAGGATGTGGGTCCATGGCGATCATCTCTTATTCTTCTTCTTGCCCTTTCAGGGAAGTTAGGGGACTCAATTACCAAGGCGTTACTTGGTTTGGTGATATACTTTCTTCCATCCAAACCAATTTCCACACCATTCTTAAGTTTTTCTATTGCTTTGGAAGTAATTAAACCATCCAATTGAGCATAATATTCCTTTTCAACCTTATTACTATTAATTGTTGTGCTAATTTTTCCATTTGTTGTTAAAAGCAATAACCCTTCACTTTTTTCATCCAATCTACCAATAGCCATAGTTCCTTCAGGAAAATTGTAAAGGGATCCAAGAAATTTCTTTTTATGACTTTTCAAATCATTGCTAATAAACTGACTTATATAACCATAAGGTTTATGTAAAATAAAGTGACGGTGGTACGCTTCTTGTTTCACTAGTATTAGATTTCAGAATAATTAATGACAAAACTAAACTATTCTGTTGGTTGGGAATTCAAAAACGTGCATTCCCATATAATAAAACGTACCTTTGCAACATATAATAACTAAATTTTAAATTTAATGGCAGGATCACAAGAGACCTACGGTAAAAAAGAACGAGAAAAAAAACGCTTAAAAAAGCAGGAAGACAAGAAGAAGAAAGCTGCAGAACGCAGAGCAAACTCAAAAGGCGGAGCTCTTGAGAATATGCTTGTATATGTTGACGAATTCGGAAGGTTTACAGACACACCTCCAGACCCTTCTCAGAAGGTAAAAGTAGATGCAGAGAGCATTGAAATTGGCGTGCCTAAAAGAGAAGCTGCTGAAGAAATTGATCCTGTACACGAAGGAAAAGTTGATTTCTATGATAGTTCTAAAGGTTTCGGGTTTATTATCGATATGGTTGATCAAGAACGATATTTCGTTCATGTTAGTGGTACTACCGAAGATATTACGGAAGGTAACCAAGTGAGTTTTGAACTTGAAAGGGGGCAAAAAGGCTTGAACGCTGTTCGTGTTAAAAAAATATAGTTAATAGACCAATATGTCAACATTTCTTGAATTGGGGGTTCGAAAGGACTTCGTTAAAGGCTTAAAAGAGCTTGGAATTAAACATCCAACTGAAATTCAAGAAATAGCGATTCCAATTCTGTTGCACTCTAAAACTGATTTAATTGGTTTAGCACAAACTGGTACGGGTAAAACGGCGGCCTTTGGGTTGCCACTTTTGCAACATATAGATACTGCAAATCCAGAAATTCAGACTTTAATCCTTGCGCCAACCAGAGAGCTGGTACAGCAAATCCAAAAACAACTTTTTAAGTTTACAAAGTACTGTGATGCTAAAATCTTTTCTGAAGGTGTTTACGGGGGTGAGAAGATTGAAAGGCAAATCAATTCTTTGAAACGTACTACACATATAGTGGTAGCAACACCTGGTCGCCTTTTGGATCTTATAGAGCGAGGAGATATCAATATCAAGAATATCTCTACTTTAGTGCTAGACGAAGCGGATGAAATGCTGAGTATGGGGTTTAAGCAGGATTTAAATCGAATCTTAAAGTATACAAACGGTACGAGAAATACCTGGCTGTTTTCTGCGACAATGCCAGAAGAAATCAAAAAGATTATTCGTACTTATATGTCGGTAGATGCGGCTAGGGTAGAGGTAAATAAAGATTCATTGGTCAATGCCAATATTACCCATCAATATATCAACACCACTATAAAGGATAAAGTAGACTTGCTTTCAAAATTGATAGAGAGTCGAGGAACCGAAAGAGGTATTGTTTTTTGCAGAACCAAAGCAGGAACTCAAAATTTGGCAACAGCTCTGAAAGATAGAGGTTTTTCGGTAGAGGCGTTAGAAGGCGATATGCAACAAAGAGAGCGAGAAAAAGTGATGCGTTCTTTTAAGAAAGGAAACCTTCAAATTTTAGTCTCCACAGACGTTTCAGCCCGGGGTATAGACGTTAATAATCTGGCTTTTGTTATTCATCATCAATTGCCAGATCATAATGATTATTATACGCATAGAAGTGGGAGAACAGCTAGAGCTGGAAAAACAGGCGTTTCTCTAGCGTTAATAATTCCTGGAGAATTACAACGTATTCACGAACTCCGTAAAGCGCTCGGAATTCAGTTTAAAGAAGTTTATTTATAATCTAACCTTCTGAAAGCTGTTTTGCCACAGCTTCAACTTCATCTAAAACTCTAAGTAAGTTACCGCTCCAAAGCATTTCAATTTCTTTTTCTGAATAACCTCGTCGCACTAATTCCAAAGTAACATTAAATGTTTCAGAAGCATCGCTCCAACCTTCAATACCACCGCCACCGTCAAAATCACTACTAATACCAACATGGATTAGTCCCATTTTCTCAACTAAATAGTCGATATGATTCACAAAATCTGAGACGTCCACAGCTGGAGGTAAATCGGTTCTGGATTTTAATTGCTCCGCTCGTATCCTTGCCATGACCTCATAATTTGTATAAAAAGATTCTCTTTCTTGGGCAGAAAGATGTTTTACGTCCTTCCATTCGTACCAGGTTCCACCGATAGAATCCATTATTTTTTCCCCAACTTCCGTTTCAACATTCGAACGAGCATCATTTTTTTCTGTACTTAAATAGGCCTTAAAAGCCACTGCTTGAACTACACCACCATTCTCCTTCATCCATCCAAGCATTTCGTCATCAAGGTTTCTGCTATGATTGCATAAGGCTCTTGCCGAAGAATGGGAGGCGATAATAGGAGCTTTACTCAGCTCGATCATTTGTTTAATAGCTTCTTTCGAGGGGTGAGAAGCATCGATCATCATTCCCAGGCGATTCATTTCTGCAATTACTTCTTTTCCAAGTTCACTCAAACCATTGTGCAGCCAAACATCGTCTTCTTCTCCCGTATTGCTGTCACTTAACTGGCTATGTCCGTTATGCGCCAATGACATATAACGTCCTCCTAAATCATAGAATTTCTTTACATTACTAATATTCATTCCAACTGGATATCCGTTTTCAATACCTATCATAGCCACTTTTTTTCCAGAAGCAGCAATACGACGGACATCTGCAGAAGTTGTAGCTAGTTCAATTTCGTCTGGAGCGAATTTATTTGTGAGATTATGAATTGCATTAAACTTGGAGATCGCAATTTCGTGGGCCTTTGTAAAGCCTTCGTCTGTCAAAGTGTCTTGACCTGTATACACAATAAACCAGGCAACATCCAGTCCACCAGTTTTCATTTTAGGAAGGGTAACTTGATTTTCTAATTCTTGCGTATAGTTAATTGAATCTGTAAAGTTCTTAATGTTTATATCACAATGGGTGTCTAAAGTAATAACCCTTTCGTGTATGGTTTCTGCCTTTGTTATAAGCTGTTCTTCGGTCATTTTTGTTTCTTTTTCTTGACATGAAATAAATAGGAAGATCGTTAAGAACCCTAAAAGTAGGGGTGTTTTGCTTTTCATTTCAGCTGAATTAAAGGATTATCTCAAAGATAGGAATATAAATCTTTTGTAGACATAGCCTCATCTGTTATTACTTTAAGTATTCCCTAAACAGGAATTTTACCAATATTGTACAGGAGTTTTCCTATTTAATTAGAGTGCTAAACCTTGTTGTATTTAGGGTTTTTAAAGTTGTACAGAAGAAGTATCGATATTAATTTTGTTTATATACCGAAGCAATAAAACGGATTTATTGTTTTATTAAATTATAATATCATGAAAAATAACTGCAATCCAGGTTTAAAGAAAGAGGACACCCTTTTTATGACTGATGATGATTATGGAAACGAATCTCTTATCTATTTTGAAATTGCCTCCGAAGAATTTAAACAAAATAATGACTTTTTGCTAGACAAAACGCTCTCCTTATATTGGGAAGAAACTGATGAATATGGCTTCTATGACTAGTAAAAAAGCCAGATTCTAATTTTTTAGAATCTGGCTTCAGGCTGGGCTAGGTTGATTATTTAACTCGCAAAACGACTGAGGTTTTCTGTCATAGGATTGTCAAAGTTATTTAGAATATTTACTTCAAAGTACAAAAGGGAATGTTGCCTTTGCTCTCCATTCTTTCTATTTTCTTTACTATTACGTAAAATTTTCATGGCTGTTCGTTTTTGTTGATTGATTGAGGCGTTTCAGGCTATCTGTAACGTCTTTTAAGGTTCCACGTATATCCTTTTGTTGTAGCTGTTTTCTCCGTGATTTGATTGCTGTTTAATGTTCTCATAATTGCTAGTTTTTAATGATTGATTCTGTTCGTTTTGATCGAAATTGTCTCAAGACTATCTATATCGTCTTTTAAGGTTCCACGTATATCCTTTTGTTGTGGCTACTTTCTCTGTGATTTGATTGCTATTTAATGTTCTCATAATTGCTAGTTTTAATGGTTGATTTTGTTCGTTTTTGATTGAAACTGCTTCAAGACTATCTGTAACGTCTTTTAAGGTTCCACGTATATCCTTTTGTTGTAGCTACTTTCTCTGTGATCTGATTGCTGTTTAATGTTCTCATAATTGCTAGTTTTTAATGGTTGATATCTAATAGACGAGACAATTCTAGAAATGTTACAGTACTATGCTAAACAAAGTACTATTTTAACACATAATTAACTTAGTTAATAATTCGTATCCCATATAAACACTAGTGGGAGGGAGATAAATTAGTTTTTTATTTCACCTTTGTTAATATTCATTAACAATTTTGAAAAAATATTAGTCATAACCCTCTAATAGGAGCTATCTTTGCACGTCTAAAAAATTTGAATGTCGAGCAAAGAATCAGTTACAGTAACAGAAGAGCGTAAAAGCGGAAAGGATCTTTATAGTTATCAAAAAGGAGCAATTGATAAGATATTCAAAGCTTTTGATGATGCTGCCGAAGATTATCACTTACTATATCAACTGCCAACTGGTGGTGGTAAAACTGTGATCTTTTCTGAAATTGTTCGTCAATACCTAAAGAATCATAAGAAGAAAGTATTAGTACTTACACACCGTATTGAACTTTGTAAGCAAACTTCAGCTATGCTTACAGAATTTAACGTTGTCAATAAGGTTATCAATAGTACTGCTAACCTTGATGATCAAAGCGAGTACAGTTGTTTCGTTGCGATGGTTGAAACACTAAACAACAGACTTCAAGAAGACAAATTGGATATATCAGATATTGGCTTAGTCATAATTGATGAAGCTCACTACAACTCATTTACCAAGCTTTTTAAGTTTTTCGAGAAATCATTTTTATTAGGAGTGACGGCAACACCGTTGAGTTCTAATATAAAACTTCCAATGAATGAAAATTATGATGAGCTAATTGTTGGGGAGTCTATCGAATCGCTTATCGAGAATGAGTTCCTTTCTCGAGCCGAAGTATATTCTTATAACGTAGGATTAACCTCTTTGGAGGTAGGAGCCAATGGAGATTATACGGTTAAATCATCTGATGATCTTTATATGGGAACCGACATGCTTAGTAGACTCTTGCAAGCATATAAAGAGCGTTCCCTTGGTAAAAAGACACTGATCTTTAACAATGGTATTAATACCTCACTTTATGTATACGATGCCTTTAAACATGCAGGATATCCAATTATGCATTTGGACAATACGGCAACAAAAAAACAACGAAAACAGATTCTAACTTGGTTTAGAGATACTCCAGATGCAATATTAACTTCAGTAAGTATATTAACAACAGGGTTTGATGAGCCTACAGTTGAGTCTATTATTTTGAATCGTGCTACAAAATCATTGACGTTATATTATCAAATGATAGGTCGTGGATCTCGAATCCTCAAGAACAAAAATAGCTTTGATGTCATTGACCTTGGAAATAACTTTCATCGTTTTGGGCCTTGGGGTGCGGATTTGGATTGGCAGCGCATCTTTAAATATCCAACATCTTACCTAGACAATTTGATGGATGATGAAGAGCTTGAAAGTTTCTTTAAGTATGAGATGCCTGAGGAGTTAAGAGGGGAATTTAGTAAGTCTAAAGAAGTGTATTTTGACGTTAAAAAAGCCTATGTAGATTCGGTTAGAAATGGGGAAACTTCAAAAGTTATTCTAGAACGCTCGATCGAACAACATGCGTATATCTGCATTGAAAACAGCGATGATGTCTATGACGCTCTTGGCCTGGCAAAAATGCTTGGTGACGATATTGACTTCAGAATTGAACGTTATTCTAAGTGCATTAGCAAAAGCACGCACAATTTCCTTACCTGGTTAAAAGAGGACTACAGATTGAAGCTTCGAAATTATTTACGAGAGAATTTTGATCGTGTTTTTGAAGATATTCACGGGTATCCACCAGAAGATTAATTTATACAAACGTCCAAGCTACGACCCTACTTTGTTTATTTCCTTGTTCCATTTTAATGGTTCTATGAGTAGTTTTTAGTTTATCAAGTTGCTTATATATCTTGTTTAAGTTGTCCTTTTTCGAAACGAGTGTAGTAAACCAACCTACTTGCGTTTTAAATTGAACACTCTGTTTAATCATTCTCTTTATAAAGAGCGCTTCACCGCCATTACACCATAGTTCATTGGCCTGACCACCAAAATTTAAGGTAATCTCTTTTTTAGTTTGATATGGTTGATCTTTCTGCTGAAGATTTCTCAACTTTCTTAGCGTTCCTTTTGTTGCTTCTTCTTCGGAAGTGTGAAAGGGCGGATTACACATACTAAAGTCAAAATATTCACCTTCCCCAGTAATGCCTTCAAAAATGTTTGCTTTTATTTCCTGAAATCGAATATCGATAGTATCTGCTAAACCTTCCGAAGCACTTACATTCTTTTTAGCCGAAGCGATAGCAGCTGCATCGCTATCAACTCCCACCATATTCCAATTGTAAATTCTACTTCCCAGAATAGGGTAGATGCAATTTGCACCAACACCAATATCAAGCCCTTTTATCTTTTTGTTGTTCGTGTTTTCTGAAAGTAAATCGGCTATATGATGAATATAGTCGGCCCTACCAGGAATAGGAGGGCATAAATAGTGTTGAGGAATAGTCCAATCCTGAATATTATAATGTCGCTTAAGTAAAGCTTTATTTAAATGAAGAACGGCCTCGCTATTTGAAAAATCAATGGTTTCGGTATCTCGATCATTTGTCATCACAAATACTGCGAGTTCGGGATGACTTTCAACAAGGGTGTCAAAGTTATAAGCGGCTTGATGAATATTGTTTGGATGCAAGAGCGAATGTTTAAAAGTTGTGCGAACAAAGATACATTGGGTTGCCTTGAAATTAATGGTTTTATTTGAATAAGATTGTCGATTATATAAGGAGGCAATTATCAAAATTGTAGTGTATGCCTAAATCCATTGTCTTACCTTTGCCAAAAATCGATATTAATGAAGACTTTCCAAGATTTTAAACTTTCCAATCCATTGCGCAATGCAATTGATGATTTGGGGTTTGAACATCCAACACCTATACAATCGGAGTCATTTTCAGTGGTGCTTTCTGGAAAGGATATGGTGGGTATCGCACAAACTGGAACGGGGAAGACATTAGGTTATATGTTACCTATTCTTCAGGATTTGAAGTTTTCTAAAGAACCAAACTTAAGAGTATTGGTTTTGGTGCCAACCCGTGAGTTGGTATTGCAGGTAGTGGATGAGGTTGAGAAGTTTTCGAAATATTTGAGTCTACGAACCCTTGGTGTTTATGGAGGAACAAATATTAATACTCAAAAGCGAGCAATTGCTGAAGGCGTGGATATCGTGGTTGCTACACCAGGACGCTTGTATGATCTGACACTGAGTAGATCTATTCAGTTAAAAACCGTTCGAAAGTTGGTAATAGACGAGGTCGACGTAATGTTGGATCTTGGTTTCCGATTTCAGCTAACAAACATATTCGATTTGTTGTCAGACCGTCGTCAGAATATTATGTTTTCAGCAACAATGACAGATGATGTAGAAACTCTAATTAATGATTTTTTTATAAAACCAACGAAAGTTTCGGTTGCGCTAAGCGGAACGCCGTTAGATAATATTTCACAACAATGTTATTCCGTTCCAAATTTTTACACCAAGGTGAATTTGTTGGTTAATTTACTGAAGGACAAAGAGGTATATAGTAAGGTTTTGGTTTTCGTTTCCAATAAACGAAGTGCGGACAGGTTGTTTGAAGAGTTGGAAGAACCCTATGGAGAAGAGAGTTGTGTGATACACTCCAACAAAACCCAGAATTACAGAATACGTTCAATCAGTCAATTTGATGAAGGAAAAAATCGAATTTTGGTAGCCACAGATGTGATGGCTCGTGGATTAGATTTGGATAAGATTACCCATGTGGTGAATTTTGATACACCAGGTTTTCCAGAAAATTATATGCATCGTATTGGTAGAACCGGACGTGCAGAGCAGGAGGGAAGGTCACTGCTATTTTATACGGAAAAGGAAGAGGAAGGGAAATTGAAGATAGAGGCTTTAATGGATTATAGAATTCCGAAGATCGAAATGTCTTCAGAAATAGAAATTGCAAAAAGACTCACTCCAGCAGAACAACCTCCAGTTGTAGAAATAAACAACCCTCATAAGGCTTCATTGGTTGAAGAACGCGGTGCTAGTTTTCATGAAAAGAGCCTTAAAAATCAAAAGGAAAATCAGGGTGGCTCCTATAGACGTAAAATTGAAAAGAAATACAAAAAACCCAAAACGAGAGGCGATAAAAACTACAATAAACGCAATAAGAAGTAATACTACTTTTCTTTCTCTTCTTCTTTATTCATTTCTTCCATCAATTCCTCGAATGATTGCACTTTAGGGAATATTAACCCACCAATACTAAATAGAGGCGTTGTGAGCGTGTCCAATTGTGGAACCGCTATTTTCAACTGCTTTGCAATTTCTGGTTTCTCATTAAGATCGTATTTGGTGTATACCCACTTACTATCTTCAAGGGGCTTGATGATGCTATCACAACTCACACAGTTTTGAGTAAGGTAAATGGTAATAGGTTTTTTTGGTTTGATTTTCACCTTTGTGTATTGCTTACGTAATGCACGTCTAGATAAACTATCATTGATTACAAGTTTGTATGTGTAATTTGGTTCCTTTCCTTTCAGAAGCATTATCCGTGCAACGTTTTTTACTTTAGAAGTAGCGGGAATTCTTATGAGCCTTGGCTTCGCTTTACTCTGTCTAAAACCCGTGCCTTCTACCGTAATCTTCATATCATAATCAATATCGGTTTCATTCAACGCGTGCAACATCAATCTATTTGCAACTCTTTCTTCCAATATTTGAATAGGTTCATCCTGAGCATGAACAGACATTGTGCATAGGACAATAAGGGTGAGTAGGGAAAACTTCTTAAGCATTTTTATTTTTTATAAGACGAATGTAAGAAATAATTTAGTATTCCTTACATAAGGTGTTGGATTCAGTGGATTTATTTGGGTTTTGAACTTTTTTGAGCAATTTGCAACTTCTACCAAAAAGGATGCCACAACATCTTGTCGTTATGAATTGGTAAATGCCGATAGACGTTTACCATAATTATATACTAAATTGACTCACAGTCTCTTGTAAGTTATTCAGGAAATCGTATTTTTAAATAAAACTAAATCAAATTGCTATGAAAAATACAATTGAAACCAGAGTTCAACTTAATTTGCAAGCTAAACTTTTTTTGTTTTTGCTTCTTATTCCTTTATTAAGTTTTTCACAAGGCCTTAGAGAACGTTATAATGAAACCCCTGATGATCCTTATGTTTTTGTGGATCGGGCCGCAATGGAGCGTGGTCCATCGTATAGTGAAAACGGCAGTGACATCTTTACTCGCCAAGCAAACGTAGATATAAATGGCGATGATATTATTGGAGATGCAGGAAATGAACCTTCGATAGCAGTTGACCCAACTAATCCCAATCGAATTGTTATTGGTTGGCGCCAATTTGATACGGTCACTAGTAATTTTCGACAGGCCGGTAATGCGTATTCTTTGGATGGTGGACAAGCTTGGACTTTTCCAGGTGTTTTAAACCCAGGTGTATTTCGATCTGATCCAGTTTTGGATTTTGATGCTGACGGTAATTTTTATTACAATAGTCTTCGAGGAACGTTTAATTGCGATGTTTATAAGATAACAGATGGAGGCATTGACTGGGGAGCTCCTTTTCCTGCTAAAGGCGGTGATAAACAATGGATGCGAATTGATAGAAGCGGCGGTGTTGGTGACGGAAACAATTATTCATACTGGAACTCTTCATTTACAACTTGTGCTCCTGGTTCTTTTACACGATCCACGGATGGGAGTAATAGTTTTGAAGATTGTCTAGTAATTGATGGTGATCCTTTTTGGGGGACTTTAGCTGTTGATGCAGATGGTACTTTATATATGGTTGGTCGAAATAATAGTGGAATTGTGGTTGTAAAATCAACCAACGCTCAAGATCCAACCGTTACTCCAACTTGGAACTCCGTTAATGCAGTAGATTTAGACGGACAATTAAGTGGCTTTGTTCCTATTAACCCACAAGGTTTATTAGGTCAGGCTTGGATAGATGTAGATGTTTCCGGTGGAGCTGGAGATGGAAATGTTTATGTATTGGCTTCGGTAGATAGAAATTCAAATAGTGATCAGGGAGACGTTATGTTTGCTAAAAGTACAGATGGAGGAACTACTTTTTCGGCCCCTGTAAGGATCAATACTGACTCGGGAACAGAAGCCTACCAATGGTTTGGAACTATGTCTGTTGCTCCAAATGGGCGTATTGATGTAGCTTGGTTAGATACGCGTAATGCACCTACAGGAACTGATATGTCTGCTCTTTATTTTACATATTCCGAAGACCAAGGAGAAACTTGGTTTCCAAACATTAAACTTTCTCCAGCTTTCGATCCGCATATAGGGTATCCACAACAGAATAAGATGGGTGACTATTTTGATATGGTCTCAGATAATAATAATGCGCATTTGGCTTGGGTAAATACAATTAACGGAGGACAAGACGTCTATTACAGTCAAATTACACCTGCGCTTTTAGGAATAAATGATTTTTCTTCGGAAACAATTTCGGAATTCAAAAATTTTCCAAATCCATTTAGCGATGAAACAACGATTGAGTTTTTTAGTGAAAATGAAGAAAAAGTAACGGTTGAAGTTTTTGACTTGAGAGGAAAAAAAGTGAACACTTTATTGGATAGAAGCGTAGTGGGAAAACAACGCTTTGTTTGGAATGGAACAGATCATAGTGGAGTAAGGCTTAACACAGGTATTTACTTTGTTAGACTGAAGTCCAAGGACGGCAATAAGGTTTTCAAAGTAGTGCTCGAATAAGACGTACTATTTAAATCTATATATTTTAAAATGTAGCCACTTCGGAAGAAATTCTGAAGTGGCTTTGTCGTATCTTACATTAGGCAATAGGAATCTCAGGTTTGTAAGTTTATTGGCATTTGTACGACAAACCCATGCTTACAACAAAGAATTATTAATTAAAAGTACGAAAGGAAAAGTATGTTAACTTGGAAAGAAGTTATTAATTTTAGTGTAAATGGAAATCCAGTACCTGACAAACGTGTTGAAAAACCGGAAGCCGAATGGAAGACTCAATTAACCCCTGAACAATTTAGAGTAACGCGTTTAAAAGGGACAGAGGCGCCTCATTCTGGAGCACTGTGTAGTATTTATGATAAGGGACAATACAATTGTGTTTGTTGTGATACGCCCTTATTTGATTCAACCATTAAATTTGAGTCGGGTAGCGGTTGGCCAAGTTTTACACAACCCATTAAAGAGAATTCCATAAAATATGATAGAGATACCGCTTTTGGAATGGTGCGTGTGGAGGTAATGTGCAACACTTGTGACGGACATTTAGGGCATGTATTTCCAGATGGCCCAGAACCCAGCGGATTGCGTTATTGTATTAATTCTGAATCTATGCAGATTAAAACAGAAAGGGTTGAAAATGAAAAGGAGTAAATTAGAATTAGCCACTCTTGGATGTGGCTGTTTTTGGTGTATTGAAGCAGTGATTAATGAATTAAAAGGTGTTGAAAAAGTGATTTCGGGTTATACTGGAGGGACCGTGCCGGGAAGACCAACCTATAGAGAGGTTTGTTCTGGTTTAACTGGCCACGCAGAGGTAATTCAAATAAGTTTTGATCCATCTATATTGTCTTTTGAAGATCTACTTATTGTATTTATGACGAGCCATGATCCCACAACCTTGAATCGCCAAGGCGCTGATGCTGGAACGCAGTATCGATCTGTTATTTATTATCATAACGAGGCGCAGAAGGAAATTGCTGAAATCGTTTTTAAAGAAATGGCCCCTTATTTTCAGGATCCAATTGTAACTGAATTAAGCCCGATTGCTGAATTCTTTGAAGCTGAAAATGATCATCAGGGTTATTACGCAAATAACAGCTCTCAAGGTTACTGTAGAGTTGTAATTGAACCTAAATTGGCTAAACTCCGTTCGATGCACTCGGAAAAACTTAAATAAACCATTCAATGTCAATTAAAAAGAAAGGAAATTCAAGATGAATTCTAAAACTGACGAAAACATTCTATATAAGGCGCCGGAATTTGAGGTAAACCAATGGATTGACGCAAGTGGAAATTCAATAGAACCAATAAGATTATCCGACTTTAAAGGTAAGTTCAAAGTAGTTTATTGTTTTCAAAGTTGGTGTTCTGGTTGTCATAGTCAGGGATTTCCGTCTTTAAAGAAAATGATAGATGCTTTAAAGGGTACTAAAGAAGTGGTGTTTTTGGCGGTTCAAACTGTGTTCGAAGGGCATCATGAAAACACCTTCGATAAAATTATAGAGACTCAAAAACAATACGATTTGGAAATTCCTTTTGGGCACGATCCAGGAGATGAAAATACTGGGAATCGATCAAGAATCATGATGAGCTATAGAACTGGAGGAACACCTTGGTTTATTTTTATAGATCAACATGACACTATCGTCTTTGGTAATTTTCATCTTAATGCCGACAAGGCAATAGAGGTACTTAAAACAATTCAGCAGATTGGATGAAACTACTAAAAGTTAGGCTCTATGGGGCAGAGAATTGTCATAAAACACAATACTACCAGAGCCTTTTGGAGGAAAGGATGATTTCTTTTGAGTTTTTGGATGTCGTTAAGAATGAGGATAATACTGTAGAATTAAGAGATCTTTATCTAAATGGGAGACTTAATTTTCCAACAATTCTTATAGGTGAAAAGAAATTGAGGAATCCAAAAGATGAAGAATTGTGGCAATGGCTTGATAAATTGAAATCCTAGGAGAAAGGAAACTATGAAACTAAAAATAAAGGACACATTTAATAAATTACTACCATCAGATCCGGTTACTGAAAACACAAGAAGACAGGTACCTAAATCTTGTTTTTCTTATGTTTCACCAGCTAAGACTAAAAAGGCTGAAATGCTTCACGTTTCGAAAGAGACGCTCGAAACAATTGGATTATCCAGTAAAGAAGCAATGTCCGATGAGTTCTTAAAGGTCTTCACTGGCAATCAAATAATTCCGAATACTTCGCCTTATGCGATGTGCTATGGTGGTCATCAATTTGGAAATTGGGCTGGACAATTAGGAGATGGAAGAGCAATTAATTTGGCAGAGGTTTTACATAATGATAAAACATGGACACTTCAATTGAAAGGAGCAGGAGCTACGCCATATTCTAGAACCGCGGATGGTCTGGCGGTCTTGCGTTCTTCTATTCGCGAGTATTTATGTAGTGAAGCGATGCATCATTTGGGAGTTCCAACGACCAGAGCGTTATCATTGGCTTTATCCGGTGATGAAGTATTACGCGATGTACTCTATAATGGAAATCAGGCATACGAAAAAGGAGCGGTTGTTTGTAGAGTATCTCCCTCTTTTTTACGTTTTGGCAGCTATGAAATTTTTGCAGTAAGGCAGGACATGAAAACCTTGAAAACTCTTGTAGATTATACGATCAAGCAACTATTTCCAGAATTAAGTAGGCCTTCAAAGGATTCATATGTTACTTTCTTTAAGGAGGTCGTTGAACGGAGTTTAGAAATGGTAATCCATTGGCAACGTGTTGGTTTTGTGCATGGTGTTATGAATACCGATAATATGTCGATCCTTGGATTAACAATAGATTATGGACCTTATGGCTGGTTGGAAGGTTATGATCCCGATTGGACACCCAATACTACCGATAGCCAACATAGGAGATATAGATATGGGAATCAACCGGATGTTGTGCTATGGAATTTATATCAGTTAGCAAATGCTTTATATCCGTTGATTGAGGAGTCGACAGGGTTGGAAGCAGTTCTAGAAAGCTATAAAATTGAATATGAGAAACGATTTTTGGAGATGATGAAATCTAAAATTGGTTTGGTTTCTGAAGAAAATGATGATGCTATTTTGATAAAAGATTTGGAAGATATCTTGCAATTAACTGAAACTGATATGACTCTGTTTTTTAGGAGTTTATCGAACTTAAATAAAAATGATACTTTAAATGGATTAGCGGTTATTTCTGAAGCATTTTATAATCCTGTAGAAGTTTCAGATAGTGTACGTCAAGGTTGGAATGAGTGGTTCGAGCGCTACGCAATTCGTCTACAGCAAGAAACGCTTTCAGATTCAGAAAGAAAAGAAGAAATGAACGCAGTCAATCCAAAATACGTATTGCGAAACTATATGGCGCAATTAGCTATAGATGCAGCCGATAATGGAGATTACTCGGTGATAGACGAATTGTTCACCCTTTTAAAATCTCCATATAGTGAACAGCCCAAGTACGAAAAGTGGTTTGCAAAAAGGCCAGAATGGGCTAGACATAAAGTAGGTTGTTCAATGCTATCTTGCAGTTCTTAATAGGATGGAATGTTCTTCTAAAATAGGGTTAGGAGGAGGGTGTCATTGGTGTACCGAAGCGGTATTTCAATCTCTTATCGGTGTCTCAAAAGTTGAGCAGGGTTACGTGGTTTCTTTTGGTGAGACAAGTGCATTTTCTGAGGCAGTGGTTGTACATTTCGAGAGAAGTTTGATTTCGCTTGATGTACTAATTGAGATTCATTTGCATACCCATAAAAGTACTTCTGACCATTCTATGATGTCGAAGTATCGTTCCGCAGTATATGTTTTTTCGGAAGAACAGAAAAAGGAGTCTAAGGTGATGATTATGAACTTTCAGAAGGATTTTGGAAATAATTTAATTACCGAAGTTCTGGCTTTTAGCTTGTTTAACCCTTCCAGAGAACAAATCACCGATTATTATTATAAAAATCCAGAGAAGCCTTTTTGTGAACGTTTTATCCAACCCAAGCTAAAAATACTCTTACAAAAATTCTCGAAACATACGAATAGCCGTTTGAAACGGATGACAACGGTAAAATAAAGTTACAATTATGAAGAATACAAAGCTGAACATTATAAACAATAAGGGGCATAAGCTTCAGGCGTATTTAGAGCTTCCTGCCAATCAAAAACCAAATTATTATGCGATTTTCGCACATTGTTTTTCTTGTACAAGTACATTAAGTGCTGTGAAGAATATATCACGGGCTTTAACGAATCATGGTTTTGGAGTGGTTCGCTTTGACTTTACTGGTTTGGGAAGGAGCGAAGGTGAATTTGCAGAGAGTCATTTTTCAGGAAATGTAGATGATTTACTTGCTGTGGATGCTTATTTGAAAGCAAATCATCAGGCTCCTGGATTGCTAGTTGGTCATTCGTTGGGTGGTGCTGCCGTTATTGTTGCTGCGTCGAAGTTAGAAAATATAAAGGCGGTCGCAACCATAGGAACACCAGCCACGGTGAATCATGTGACGCATCTTTTTTCACACGACGTTGAAGAGATAAAGGAGAAAGGCGAAGTTCGGGTGAATATTGGAGGAAGACCATTTATAATCAATGAGGAATTTGTGAATGACTTTAGCAAAACAGATTTACCCTCTATTATAAAAGGACTTCGGAAGCCTATTTTAGTCATGCACGCTCCGTTCGATAAGGTCGTTGGTATTGAGAACGCCCAAGAAATCTATCATCATGCTAAGCACCCAAAGAGCTTTGTGAGCTTAGATGGTGCGGATCATTTATTGTCCCAGTCTAAAGATAGTTTATATGCAGGTAATATAATTGGTAGCTGGGTTCAACGTTATTTTGAACCAGTGGACAATGCAATGATCTCAACGGAAGGGGAACAACTGGTCGTTCACCTCAATTTAGTTGAAGACAATTTTACTACCTCCATACAGACCGCAAAGCATGCTCTAATTGCAGATGAACCAGAAAGCGTAGGTGGAGATGATTTTGGACCCTCTCCTTATGACTTTTTAAGCGCTGGTTTGGCTGCTTGCACGGTAATGACTCTAAAGTTATATGCCGAACGAAAGAAATGGGATTTACAAGAAGTTTATGCCTATATCACCTATTCCAAAAAACATAGCGATGATCTTCTTATTGATATTGATAAGCCAACACGATTTGACCATATTTCTAAACGTTTAAAATTTGTTGGGGATCTAGATGATAAGCAGAAGCAACGATTAAAGGAGATAGCCTCAAAATGTCCTGTACATAGAACTTTACAGAGCCAGATAATAATTGAAACTGAATTGGTGTAATTAGATAAATTAGTTTCAGAAAATATTGCTTTGAAAGAAATCAATTCTTTAAAACTTTATGCACTTCTTTACCTATGTTGGATGTTAGTTCAAAAAAGTACATTCCATTTCTTAAAAAAGAGATGTCCAAGGAAATTGGTAACGAGCGGGCGATGTAATAATTTTCTTCCTGATATGGAATAAACTGTAATTGCACCTATGTTAGCATCTGTGTGGTGAAAATTGATTACACCATTGGATGGGTTTGGGGATAGAACAAAAGAATTCATGGTATTATCCTCAAGTCCAAATGTGCAGCTCTCACTATACACAGCATCAGGATCCTTACACCAGCCAGGAGAACCATTATTACAAGCTGGACGAGAGGCATTTTCATTGTCGACCTGTATGCATAGTAGGTATGGGCTTCCAGAGGCTACCATCTCACCCATCTGATGCTTATTTCCATTTTGTATATCAAGTCCTGATAATTGATTACTGCCAAGACTCAACACGTTTAAACTTGATAGATGAGACAAATATAAATTTCCAGTTATCTGATTTATAGGTAGATATAGCGTTCTTAAGAGTTCGTTATCACCAACTATAACGGTGTTTAAATCACAATCTAAGCAAAATACGATTTCCAACATTGGGTTGTGAGATATGTCCAAAGTTCCTATAGGGCTATCTGTAGCAAATAATTCCTCTAACTCTATATTTTGCGAAATATCTAAGCTGGTTAATCCAGCATAACTACACTTCAAATATGTGAGTTTTGTATTTTGAGTAATATCTATATGTTCTAGTGTTTCATGATGTTCAATGTCTAAAGATTCCAAGTTTGTAAAGTACTCAATTCCCTCAAGGGAGTAAATGAAATGACCGGGAGAGAATGTACATCTATATTAATAGTTGCTTCAGCTTCACTTACCTGAATTTCTCCGTCTCCATTCAAGTCAATAACTGGGTCATGAATTAACAGTTCAGCTTTAAAATAGAAATCGGGAATGGGTACTATTTGAGCGTTTGAAGTCATAAAAGTTAAAAGACAAGTAATAACGAATATTTGTTTCATGACTATGACTTTATTAATGCTATTAAATTTACGAAAAATATATGGGCTGCGGCTTTTGGCTCTGTCTATTTATTTTATAATCAAGAAGTTACATAAAAAATTGAACACTTACAACTAGATATAAATGACTGTAAAGCTGTCAAATGGAAAATGAGGGTCCATTAACTAACTATTTTCAAGGTATCCGCATCACGGCTAAATATCCTCTTATCTACAACTGCAGAGAGCACTAGAGAGGTAGTAAGTTCCCCAAAATGTGATAGCACTCCATTTAGTTTTTCCAAATGTTCAATGTCCTTGACATTGGCTCTGATTAATAAACAATCGTTTCCTGTTAGTTTGTAGCATTCTGAAACCTCTGGAGTTTGTTGGATGTGCTCATGAAATTTATCTACTTGACCAAAGCGAATCTTGGCAGAAATGAACACGCCCATTCCATAACCTATTTTCTTCAAGTTAATATTTGCCTTATAGCCTT
Source organism: uncultured Ulvibacter sp. (assembly GCA_913063405.1). GTDB lineage: Bacteria > Bacteroidota > Bacteroidia > Flavobacteriales > Flavobacteriaceae > Ulvibacter. The sequence continues at coordinate 56,226 of CAJXZB010000015.1, forward strand.
CAATGATACCAGCATCTTCCATTTTTAGGATTCGTTCGGAAACTGCTGGAGAAGAGATACCAACCTTACGCGATATTTCAGTTAACGGCATTCTTGCATTTTTCTGTAATTCTTCTAGTATAAGCCAATTCGTTTTATCTAGTTTCATAATCTGGGTATCTGATAATTAAACATTCAGCAATGTATAACAATTAACCATTCTATAAAATGTAAATTAGGCTTAATTGATTAAATAATCAATGTAAACTTTAAAAATACGATTAATAGTAATGAAAAAATAATAATTTGATTAATATATTAATTTTTAAATCGAGATGCACACTATATATTTGATATATCTAAATCAAACTAAATATAGATGTTATGAAATTCGATAGTAATCCAATAGAGAGAAGTTAAACTTGGAATCATCTTGTCCAGAAATTAGAAGGTTATTATGCAAACACCGAGGAATTAAAAGCGGGGACATGCCCAGATAGAAATCAAGTTCTTAATGAATTGACCACTAATTTCGATGTTGAACGAACAACAAATGAGGCGATAGAAGACGTTCTTAATGGCCCCACTAAATATGCCGTACATACACCACATCCTGGGTACTTTGGGATGTTTAATCCTCGCCCTAATTTCCCTTCAATTATTGCAGATGTTATTTCGGCAAATTTCAATCCACAATTGGCGGCTTGAGGACATGCCCCTTATGCAGTAGAAGTAGAACATTTGTTAATTCAGGAAATAGGGAAGAAGTTCGGTTATGAAAAACCCGATATTGACGGTGTATTTGCAACAGGCTGGCAAGAGGCTCATATTACAGGAGTTCTTGCCGCACTAACACAAAAATATCCAGCCTATATTGAAGATGGTGTAAGAGCTCTAAGGAAAGCACCAGTTGTATATTGCTCCGAAGCCAGTCGCCATGCAACGATTAAAGCTGCTAAAGTTTGTGGACTTGGAAGAAGCTCGGTTAAATATATTAAAGTAGATGCCTCACAAAAAATGATTTCTTCGGAATTAGAAAAACAGATTGAATTAGATGTGGCAAAAGGGTTAGAACCTTTCTTTGTTTTCGCAACTATGGGAACCACAGGGGCAGGAGCAATAGAACCCAATAAATGAAATAGCCGACATAGCTAAAAAGTATAACCTTTGGCTACACGCAGATGCGGCTTATGGAGGAGCAGTTGTATTAACTGAGCAGTATAAGTACTTGCAGAATGGTATTGAAAGAGCAGATTCGATAACTTTTGATGCACATAAATGGCTCTCTGTGCCAATGGCAACAAGTTTGTTCCTAACGAAGCATCCGGATGCCTTAGGGAAAACATTCAGTATACGTGCCAATTTTATGCCCCAGGAAGAAGATGAAATAGACCGATTGGGATCTTATACGCATTCCATACAATGGTCACGAAGGTTTATTGGGTTAAAATTATATATGCCATTGCTGGTTTTTGGTTGGAAAGGATATGAAGAAACGATTCTGCATCAAATTGAAATGGGGCAGTTGTTAGAAAAGAAGCTGGTTCAAAACAATTGGAAAATATACAATGATACCGATCTACCCATTAGCTGCTTCACAGATTCAAAATTCGAAAATGATCCGGAGTTTACCAAATATATATACAACTCCTTCCTTGAAACAGGGGAGTCTTGGATTATCAATTACCCAGTGGGAAATGTATTTACGCTAAGGGCTTGTATCACCAATTATGCTACAAACGAATCGCATCTTGACGCCCTCATTTTATCACTCAATGTTAAAAGAAAAGAGTTTGAACTATTTACTTCCGTTTAATGATCTTTAATTGTCCATCTCCGCTATCCGAGGTCAACGTAATAACATACAAACCGTTGGCCAAAGCGTCACTAAGCTCAAAACTAAATTCGTTTTCTCCTTTCTCGATTTGTAATTGTTCTTGTGAAACTAACTTAGCGTTTATGCCATAAATGCTCAAAGTAGCCTGAGATGCTCTTTTGGCTTCAACACGCAGTTTAAAATACTTCTGAACAGGATTCGGATAGGCAGTTAAGTTGATGTTTTTAATTTCTGAAAAAGGAAAGAGTTCTACCGCTAGATTACCACGTGGTACTGCAATAAATACATTTTCCTGAAGCAATTCGATAACCGTATTCCGAAGAATAATTTCTGACAACTTTGTGTTTTTCAATGCCGTTATTTCATCTGCCGTAAAAGCTGGATCATTTTCAAAATAGTAGCGATCACCATCTCTTACGAATCCAAATTGCATCTTTAAAATAGTTCCCAACCCTTCTCCTACAATGGTACTTGCATCATGATCTTCACTCATAAATCCAATCCACGGATCCACACTGTTGATATCGCCATATACCTGTAAAAGTGCAGCACTTAAATCAGGGTCGGAGGTAAGACTATTGAAATCGGTGTGAGGAGTAAGAAATAGATCTTCTCTTATAGAATTGTAGTCTGGCAGACCTCTTTCTCTGGCGCGTTCAACATTAATAGACAGGAGATCAATTCCACCAGCTCCAGGTGGTCCAAAAAGAAAGTTTCGAATGTCGTCCATGATTAGCGGGTCTACCATTTGATGTTCTTGAGCGGCAAGACCTCGGAAAAAAGGAGCAACTCCACCTTCGTCTTTCAAGATTAATGGGTTAAAAAATGCATCACGCAAATCCACGGCCCCAAAGATCCAGTCATTACCGGCTTCATCAAAACGGACAAGTCTACCGTTGATCATGGTATGGCCAAATCGATAGCCTGCTGCGGAAAAAACATTCAAAATGTTAGGTTCCACATCACTGTTATAACCTGCATAAGGATCCAATTCAACTCCAATTGTTGGTAGAAATTCTTCATAGGTAATCGCTTCAATCAATGCTCCCACCACTTTGCGCGCACGCTGAAATAACTCCTCATCTGTCCAAGATGGATTTTCAATTTTCAATTCAACGCACAAACGATTATGCTCACGTACCCAAAGTGTATGAAAACACATCAATCCTGGCTGTTCATTTATTCTTATATCACCTCCAACGTAAAACTTTTCTGGGATTGGAAATCCATCCAATACCATAAAGGGAGCATTTGGGTCTATTACACTTTCGTATTCACCATCTATGGTATTCCAAGGAAGAAAATCACCAATAGATGTCTTAAGTTTACCATCAACATTGGTTCTAAGCCAGTTTGCTCTATCTTCATCACTTCCGTAAACTCCAGAACCATCAATAAAGCTGGTTATTTCGTTTACATGTTTTCTAGGGTTGCTAATGTCTGTTCCAGTTGCAGGATCGGATAAAGATCTAAACATTCGTATCTCAACTGCTCCTGTACACATAGGATCGAACTCTGGATCACATTCTGGAACTAAGAAATTATGTATTTCATCAGGGTTATCATCATTAAAATTAATATCATGATCAATAAATTGACCCCAGCCCCAAACAAAATCACTCAGCTCCAATTCGTTTGGTGTGAATTCAATCTGACTTCCAAGTACATTGCTTACTGCTCTAGAGTTTTCAAGACCCTGTCCTCCAGGCTCGCTAATTAAATCTGCGAAACCATTACGTACATAATTTCTAAAATGTTCTTGAGCCGCTCCCCAATTGGGATTCGAAATATTGTTTTCAGTTCCATCGTAGCTCCTGTTTTCTTGTGCATAGTTCACTTGAAAACCAATGACTATTAGTACCAATAGTAATTTTTTCATTGTAGTGGTCTTTGGTTGGTTATTGTTGGTTCTCCAAATATACAAAATGAATTGTTTTGTAGGAGAAGAAGCTCTATTAAGTTATGTAAAAGAAGGTAAAACCCTTTAAAGAGGGAGATTAGCCCCTTGCTGGTTGATAGTCAGTTATTTATATTTGTGAGATGTTACATTTTACTTATTTAAAAGGACCTATTAGAAAATGATTTATTTTCTATACTAAAAATTCAAAGACATGAATACATTTGCTAGATCTACCGCAAATATCGCGGCCTGGAACCTCGAAGGTTTCCATGGTATTACTGATGCTCGCATCGATAGGCAAGTCGAGGGACTTGTAATGCTTGATGCCGAGGTTGTCGTATTAGTGAAATTAGTCCAATAGAATCTATTGATAAGATAAAAGCAGGACTTGCGAATCACGGAGTTCTTTACAAAGATGGGGTTATTGCTTCTAATCCTAGATTTATTGAAGGATCGGACCTTGGAGATACTTCAAAAAGAAAGGCATTTGTACTAGATTTAAAAATAGGAAAATTCGATTTCACGATAATAGTGGTACATCTAAAATCTGGTAGAACACTTAGAAATCAGAAAGTTAGAGATGAACAAGCCAAAGTCATTTTTAGTTTTATAGAGGAATTGAGAACAAATGGGAGGGAGGATATTATTTTAACTGGTGATTTCAATATGATTCCTGGTCAGGATATAAGTGATTTTCATCATTTAGGCGGTGATGATGTAATGGATTTCCTTTCTTCTTGTGGGACCTTCAAGAAAGATTCTCACATATTCTTAAAAAAGGTAGGGCAAACCTCTTGGATGGCTTTGCCTTAACTCGAACTTTCAGTAAAGAATATATTCGTGGAAGCCTTCGCCTTTTTCCTATGCATTAGAGTATGGATATTGGACGAGAAAATTACAAGAAGAACGTATCCGACCATCTTCCTTTTGTTGCAACTTTCAGAATAGATAAGGATAGAGATTAGTCATTTTTATTTACCTTTAGAATGTTAATCTAATCATTACATTTTTTAGGATGAAAAAGACCTGTTTTACCACATTCCTTGTAGTTTTTTGTTGCTTACCTTTTCTGAATCTTCAGGCTCAGGATGATATTCTTGAGAAAATTGAGGCCATCGCCATTATAGACCAAAAGGTTATGGTTCCAATGCGAGATGGAATAAGGTTGGCGACAGATATTTATCGACCAAAGAACGTTGTAAAAGCTCCAATTATCTTTTCAAGAACTCCTTATAATTTTAATTCTTGGGGTGATGGAGAACAGCGAACTCGAACGGCGGAAAGAGCCTTTGAAGCGGTGAGTCGTGGTTATGCCTATATTGTTCAAAACGAACGTGGAAGATATTATTCTGAGGGTGAGTGGGACATTTTAGGTGTTCCCTTAACTGATGGATATGATGCCTTTGAATGGATGAAAAATCAATTTTGGTCCAATGGGAAAGTTGGTACCTTGGGTTGCTCCTCCACTGCTGAATGGCAGATGGCAGTAGCGGCGTTAGACCATCCTTCACATGCTGCTATGGTTCCTCAAGGTTATGGTGCTGGTGTTGGGCAAGTAGGAGAATATATGGAGCAGGGTAATTGGTATCGTGGAGGAGTTGAACAATTGTTGTTCTTTTCTTGGTTGTATAGTGTGGAACACGATAAATTCAAACCTAGAATTCCTGCTGGAGCTTCGCAAGAGGATTTAATTCGTGTTTCTAGGTTCTATGATTTGGCTCCAGAGAATCCGAAACAGGATATGGCAGAAGCTTTACAACATCTTCCTATCAAGGATATGCTTCAAAATATGAACGGAAAACGTGAGATCTTTGATAAGATGGTGGTTCGTAAACCCAATGATCCAGACTGGTATACCGGCGGTATCTATCACGACAATATGGACATTGGAGTGCCTAGTTTTTGGTTTGCTTCTTGGTACGATGTTTCTATTAGTCCGAACTTAGCTTTGTTTAATCACGTTCGGGAAAATTCAAAAAGCAAAGAGATACGAGACAATCAATATCTAGTGATTGCACCTACACTGCATTGCAGGTATACACGTGCTACCGAAAATACAATTGTTGGTGAACGAAGCGTTGGTGATGCCCGTCTTAACTATGATGAACAGATTTATGATTGGTTTGATTTATGGCTGAAAGGGGAGAAGAATAATTTCCGAAGTAAAACTCCAAGGGTACAATATTATACGATGGGAACGAACAGATGGCAATCTTCTGAAGAATGGCCACCAGCCGATACAAAAATGACAACTTATTACCTGAATAGCGAAGGAAGCGCCAATAGTTTCTATGGTGACGGATCATTAACAACTTCAATGGCAACGAGCGATAAACCAGACTCGTTTACTTACGATCCTATGAACCCTGTAAAATCCCATGGAGGAAATGTTTGTTGTACTGGAAATGCGGTGCAAGGTGGTGCTTTCGACCAGCAAGAAATGGAAACCCGTAATGACATCTTGGTATATACCACAGATGTGTTGAAGGAAGGCGTTGAAGTTTCTGGTTTTATAGAGTCGACCTTGTATGTTTCTTCGGATGCGAAGGATACCGATTTTACAATCAAGTTAATAGATGTATATCCAGATGGAAGAGCTTATAACTTGGACGAAACAATCCAACGTGTGCGCTATAGAGAAGGGTATGAGAAAGAAGTCTTTATGGAGGATGGAAAGGTGTATAAAGTAGATTTAACACCAATGTCCACAAGTAATTACTTTAAAAAAGGACATCGTATTAGAATTGAAGTTTCTAGTAGTAACTTCCCTCGTTTTGCACGAAACCTGAATACAGGAGGAAATAACTACGATGAGTCTGAAGGGGTAGTGGCACATAACAAAATTCACCATTCTAAAGAATATACGTCTCAAATTAGATTGCCTATTCGGAAATAGGTTCATAAATGTGATTTTATAAGGTTTATGCCTCAACCGAAATACAAATTACTTGTTATTCTTGCGTTTTTCTCTATTTATGTTATTTGGGGTTCCACCTATCTATGGAATAAAATAGCAGTAGGCGAATTGGCGCCTTTTATGTTGGCTGGTATTCGTTTCGTAACGGCTGGACTACTAATTTTTGGTATCGCAAAGTTGAGCGGAATTTCTCTTAAAATAACTAAGAAACAATTATTGAATACCGCCTTTACAGGATTTCTCTTTCTCACTTTTGGAAATGGCCTAGCGGTTTGGGCTCTCAAGTATATCGATAGTGGGTTCGCGGCTCTGGAAATATCAGCCCAACCTCTTGTTGTCCTACTACTCATGCTGATTTTACAAGGTAAAAAGATTCAACCAATGTCTATGATAGGTGTTTTTCTTGGTATGATTGGGGTTTATCTTTTAGTGAGTCAGAAAGAAGTTGTGAGTCAGGAAAATAGCATTGTTGGAATGATTATGATTTTCACGTGTATGCTTTGTTGGGCCTACGGAAGTCTATTTGTTGGGAAGGCAGATCTCCCTAAAAGTTACCTTGTAAATACTGCCTACCAGATGATTACAGGAGGAGGGATGCTTTTACTTGGGAGCGTTTTGATAGGAGAACCGTGGTTAGCTCCAAGCCAATGGAGTTCATCTGTACACTTCTCTATGCTCGCACTTATCTTTTTTGGTGGTATTGTAGCCTTTACCTCTTTCAATTTTCTATTACGGACGGTTTCACCAGAAAAAGTGGCAACCTCTACCTATGTAAATCCTATTATTGCGATTATACTTGGGTGGTATTTTCTAGATGAACAAATTACGGAGCAATCTATTCTGGCGGCGGTTATTTTGTTAACGGGAGTGTATTTTATCAATACGAAAAAGAAGCTGGTATTGTTTTCTCGTTTTCGAAAATAGAAACCGGATAACGTTAAAAAACTACTGTTATCCGGACATTTTTACAGGGTAACGCTACCTTTATGATTGATATAACAAGTTAGGCAACATTTGAAGAAAGCAACCTGAATTTAAGAGATTCATTTATAAAATTTAATTATTTAAAAATAACTAAACATGAAGTATATTAATAAGGGGAATACCCTTTTAATCCTTTTACTCCTTTTATTGGGTATTGTTTCTGGATATTCTCAAACTACTTATTTACTTGTCTATGATGATCCTAGCGACATAAATGCTCAAGTTCCAGATAATCCATTTGCCTCTTTTGAAATTAAGAAAAACTCTTTACGAGATATGGAATCTACAATACGTACTAATAGCAATCTTTTTGATTCAAATACTTTAGAAATTAAAAAGAATATTACAATTTACATCAAAAAGGGGGTTTATTTAGAAGGATCATACATAACATGGAAGTCTTCATCTCCAAACTACGATCTAAAAATAAAGGCTTACCCAGGAGAAAAAGTCATTTTCGATGGAGTAAAATCTACAAATATAAAGGGTAGCGAACTCCATACTAGCTTTATGAAATTGGAGCCATTGAGTTCAAATAATAGTACTAGAATTCATATAGAAGGTTTGATTATACAAAATTATATAAATGGTATTGCATTAGGACCACCAGACTCAGGTCTTGGTAATATTATATACAGTAAAAATAATACTATTGTCCGAAATGTTTTTAGGAATATTGGGAGTAAGTTTGATACCGATTCAAGCGTTGGGTATTTTGGAATTGGTGTTTATTATTCCTCAGATAATGTAATTGATTCAAATATCTTTTATGGAATTGAAAATAAAGAGGGATCAAACTCAGATCAAATCCACGTACTATATATAGCACATAATTCTTCTAATAATATAATTAAGAATAACTATATGGCACTTTGTTCAGGAGATGCTATTCGAGTAAGAAATGCTTGTAATAATAATGAAGTTGACAATAATTACATAGAACAAGCTGGACTTCAGGGGTTTGTGGGGGAGTGGAGAAATGTAAACACAGGTGAATTGAGGTCAAATGGGACTAAAGTTAAAAATAACGTTTTTACTTTCCCTTACCCAAATACAGATTTTGGAATAGTAGCTTTTCATCCATTTGATCGATCTACGACTTATACAGAATCTCAAAATGATGTAGTCTCAACTGCTCCGCTTTGTGAAAGTATTGGTGCGATTGCATCGGGTGATATTGATGGGGATGGTATTGACGAAGTATTTGTAGGGTATAACTATTCAAATTTCACTAAAGTAGTACGCAGTAGGTCGGATATGGAACCATATTTATCAAAACCTATTTATTTTAATAGATATTGGCATACCGCTGGAATGGAAGTAAATGATTTTAACAATGACAATATCCCCGAATTAGTAACTGCATTTAATGAGCTTACTGATAATAATTACAGCACACAATTTTTTAGAGGAGATGGAATTACATCTGCAACTAACTTTGGAATGTTTGACAATGATGATTACTGGAAAACAGCATCCTTAACTTCGGGAGATTTTAATAATGATGGAGTACCTGAATTAATTACAGCTTTTAACCAACCAGATGGAACTGGTAGCCAAATTCATACAGGGGATGGTGTAAATTCTACTAGGATTTCGATGATTGACACACATCATTGGTGGCAAGTAGGGGATATGACGGCAAGTGATTTTACTAATGATTTGTCAAATACACCTCAATTAATAACCTCATTTAATCAACCAGATGGAACTGGAACTCAAATTCATAAAGGCAATGGAACTACAAATGCTAAGGCAGGTCTCCTTTATAGTAATAATTGGTGGCAATGTAACTCAATAACTTCTGGGAAATTTGGAAATAATAATATTGCTCAATTGATTACCTCTTTTAATTCAGCTTCTGGCACCCAAATTTTTAAAGGGAATGGCACTACTTATGCTACAAATCTAGGACAAATATATAGTGATAACTCAATTTTAACAAAAGGTTTAGTGGCAGGGGATTTTATTTCAGATTTTGGTATAATAGCAGATGAAATTAGTATTGGTCTTGGAAATGTTAATAAAGGTCAATTATTTTATGGGGATGGTATTTCTTCTATAAAAAATTTAGGCCAATATTATTATAGCGACTTATCATCTTGTCCTAGTGGGCTGAAATCCAGTTATTTAAATCAGAAAGATAATTCTTTTAACAAATCGTTTCTGTCTCAAACCTCTTATTCAATTTATCCAAATCCTATAGAGGCTTCAGACTTATTTTGGATTGTAGGGGCAAATGAAGGTGAAAAACTATATGTATATAATATGAATGGTAATCTAGTTAACTCTATTATATATAGCTCCCAAGGAATTAGTTTAATAAATATCTCCGGAGGTATTTATTTTATTGTTGGTAGTAATCATAATGATGTTTTAAGATTAATTATTAAATAATGTTCATTGAAATAACCTCCGTTTTTAAAAGGGAGAGGTTGTTAGAAAAACCTCAAAAGCCCTCAAAAAAGACGAGTAGTTACTATCCGTTATGGTTCGACTCTACTGTATTTCGATGGCTTCAAAGTTTCTCAAATGACTGGGAATATTGGACATCAAGAGAAACAATAGGAGTAATTGTACTGAAAAGAGAAAAATCAAAAAGAAGAAATAAAAACGTTGCCTAACAATGTATAAAAATAATAGCGGTATTAATCACCAAAACCAAAGTATGTAAATAAAAAAAAGGTCTGTGTTTTAATGTAAAGTTTGCGTGTATAAATCCGCTACTATTCTTATACTAGACCGTTATGCACAATTAAAAAAAAATGAACAGACTAACTCGAATAACAGCAATTCTAATCCAATTACAGTCAAAAAAGATTGTAACTGCAAAAGAAATTGCCAAACGTTTTGAAATTAGTTTACGAACCGTTTACAGAGATATTAAAACTCTTCAAGATGCAGGAATTCCTATTGGCTCGGAAAACGGAATTGGATATTTTATTGTAAATGGTTATTCATTACCACCAATAATGATTTCGCAAGAAGAAGCGAATACATTAATTGTATCCGAAAAACTGATTTTAAATCAAGGAGATACTTCTTTAATTAAAGACTTCACATCATTGTTATTTAAAATTAAATCTGTTCTTAAAACTCTTGAAAAAGAAGGAGTTTCAAAATTAGATAACAGAATAGAACCTTCAATAAAAAAAGAAAAACCAAAAAGTAATTGGTTGTCATCTATTCAAAAGTCCATTACCAATGCTAATGTTTTAAAAATCAATTATCATTCTATCTATAAAGAAGAAATAACAACACGAGAAGTTGAACCACTTGCTGTTTATTTCACAGAAAACGCCTGGGTTTTGGTCGCATTTTGTCGCTTAAGAAATGACCAACGTGAATTTAGATTAGATAAAATTTCAAAACTAAATATTACTTCTCAAACTTTTGATTATCAGCAAGATTTCTCGCTAAATAATTATTTTAAACAATTTACCGAAGTATAGTTGACATAGGGTTGTCAGTCCTCTGTTTTACTTTTGTACTATGAAAACAAAAATATTTTTAGTACTCACAGTTCTAATCGTTTGCAGTTGCAACAATAAAGAACAAAAACAAAGTAAAATGAACGAAAAAGCGACAATCGTAGAAATGGTTTTATTCAAAACAAATGAAGGAATAAGTCAAGAAACCGCAAAAAAGGCAATTACCGAATTAAACGAATTTGTAAGTAAACAAAAGGGATTTATATCTCGAAAAATCTCAATTTCAGAAGACAATCAATTTTTGGATATAGTTTATTGGACTGATTTGGAATCTGCAAAAACAGCATCTGAAAAAGCAATGGAAAACCCAAAAACATTGGAAATATTTAAAATAATGGACGAAAAGGATATGGTTTTTAAACATTTTTCAATATTTAACGAATTTGAAAAAGACCAATAAATGACAAAAGACCAAATAATAGAAGAAGTTCAAAACAATTTTAATGGACTTGTAAAGAATACGAATTGGGGAGAAGTCGGACTTTTCTATAATCCTGTAAACAAATTAAGCAAAGGAATATATTTGTTGACTTTTAAAGAAAAAGACGGAGCAAATGATAAATCCTCAAATACTGATAGAAATGGAGTGTTTAGACTAAATTTAGGAATATCAAAAGAAACTTTTTTCGAACTATTTGGAGAAAGACCAAAAAGACCAAAAGCAGGTCAAATAATTGATATGCCTTATGATTTTGCCGTACTTAATGAAATAATGCCACATCCAATTTATGGCTGGATGAGTTGGATTTGCGTTCTAAATCCGACAAAAGAAACATTTAAAAAATTATTTCCATTAATCGAAGAAGGTTATAATTTAGCATTAAAGAAATATGAAAAGAAAGTAAAAGTGCATAACACCGTATAAAATTAATTGCTGGTAAAAGCCTATTTACGAAAGTCCTCGCGGACTTTCTATCTGTGATTTATTTGCTAAATTAGTGGCTTAAACCACGCAACTAATCTTATACAAACCGTTATAGAAAATTAAAAAAAAATATGAATAGCATTATAAAGTTTATTTCAACCATAAAAAATGAATACGCTAATTTCGAAATGCCTTTTTTGAATAAGCAATTACAAAGGATGCTAATCAATAAACCATATAAAGGATTAACCATTTTACACAACACACCTTTCACTAAAGAAACAATTCTAAAACTAGAAATACTTTACGTTGGAGGCGCAAATTTAACAGTAACTTCTCCTAGTTTTATGGAAGTTAATACAGATCTGGTACAAGCTTTTATTAAAGCAGGAGGAAGATGGAAACAACTCAACGAAATTACAAATGAAACTTTTGATTTCCACTTAGATTGCGCTGCTGAATTAATGGACAGGAATCCTCCAAAAATAGGAACTGTAGAAATTACTGGAACTGGAACGAATAAATATGAATCCATTAAAACTAATTATCCTATTATTTCGGTAGATAAAAGTAAAATAAAGAACTTAGAAGGGGTGCTTGGAACTGGTGAAGCTTTTGTTAGAGCGTTTGAAACGTTAAGTAATGAAGATATATCAGATAAGAAATTTATGGTATTTGGGTACGGTAAAGTAGGAAAAGGGATTGCACATTATCTAAAACTAAAAACTAAAAATATTTTAGTAATTGACAAAATTCCTCAAAATGTAGAAAAAGCTAAATTAGCCGGGTTTGAAAGTTATTTATCAGATAATAAATCGAAAATCGAAAACTTAGCTTCAGAAATGTTTGCTATAGTAACTGCAACAGGAATAAAAGATGTGATTAGTAATAATTTTAATAGCGATTATTTTAAAGGAAGTTATTTGGTTAACATGGGAGGTGAAGATGAGTTCGGTTTTAGTTTTAAAACAGAGGATGTTATGTGTGAAAAAAGGCCCATAAACTTCTTTATAGAAAAACCTACATTAATGCGTTACTTGGATCCCGTATTTTATGCTCATAACCTTGGAATAGATTTATTGTTATATGCTAATTTAAGTAATGAATTACATTCTTTTCCAAAATTTATTTCAGAGGAAGTTGTAAACGATTGGGTCAGCATATTTAATGAAAACATAAACATTTAAATGATAGTTGAACATGTATAAACTTCAATCACTAATAACCCAGTGTAAACTCACTGTTTTAAATGGAGGCCGCTGTCCTATTTTAACCAAAGTGTCTGCAGACTATAAAAACAAATTTAATATTTCAAATTATCCCTTTGATTACAAAGGAACCATGCACGAAGAAGTAGGTAAGAAAATAGCTGATATGTATCAATCTATTGAACACAAACCAAATGCTGAATTGGTAAAAGGAGCTTACCAACAATTAGCTAAAGAAGTAATAATGCAATTTCAATTCATTACTGACAACAGTAAAATTGAGTTTGAACCCTATGCAGATAAGGGGGAACCTTATGCTAATAGCTATGAAATGCTTGTAGATATACATCATTATCACATGTATTTTTTTAAAACAGAATCTGGATTTGGTGAAACAGAATATATGGAAACCAATCTTATGCTAAATAAAACTGGGTTTAAAATTGGTGATTATGAGTTAGTAGTAAATGATTTATTCAGAATTATCCACGATATCTTTGGTCATGCTATGAATGGAAACGGCTTTGGCCCTAAAGGAGAAGATAGCGCATGGTTTGACCACCTTAAAATGTTCTCTCCTCTAGCGGCATCTGCATTGTCTACAGAGACCCGTGGACAAAATTGTTGGGTGAATTTTGGAATGCATCTAAGAGATGAAAATAATCAACTTTGGAAAAAGGGGCAAAATCAATGGGTTCCGTTTTCTGAAAGGCCTTTTGCTGAACAAAAAATGAACATTCTGCCTAGTTGTGCTACAGGAATTAAGGTGTATAAAGAAAAAAATAAAGTTAAAGCTAGATATACAGATTTTTGGGATCCATTTCTTAGTGTTTTAAATACATAACTATGATAGATTTTTTACATAAAGCGTACATGGAAACCACTTATAAGGTTTTTTGTGGGGATCAAAATTTTAACCTTAAAATAGATTCTTATAATACAGAATTTAATAAATGGTGTATAGAAAAAGATATTAATTCTTGGGCAATAATTACTGCATTTAATCCTTTCTCTCAAGAATTCACGAAAAATAAAAACGAAGAATTGAATTATCGCTTAAAGGAATTAATTCTAAAAAGTGGCTTTTCATTTAATGATGCAAAAGGTATCCCAAGTGATATAAATTGGGATGCAGAAGAAAGTTTTTTTATTCATAATATTTCCCTTAAAAAAGCACAAGAGCTAGGAGTTTTTTTTGAACAAAATGCCATTGTATATGCTCTAAACAATAACTCAAAAAAACTAATATGGCTAGTCTAAACTTTCTATAACAAAAAATAGATGCCATTAAAACGGACGTTTATTCTAACCGTCAGGCTGCGCAAAAACTCTTACTATAAAGGTTTTAAATCTGATTAACTATTCGTATTTTAATAGTTTTTTTGATGAGATTCCAAAAGACTGTAGACCGTATGACTCTCAAAATATTGAAGGATTCATTACAGATTTTGAATACGGATTAAACGATATTAGCCAAATAAACAGCCTAAAATTCACAAAATCATTATCAAACAAAACTCAAATGTTGGTAGTCAAGAGTGTTAAACCACGACCATTAATTGACGAAATATGCAAAAGTTGGAGAGAAGAAATTCAGTTTGAAAAATCTCATTACAAAATCAATTTGACGCATTTTAATAATCGCTTTAAATTCGAGCTGACTTTTGCAACTTGGCATAGTATTGTATCTTACTGGAAAAATAATAATAAACACAACATAGAAAAACACTACTGCCAACAATGGCCATAGTTAATACGGGTTTTGGTGCTTAACCCAAAGTTTAGAGTTCTAAACCAAGTCCACCAAATCTTTTGATTTGGCTTTACAAGAAAAAAGATAAAACAAAATAAAAAGTTTTGGCTAAGTGCTTAATCGAAAGTTCACTACTTTTAATTCCCGTACTAACCATAGCCGAGACGTTGTAGCTAATTTAAAAAAGTCCTTTTCAGAAAATAGTCGATTTAGATTTCAATGGCTTAACCGTAATACTAGAAATGTGGTAGAACATACTCTCCTAAATCATCTAACATCTCTTCTGCTTGTCTAGAACCATATTTAAGGTTAATAATTACATGATTTACACCATATGATTCTAATGTTTTTAAATGATCTACTAAATATTTTGCTCCTAATTGAAATCCTAGATGAATTAGTTTTGGGCGCGCGTCATTCTCAGATAATAAATCAATGTATAATGATTGAGAAAAGGGCTTCCAAGGTTGTGATTTCTTCACCAAATTGTCTGTCCATTCTTGCATCATGCTTTCTAGCATGCGTACATTTCTAGGGTAATATATCCACCCATCACCATGTTCAGCTATCCATTCCAAAGACTGTCCTGAATGGCCCGTAATTAACATAGGGATACATTCGTTAGGTTTTGGCAATAAATCAATATCTCCTCTGGTTCTACCATAATTTGGAGTGTTAATTATAGGGAAGGATTTTTCCAATTCACGGATATAGTGAAAACTTTCTCTAAATAATTCTCCTTTATTATTAAGGTCTTTATTAAATGCAGGGTATTCAATAGGCCTATCTCCTGAAGCCACTCCTAGAATCAATCTTTCACCTGATAGATTTTGCAAACTAAAGGCTGATTTTGCTGTATGTACGGGATGTCTTAAAGGCAGTATAATACTCCCTGTAGCTAATTGAATTTGTTTTGTATGATTCATTATATGGGTCATATATACCCAAGGGTCATACATTTGACCAGCATCACCAAATGTCGGGTCGTGAAAAGGAACATCTCTAAACCATAATGCTTTAAAACCAATGGCTTCGGATTTTTGAGCTAGAGCTACCTGATTTTGCATAGCGGGTACAGAACCTTTATAGGCTTCAATAGGAAAAAAAAGTCCTAATGATAGCTTATTCTTTTTTGCTATATCGTTTAACATCGAGGTAATTATTTTATTTCTGCGATTACTACTACTTTAGCAAAGGCATCATAGGGTAGCGTCTTTACTCCAAATACGGTTCTTGCATGTTCTCCGCTTTTTCCTTTCAGAATATTTGCCACTAAATCAGAGGCTCCGTCTAACATTTTAGGTATGTCTTTACCGTTATTGTGAATAAAACATCCATCAACTCTTACTATAGATAAGACTTCATTGATATCATCAAAATAGAGAAGTTGTTTTAAGGCATTAGCCATTGCTAATTTTGCAGCTTTGTAACCAAACTCAATATCTATATTATTAGTGCCAGCTAATACTTTACCAGAAGAATGTACTGACATTTGTCCTGAAACATAGGCTAGATTTCCAACCCTTTTTACGGCTACATAATTACCCGCAGGTTTTGGAGCTGATGATGAGGCATCAAACCCTTCAATATTTTCAGCTTCTAGTTTTTGAAGTAAAAGACTTTTATCCATTTCTTTTAATTTTTATGAATAACCAAAGCAAATTCATATCAAAATCTGCTTTGGTTATATTAGAATTAGGGTATTAATACTATATTACCTTTTACCCCTCCATTAATAAGCATATCATGTGCTTTACTAGCTTCAGATAATGGTAGAGCAACATCTAATTGAGGTTTTATTTTTCCTTGGCGAACTAATTCAAGACCAAATTCCAAATCTTCTTTTGTCCCCATTATTGTACCTCTAATAATTGTTTGTCCAAAGAACAAACTTCTTACATCGAAAGTTACTGTTGGACTAGCTGCAAATCCCATAGAGACAACAACTCCTTTAGGTTTTAATGCTTGAATACTTTTAGCTAAAAAGTCACCTCCTAAATTATCGATTACAACATCTGCACCTTCGCCATTAGTCCATTCCTTAATAGCAGTTACTAAATCTTCATCTTTGGTATTAATGACTTTATCAGCTCCCAATTCTTTTATAAAATCAATACTAGAACTAGAAATTGTAGTCGATAATACTTCAGCACCCAAAGCTTTTGCTACTTGAATATTGAAACTACCTGTCCCAGAATTTCCAGCTAGAATAACTACTTTGTCACCTGCTTTTACTTGACCCACTTCTTTAACTGCTCGTACACCTGTTACAGTCGCCATCGGCAATGTTGCTGCTAATTCTGGCGAAAGACCAGAAATGTCTTTAATAACAAACTTTGCAGGAACTTTTACGTATTCTGCATACGTTCCCCAATTTGCAGCACCAACGATTCCATAGGATGGAGCTAGTGTGATAGGATTAATATCTTGATGTTCTGGATTCATTGGATAACCTGGTACTGGCATTACACGTTCTCCGATGTCAAAACCTTCAACATTATCACCAACTGCTGCAATTTCACCAACCGCATCAGAACCCAATACATGTGGTAGAGGAATATCTGGCATCATGCTACCTTCTCTCAAGTAGTGGTCTAATCTATTTACTCCTGTTGCAAGTATTTTTATTAATACTTCTTCTGAACTAGGTACAGGTTTATCTACTGTAGTGTAATCGAATACTTCTGTACCTCCAAATTCTTTTATTAACGCTGCTTTCATTTTTTCGAATATTTATTATTTTACTCTGCAAATTTATATTTACTTTTGTTATTGTCAAAACAGATTATTTAGATCATATTATCTATTTTTTCGATTATGAATTTACAACAGGTAAAATATTTTATTGCTTTAGCAAATACCAAAAACTTTACAAGAGGGTCTGAACAGATGTATGTTGTGCAGTCTACTTTTTCGGCAGGGATTAAAAAACTAGAAAGCCATTTAGGAGTAAAACTTTTTGAGAGAGATAAACGCAATGTAAGTTTAACAAGTGCAGGTGAAATACTTTTACCGAAAGCTATAGAATTAATAAATTATTGGTATGATATAGAAGAGACCTTTAAAGTTCGTTCTGGTATTGAAATAAAACTTGGTTTTGTTCAAAATATAGATATTAATGTTGTTTTGCCTTTTGTAAATGAATTTAAAAAACAGAACGTACTTTCTGAAGTAAAAATAGTAGAAGATAAGCATGATGTTCTTTTACAAAAATTAGATACAAATTCAATACATGCCTTTTTTACTGAATACAGAGAAGTAGACAAATCAGAATATCAGATTTGTGATATTGCTAATGAAGAATTGTTTTTTGCTGTAAATAAAAATAATCCTTTGGCTAAAAATGAAAGTTTAAAATTATCTGCATTGCATAATGAGCCTTTTATAGAACGAAGTCACTGTTTACTCTATGATGATGTTTTTACTGAATTAAATAAACAAGAAATAGCTCCAAATAAAGTATTTACCGCTCATAATAATGAAACTGTTGGAGCGTTAATTACCTCTGGAATGGGAATTACTTTAATGCCGAAACCTTTTTTTGATATGCCTGAAGTTAAATTTATTCCAATAGAAGACGTAAAGCTATCGAGAAAAATTGTGTTGATTTTTAAAAGGTCTAGTAAATCAACTGAATTAAAAAAGTTGTTAGAGTTAATTTAAAAAAATATCTAATGTAAAAACTAGCGACAACAACGTGTATAATTAATTGCTTGATCTGTGTGTATTCGGAAAATCCTACGGGTTTTCTTCTGGTTCGTTTCTTTTTACTAATTTAAAGCTAGTCAACGAAGCTAATCATACACAAGACCGTTGTAGGTACTTAATGAAATTGGAAAAAGAAAAGCAAATCTTTGTAGATATATTTATTAAAAAATAATATTTGGCAAGACTGTTTAAGCTAAATGTTTTCTATGAAGTGATTTAAACTTTTTTTGAATTGAATAAAAGGGTTGCCGATATTTGCGTTACGACACGTAAAATATTCAAAAGCAATCCATTATGTACACAGTACTGGACAAAGATACAATAGAAATGGAAATTATTCCACACCTACCATTACCAAAACGAGGATTTCCTCCTAGGGTTCCCTTAGTTGAGATCGTTAACACTATT
>CAJXZB010000016.1 GCA_913063405.1 uncultured Ulvibacter sp.
TAATGATAACTATGAGTTAGACGTGACCTTTGACGAGTTAAGAGATCAAGCATTTGGTAAATAACCAATAACAGTAGTATGTCGTACTTAAACAAAAATAACAGCATTACGATAGGATATGATTTTTTCAATCCTAAGACTAAAAAGTTCATTTATATCCGAAAATAGGAACGATGGAAACTTTTTAAAATGAGAACGAAACTTCGTCTTTGGAAGATTCTAAATATTAATTGATTTATAAACCTGTACTAAAAATGAACTCAAAAATATTTGAAATAAAAGAATTGACTAACGGTATGGGACTTAAACACTTAACCGTCATTATTGAATCTGCCTTAGTTGATGTACATATAGGAACGGTTTTAATAGTTCCTTATGCAGAGGGATTTAGAATACCTGAGAAAGTCAGTTTGTATGTAGACGAAAAGGGTGAGCCAATAACTGCAAATACAAAATTTGCAGTAGTCGAAAAATATATACACGAACATTAAACAGTAGTTTAAGCGTGGTGCAAGAATTCCTATACTTTAGGGGGGAGTTGTTAAATAATAGCATAGAGTCATAGTTTGTGATATATATTGTTTTTTCAGAGGAGATGATGAATTTAGTTAACTAAAATTTTGTAAAAGTCTAAAACTTAATAAGTTACAAGAATAAAAATTCATAAAAAAATTTTTTTTTATGAATTTTTATTGGAATTTTGCGCCCTGAAAATCAGAAGACTAACAAAACCAATTAAATCAACCAAAAGAAAAACCAAAAGAAAAACCAAATGAAAAACCAAATGAAAAACCAAACTAACTTAAACTACTATTTAAAGAAAAGAGCGATTGCCATTTTTTTAATGATTTTCATTGTATCATGTTCTGAAGATGAATTAAACTTAGAAGAAAATGATTTGTCTAGTATTGAGTATGCTAATAAATGTAATGATTGTGGTGATAGTTCTGATGGCTATTTTTATTTTTTTAAAGGGATTGATGCATCTTATTCAAAAATAGAAAAATCAAAAATTGATTTAAGCTTAATAGAAAAATCATTGAAAAGTAATGAGCCTATTAAAATCATTTACAATGAAGAAGGTCAAATTGTTAATATAAAATCGCTAAACAAAAATGAATTAGCTTTATATAGAGAAAAAGAAACAATTGATCCTGATTTTTATGATGCTGCAATAGATATAGATAAAGAAACAAGTTCTTTTAGAGGTCCAATTGGTGAACAACTAGAGACTCTTAATCTATGGGCTAGAGCTTTTAGTACTATGGATCATTTTAATTTTGATTATGCAACAGATGGTTGCTATGCAAGAGCTCATCAAATGATGAGACATATTAAAGAGAAAGAACAAGAACAGAATGCATATTACCGATTTAAGTTTTATAAGGCTTGGATTTATGCAAAAGATGGAACTAAATTGACAGCAACGACAGCTGCAGGTTGTAAGATTTCATGGAGGTACCATGTAGCGCCAATGTTTATACTACCTGATGGCACAAAATGGGTTTTGGACCCTTCTTTAGATCCTACTAAAGTTCTTACTTACGATCAATGGGTAACTTTAGCAACATCAAATCAATCGGCTAAGGTTAAAAGAATATACACTGATGCTGTGTGGTATTATTATAATGAAACTCGTCCATCAAGTAGTGTGAAAGATTTTAACTATATTAAAAGCTCTTGTACTATGACTCAGATTAATTATTATAAAGAAGATTACCCTGACTGTGGCGGACCAATAGGACATATTCCTACGGAAAAGTATGGATATTGTTGGAATTTGTAAATCTTTGAAATAATCCTAACAAATAATATAAAAAAAAACCTCTATGAAAAGTAGAGGTTTTTTATATATAGATTACCTAAAAGGGCAACAATTTTTGTAATTAAATAAAAATATCCTTACACCTAAAATGTTCTTCTATGATTTCCTTTCTTATTTCTCGTTCTATAACTCTTTCAATTTCTATTTCAAATTCCGCCTCAAATTCCCACTCTGCATTTAAAAGTATTGTTCCATCTGCTTTTTCATAAACATAAAAATCTATGAGATTAGATGATAAATAATCAGTTCGGTTTAAATGACCTGTTTTACTTTCGTTATGTTCAAGCTCGATGCCATCTAAAATTAAATCATCATCGATATTATCTAAAGTTTCTTCAAATAAGCTATCAATTATTTTATTATCTATGTTTTCGTCAAACCATTCTTTAGTGATAAACTCAATCACAGAAGCGTGTTGTTTGGCAAAGTCAGCAAGAGTTCTGAAATAAACGATCTCAATTCCTTTTTCATTAGTTTCTTCTAATAATTCTTCGCATAATTTACTTTCACCTTTTTCAGCAATTTCTCGTCCTACATAAGTCTGTTGTCCTGAGGTTAAATATTCAGAATAATTTTCGAATTCAATATGTGGTCTATATCCAGATTTAGCATATCCTTTTCGACCACCTTGTTCCGTAGTTAAAAATTCCAATTCTGCTATAAAATCTGTTCCTTTCATATTTTTTGTGCTTGCAGGTAACGGTTATGTGTATGATTTGTGGCGTGTTTAAGCAACTAATTTAGCAAATCCAAGAGTCATTTCCTGACGAAGCACCTAATTGACCAAGTGATAAATAAGATTGAAGTCCAAAGTCATCACAAGGATAAGATCCTGCCATACCTCCAGAACAGGGAGTTTGAGCTATAAGCGCTAAACTATTAATAAATAGGGTAAGGATAAAGTAACTTTTTCATTACTACCGGGTTTAAGATTAAATAGGTTAAGTAAATTTTATATCATTCTTCTTGAAAAGTAAATTCAACAGTACAGGGAGTATCAATTCCAACATGACCTCTTCCGTCTCCCGAATCTCCACCATTTTCAAAGTGAGTTGCCACAAAAATATCAATTTCAAGCTGAAAATTATATGTTTGAGAGGCTGTTAAAGTTACATAGTTAATAAGTGATGTATCGTGTTTAAATTGTTCATAGTAGACTCCGGGTCCAATGTCACCATTATAAAGCGAATAAGCATGTGTATAGACCAAATGTGAAGTTCCATCGAAAGTAAATCGAAACAGACCTTCCATGGTTCCCATCATAATATCTCCCGTTGTTGGTGTGATAACTTTTCCAGCTCCAAAGTTAAAGCTAGTCTTAACTCTATAAACTCCTGTATATTTTGCAGTAAAACTAGAACCAGAACCAAGTCCTGTTACATCTACCCAGTCTGAAGTTCCTGAATTATATGTAAGGTCACCGGTTACCGTCCTTAAATCTAAAGGAGATTGCTCGAACAGAGAAGAATCTTCTCTTAAATACTGAGGATTCCATTTTGAATCATCCCAGACATAGATTCCAGGTGATACATCATTGGCTCCAGTAGCTGTTGAATTGGTGTTAAAAATAACAGTTCCTGCTACAAGAGCCCCTCCATTAGGATTTGTTATAGGCGCAGCAACGTTCGATGCAGATAATGATCCACTTGGAAAGACAAAGCCATAAGAATCATTATTTCGAAGATCCAACATTCCATTTGGGGGATATGCTTCCGTTCCTATACCAACTTGGGCGATAACCCAAGATGTAGTTGATGCCAGGATCAACACTACTAATAATATGTTTTTTGTAAATTTCATAATGCTTTTTATTGAATTAAATAACACATAAGAAGTTAATCATTCCTCTATATAAGTAAATTCTACATAGCTGGGAATCCCTTCTCCAATGTATCCTCTACCGTCTCCTGAATTTCCACTCGAAACAAATCCCATAGCTGTTGCTTGGTCAAATTCTAACGAAAAGGAATACGATTGTCCTTGAACTAGATTGAGGTAAATTGTTTTAAAGGTTTCGACCCAGATATTACTGTAATTTGTACCACCAATTGGCGTACAGTCTCCGTCCCAAATATAAACTCCATCTAACGTTGGAGCTGGAATTGCAAACGCGCCTGCATTAGATTGTGCTGTTGCATTTCCATTAGCTCCTGCTGATGATACATTCCAGTATAAAGCCCCACCTGCACTTGAAGTACCGATAAACTCAACCCAGTATGTAGTAGCTACTCCGGCTTGTCCTGGCATTGCAACTGGTGCAATATCTAATACAATTGAACTTACATCAAATCCAAAGTTATTTCCAATCACGGCTTGTGATGTTGGTACTACTCCTGCTTCACTTCCTATCAATGCTCCTGGTAATCCACCAGCATCATCGTAGTAGTTGATATCTACACTTGCAATAGTCTCTCCAACATTGTGGAAACTCTCATAAGTAATTTGTTGTAATTCAAAGTCTTCGTCTGCATTTACAGTAACATCATTGGCTACAGTATATGGACTTCCTGCTGTGTATGTAAATCCGTTCTCAAAAGCATTGTTAGCATTGGCCTCACTACAAGGACATCCGCTAATACCGCCAATATGATCGTTATAGGTTGAAAAAGACTTTACATTAAGAGTATGCGTTGTGCTGTCAAAAATGAATCTGAAATCACCAGTGGCCATTGCAGTATTCATATCACCATTGTCTATCATATCACCACCACCATAATTCACTTTTAGTTCAATTTTGTACAAGCCAGAATATAAGGCAGTAAAGCTAAGACCATTGGTTACACCTATTCCATTGATGTCTTCAAATCCTACGTTGGATGAAACTCTTTGAGAACTTGTTTGTTTGTAAATTTCTGATTGCCTTTTAAAGAAATGAATAACCCATTGATTTCCATCCCAAGAATAGATCCCTGGTTCCACGTCATTGGCTCCAGTATTGGTGGAGTTTGTGTTGTAAATGGTTGTACCAACAACCAGGGCACCTCCTACCGCTAAGGGATTAGGGTTAATAACTGGGGCAGCAACATTAGTTGCGGTTAAGGCTACACTTGGGTAAACTACACCATAAATAGGGCTATCAATATCTAATATACCTTTTGGTGATGTTGTACCAATTCCTATTTGCGCAAAAGAAATGTTGCTAAGTAAAAATAATAAGGTACAAATGCAGAAAGTTGTAGTTTTTTTCATCTCTATCTTCTTTTATATTATTCTCCTATATAAGTAAATTCTACGGTACACGGAACGTTATCTGGAATACCAATATACCCTCTTCCTGTTCCAGAATTTCCATTGTCTACAAAACCAGGGGAGTCGTATTGATCAAAATCGAAATCAAAAGTATATGAGAGGCCGGCAGTAAGAGTTATGTATTCTACGGTTGAGAATTGTTCCCAGATGCCATAATAGTTAGTACCAGAATATGTACGCGAGGCGGTGGTCTTTGCTGGCATAAAATAATCTGTTCCATCAAAGGTAAGTTTAAACATCCCTTCTTGTGCCCCTACGTCCGTCCCTGCAGATGCATTTTCAATATAGCCAGCACCATAATTCGCACTGGTTTCCATTTTATACACACCTGTATATTTGGCTACAAAGGTTTGGTTGTCTAAACCTGGTATGTCTTCATAACCGTTATTGGAAGAAGGTTGAAAAAATGAAGATTGCTTGAATAGTTGGGCATGTTTCTTTGTGAATTTATTAAACCATTCAGTTCCGGTCCAAACATAAATACCTTTATATACGTCATTTGATCCGGTAGAAGTACTGTTTGTATTATAAACAACAGTTCCAATGGGCAAAGATCCTCCTTGAGGATTAAGAATTGGTGCAGCCACGTTGGTTGCAGTTAAAACAACCCTTGGCAATACAATACCATGAGTACTACTACTACTCACATCTAAAATTCCATTTGGATGTATAGTATTAACACCAACACCTTGTGCTGTCGATAAAATAGGCGCTGCCACAAAAAGTAGAGCTAATAGGGCGTGGGTTTTTAACATAGATATCGTTTTCATAATTTGGGGTTTATAAAAAACTTGGGCACAAATGTATCATTTAATCGTTTAAAAACAATATAATCGATGAAATACATTATAATTTAACAAAATAGCTATTAGTTATGTTAAAATTTGAGGTTTTATC
Organism: uncultured Ulvibacter sp.; assembly: GCA_913063405.1. Taxonomy (GTDB): domain Bacteria; phylum Bacteroidota; class Bacteroidia; order Flavobacteriales; family Flavobacteriaceae; genus Ulvibacter. Next base: position 5,972 of record CAJXZB010000016.1, read on the forward strand.
TTCATTGTTATTTGTGATAATCATAATTTTAATTCTCTGATAGTCAATTTTTTGAATAATATTTAAGAAAATGAGGTGAATTTAGAAGATTTGATAAAATTTCCACCCTATTTTTGAAACGTGGAATTTTGAGTTTACCTTTACCTTAAAAAAGTAGTTTTTGTTTGGAAATCAGCCATATATAGTTGCACAGAAAGTAGATATAAGGTCTTTTTTTAGTTCGAAAACGTCAGTTTCGATGAAAAGAGAAGATAAAATAGATCCTTTTGTCTCGGGAAACAAGTTCAGAAAGTTAAAGTATAATCTTCTTGAAGCTAAACGTCAAGGTTGTGATACAATTCTCACTTTTGGAGGAGCCTATTCTAACCATATTGCGGCTGTGGCTTCTGCAGGAAATGACTTTGGGGTTAAAACCGTAGGTATTATTAGAGGTGAGGAACTTATTAATAGAATTCAAGGAAACCCTACCTTAGTATATGCGAAGGAGAAAAATATGCAACTTAACTTCATAACTAGAGAAGACTATTCTAGAAAAAATGAGCCTGATTTTATTCAATCGCTAGTTGAAAAGTTTGGTGTATTTTACTTGTTGCCTGAGGGTGGAACGAATGAATTTGCTGTAAAAGGATGCACCGAAATCCTTACTGAAACGGATCAATATTTCGATTACATATGTACTTCGGTTGGAACTGGAGGGACTATTGCTGGGTTGATCGAAGCATCTTTGCCACATCAAACTGTACTAGGTTTTTCGGCATTAAAAGGAAACTTTCAGAAGGAAATAGTAAGTGAGTATACAAATAAAACTAACTTCGAAATTACTGATGCCTATTGTTTTGGAGGCTATGCTAAAATAGATTCGGAATTAATTTGTTTCATAAACAAATTTAAAGCTACTACTGGAATTCCTTTAGATCCAGTCTATACCGGAAAAATGATGTTCGGTATTATCGATCTATTGAAAACAGGATATTTCAAGGAAAATAGCCGTATTTTAGCGATTCATACTGGGGGTCTACAAGGTATCTCTGGGATGAATCAATTGTTGAAAAGAAAAAATCTACCTCAAATTAATCTGTAGTATGTTTGTTAGAATTATTGGTTGTCTCATTATTGGTGTCCTATTACTAAGTGGTTGCAAGTCTAAGAATAAGGTGCTAACCCATAAAGAGAAATCGAAAACCGAACGTGTTGAGGTTTCAAAAAAATCCAAAACCAAGCCAATTAAAGAAGAGACTACGGTAGTGAAACCTCCTAAACCAAATGCTTCGTATGAAGAGGTTGTTTCTAATTATATTGATGACTACAACGCCATTGCAAAGGAGGAAATGCTTCAATATGGTATTCCAGCGAGTATTACACTAGCCCAAGGTATCCTAGAAAGTGGAGCCGGAAGAGGAACACTTACCAGTAAAGCCAATAACCATTTCGGTATAAAGTGTCATAAGGGTTGGACAGGTGAACGAGTGTACCATGATGATGATGAGGCTCAAGAGTGTTTCAGAAAATATAAAGAAGCTAAGTATTCATTTAGGGATCACTCTTTGTTTTTGTCTCAACGTAGTAGGTATCGGGATCTTTTCAAGCTTCGGAAGGATGATTATAAAGGTTGGGCCAAGGGTCTTCGGAAGGCCGGTTATGCTACAGATCCAAAGTACCCTAACAAACTTATTAGCATTATAGAAAGGTATAATCTGGTTGCCTATGATCAAGAAGTGTTAGGAGATAAGGTCAATATTGCAAAACCAGATGACACCAAAATTGGAACATATGCGGTAAAAAAAGGAGATACCTTATATGGTATCTCTCGAAGATATAATATTGCCGTTGGCACTTTAAAGGAGTATAACGGCTTGCAATCCAATGAGATTTCAATTGGACAAGTTTTATATTTACATCCAGTAAAAAATTAAGTTCAATATGATTTATAAGAGAAGTAGTGCGTTGTTTTCGGAAGCGCAGCGAGTGATTCCTGGAGGAGTGAATTCACCGGTACGTGCTTTTAATGCCGTTGGTGGCGACCCAATTTTTGTTGAAAAAGCTAAGGGAGCCTATTTATATGATGTCGATGGAAATACACTTATAGACTATATTAATTCTTGGGGTCCAATGATTTTGGGTCATGCGCATAAACCAGTGGTAGAGGCGGTAGTTGAAAAAGCTAAGAAAGGAACCTCTTTTGGAATGCCTACTCAAATAGAGACGGAAATTGCTGAACTAGCAATTTCTATGGTACCTAATATTGATAAAATTCGTTTTGTAAATAGTGGAACCGAGGCCTGCATGAGTGCTGTGCGACTTGCCAGAGGATATACTGGAAGAGATAAAATAATAAAGTTTGCGGGTTGTTATCACGGTCATAGTGATTCTTTTTTAATTCAAGCAGGAAGTGGTGCCATTACCTTTGGGACGCCCAACAGTCCAGGAGTTACAAAAGGAACAGCGAAGGATACTTTATTAGCCACTTACAATGACCTCAACAATGTAGCTAAACTTATTTCTGAAAATGAAAACGAAATAGCCTGCATTATTATTGAGCCCGTGGCGGGTAATATGGGATGTATTCCACCAGCCAAAGGATTTTTAAATGGATTGAGGCAACTTTGTCGCGAGAATGGCATCCTTCTTATTTTTGATGAGGTGATGACCGGTTTTAGACTGGCAAAAGGAGGAGCGCAAGAATTGTATAATATAGATGCAGATATTGTCACCTTTGGAAAGGTGATTGGTGGAGGACTACCTGTTGGGGCGTTTGCTGCAAGAGAAGAAATAATGAATCATTTGGCGCCTCTTGGGCCTGTTTATCAGGCAGGAACTTTAAGTGGGAACCCATTGGCCATGGCGGCAGGGCTTGCTATGCTCAAAGAACTAAATAAAAATCAAAAGATCTTTGATTCTCTAACGGCCAAGACAGAATACTTACATAATGGATTAGGTTCAGTTCTTACTCAAAATAGCATTGACCACACTATAAATCGAGTTGGATCTATGATTTCAGTTCATTTCTCTGAAACTCCTGTAACCAATTTCGATACCGCTGCTATTGGTAATAATGAAACCTTTAAGAAGTTCTTTCATGGGATGCTTTCAGAAGGAGTTTATATAGCTCCAAGTGCTTTTGAAACTTGGTTTCTGTGCGAAGCTTTAAGTTATGAAGATTTAGATAAAACGATTGAAGCCTGTAATAAGGTGGCCACGACATTAGCATAAAAAACCTCCAAGGTGGTCAATGCATTGTTAGTTAACTAAAATCAACTATTCTTTCTTAAGCGAGCGCCACTGTTTGTATTGTTCTGCCGTTAGGTTTTTTTTCATGGATACCATAAATGAGACATCTATTTTTTGCTTTTTTGCTTTAACGGAAGCATTGTTTAGATCCTTTCCATTAACTTGTTTTTTATAACCAACTTCTTTAGAAACTAAAGCTCTAAATACCGCACGCTGTTGATCACCGTTTAGATTTAAAGCTTGACTAAGCTCAGATGTCTTTTTCTTGGCAACAACTTCAGGTCTAGCACCGTCTTGTGTTAATCCTTGTGCAGTAGCAGAATTAACACCAAGTACCATTATAAAGGCAAAAGTAACTATTTTTATAAGGTTTTTCATTTGGTTCAAATTAAAATTTAGGTTACTAAAGTAACTATTCTTGTATCTAATAACCCAAAAACTAAGCCAAAATCTTATTTTTAACGTTTTTCTCCGTGAAGCCCTCTTTTTCTCTGGCATTCTCGTTTACCTCTCTTTTTCTGGATATTTATCTTTTCCCACTTTTTGTACTGATCTTCATTAAGAATGGATTTCATCTGCTTTTTATGGACAATCTTGTTGTCAAGTCTTGCAATTCGGGCTTTAAACCGATCCTCCTCGGAGAGCTTTTTTTCATTTTTTCTTTTTTGATGCGCTTCTTTTCGCAGTTTCGCCTGTTTCAAAGATATCTGCCGCACGTCTTTTTGCTGACCCTCATTGAGATCGAGAACCAATGTTAGCTTTTTCCATGTTAGCTCTGCTACTTGCTCTGGACTAAGATCAAGCCTGTCTTTTCTCATTTCTTTTCTGTACTCTCTTTTTTCATCATGATGTTTTTGTGCGAAGCTGGTTGCACATGTTAATAGGATGAGGACAATTGCTAATCTTTTCATTTTACTTTTTTAAGATTTAATATTGCTTTGACTTAAAATTGTCTAGTTAGTTTAAAATGAAAATAAAAAAAGCGGCCAGTGGCCGCTTTTAAAATTGCAATTAAGATATTAATAGTCTTATTTTTTGATAATTTTAAATGATTTTGTATTTCCTTCAATAGATACTGAAGCGATATAAACACCTGTTTGTAAATCAGCGATGCTAATAACTTCATTTGTACTATTCAATTTTTGAGAAACAACTTCTTGCCCAAGCATATTGTATAATGCCAGTCTTTCCATAGAAGTGTCGGCAGAAAGATTTAATTGATTGTTTGAGTCTACAAAATGATTGAAATTATTAAATGTATTGTCAGAAACCCCTAAAGCTGCTGCTTCAACTAAGAAGTCATCCATAAGTAATATAAATGAATCCTGTGCAACATAGTGAATAGTTATATAAACTTGTTCACCATCGTAAGCAGAAAGGTCATAGCTGTATTCTACGTAATCACCAATTGGAGCTTGTTGTTCTCCACCGCTAATATCCTCGGTAAAATCCGCTTGTGCGTTTCCAGTTGTAGATAATAATACTTCGAAACGCTCTAAACCAAACTGGTCTGTAATTGATTTAGCCCAAAAACTAAAGTTAGATCCAGTTGCTCCTGTTAAGTTAACTTGAGGAGAAATCAAATAATCATCATTTAATAAACTAGTTGAAGCAATCATATACATTGCTTTGTCTCCAGTTCTTGCAACCCAATTTGGGTTTTGATCTGCATTTTCAGTTTGCGTTCCTCCAGGATCAGGTGTGGCCATAGAAGGATTAAATACAATCCCGGTACCCACATACTGCTCATTTGTAAAGTCATAATCTGCAGAACCATAGGTTGCAGCAGCATCATTGTCAATTTGAGTCCAATCACCTATTGTAGTGATTTCAAAATCTGCATAGGTTTCAAAACTGTCTTCCCAAACAGTTACTTGCGCATTCATAGCGAAAGCAGCGAAGAACGCCGCTAATAATGTAATTTTTTTCATATATATATTTTTTTAAAAATTGCAATTATCTTTTAAAGATAATATATTATTTATATAATACTTGTCATATTTAACTATTTTTGGGACATAAATGAAGATTGTTTCTCAAATAAAACAACCCATAGAGTATGAAATGGAACTTTTTGAAAAAAAGTTTCTTATTTCTATGTCTTCAAAAGTGTCCTTATTAAATCGCATTACCCATTATGTCGTTAACCGAAAGGGGAAACAAATGCGTCCTATGTTCGTTTTTCTTATCGCCAAAATGAATCATAACGGTGAGGTGAATGAAAGAACGTATCGCGGGGCTTCAGTCATTGAACTCATACATACGGCGACCTTGGTTCATGATGATGTTGTGGATGATAGCAATCGTAGACGAGGCTTCTTTTCGATAAATGCACTTTGGAAAAATAAGATTGCTGTTTTGGTAGGTGACTACTTATTGTCTAAAGGTCTGTTACTTTCCATTGATAATGACGATTTCGATTTGTTGAAGATTATATCTGTAGCTGTTAGAGAAATGAGCGAGGGTGAGTTATTGCAGATTGAAAAAGCGAGAAGTCTGGATATCACCGAAGCGGTGTATTTTGAGATTATCCGTCAAAAAACGGCAACGCTTATTGCCGCCTGTTGTGCTATGGGTGCGAAATCTGTAAATGCAACTCCAGATAGAGTCGAGACCATGCGCGTATTTGGTGAACTTATTGGAATTGCCTTTCAGATCAAAGATGATCTTTTCGATTATGGAGATGAACAAATTGGAAAGCCTACTGGAATAGATATTAAGGAACAAAAAATGACGCTCCCATTAATATTTGCCTTAAATAATGCTTCGGAAAAGGATAGAAAGTGGTTAATCAATTCGGTTAAGAACCATAACAAGGATAAGAAAAGGGTCAAAGAGGTGATTCAATTTGTCAAAAATAATGGAGGTCTCGAATATGCTATTTCAAAAATGAAAGACTATCAGCAGCAGGCATTGGAGCTTCTTCAAGGCTATTCGTCATCACCCTACAAAGATTCTTTAGAACTAATGGTAAATTATGTGATTGATCGAAAGAAGTAATTTTAAGCGGTTAAAAGCATTGAATTTATTGAGTTGATAGAGGTACATGTGAATTTATTTTTATTCTGGACAACCATTTTTACACAACTACCGTCTTTATAAATAGAAACCATCTAGCACGACGCGTATTTTGAAGCTAATATCATTACATAAAAACTATAAGACGCTTATTGCAAAAGCAGCAAAAGGAAATAGGAGAGGACAGCAAGAGTTGTTTGAGCTTTTTGCTCCAAAAATGCTTAGTATTTGTCGTCAGTATGTAAAAAATAATGATGTTGCCGAAGAGGTGATGCTCACGGGTTTTTTAAAAGTATTTACGCATTTAGAAAGCTACAAAGCAGAAGGAAGTTTTGAAGGTTGGATTCGTAGGATTATGGTTAACGAATCTATAAGTCAGTTACGAAGAGACAAAAAATTGTTCTTTAAAGATGAAACCGAAATTGAAAACTCATTGGAACATGTGGCCTATATTGAAAGTGAGTTAGAGGTTGAAGAAATTCAAAAAATGATTGATTCACTGCCCGATGGTTACAAAACGGTTTTTGTGTTATATGCGGTAGAAGGATATAAACATGGTGAGATTGCGGAGCTGCTTCAAATAAGTGAAAGCACCTCGAAATCGCAACTCTTTAAAGCAAGAAAAATGTTGCAGGCCAAGGTTAATAAAGAAAATACAATAAGTTATGGCACCCATTAAATTTGATGAAAATATACGTGAGAAGTTGGAAGGACGCGAGTTACAGCCATCAGCAGATGCTTGGAAAAAACTGAATGACAAATTGGATGTCACCGAAGAGCGTGGGAGCAACAAGGTAATGTGGTATGCCATTGCCGCAAGTTTCGTTGGAATATTGATAGTTGGATCGGTGTTTTTTAGTCGAAATGAAACTCCTTCAGAAAATAATAAAGACTTTGTGGAGGTACATACTTCGGAAAAAGAAGTGATAAATGAAATGACGGAATTCAAAAAAATGGATAACGCCCCCGAAGATAAATCATCTGCGATTGCTACTGAAAAAATTGAATCAAAGGCAATAAAGAATACAAAAGTTGAAGATATAATAAAGACTCCTCCGAAGAAAAAAGAAGTAGTTATGGAGAGATTAATTCAAAATAAAACTTCGGAAGCAGTTGCTAAAGTTGAAACACCAATTCGGAAAGAGTTGGAAAAAGAGGTTGAAAATAGCACTAACCTTTCCAAAGAAGATATTATTCTAAACGCAAAAGTAGCGGAGGTTGTTGCGCAAATCGAGCAACTGAAAAAAGATAATACCACGATTTCTGTTGAGGAACTCGATGCGCTTTTGGCCAATGCACAGAGGGAAATCCAAACAGAAAGGGTATTGAGTTCAAAAAAAATAGACCCCGAAGCACTCCTTGGAGATGTAGAATGGGAATTGGAACAAAGCTTTAGAGATAAGGTTTATTATGCACTGGGAGATGGCTTTCAGTTTATTAAAACTGCCGTTGTTGAGCGGAACAATTAAAATACGGGCGATGGCCTAAACAGAGTTAAATTATTCATCAATTAATTCGCTACTGGCGAATCAAAATCACGAACATTATGAAAATTATTCCGTATTGCATCGCATTAACGATGTGGGCACTAGCCTTGACTTGTGGGTATGCTCAAGAGAAAGACATTACAGATCAACTGGCTTTGCTAAATGCTTCGAAAGAGAGTGTTATTACCAAAGAAAAGGAAGCACTTAAATTTGAAGTTGAAAGGATAAATGAACGTCTGAATAGCGGCAATATTTCTCAGACGGAAGCTGAAGATTTAAAGAAGAACGCCGCGGAGAAAAGAGCTTTAAATATTGAGAATCGGGTTGCCATAATAGAGAATAAGATCGCTTTGTTGGAGCGGAATAAAGGTGAAGAAATAGACGATGACGCTGATTTCATTATCCGCTTCAGAGGTGAGGAAGGGGAAGATAATGGAACTATTTATATTGGTAGAAAGAACAAGAAGCGTAAATATGACCGTCTTACCATAAGTGCATTGACTTTTGCCGCGGGAATTAACCATTCTTTAATAGATGGGACATCATTAAGTGATTCTCCCTATAGTATTGGAAAATCGAGATTTGTAGAGTTTGGGATTGCATGGAAAACCCGGTTGTTGAAAAATTCGAATGTGATAAGAATTAAGTACGGCCTTTCGCTGCAATGGAACAAAATTAACGTAAAGAACAATAAATTTTTTGTGCAAAATGAAGAGGTAACATCTTTGGAAGACTTTGAATATGATTTGAAGAAATCACAACTAAGGATCACCAATCTAGTGGTTCCCGTACATTTTGAATTTGGCCCCTCTAAAAAAATTGTACACGATGATTACTTTCGTTACTCTACCGTTGATGAATTCAAAATTGGAATTGGTGGATATGCGGGTATTAATATTGGAACACGTCAAAAATTAAAGTATAATGTTGATGGCGCTAAGATAAAAGACAAAATAAAAACAGATTTCAATGCTACAGATTTTGTTTATGGTTTAAGTGGGTATGTTGGTTTCGATGTGATTAGTTTATATGCGAAGTACGATTTGTCGCCAATGTTCGAGGGACAAGCTATAGAACAAAACAACATATCTCTTGGGTTTAGATTGGATCTGGATTAGTTAATAGAGAAAATAATTATTTGATTTTAGGGACAAAGGACTTCTTTGCGAAAAGAAGTCCTTTTTGTTGATAACTAAATTCGGCCTCAGAAAAAGGTTTTACACGATATTTTCACATCTTTGACTATTGATTACTGAAAGTTGATTTCTAGAACCACAATTGATAACGTATTTGAAACCGCCCGTGTTGAGGAGGTAATCGGGGATTTTGTGCAGCTCAAGAAGTCGGGAAGTAATTTTAAAGGACTAAGCCCGTTTACAGATGAGCGTTCTCCTAGTTTTATGGTCTCTCCTGTGAAACAGATTTGGAAGGATTTCTCCAGTGGTAAAGGAGGGAATGTTGTGGCTTTTTTAATGGAACATGAGCATTTTACTTACCCTGAGGCAATAAAATACCTTGCAAAAAAGTACGGGATCGAGATTGAAGAGACCGAGCAGACCAATGAGCAGAAGGAGCAGGCCAATGAGCGCGAAAGCCTGTATTTGGTTAGTGAATTTGCCAAAGATTATTTTCATTCTACACTTCTTAGGACCGAACCTGGAAAGGCAATCGGGCTTTCGTATTTCAAAGAACGCGGCTTTACAGATGAAACCATCAAGAAGTTTGAGCTGGGCTATTCTCCAGATCAATGGGATGCTTTTACAAGTCATGCTATCCAGAAGGGTTACAAACTTGAGTTTCTTGAAAAAACGGGTTTAAGCATTGTTAAACAAGAAAAACAATTTGACCGCTTTAAAGGTCGGGTCATGTTTCCTATTTTGAGTATGAGTGGTCGCACACTGGGTTTTGGTGGGCGCATTCTTACTAATGATAAAAAAGCTGCCAAATATCTTAACTCTCCAGAGAGCGATATCTATCATAAAAGTAAGGTGCTTTATGGGATTTATTTGGCGAAGCAAAGTATTGCAAAGGAAGATAATTGTTATTTGGTTGAGGGCTATACAGATGTTATTCAATTTCACCAAACCGGAATTCACAATGTGGTTTCTTCTTCAGGAACTGCATTAACACCTGAGCAAATAAGACTGGTTAATAGATTGACCAAAAACATTACTGTTTTGTTTGATGGCGATGCTGCTGGATTGAGGGCGTCTCTTCGAGGGGTGGATCTCATTTTGGAGCAGGGGATGAATGTGAAGATTTGTACATTCCCAGAAGGAGAAGATCCAGATAGTTTTGCAAAAAGTAATTCTTTAGAGGAACTCACCCTGTACCTTGAAGAAAAGGCACAGGATTTTATTAGTTTCAAGGCTTCGTTGTTAGCTTCGGAAGCAAAAAATGACCCTATAAAGAAGGCCGAAACAATTCGAGATATGGTAGTTAGCATCTCGAAGATTCCGGACGTGATTAAGCGAGAAGTTTATATTAAGGAATGTTCTCGTATTATGGATATTTCTGAAGAAGTACTCTTTAATACCCTTGCTCAGATACTCCAAAAGGATAAAAAGGACGCGTCTAAGAAAATAGATAAACAACAACCTTTTGAGGTGATTCCAGCAGAAAAGCAAAAGGTTCAAAAAGTGGACACTTTATATGAGCTGGAGCGGAAAATTATAGAATTGTTATTGTTATACGGAGATGTTGAGGAAGAATTTGAAGATTTGATCCTTGAAACCAATGAAAAAGGAGATATTGGTTTCAAACCTGAGGTTGTAAAAGCAAAGGTTTTTGAGAAAGTTTATCTAGACTTGCAGGATGACGAAATAGAGTTTACTAATGATGGTTTCAAGAATTTATATTATGAGATTATTAATAAGTTCAACATAGAGCAGGATTTTCAAATAGATATATTCGTTAATGAGCTACCGGCTGAAAAAGCTTCAACCATTACAGATATTTTAATGGATGAAGAACGACATAGTCTTCATAAATGGGAGGAGAAAGAAATTTTTGTAAAACTGAAAGAAGTCACTATTGTGCAGGCCGTAAGCCAAACTATTTTGAACCTTAGACGATATTTAGTGACGCAAAAAATAGATGAGCTTTCCAAAGAAATTAATTCACAAGAAGAGGATCAAAGGCAAAATAGTCTACAAGATATTCAAGATTACATCACACTAAAAACAGTGCTTTCAGAAAAATTAAACAGGGTATTATAAATTATCCAAACTGAAACATTCTAGATTGATGGATAAGATCCGCTAGATTATCAACTTTAAGTTTCTTAAGTAGACGCGTTTTGTAAGTGCTAACGGTCTTCTCATTAATGTTTAAGGCATTTGCAATGTCTTTGTTGCGTTTACCACTTGAAAGTAAGTTCAATACTTCAACTTCTCTAGAGGATAATTTTTTATAACGACTAATTGCACTTGTTTCACCAACATTTCTGCTTGTGAAGGTAGAAGTAAGTTCTTCATTTAAGAAAATACCTCCTTTTGCAATTTGTTTTAATGCTTTTAAAAATAGTTTTGTAGAGGCCGTTTTAGGAACATAACCCGCGGCACCAGATTTAATAGATCGAAGCGCGTAAATTTCTTCTGGATGAGTGGAATAGATAAGAACTCGTATTTCAGGAAACTCAGTTTTAATACTTCTCAATGCATTTATACCATTAATATCTGGCATATCAATTTCCATGATAAGAATATCCGGTTTGGTCTCACGTAAATTCTTATATAGCTCTCCACCATTATTTGCTTTTCCTGTGATGGAAAAGTTTTTATTTTTCTTCAACATGCAGGAAATTCCTTTCCTTGTAATTGGGTGGTGATCTGCTATAAAAATTGATTTCATCTTAACGTCTTTTTCGAAGCTATAATCACTTATAAACAATGAATTGTAATAAGCGTGAGGTTTTTGTAATATTTATACTACAAATCAAATCTAGAAAAAAGTTAATAGTATTGAATTTCTTTTCGTTCAAATTCACGAAAACTCGTTAAAAACCGCTTAACCTTTCAATTGAACGGGGATTTCACATACAGGAATAGGTTGCATTTTGTGCTGATTTATTTTATTTAGTCGGGTATAAATTTCAAAAACACGCTTTTCACCAGTATTAAAGTTGGAAATGTCTGTCTTTTTATGTTGCATTTTCATGGCCCATTCTAGCTCGTCATAACTGGCACCTATTTGATCTTCATCTGTACGGTCATCACCCCATAATCCATCTGTCGGCGCTGCTTCAATCAGTTCTTGATTTAGCCCTAAATAACGCGCTATTTCGTACACCTCAGATTTCATTAAATCGGCAATAGGACTTAAATCTACCCCCCCGTCCCCATATTTAGTGAAAAAACCCACACCAAAGTCCTCTATTTTGTTTCCGGTTCCTGCCACCAAATACTTTTTTAAGGCAGCAAAGTAGTATAATGAGGTCATCCGCAATCGCGCTCTAGTATTCGCCAAGGACATAAAACGATCACTTTCATTTTCCACAGGAGGAAATGCATTCACAAGGCCATCAAAGACAGGAGTTAATTCCATTTGATGCATGCTAACCCTAGAAAAGTTCGTTCTAAGCCAGTTTATATGATTCATTGCTCTGCTTACTTGGGAAGGAGCTTGATGAATTGGCATTTCTAGACATAGTAGGTCAAGACCAGTTTTTGCACATAGAGTAGAAGTTACAGCAGAGTCGATTCCTCCACTAATTCCAATTACGAAACCCTCCATTTTCGCATTTATGGCATATTCTTTTAACCAATTTACAATGTGATCAATAACTTTTTCTGTCTGCATTTTTGTACTGTTAAGGAGGTTACTTTAAAAGTTTATTTCCAATAAGTTAAAACTCCAAACCTATAAGTCAAAACTCTGAGCTAAAAAAAATATCTTTGCAAAACAAAAGTAGGAAAAGTAAACTTTAAAAAAGTGATAGACGTTATCGCCTTATGAACGAAATTTGTATGCATAGATATTTTTTGGTTTTAGTGAGTTTGCTTGTTTTTGGTTGCAATACTAAAAGTAATCTTGAAAAAGAAATAGAAGAGCTTCCAGTTGAGGTTAACGTTATTAGATTTGATATGGAGTTTGCCGCCGCTCAGGTGTCAGATTTGGCAGGTTTAAAATCGAAATACCCTGTATTCTTTCCAAAACAATATCATGACACCATATGGCAACAAAAAATGAGGGATACTTTGCAAAAAGAACTAAATGCTGAAGTTAAGAAGCAGTTTCATTCTGAAACAAAGCTAGAGGACGAATTGCTCTCAATTTTTCGACATATAAAGTACTATTTCCCTCAGTTTAAAACACCTACTGTATTGACCACTACATCTGATGTTGACTATAAAAACAAAATTGTATTGTCCAATGACTTGCTCATCATTTCTCTTGACACTTATTTGGGCAGTGATCACAAGTTTTATGGTGGAATTAAAAAGTACATTTCTCAAAATTTAAAATCAACACAACTTGGGCCAGATATTGCTTCTGCATATGCTAGGCAGTTGATTGTTAAGCCAAAACAGCGATCATTGTTAGCCCAGATGGTTTTCTTCGGAAAAGAACTTTATCTAAAGGATATTTGGTTACCAGAGGTTAGCGATTCTGAAAAAATAGGGTATACTGAAAAACAATTGAAATGGGCTCAAGAGAATGAAGAATTTATGTGGCGCTATTTTGTGGAGCGAGAGGTTTTGTATAGTACTAGTACCAAGCTTCTTGCTCAATTTATCAATCCAGCTCCTTTTTCCAAATTTTATTTAGAAATTGATAATGAATCACCAGGAATGATCGGAAGGTATTTGGGGTGGCAAATAGTGAGGTCGTATATGGAGAGCAATGATGTCACGGTTAAACAATTAATGATTAAAAATACGAACGCCCTTTTTACCGAATCTAAATATAAACCGACAAAGCAATGACAAAAGAACATACCTCCGAGATTAAGATAAATGTAACACTAGATGAAAATAGAGTTCCCGAAAAAATGCGTTGGTCTGCAGAAGATGGAGGTGTAAAAAATGAAGAAGCGAAAGCAATGTTGCTTTCGGTTTGGGATCATAAATCCAAAGAGTCTTTGCGTATCGATTTATGGACTAAAGATATGCCTCTTGATGAAATGAAAGTGTTTTTTCATCAGACCTTGAGCGCAATGACAGATACGTTTGAACGTGCTACCAATGATGATAAAATGAGTGCAACGATGCGGGATTTCTGCAATTATTTTGCTGAAAAATTGGAGCTAAAAAAGAGTTGATGAGGCTCATTTTTGTTTACAATGCGAATTCAGGAAAGATACATGCCGTTTTCGATAGCCTACATAAGATCGCAAATCCAGAAACTTATGATTGTAATCTTTGTGCTATTACCTTCGGAAACTTTTCAGAGAATAAAACATGGAAACGTTTTCGGGAAGCTTCGGAAGTTGAAATGATCTTTTATCGTAAGGATGAATTTCAGAAGGAATATCAATCAAAATGGTTGCCTAAATACGATTTCCCGCTGATTCTTTTACAAGATAATAATGAACTTCAAGTCTTTATTGCTTCCAAAGAACTTAATAAATTGGAAAATACGGAGTCATTAATCGAAGAAGTTAAGAAGCGTCTATTTCACTATTAATACCGCCAATATAGCCAAGGAGTTCGTCACGTCCAGTACTATTGCTCGCGGATGTGATAAAGTGTTGTGGCATTTCTTCCCAACTTTCAAGCATTTTTTGTTCATAGGCAAGAACATTTCGTTCCAAGGCCTTGGGCTTAAGTTTATCTGCCTTTGTGAAAACAATAGAGAATGGTATTTCATTCTCGCCCATCCACTGCATAAACTCCAAATCGACTGACTGTGGTTCGAGTCTGCAATCAATTAGGACAAACGCAAGTACCATCTGTTCTCTTTTTTTGAAATAGTTGGTTATAAATTTCTGAAACACCTTCTTAGTGGACTTGGAAACACGCGCGTATCCGTAACCCGGAAGATCGACCAAGTACCAGTTTTTGTTTATTTGAAAATGATTGATAAGCTGGGTTTTTCCTGGCCTTCCGCTAGTCTTTGCAAGGCTCTTTCGCTGCATCAACATGTTGATAAGCGAAGACTTTCCAACATTGGAACGGCCAATAAAGGCGTACTCGGGGAATCTGTCTTTTGGACATTTGGCAACATCGCTGTTGCTCATTACAAATTCAGCCGATTTAATCTTCATGCTGCAAAAGTAATTTAATTTAATAGACTATTGATGTTATTCTAACTAAGAAACCGGCTTTGTTTACCACGAAGAGAACTAGAATTTTCGTGCCTGCAACCAAGCATCAAGAAGCGTATTGAATTCATCTGGGTGCTCCATCATAGCTGCGTGGCCACATTTTTCGATCCAATAGAGATTGGAATCCGGAAGCAATTCATGAAATTCCTTAGCAACTTCGGGCGGAGTAACGTTGTCATTTTTACCCCAAATTATACAAGTAGGTGTATTCATGTTTGGGAGATCTTTTGCCATATTATGGCGAATCGCACTTTTGGCAATCGCTAAAGTTCTGATGAGCTTATTTCTGTCGTTTACAGTCTCATAAACTTCGTCCACAATTTCTTTAGTGGCAACAGCGGGGTCGTAGAATACATTTTCCGCTTTTTTCTGAATATAATCGCGATCTCCTCTTTTAGGATAGCTCTCTCCCATAGCGCTTTCGTAAAGACCAGAGCTTCCAGTTATAACAAGCGCTTTTATTTTTTCAGGATACATCTTTGTGCATAGCAATCCTATATGTCCTCCTAATGAATTTCCTAAAAGAACTACTTCTTTATAACCCTTATGATCTATAAAATCTGAAACGTACTTCGCAAAATTTTTAACATTGGTTTTGAGCAATGTCATTTTGTAAATAGGAAGTTCGGGAATTACAAGTTTGTAGCCTCTTTCTGGAAAAAATTTAGAGACGCCATTGAAGTTACTTAAGCCGCCCATAAGTCCGTGAAGGATAATGATTGGAGTGCCTTCACCTACTTCAATATACGAGAATTTACCTTCCTGCTTTAGTTTATGCGTCATTCTGCTTGCTACAATTAACTAAGCAAAAGTAATCAAATTTTAGTGAATTTGGATTTATAAAATTTAGAGCTGTTTTAGGTTTGTTTTTTTGCTTTTAATGTAAAGCGAAATGGATGGTGGTAAAACTTATTAACAATGTGGTAAATTGTGGTAAAAAGTGGTA
Source organism: uncultured Ulvibacter sp. (assembly GCA_913063405.1). Lineage (GTDB taxonomy): Bacteria > Bacteroidota > Bacteroidia > Flavobacteriales > Flavobacteriaceae > Ulvibacter. Next base: position 21,918 of record CAJXZB010000016.1, read on the forward strand.
AAAGTTATATATATTTGAAGCTATTATTTGCCACGAACAGATTACCTAATGCTCAACTTAATAGGAACATATGAATGCAAAGCCGATAGCAAAGGACGGGTCATGGTGCCTGCTCCCTTGAAGAAGCAATTGACTCCTGTTACAACCGAAGGCTTTGTGATAAAGCGTGCGGTTTTTCAACCTTGTCTGGAAATGTATCCTATGGGGGAGTGGAATGAGTTGATGCAAAAAGTTGGAACCTTGAATAGGTTTAACCGCAAAAACAATGATTTTATTCGTCGTTTTACTGCTGGTGTAAAAACGGTCGAATTGGATGCAACGGGGAGACTGTTAATTCCCAAGGATCTTTTGGCGTTCGCAGGGATTAAGAAAGAGATTGTGGTTTCATCGGCAATAAATATTGTCGAGATATGGGATAAGGAAAAATACGAAAAAGCTATTAATGATGCTGCAAGCGATTTTGCAGATTTAGCCGAAGATGTAATGGGTGACGTAAGTGATGCTAATGGAATATCATAATCCGGTTTTATTGACCGAAACAGTCGATGGACTTAACATCCAACCCGATGGGGTTTATGTGGATGTTACTTTCGGCGGTGGTGGGCACTCTAGAGAAATTCTTAGCAGACTTGGGGAAAATGGTAAACTCATAGCCTTCGATCAAGATAAAGACGCTCTTGAAAATACAATTGACGATCCTCGGTTTCTGTTCATTAACGAGAATTTTAGATTTCTGAAACGCTTCTTACGTTTTTATGGGTATACGGAAGTAGATGGGATTCTTGGTGATTTCGGGGTTTCCTCTCATCAATTCGATGTTGCTGCGCGTGGATTTTCTACTCGTTTTGAAGCTGATTTGGATATGAGGATGAATCAAAATGATGATTTTTCTGCCTATCACGTAGTTAACAAATATGGAGAAGCTGAACTTAAAAGAGTTTTGTTCGAATATGGTGAATTGAGATCGGCAGCTGGAATGGCGAAAGTGATTGCAGATGCTCGGAATGACGGACCGATTAAATCCAGCGAACAATTGAAAACTGCACTAAGGCGTTTTCTTCCACAGCATAAAGAAAACAAGATACTGGCTCAAATTTATCAGGCAATACGAATTGAAGTGAATCAGGAATTAGATGCGTTGAAAGAGTTTTTAGAGCAATCGTTAGAGGTGCTAAAACTGGATGGAAGATTGAGTTTGATCTCCTACCATTCGTTAGAAGATAGACTTGTGAAGCGTTTTATGCGGAATGGGCTTTTTGAAGGTGAGCCTGAGAAGGATGTCTTCGGAAGGGTGGAAGTACCAATGAAACCTATTGGAAAATTTGTGACTCCCTCAGAAAAAGAAATAAAAGAAAATAACAGAGCTAGAAGTGCCAAACTTCGTGTGGCAAAAAAGTTATAGTGTGAATACGTAAGAATAATGAAACAAAACTTTTATAACATAATCAAGGGAAAGTTTTTGGTGAGCGATGATGCCTTAAAAAATTGGCGATTCATCATTTTCCTTTCCATACTGGCTTTAGTGATGATTGCTAGTTCACATACAGCGGATAAAAAAGTGCATCAAATTGCAAAGCTCAGTAACGATGTAAAAGAGCTAAAAAGTGAATATGTCGATGTACGGATGAGATTAATGCAGTCCAAAATGGAAAGCAAAATAATAAAGGCGATGGAGAAAAGGGGATTGCAACCTTCCGAAACACCGCCGCAAAAAATAATGATAACCACAAAAGAGTAGCGCATTGCCAATACAAGAAAAGAACATATTAAACCGCTTGTATATCGTCGCCGGAGGTATGTTCCTCTTTGCGCTTTTTATTGCTATAAAATTGATCAACATTCAGTTTGTTGAAGGTGATAAATATCGGGATCTAGCACATAAGAACACTACAAAGAATTTTGTAATTGCCGCAAACCGCGGAAACGTTTATGCGGATGATGGTAGTCTACTGGCAACTTCAGTTCCAAAGTATGCCATTAGATTTGACGCGGTTACAGTTTCTTCAGAAAACTTCAAGAAACACTTGATCCCGTTGTCTAAGGAATTGAGTGCCATGTTTGGAAAGTCGCCTTCCTATTATCAAAATATTTTTAGAAAAGCACGTGCCAATAAGAATCGCTATTTATTAGTAGTTAAGAATTTAGGATACTCAGACTATCAAAAAGTAAAAGGGATGCCTCTTTTTAGGTTAGGGCCTTATAAGGGTGGAATTATTGTTGAGCAACGTACCGTTCGCGAACATCCTATAGGTAAAATTGCCGAACGAATGGTTGGTAGTGAAAGCACGCAAAAGCAAGGCTATTATGCTGTTGGTCTTGAGGGGGCTTTTAATGGTTATTTACGTGGTAAGGAGGGGCGACGATTGAAACAAAAAATTGCCAAAGGGCAATGGAAGCCCGTTTACGATGATAACGAAGTGGAGCCTCAAGATGGTTATGATGTTGTCTCTACCATCAATATAAATATGCAAGACATTGCCCATCACGCCCTATTAAAACAGATGGAATTTTATGAGGCAGAACACGGATCTGTTATTGTTATGGAAGTTAAGACAGGTGAGATAAAGGCAGTTTCTAATTTGGGAAGAACTAAGTCCGGAAATTACTATGAGAAACTAAACTATGCCATTGGGGAATCTCACGAACCGGGGTCTACCTTCAAGGTAATGGCAATGATGGCGGCGCTTGAAGATAAGGTTATTGATACCAGTACAGTGGTTGATACCAAAGATGGTGTGAAGACTTTCTATGGAAGAAAAATTCACGACTCCAAGCGTGGTGGTTACGGAAAAGTATCAGCTGCGAGAGCACTGGAAGTTTCATCAAATATAGGTTTAGCAACGATCATTGATGATAACTATGCTAAAAACCCGAAAAAATTTACAGACCGATTAAAGGCTTGGGATTTGGATAAGCCCATTGGAATTCCAATTAAAGGAGAAGGAAAACCAATTATTCCAGAACCCGGAGACGAAATCTGGAGTCGAAATGCTTTACCATCTATTGCCTACGGTTATAATTTGCAATTAACACCATTGCAAACCCTCACTTTCTATAATGCTATTGCCAACAATGGTTCGATGGTGAAGCCCTTATTTATTAGAGAGATTAAAGCCTGGAATCGACGGGTAGAATATTTTGATACAGAGGTGATGCAGGATAAGATAGCTTCGGAAACTACAATAAATCAAATTCAGGAAATACTAAAAAATATTGTTCGGCGTGGAACAGGAGAGTCTTTATATTCCGAATATTTTTCAATGGCCGGAAAAACAGGAACTGCTAGAACAGAGTATGCGGCTAAAGATTGGAGCGAAAACCGTCGCTATATTTCTTCATTTGCTGGCTATTTTCCTGCGGAGAATCCAAAGTATTCATGCATCGTGGTCATTCATAAGCCGAGTATTCAAAAAGGGTTTTACGGAGCTGATGTTTCCGGTCCAGTATTTAAGCGCATTGCACAAAAGATATTTACGGATTCACCATTGATAGCTGAAGTAGAAAATGTGGATGCTGAAGATGCTTCGTTGAAAAAAGACTTCGAGAGCTATTACCCTAAAGCGCAAAAAAATTACAAGGAGATTCCAAATGTGACTGGCATGGCAGGGATGGATGCAGTGTCGCTTTTGGAGAACCTAGGGCTAAAAGTAAAAATAGTTGGCAATGGAACGGTCTCGAAACAGTCCGTTAAGTCAGGAAATAAAATTGAGAAAGGCAAACAAATAGTGCTAAACTTATCGTGATATTAGTAAGAGACATATTGTATAAGGTGACCCTAGATAAAGTCGTGGGAAATACGGCTGTTGCTATACGGGGAATTCATTTTAATTCTCGAGCTGTTGGTTTGGATGATGTATTTGTAGCTATTAGAGGGACTTTGTCCAATGGTCATGACTATATAAAAATGGCTTGTGATAGAGGCGCGGTTGCGATCGTATGTGAAGAAATTCCGGAGGAAACGATAAATGGAATCACCTATATCCAGGTGGACGATTCACAGCAGGCACTGGCTATAATGGCGGCTAATTATTACGATAATCCTTCCGAAAGTCTAAAACTGGTTGGTGTAACTGGAACTAATGGTAAAACGACGATTTCTAGTTTACTGTATAATTTGTTTAAAGCGGCTGGATATGAAGTGGGGTTGTTGTCGACGGTAAAAGTAATGGTTGGAAACACCCAATTTATTGCAACCCATACAACTCCAGATTCACTGACTATCAATAGGTATTTGAGGGAGATGGTGGATGCTAGTGTTGAATATTGCTTTATGGAAGTTAGTTCTCACGGAATTCATCAAAAGCGCACCGAAGGGTTATATTTTACTGGAGGAATTTTCACAAACCTTTCGCACGATCATTTAGATTACCATAAGGACTTCAAGGAGTATCGTGATGTGAAGAAATTGTTCTTTGATCGGCTACCAAAATCAGCTTTTGCATTAGTAAACACCGACGATAAAAATGGTTCGGTGATGCTTCAGAACACCAAAGCAAAGAAGTATGCATATGCCCTTAAATCCTATGCCAATTATAAAGCTCAGATTCTTGAAAATCAATTTGCAGGCTTACTTCTGAAAATTAACAATCAAGAACTTTGGGTAAAGCTTATAGGGAACTTCAATGCGTATAATTTGTTAGCGATTTATGCCACGGCAGATTTATTAGGTCTAGAGCAGTTGGAGATATTACAGCTTATGAGTGCTTTGGAAAGTGTCGATGGAAGATTTCAGTATACGGTTTCAAAAACAAATATTACAGCGATTGTTGATTATGCTCACACTCCCGACGCATTAAAAAATGTTTTGGAAACTATTAATAGTATTCGGACGGGCAATGAAGAGTTGATTACGGTGGTTGGTTGTGGCGGAGATCGGGATGTCCAAAAGCGTCCTAAAATGGGAAATATTTCTTCGATGCTTAGTACAAAAGTGATTTTCACAAGCGATAATCCAAGAAGCGAAAAACCAGAGACAATAATAGAAGAGATTGAGACAGGTGTTCCAGCAATTCATTATAAAAAGACTATTTCTATTGCGGATAGAAAGCAAGCTATAAAGGCTGCCTGTCAAATGGCAAATGACGATGATATCATTTTAATTGCTGGTAAAGGTCATGAAAACTATCAAGAAATTAACGGAGAGCGTTTCGATTTTGATGATTTTAAAATTGTAAACGAACTATTAATCGCCCTAAATAAATAAACTATGTTGTATTATTTGTTTGAATATTTAGAAACTAATTATCAGCTACCTGGCGCGAGTCTTTTCGGTTTTATAACCTTTAGAGCAGCAATGTCGGTTATTTTGTCGCTCTTCATCGCTACTGTTTATGGGAAAAAAATTATTCTGTTTTTACAGAGAAGACAGGTTGGAGAAACGGTACGTGATTTAGGGTTGGATGGTCAGGCCGAAAAGGCTGGAACTCCAACAATGGGGGGGATCATAATCATTTTGGCTACTATTATTCCAGTTCTGCTTTTTGCAAAGCTTGAAAACATTTACGTGATCCTACTACTAATAACTACCATCTGGATGGGGATTATTGGATTCATAGATGATTATATTAAAAAGTTTAAGAATGATAAGGAAGGATTAGCGGGAAGATACAAGGTTATTGGACAGGTCGGTTTGGGTGTTATTGTTGGTGCCACCATGTTCTTTCATCCAGATATAACGGTAAAACGAGAAAAGGTGAATCCTGTAACAGGAACCGAAATCGTCTCTAAAAATCCGCAAAAAGAATTTTATCCAGAGGAAAAAACACTTTTAACTACGATTCCATTTGTAAAAGGAAATGAGCTCAATTATGAAAACCTTGTCACCTGGATAAGCGAAGATTACAAAAGTTATGCGTGGCTCATTTTTATACCAATCGTAATTTTTATAGTTACCGCAGTTTCAAATGGTGCTAATCTAACCGATGGCATTGACGGTCTTGCAGCTGGGACTTCAGCAATTATCGCAATTACCTTGGCGCTTTTTGCATGGGTCTCTGGGAATGTGATTTTTTCAGATTACTTAAACATTATGTATATCCCAAACACAGGTGAGATGACCATTTTTATTATGTCGTTTGTGGGTGCGCTCATAGGATTTCTTTGGTACAACACCTATCCAGCTCAAGTATTTATGGGAGATACCGGAAGCTTGACGATAGGGGGGATAATTGCCGTAATTGCGATCGCGATTCGAAAGGAATGGCTCATTCCAATCTTATGCGGTGTTTTTTTTATTGAAACACTCTCCGTAATGATACAAGTGAGTTGGTTTAAGTATACAAGGAAGAAATTTGGAGATGGTCGTAGAATATTCTTGATGTCGCCATTGCACCATCATTTTCAGAAGAAAGGATTCCACGAGAGCAAGATAGTTACGCGATTTTGGATTGTTGGGATATTCCTTGCGATTATAACCATAGTGACATTGAAAATTAGATAAAGTGGTGAACGGACTGGTCATACTGGGCGGAGGAGAGAGTGGGGTAGGGACGGCCATTTTAGGAAAACAGCAGGGGTTCGAAGTATTTGTTTCAGACTTCAGAAAGATTAAAGAAACGTACAAACAAGTTCTTATACATCATGAGATTGAATGGGAAGAGGAAGGCCATACCGAAGCTAAGATTCTTTCAGCAAATCTAGTAATGAAGAGTCCGGGAATACCCGATACGGCTCCGATAGTAGTAAGACTGAAAGAGGCTGGTGTTCGTGTGATTTCTGAAATAGAATTTGCCGCTACATATACGAAAGCGACTATTGTTGGAATAACGGGGAGCAATGGAAAGACCACAACAGCAACCCTAACACATGAATTGTTAAAACAAGGTGGGTTGAATGTGGCGCTAGGAGGAAACATAGGTAAGAGTTTCGCTGAACAGGTTTCGGAAGGCGCCTACGAAAACTTTGTTCTAGAGTTGAGTAGTTTTCAGTTAGACGGAATTGAATCTTTTGCGCCTCATATCGCGGTGTTGTTGAATTTAAGTCCGGACCATTTGGATAGATACGATTATAAATATGAAGATTATATCGCGTCAAAATTTAGAATTGTAATGAATCAAACCAAGGATGACTATTTCATCTATGATTCGGATGACGAAGAAATTACATGTTGGTTAAATAAATACCCCATAAAATCTCGATTACTGCCTTTTTCAGTAAAAAAAGAAATAAAACAAGGCGCATTTATAAAAAGTAAGGAAATAATAATAACAATAGATAATACAAATTTCACTATGCCAATCGCATCATTAGGACTACAAGGACAGCACAACCAGAAAAACGCAATGGCTGCATCAACCATTGCCACCCTTTTAAAAATTAGGAAAGCTACCATTCGGGAGTGTTTGGAAAAATTTCAAGGGGTGGAACATCGTCTTGAAAAAGTATTGAAGATAAACAATGTTATGTATATCAATGACTCCAAGGCTACCAATGTCAATGCAACTTTCTATGCTTTAGATAGTATGCAAACACCAACGGTCTGGATTGTTGGGGGTGTGGATAAGGGGAATGATTATACAGAATTACTTCCTTTCGTTAACGAAAAGGTAAAGGCGATTATTTGTTTAGGATTGGATAACGAAAAAATTGTCAAATCCTTTGGCAACATAGTCGATATGATGGTTGAGACTCAGTCAATGGAGCAAGCTATTCAGGAGGCGTATCGATTGGCGGAGCGTGGAGACTCGGTGCTATTATCTCCTGCTTGTGCGAGTTTTGATTTGTTCGAAAATTACGAGGATCGAGGAAGACAATTTAAACGTGCTGTAAGACATCTTTAATACGAAATGCGAAACATTTTTCAACATATTCAAGGAGATAAAGCTATTTGGGCGGTAGTGGCGCTTTTGGCATTGTTTTCTTTCCTTCCTGTGTATAGCGCAAGTAGTAACCTTGCCTATCTATATGGCGATGGAAGTACCTTGCCTTTTTTGCTGAAACACTTCGCACACTTATTATTAGGCTTTGCAATTTTATATGGAATTCATAAAATCCCTTATCACTATTTCAGGGGGTTATCAATTATTGCATTACCGGTGATTGTGGTTTTATTGTTGATTACTATTGCGGAAGGAACCACCATTGAAGGGGCAAATGCGAGTAGATGGATTCGCGTGCCGTTTGTTGGAGTTACTTTCCAAACATCCACGCTCGCCGCCGTGGTACTAATGACGTATGTAGCACGTTATCTTTCAAGAATCAAAGACAAACAAATTACCTTTAAGGAAACATTGCTTCCCTTGTGGGTGCCAGTTTTTTTAGTGCTAGCCCTTATTTTTCCCGCAAACTTCTCGACTACAGCGATCATTTTTGCAATGGTAGTGGTTTTAGTATTTGTTGGGGGATATCCATTAAAATATCTCGGAATTATTTTGGGTGTAGGGCTGTTGTTTCTAACCTTATTTGTCTTAGCTGCAAAGGCCTTTCCAGATGTATTCCCGAACAGGGTTGATACTTGGATAAGCAGGGTTGAAAGTTTTAGTGACAACGAAGATACCGAGGCAGACTATCAAATAGAAAAGGCAAAAATTGCAATAGCTTCTGGTGGCGTTACCGGATTGGGACCTGGGAAAAGTGTACAAAAGAACTTTTTGCCACAGTCTTCTTCAGATTTTATTTATGCAATTATTGTAGAAGAATTTGGAATGTTAGGAGCTTTTTTTCTACTGTTTTTATACTTGTTGTTACTATTTCGATTGGTGATCGTTGCCTACAAATCGGACTCTATGTTTGGAAAGCTTTTGGTAATTGGAGTAGGTCTGCCTATAGTGTTTCAGGCACTTATAAATATGGCGGTTGCAGTAGAATTATTTCCAGTAACCGGACAAACACTACCGCTCATTAGTAGTGGTGGCACCTCCATTTGGATGACTTGTTTGGCATTAGGAATGATATTAAGTGTAAGTGCGAAAAGAGTAGCAGCACCTAAGGAAGATAAAGAACAAAACCCATTAGATATTTTAAGTGAGGCCCTATAAATTTATAATAAGCGGAGGTGGAACTGGAGGTCATATCTATCCAGCGTTAGCGATTGCAAATGAATTAAAGATTCGTTATCCCGATGCCGACTTCCTATTCGTTGGAGCCAGGGATAGAATGGAAATGGAAAAAGTGCCACAAGCTGGTTACAGGATTGAAGGTCTTTGGATTTCTGGATTGCAACGTAGTTTAAGTTTTAAAAATTTACTTTTTCCGTTTAAACTCATATCTAGCCTGATACGATCACGTGGTATTATTAGGAAGTTTAAGCCTCATGCGGCTATTGGAACGGGAGGATATGCGAGTGCTCCTTTATTACGAGTTGCTTCAAATAAAGGGATTCCTTGTTTAATACAGGAGCAAAATAGTTACGCGGGAATTACGAATAAATGGTTGAGTAATAAAGTGCAACGTATTTGCGTAGCATATGATGGAATGGAAAAGTTTTTTCCTTCTGAAAAAATTAAACTTACAGGAAATCCTGTGCGACAAGATCTTTTGGATGTCTCTTCGAAAAGAATTGAGGCCCTTCAGTTTTTTAACCTAAGGGATACTAAAAAAACGTTGCTAGTTCTAGGCGGTAGTTTGGGTGCTAAAAAAATAAATGAGCTGGTCGAAAAATCACTTCCTTTTTTTGCTAAAAGCAACTTACAACTGATTTGGCAATGTGGAAAGTTTTATGAGGCCGCCTACAAGGATAAAGGTTCAGGTTTGGTCCAGGTGCATACCTTTTTGAATAGAATGGATTTGGCATATGCAGCAGCGGATATTATTATTTCAAGGTCTGGTGCCCTATCAGTTTCTGAATTGTGTTTGGTTGGAAAGCCCGTGGTTTTTATTCCATCGCCAAATGTTGCTGAAGATCATCAAACTAAGAACGCTTTGGCAATTTCAGAAAAAAAAGGAGCGTTATTAATAAAGGAGAGTGAATTGGAAGCCTGTTTTGAAATAGAATTTTTGGACCTTTTAAATTCGGAAGAACAACAAGAACAGCTTTCAGAAAATATTAAAAAATTAGCAAAACCAAACGCTACTAAGCAGATAGTGGAAGAACTGGAAAAGCTATTATATACTTCACAGGGAAGTTAATATGAGGAATATAAACGACATACAAACTTTTTATTTCATCGGTATCGGTGGTATTGGGATGAGTGCGTTGGCACGTTATTTTAATTCTATGGGTAAGGAGGTTTTGGGATATGATAAGACCCCAAGCGCTATAACAAATGCGCTTATTTCTGAAGGAATCTCTATTGGTTTTATTGATGAAGTTTCAGAATTGTCACAAGAGGTTTTAGCTGTTGAAAATACGTTGGTTGTTTACACACCTGCTATTCCGAAGCAGAGTAAAATACTTGGATATTTTAATACCAATGGCTACACCGTTTTAAAAAGAGCCGCCTTGTTAGGAGAGGTAACCAAAAATAGTACCTGTCTTGCGGTCGCTGGAACTCATGGAAAGACAACAACCTCTGCGATATTGGGCCATCTCCTTGCAGAATGTAATATGCCAATGACAGCTTTCCTGGGCGGAATTGCAGAAAATTATAACTCAAATTTTATTTCCAAGGGCCACGAGATTACCGTTGTAGAGGCCGATGAGTTCGACAGATCTTTCCTCAATTTGCAACCGGACATCGCCTGTGTTACTTCAATGGATGTGGATCACTTGGATATTTATGGTGATGCTTCGGCTATAGAAGATGCTTTTAAAGATTTTTCAGCCCTGCTTTCAGTAAAAGATAACTTATTAGTGAAAAAGGGGCTTCCATTAGAGGGCAAAACAGTTGCCGTTGGGGAAGAAGCTGACTTTGAAGCACAAAATGTACGGATTGAAAATGGATACTATGTTTTTGATCTAAAAACTCCTAGTCTAATTTTAAAGGATTTACAGTTCCAGCTCCCCGGACATCATAACCTATTTAATGCGATAACAGCTTTGGGAATGGCAATTTTAGCAGGTTCCCCAACCGATTGCCTTCCCGAAGCTTTATTTAGTTTTAAAGGTGTACAAAGGCGTTTTTCTTATAAAATAAAAAGTGATTCCTTGGTGCTTATTGATGATTACGCGCATCACCCAACCGAAATTGATGCGTTATTTCAGGCTGTTAGTGAAATGTACCCCGATGATAAAAAATTAGTCGTCTTCCAGCCACATTTATTTAGTCGAACAAGAGATTTTATTGGCGGTTTTGCAAAGAGTCTTGCGCAATTTGACGAATTGATTTTATTGGATATTTATCCAGCAAGAGAGGAGCCAATAGCTGGCGTTACATCGCAGTGGCTGTTTAGCAAGGTTAATACAAATGAAAAAAAACTGGTTTCAAAAGAGAATTTACCGGAGGCCATTAGAGCATCTAATTGTCGAGTTAAACTCTTGGTAGGTGCCGGAGACATAGGTGCTGAAGTGAACAACATAACCAAAATTTTGAAAGATGAAGCGTAGCTGGGGTATTATAAAATTTGTGTTGCTTGGAGCGCTTGTTGTGTTTCTTTTCAGTTTTACTGCGGAAAGAAACAAGAAGCGAAAATTAACCAAAATTGACCTTGAGTTCGTCGATGGAAACACACCTTTTATCACATTAAATTCGGTTAATAAATTGTTGATACAAAATCATGAGAAGGTTACGAGCATCGATAAAGAAACTTTAGTTTTGAATGAGATGGAGCTTAGACTCAAGGAAAATCCTATGATTCGCGATGCTCAGGTTTTTATGACGGTGGATGGTGTACTCGGGGCAAAAATAGAACAGCGTACACCCATTGCAAGAGTATCAAGCTCGCCAGATTATTATATAGATGCAGACGGAAAGAAGATGCCATTGTCATCTGTTTTTACCGCTAGGGTTCCAATAATTAACGCTGGTGAGAAGATGAATTTTGAAAAAGTAACAAAGTTGCTCTTAAAAATTAATGATGATCCGTTTATGAAAAGCGGAGTTGTTGGATTGGATATAGAGAATAACGGGGGAGTAGTAATGAGATTTCGCAAGTACAATTTTAAAGTGCTTTTTGGGAATATCGAATCGATAGAAAAGAAGTTTCAGAATTTTAAAGCTTTCTTTCAAAAAATAAAACAGGATGGTACGCTCAAAGAATACCACCTTGTGAATTTACAATTTGAAAGTCAGGTAGTAGCCACAAAACGTTAAGGCCAATGGAAAACGATAACATAGCTGTAGGATTAGATATTGGAACCACTAAGATTGTTGCCATGATTGGTAAAACCAATGAGTATGGCAAAATGGAAATTTTAGGCATTGGAAAGTCCAAGAGTTTAGGTGTGCATAGAGGTGTGGTGAATAATATTACGCAAACCATCCAGTCTATACAACAGGCCGTACAAGATGCGGAGACATCATCGGGAATAAAGATTCAAGATGTGGTCGTAGGTATTGCGGGACAGCATATTAGAAGCTTACAACACAGTGATTATATCACACGCGGAAATAGCGATGAGGTAATAGATGAAGAAGACATCGACCGTTTGTGTAATCAGGTTCATAAACTGGTAATGCTTCCTGGTGAAGAAATTCTGCATGTACTACCTCAAGATTTTAAAGTCGATGGACAGGCCGAAGTGAAGGAGCCAATTGGAATGTATGGTGGTAGATTGGAAGCGAATTTCCATGTGGTTGTTGGACAAGTTTCATCCATTCGAAATGTGGGCAGATGTATAAAAAGTGCTGGACTCGAACTGTCGGCGATAACATTAGAGCCTTTGGCTTCTGCACAGGCAGTTTTGAGTCAGGAGGAAAAAGAAGCTGGAGTAGCGTTGATTGATATAGGAGGTGGAACCTCAGATCTTGCGATTTTTAAAGATGGAATTATAAGGCACACAGCCGTGATTCCTTTTGGGGGAAATGTGATTACAGACGATATAAAAGAAGGCTGTTCAATTATTGAAAAGCAAGCCGAATTGTTGAAAATTAAGTTTGGTTCTGCTTGGCCCGGAGAGAATAAAGACAACGAGATTGTTTCTATTCCTGGTCTAAGAGGAAGAGAACCTAAAGAAATTACGTTAAAGAATCTTTCGAAAATAATTCACGCACGTGTTGTGGAAATTATCGAGCAGATTTATTTAGAGATTAAGAATTACGGTCACGAAGAGCAAAAGAAAAAGTTGATCGCCGGAATTGTTTTAACAGGAGGTGGAGCGCAATTGCAACATTTAAAGCAGTTGGTTGAATACATCACAGGAATGGATACACGTATTGGATATCCTAATGAGCATTTGGCAGGAGATAGCGATAGTGAGACTACAAGTCCGTTGTATGCAACGGCCGTTGGTTTGGTGCTAAATAGTTTACAGAATAATGAGAAGTTTTCTAGTGCTAAGGGTTATGATGCAGGGGAAGAAAATGCCGTTATTGCCGAAGAAAATGAAGTTGTAACAGATAATGAAATAACTGATGAAGAACCAAAAGAGCGAAAGCGATTTTTTGATAAGTGGGCAGAGAAGTTCAAAGAGTTTTTGGACAACGCCGAATAAAAAAGAATAAAATGATAGTTCCGTTTAGCGGAATACATAATACATAAACCTCACAAAAATAAGTATATGAGCAGCAACAAAGAATTTGATAACATCTCGTTCGATCTGCCAAAGAACCAATCTAACGTCATTAAGGTGATAGGCGTTGGAGGTGGTGGCAGCAATGCCATTAACCACATGTTTAGTCAAGGGATTAAGGGTGTGGATTTTGTTATTTGCAACACAGATTCACAGGCTTTGGAAAACAGTCCAGTTCCAATTAAGATTCAGTTAGGAGTTTCCCTAACCGAAGGTCTGGGAGCAGGAGCAAACCCTAAGGTGGGTGAAGACTCTGCTGTGGAAAGTTACGAAGAGCTTAAATCTATGCTTACTTCCAGTACCAAGATGATTTTTATCACTGCAGGTATGGGAGGTGGTACTGGAACGGGTGCCGCACCAATTATTGCCAAAATGGCGAAAGAAATGGATATCCTTACTGTTGGAATTGTCACCATTCCATTTCAGTTTGAAGGAAGAATGCGTTGTGAACAGGCCAATGTTGGGGTTGAAAATTTACGTCAGAATGTAGATTCTCTTATTGTGATTAACAACAATAAATTACGTGAGGTATACGGAAACCTTGGCTTTAAAGCTGGATTCTCTAAAGCAGATGAGGTTTTAGCTACTGCAGCGCGAGGTATTGCAGAGGTAATTACCCATCACTATACTCAAAATATTGACTTGCGTGATGCGAAAACAGTATTAGCAGATAGCGGAACGGCCATTATGGGAAGCGCTAGTGCCAGTGGTTCTAATAGGGCACAAGAAGCGATCTCTAAATCTTTGGACTCCCCTTTATTGAACGATAACAAAATAAAAGGAGCTAAAAATGTGTTGTTGCTTATCGTATCTGGAAATGAAGAAATTACCATTGATGAGATAGGGGCGATTAGTGATTATATCCAAACAGAAGCTGGACATAGCGCCAATATCATTATGGGTGTTGGTGAGGATGAAGCTTTGGAAGGAGCAATTTCGATTACGGTAATAGCAACAGGTTTTAACGTAGAGCAGCAAAATGAGATTGTAAATACTGAAGCCAAGAAGGTCGTTCATACCCTCGAAGAGGAGCAGCGTGCAGAGCAAAACTTAACACCAGAATTGGATGCTATGACTGAGGTTGAAACACCAGCTGAAGTTAAGGCTGCGTCAGAAGGACCAATTATTAAGCATACGCTGTTTGATGAGGATGAAGAGGCTACAACGATGGAACTACCGTTTGAAGGGTTCGTCGTTGAAACTTCAGAATTAATAAAGAATATTGACATCACTTATGAGGAAATCGATATTCATCACTTGGCTGAATTTGAACAAGTGATGATAAATGAGATCGACGTAAATGATTTTGAAATTGTGAGACCTCTGGTTAAAACAAAACCTTCAGAAATTATTGAAGAAATAGTGGAAGAGGAGTTTGTTATATCTGAAGTGAAACAAGTAAAGGAATCTGAGCCAGTTTCGGCTGTTCTTGAGGAGGAAGATGACCAAATACTTATGTTTGATCTTCCGGTTAATGCGACTTCGGAAAAGGTGGTGCAACAACCTGTAGAAGAAACTTTTGAAACGATGACCTCAAGTATTGAGGAAATTGAGGTGATAGATCATGTAGAGGTTGTACCTGTAACTGAAGTGAGTGAAGAAGGAGTAAGACGTTATAGCTTGGACGACTATCAAGAACTGGAAAGCCATTTAGCCGGTGCAAAACCTGCAAAAGTGGAGAAGGTTGCTGAGGAAGAAATTGTTTTTGAGAAAAAGACAATTGACGCCCCCGAGGCTCCAGAAAAGGAAGATAACGAACCAGCCGATCCATTAAACACACCTATCTCAAAACTCTTGAGCGACCGTGCCGAGGAGCGTAAGAGAAAGATGAAGGAGTTTAATTATAAGTTTAGAAACAGTGCTTCTAAGATCGATGATATTGAAAAGGAGCCTGCTTATAAACGTATGGGAATTGAGTTAGATGAGACTATAGACAGTGATACCAACATTTCTCGTACCTCTGTGAATACCGATGATGACGATATTGATTTGCGTAAAAACAACTCGTTTTTACATGACAATGTAGATTAATTGATTCTATTTATACTTTAGTAACCCGAATGTTGTTTAGCTGCATTCGGGTTTTGTTTTAAGTATATCAACTTGCTTCTACAATCCTCTTAATATATGTATCTTTGCACTCAATAAATTAGAATTATGAGCTTACAAGAGGAAATTATGGATGCGATGAAAATTGCAATGAAAGGGAAAGATAGTCAGGCGTTGGAAGCTTTAAGAGCTGTAAAGGCGGCATTATTGTTAGCGCAAACGGAGAGTGGTGCAAAAAAAGAAGTTTCTGAAGAAGTTGAGCTAAAAATTTTACAAAAACAAGTGAAGCAACGCAAGGATAGCGCTGCGATATTTACAGAACAAGGAAGAGAAGATTTGGCAATTCCAGAGTTAGTACAGGCAGCCATCATTGAGCAATTTTTACCTGCACAGTTAAGCGAGGAAGAGGTAGCGAAGATTGTGGATGCTATCATTGCACAAACGGGAGCTTCTTCTATGAAAGATATGGGAAAAGTAATGGGAATGGCAAATGGACAATTGGCTGGAAAAGCTGATGGAAAAACCATTTCTACTGTTGTGAAAGCTAGACTTTCATAATAAAATGGCCGCGTGGCCTGCCCGAATGACTGGTCAGGCGGCGCGCATCAAAAGGTTGATGTAAAAAATATAGAGCTATGTACTTTGTATACGTGTTATATAGTGTGAGTTTCGATAGAAATTATGTTTGAATCACTCAAGACGTTAAAAAGAGATTAGTTCAGTATAATGAATGCTTGAACCAATCAACAAAGGCCTTTGTTCCTTGGATTAGTAGTTCATCAAGAAGATTATTTGACAAGAGAAGAGGTTCGGAATAGAGAAAAGTACTTAAAAAGTGCAGCAGGGAGAAGATGGAGAAGAGTAATATAGTAAGGCCGCGTGGCGCAACTGAATAGCGCATCAGATTTCGGCTCTGAGGGTTGGGGGTTTGAATCCCTTCGCGGTCACTACTTCTGACTCATAAAGTCCGAAGAAGTCTTTAAAACCTCGCTCATGGCGGGGTTTTTTTAGTTTTAGATAGGACATCTTTACCCACGATTAACCAAAATAATTCCCCCTATTGTTTCCCCCATTGTAAATTTTGAAAAAATTAATCTTTTAAAAACTAAGATTGGTGCTTCGTGCTTAGGTGGTAAAAGCGCTCAAAAACCTCCTTTGAGAATAGTTCCATTTTCGTCTTGTTGATAAAATATAAAAACCCTGTTAATCCTTATGTCCATTGGGATTGCTCTCTATTTTGTAAATATTTATAGACCTTACTGAATGAAGAAATTTCGATTTCTAGTTATTACCTAATTGTATAACTTTTAAATATTGTAAAAATGAGGATCAATCATTCAGTAAAAACCGTACTAAGAACTGATAAGAAAAAGCTTGATGGAACATGCCCTTTGTATTATCAGATTATTGTGAATTCCAAAACTCTAAAGCTTCCAGTGGGAGTATCTTTAAAAGAAAGCGAATGGAGTTTTGTTAAAAGCCTGCCGAATGGAAACTATCGAGGGAAGGTTGCCTTTAGCGAACATTTGGATAAGCTGCTCTAAGATTATCTGGAATTAGAGCATTAGGAACTCCTCCGTAAAACCATAAAGCATTTTCTGTACAACGAATAAAATTTTCTTTTTTCTGACTCTCTGAGGCCTCTGCATACGTGTAATGGCTATTACCTAAAACACATACATAAACTTCTTTACGCCATTCAGCATACCAATAACAAAACTGAGATAACATAAGCCCTTCAGGATGTTTCTCTTTATATTCTTCCCAAAGTAACTGTTGGGTTACTCCTGCTCTTCTTAATTCTTTATCAAAATATGGAAAGTACTGCTCTAAGGTCTGTAAACGCTTATTCTTGCTTTTTTCTTGGGAATGAAATAAACGATGTAGTTCCTCTATACTCATCGCTGTTACTTCATTGTAAGTAAGTTGGTATTGCTTTAAAAAAGTAATGTACTTAGTCACTGTATTACGAGATATATGCAACTGAGAACTTATCTTTCGCTTGCTCAGACCTTCAGTGTGTAACTTAAATATCTTTTTGATTTTTCGCACCTCTATCTGGTTGTTTGCCATAATCTTTTCTTCAAAAAAAGATTATGGCAAACAACCAGATAGAATCGATTTACTAATGGTTCACTTTAAACCGGAATGGGTGGTTCACTTTTATCCGGATTTTGTACACTCGACTTCTTTTTTGTTTTTCGTTTCAATCATTTGTTTTAATTTAATATTAGACTTATGGTTAGCCTCCTGCGCCAACAGGAGGTTTTTTGTTTGTAGACCAAAATCTACAGTTTAACGTGTTTTTTAATTATTTTCTATTAATTAATCTATAGGAATACTTCTGTTTTTTTTTGTAATAAATAATCCCTAAATCATGAGAAAAAAATATTTTTATTTTTACTTATTTCTACCTCTCCTCTTTTTTCTCAAGTAGGAATAAGTACAGTAGCTCCAGGTCCATCATCAATTTTAGACATTACAAGTACGACCTCCGGTATGTTGGCGCCAAGAATGACAACAGCTCAAAAACTAAACATTGGTAACCCAGCAACTGGGTTAATGATATATGATACTGACATCAATTGTTTGTCTGTGAATCAAGGATCACCCTCACTGCCAAACTGGATGTGTCAACAATTTGTTCCCAATTCCATAATACCTCAAGTAGTTGTATCCAGTTCAACCTTATCTGCAAACACTAGTACAAATTGGCAACAATGGATAGATATTCCAGGTCTTGAAGCAACTTTTACTCTACTAGAATCAAGAGTTTTGAAAGTTGACTGGACTCTATTTACGGGACAGGATAACACGTCAACGAATGATGGATTCGCTCAAATGTTTACCATACTAGAAATAAATGGAGTAAGGGATGAAACACCTTCCAATTATCTACCAATGATTCATAATACTGGAGTATCTAATTTTAGATTATTAATGTTGCCGAATACGTATACCCATTCACTAGAATTAGTCCATGGAACCTATACGATTAAAGGGCAAGTGTACGTTGCCGCCTTTCTAGGTAGTACTACGGAGATAAAAATTGGCCAAATATTCTCAAGTTGGAATGGAGGGAGTAATATGACAACAAATGAAAATGAAAATGCCGCTTCCAATAAAATGGGGATAACATTTTTATAATTTCAAAGAACTTTTATACTCCTGCTTAGGCGGGAGTTTTTTGTTTAACTACAGTATTTGTTTGTATTCTTAATTTCGGTTTTCGTTCAAATCCCAAGTTACTCGTTGAAAGAATTTTCTTTCGTTTATTATTAAGTTAGATTGCGAGTCCCAAATTAAATTTTGTGAGAAGTAAGCTTTTAATCCTCGACTCTAATTTGTTTTGTTTCGAAGTCATAGAGTCAAAAAGTTTACTTCTTCCCAATTGTTTTTTGTTAAATAACAATCACTGCTCTCGATTAAGTGCTTGTTTTGTCGATTAAAGTGATTTCGGTTAACATATTTTTATACGAAAATTCACATGGTTTAGTATTTGTTATCGTCATCTGTTCTTATTCAATTTCATACTCACAAGTTGGGATTGGGATTACAGCTCCTGATTCTTCATCTATTCTTGATATACAATCTTCAGTTTCAGGCGTTTTGCTTCCTCGTTTAACGGATGGTGAAAGGGATGCTATTGTAAACCCTGCAACTGGATTGTTGATTTTCGACACTACATCGAACACGTTTCAATATAATTTTGGAACTCCAGCAAGCTCTCAAAGGTACTCTATAAAACCAGAGCCAACCCCTACACCTGTTCAAATAAATGGATATGTACAAAGCAATGGTGTTTTTACAGGTACATCTGGATATAATGTGGTAAGGGAGGCAGCAGGGACTTATCGAATTGATATGAATTCATCTGCCTCGGATACTCAATATACAGTTATCGCTACCACTGATCGGACCTCTGGAACGGACGATAGGTTTATAGGTGTTAGTAACAGAACTACGAACTCTTTTAGAATATTTATTTCGGATAAGGATGATGGGGATTCTACCAATAATTATGTCGATAACGCATTTTCCTTTGTTGTATATTTTAATTAACAAGTACATCATAATCTACAATTTTTGTGAACGCTCCAGGCGCTTGATTACTTTAAATTTTGACATTAAAAAAGAGCTTCGATTGAATCCCTTGTGGTAAGTTTTTTATAACGATTCAAATCACCGATTACCGGTTTTAAGTTATTTGGTTTACGACTAAGTTACTGTCATTTAGTAATTTGCTGACTCGAACGTAATCCAAGCCACCGTTATTTAGGTCATACTTTGTCTCCCGTTCGTTGTATTATTATCATTTAGATTTGTATCACCTACAAAGCTTTTTTCTATTCTATTTGAATTATTGATATAATACATACCTTGGTGGTTTTAGGCCATTTAATCGCATATAAACTAACATTTGTGCCCTGTGATGGGTTATATGGTCTACTAGTAACAGAAATATTTGTCGCTTTGCTCTATTCAACCCTAAATAATCCAACTCATCATTAAATTTAGATGTATCAAATTCTTTGACCAATTTTATGGTTTCATCAAATGTTTTATCAATTGCTGTAATCATTTCTTTTTTGGATTTATTGTCGACTTTAAGTTCCGTGTCGGTATTCCAGTCTCTAGGTTCACGACCGCATAATAAGGACTGACTATGCCAATCCATTGCCCATCCAATATGCATTAAGTTTTCGGCAAAGGTCTTTGATTCTGGCGATGCTTTAAAGTCATACTTGTCCTCTGGCATTATCTCTGCAACAAGAATTAAATACTTGCGCGAATTTTCCAAGCGCTCTAAATAGTCTTCAATAAAACCATCCTGTTGAGCAAAGAGAGGCGATGTAAATAAACAAAATAACAATATGGGTATCAGAATAGACTTGTACTTCATAGTATTTATCTTCATTTAGGTCCTTAATTTCAGTAATCTTACCCAAAGTGGGTGTCAACTATTGGACAAACGTAACCAAAAAATAAATTATTATTCTTACGAGAACATGTCAAAGAACTTTTTAGTCTTTAAGCAGGACTGATACCTACTGTTTGATTTTGTTCTTACTTGCATATTCTTTTACGAAAAAAGAGTATGTCCTTTTATCTTGATGCATTACTCTGTCCAAATACTTTTGGTATAATCATCAAGTAATTCTTCGAAAGTTTCAAATTCAGTCATATTATAGTATTAAATTATCTATGGTTTTACCGTATAAGGGATGAGGCTATTCAACATGTTTAATTATTAATAATTTCGCCGTTCTAAACATTTAGGCGCTTATTAGAAAATGAGTAAAAAAGTAAAACGAAAATTCTCTTTATTTTATCGTTGGTAACGTTTCTGCTTCTTGTCATATCCTATATGGGGTTGTTGTTTTATTATTAATGTTATTCGATATATAAATATTTTTTTGTATTTTTATAACTCATTTATTTACAATAGTTTGGTTTTTTCAGAGACTTACTTATAGAGTAAATAGAAGAAGGCAAACTATTGTATTTATAAATATTCCTAGCTTTATAGCCATACTACTGTTATTATGACATCCTATGATGTCGATTATATTTAAATTTTGACATGAAAAATCAGCTGCCTTTTGAGTAGCTGATTTAGTGGTAAGTAATATTTTTATAAGGGTTTTGAAAGCTAGCGTCTAAAAAGATGGAATTGCTATATTAGACTGGACAGTGAGTTAAGATATTATTGCTAGGACTTAAATTAGCAAAATGTCAAAAACGAAAAGAAGTTACAGGGCTGCCTTCAAACGGAATGCAGTCAAGTTGTCAGAAGAAAAGGATAATGTTGCAAAAGCAGCGCGAGAGTTGAGCATCGGCGCTCAATTGATCCACCGTTGGAAAAAGGAACAAGATGAGTATCAACACAACAGTCCAGGTCATGGAAAAGCAAAGCTTACCGATGAGCAGCGAGGAATTGTACGTTTACAGAAAGAACTGTGCGATGCCAAGATGGAATCTGAGATCCTAAAAAAGGCGATCGGCATCTTCTCCACGAGCGACAGCAAAAATTTGAGTTCATGAAACAACACAAATTAAAATACCCTGTTGAGATGATGTCAAAAATACTTGATGTGAGTAAAAGCGGATACTATAACTGGCTAAAGTCTGGTCCATCTGATCGATGGTTAGAGAATCGAAAAATCATTGAGCTTATTGAGAACATTTTTGAAGAAAGTCATCAAAGTTATGGTTCTCCAAGGATGGTGGTAGAGTTAGAAAAACGTGGATATAATGTTTCTAGACCACGATGCGGCTGTTGAAAATAGACCTATCAACAAAAAGTTGATTTTTCACTCAGACAGAGGTTCTCAGTATGCCAGCACAATTTTCAGAAACATATTGAAAAGCTATAACAAACATGTGAAGCAAAGTATGTCAAGAAAAGGAAATTGCTGGGACAATGCAGTCGCTGAAAGTTTTTTTAAAAGCTTAAAGGTGGAATGGATATACAAAAATCATTACAATGTCTATTCGGATGCTGAAATATCCATTTTTAAGTGGATCGAGACTTGCTACAATAGGAATAGAAGACACTCAGCTTTGAATTACAAAACTATTAATGAACTTGAATTAGAAATCAATAACCAAAAACTAGCAGCATGATCTTAACCTAGTGTCCATTTTTTTGTTGCATATCCAAAATGAACTTGTAAGGCGTTTGTTTACAGTATAATGACAACTTTTACCAAAATTTGCTATCTTACAACTCCCAAATCTGAATGATGTTACTATTACAACCCAGTGATGACATTGCCTGGATGGCACCTTACGCCTATGCCATTGTGCTATTGGGCTTTGCCATTGTGTTGTTTAAAATCTTCGAAGATTGGTACGCAAATACCTATAATAAGCCCTTGTTTAGACATTATATGGTCTATAAAAAACTTTCCAAGGAACAAGCAGCGATTATAGAGATGGATTTTTCTTTTTATAAGAAGCTTTCAGAAAAGCATAAGAAACAGTTTCAGCATCGAGTAGCTACTTTTATTTCTGAGAAAAAATTTGTGGGTAGAGACGGGCTTACCGTTACAGAGCGAATGAAGGTGCTTATCGCTTCGGCTGGGTGTATGCTTAGCTTCGGAAGAAAAAATTACGAATATGGCCTAATAGAGTTTATTTTGTTGTATCCTAAGGAGTTTTATAGTGCTATTAATGATGATTACCATAAAGGAGAGTTTAATCCACGAGAAAAGGCTTTGGTGCTGTCTTGGAAGGATTTTGAAGAAGGCTATAAGATTACCGATGATAATCTGAATTTGGGGATTCATGAGTTTATGCACGCTATGCAGTTGGAAGCGAGGCAAAGTAAGGATATTGATGCAGTACGGTTTGTAAAACAATTTCAGAACATACTCATACAACTCACAGATCAAGAGGTGAAGGATAAACTAGACGAAACACGCTACTTTCGAGCCTATGCTTTTACCAATCAATATGAGTTTATGGCAGTTTTAGCGGAATACTTTATCGAGTCACCGTTGGACTTTAAAAAACACTTTCCGAAGTTATACAGCCATACTCGGAAGTTGCTCAACTTTACCTTTGCTGGATATTGAAAAGGCTCATTCCTATTAAGAAATGAGCCTTCCACAAAAACAACAAATTAGAAACTAGCCTTTTCCTTTTCGTTTGTAATTAACTTTCCATAGTTTATTCCAGCTTTCTCCGCCGTTTTTTGTTCCTTCCCAAATCCACGTAAAAGAATCTTTGTCGATGTCTTTAAAAATCATACGACGAATTATTTTCTTACCGTCTTTTTCGATAGGCTCAGTCCTAAAAACTGGATTTCCGTTGATCGTATCTCCAATAAAGTTAAAGTAGCTACCATCACTATCTGCCCAGGCTTGATACCACGTTTTGGTGTTTGGATTAAAGACGGAGATGCTCGTACCCTTAAAGTCTGTTTTTGGGTCAATGAAATTTTCTGTGATTACCTTTTTATTTGTAGTTTTGGTAATTTCGTTCCGCGGTTTATTAGACCTTTAGAATCCACCCAAGAAAGATTCCAACTTCCAATCCAAAATCAAATGAATGGTCATTCATATCTTGGCTTAAAAGAATCGAACTTACTAGGAAAAGAACAATTGATAGACTATGTTTCATTCGGAGTTTATTTTTTAACAATAATTTTTTGAGTCACTTTTTTTTCCGTTTTTAATGGCCGTTATAAAATAAAGCCCTTCGGAATATTTAGAAGCATCCCAATGCGAATTGTCATTAATAATAATGGAGTCTATTAACTTTCCAGAAATATTGTATATACTAAGCTCTTGGTAATCTGAAGCCACCGATGTATTGACTACAAAGTTGCTTCCAATAGTTGGTGTGACAAATACCGCATTTAACTCATAGTCTTCAATGCCTAAAGGAATATCGTCTCTTATTACAATAGCGCTTGGGGTAAGTAGCCTGGTTCAACAAAGTTTCCAAGTGAGTTAAAATCACTGTCATATCTTTTTATGGATCCATCACCGCCATTTCCAATTAGAATATCACCATTTGGGAAGAAGTCGAAACCTTCAGGTCCACTTAATCCGGTGACAAGATCTGCTACAAAGTTTCCAGCTGCATCGTATCGTTTAATTCGTCCAGTATTATAGCTAAGAATGATTAGGTTGCTATCTGCTTCAAGCCAGAAGTTTGTTGGTCTGCCAAGATCAGCAGGAATAAAAAGCCCCAGATCTACACCCGTGGTTCCGTTAAATTTGCGAATTGTAGAACCCTCCATAAGAGGAGATATAAAGGTCTTCGGCTGCGTCCCAGTCTATCCCAATACTTTGTATGACACCTACATCTGTGAACTCACCAACAAAGGTTCCGTCCAATTCATATCTCAAGACCTTATTGTTTGTATTGCTCCATTGAAGTACGTAAAGAAGTCCGTCAGGGCCAATTTTCATGCGTGTTGGACCACCAAGACCTTCGGCAAAGTTTTCAATAAAGTCACCTGTTGCCCAATGATGTTTCGAAATAGTTCCGGCAGAACCCAAATTTGAAATTAGCACAGCCTCTTCGCTGTCAAGAAAGATAATGTCCTGTGGCCAAACAATGCCATGAGCCGCATCGATTAAGGTTCCGTCGAGGTCTCCGTTTTCAGTAAATTTTGCAATTTGCCAAGGATCTGTATTAAAATTTGCTGCATCACTAACATATACTGCAAGATCTTGGGCAAAAAGAACCGTAGTAAAGAAAAACGTCAAGAGTGTAGTTAAAAAGTTTAATTTTTTCATAGTAATAGTTTTTTAGAATTATTTTCATCTAATATCACGACTATAAAAAGTAAAAGAGTTTATAATTATAAAATGAAACCTATTTTATACGTTTGAATCTTCACTATTTCTTCTCTTAAACTCTGAAGGTGTGCAGTGATACTTGTTTTTGAAGGCATTATAGAAGGTCACCTTATTGTTGAAACCAACATTGTAATAAATGCTTTTTATATGGAAATCTTCGTCGTATGTCAATAACTTTTCCGCTTTCTGAAGTCTGTATTCGTTTATAAATGAGTCGAAGTTCTTGCCAGATTTTTCATTAATTATTTTTGAAAGAAGGTGGGTAGAAAACCCAACTTTATCGGCGAGATTTACAAGCCTAAGTTCGTTGTCAACAAAGGGCTTCTCTTTTGCCATATAATTGGTGAGGTGTTGGTAAAACTCATTCAGCATTGAAACTTCAAAAGTTTCACTTTTGTTTTTAATAGGTAAAAAAAGAGTTGAATAAAATTCACCATCAAAGACTTTTGGCTGCTTAAAAATGAAGTACCCAATCGCGTAAATAGATATACTCATGGTAATCATATAATCCCCTTGGTCGTTGAAGAAGGCAAAATTCACAAGTACGTAATATGAAATATAGAAGAGCACAAAGAGCGAGTATAACGTTATTAGACTTTGCCCACCGGTCTCTAACTTTTGAATATTCGGATTGCTCATCCTTATTTTTAAAAATTAACCAAGCTACTAAGAGGATATAAATGATCATGTGTGCTACAATAAACCAATGTTTCTGTACGAGGAAAAGGGAGGGAATTCTGCCTTTAAATAGCCCTGCATATTTTAACCATAAGACAATATTTGGAATTACAACTAGCACGGCAGGGAAGAAATGAAAAGCGTAGTTGAAGTTTACTTTCTTTTTGTATAAATTCAGAAAATATAAATACAACAAGGGCCCTGTTACATAGTAGCAGACCGGTGGGATTAAGACCATATAAGGAAAAGTCTCATCATACCTCGTCCAGTATAAAACATACTGAAATAGGATGACCGAAAACGCCAATACTAAGAATGCAATCGGAAAGTTCTTTCTGTTTTTCCCTGTGATTAGTATCACAAATAGAAAGACACCCATGGCTACTGTGAGTAAAAAATAGAGGTCCAGGTGTCTAATGAAGATTCCATAGACAAGTATAGGACTAGAAATTCAAATCTTGAACAAAAGAGAGGTAAATTATTATAAGAATTTACTCCTCACTACTAATTTAAGAGTGTTTTAAGGTCTTTAACCGTTTGAGTAGGGTTGGTTGCTCCAAAAACATAACTTCCAGCTACAAGTATATCGGCGCCCGCTTCGGCTAACTGCTTTGCGTTTTTATTGGTAACTCCGCCATCAATTTCAATTTTTGTTGTGGCACCTTTTGCTTCGATCATCTTTTTGAGCTGTTTCACCTTGTCGTAAGTATTTTCAATAAAACTTTGCCCACCAAACCCTGGGTTTACACTCATAATACAAACAAGATCAATATCTTGAATTACATCTTCCAATAGAGACACATTGGTATGTGGATTTAGGGCCACACCAGCTTTCATTCCCTCGGTTTTAATTGCTTGTAGTGTTCGATGCAAATGAGGACAGGCTTCATAATGCACAGTAAGCACATCTGAACCTAATTCTGCAAAGGTTCTAATATAACGGTCTGGATCAACGATCATAAGATGCACGTCTATAGTTTTCTTTGCGTGTTTTGAGATGGCCTTTAAAACAGGCATTCCAAAGGAAATATTTGGCACAAAAACCCCATCCATAATATCAATATGGAACCAATCTGCTTCACTATTATTAACCATTTCGATATCACGTTGTAAGTTCGCGAAATCTGCTGCTAAAATTGAAGGTGCTATAATAGTTTGGCTCATGTTTTTGGTTTTGGCGAAGGTATGAATTAGTTTTCGTTTAGAAATTTTTGGTGAAGCGTTTCCAATGGTATTTGTATAAAATGATACTTCTATATTGAAACTATGTAGTATAAAGAAAATCTCCGGTAATCAGCCGGAGATTCATTCATCAATCAAAAAACGAACAGTATGAGATTCCTGCAAAGCAGGAAAGTACTGTTTGTTACTGTTACGGGCCTAGCCCAAGTATGTCATTAAAATTTTACTTCTAGAAGTATGTTTTAGTCTGCGTATCGCTTTTTCTTTAATTTGACGAACACGTTCTCTTGTAAGATCAAAAGTTTCTCCGATTTCTTCAAGTGTCATAGGATGTTGATCTCCTAGGCCAAAGTATAAACGAATTACATCTGCTTCTCTAGGTGTAAGTGTTTCTAAAGCACGCTCAATTTCGGTGCGCAATGATTCGTGCAATAAAGAACGGTCTGGATTTGGAGATTCTCCACTCCTTAATACATCGTACAAGTTTGAATCTTCACCTTCAACCAGTGGAGCATCCATGGATACATGACGACCAGAGTTTTTCATAGACTCCTTTACATCATTAATTGTCATATCGAGTTCCTTTGCAATTTCTTCAGCAGAAGGAGGACGCTCATTTGCCTGCTCTAAGAAGGCATACATTTTATTAATCTTATTAATACTACCAATTTTGTTCAATGGTAAACGTACAATACGGGACTGCTCGGCAAGCGCCTGTAAAATCGATTGACGAATCCACCATACAGCATAAGAGATAAATTTGAAACCACGTGTTTCATCAAAACGTTGTGCAGCTTTAATTAACCCTAAATTCCCTTCGTTAATAAGATCAGGAAGTGTTAACCCTTGATTTTGGTATTGCTTTGCTACCGATACAACGAAACGTAGATTTGCTTTAGTTAATTTTTCCAAAGCTATTTGGTCACCCGCTTTAATGCGTTGCGCCAATTCTACTTCTTCGTCTGCGGTAATTAAGTCAACCTTACCTATCTCTTGTAAGTACTTGTCTAAGGATGCGGTTTCTCTATTAGTAACCTGCTTGGTAATTTTAAGTTGTCTCATGTAGGATTTGAGTGTTTAAATTGTGTCGTGTACTTAGTTATACGTAAAAACATTACAAAAAGTTACAAAACTTAAATAGTTTTACGATTAACTACATATTTACCTGTTTAAACTATCTGTTTTTTTTAACAATTTTTAGGATGCGTTTTTCGTGGGCACTCAGCGCATCCTGTTGACTTTCAGTATTTATTAGTAGGCTATCAATAATATTTTTGTCTGTTGTTGCTATTTGTTTGTTATTTTCACCATTGTAATAGTAGTATGTTGTTTTAACTCTATAGCCTTCATCTGATGTTTTATTTTCAAGGTTATTTTTCCTTGGGGCGTTTGTTTTCAATTTTTTATCGTTGATCGTTTTTTCTGCGTTTTTCTTTTCAAGGCCCAACTCCTTAGAGACTACATCAGTTTTTAAGGCCTGTTTTAATGAATTTTCGTTTAAAGGTTCCGATATAACATCAGATGATGCATTTTCATTTGATTGTACTTTGGAGGTCACTTTTTGATTGCTGCTATCAATTGAGACATTAATTGTTTGCTTTTCCAAATTATTATCTGATATTATTTTTGGAACAACCGCATAGAGCAATGTAACTATCAATAAAAAAAGCCTCCTCCAGCCCAAAGCCAAAATACTCTTTTTCGCTTTTCGTCTTTTTTATTCAAAGTTGCGTCAACTCTATCCCATAAAATGGTACTCGGTGTTTTTTGAACACCATGAAGCTTCTTTTCTAAAAGCGTTCCTATATCCTCTTTATTCTTCATGGCTTGTTAATTTAGTTTTATTTGAGGCGTTTAATTCTAAAATCTTATCCCGTAAAATCAACTTCGATCGATGGTAGTTTGATTTTGAAGTGTTTTCGGAAATACCCAGCATTTTTGCTATTTCTTTATGCGAAAAACCATCCATTTGATACAAATTAAAAACGAGACGGTACTGATCTGGCAACTCCTGAATTAATTTTAAAATTACATCCAGGTCTAAGTTTGTCATCTCAGAATCAATAATTGTATCATCTTTTAGAATTTCATTCTTTATTGCAATTGGCAAAGCTCTCTTAGTCTTATTAAGAGTCTATGGCTTTATAGATGGTAATTCGTTTCATCCAACCTTCAAAGGATCCGTTGTTTTTATAAGTTCTTATTTTCTGAAAGATGGTGATAAAAGCGTCATGTAAATTATCCTCAGCGTCTACTTCATTTCTACAATATTTTAAGGATAACAGAAAAAGGGCATCCTTATATCGCCTGAAAAGCTCGCTTTGAGCTTTACGATCGTTTTTTATGCATTTTTTTATTAAGTCTTCTGTATTCAAGAATATATCTAAGTTTGTTTTTAACTAAAGAAACAAGAAATAGCCTCAATGATTATTTCAAAAACTTCGCTCGTTTCAACGTATTCAATTCGAACGTATATGGTTTGTGAGTTTTCCACGTTCAGGTATTGCGTATTTGAGATAGAGTTGGTCCCATTATATGAATCTTCTTCCGTTTCATAAAAAGTAAATAATATTGGAGATACCAAATCATGAGTATTTGGTATTATATTACAAATTAAATAGTCCTCTAGGGAGAATTCAGCAAATCCCGGATCTGTGGTTAATTCACACACCTGATATCTCCCCAGGGAACAATCAATTGTACAGTTTTTTTCAAGAAGGGATATTGAATTATTGGCTGCTAGCTCTATGGCATCTTCACTCAACGAAAGAATTAACCAATCAAAATTCCATGATTCTGCGATTAGACCATCATTGTTGATGTTAATATTTAAGTGTAATTCGTCTCCAATATATAAGGTAGTCCAAGTTTCAAAGTAAATTGTATTGTCTAGATGAAACTCAGCAATTGCTTCGTTGTTGATTCTAAATGTGGCGCTCTCATATTCATTTGGATAATCATCGACAGACTTTACTTCCCACACGCAGTCTCTAAGTATATTATTGCAATATCCGTGATATTCTTCTTTTACGCCATGCATCGATGGCTTCCTTTAGGTCCTGATTATTATTTATGTCTATGAGATCGCCACTATTCAAAGTACCGGTAATTGGGTAGCTCAAACTTATTGAATAACTATCTGGTAGCTCGCTTAGAAAATTACTGAATTGCTCATTGTTGGTAATTGAGGTCACTTCGAGAAAAACCAAGTTTTCATCAAAAACGAACAACGGGAACGAATAATTAAAGTCAATACAATCGATAGGATCATCGGTAAGGGTTGCAATTCGCGCAATTAGATGATAAAGCTCAGAGTCCACTTCAATCGTATCCCTGTTAATATTCAATTTACCAATAGGTTCATCCTCGCAAGAGTACGACAACACTAATGTGACACAGAACAAGTAGAAAATTATCTTTTTCATAGCTAGTTTTAATGGTTTCTTTTCTTATAGTCTTTGTATCGTTAATAAAGTTGCGTACGTTTTCAATAATTTTTAAATAAAAAAACGCCTCCATTTCTGGAAGCGTTTTTATTAAATTTAGATAAAATAAATACCGATAAAACTACCTTCGTAAAAACCAGTAATGGTTATTTAGGATTAGTCATTAACAATCGATAAAGTCAGTATATCCCTCACATTCTGCATAGCAAGCGTTTAAGAAGATTAGAGTAATAATTTCACCATTTACTTCAGTTTCAACACACACTGGGTCTTCTACTTGAGAACATTCATCTTCACAGCTTGTTATTTCACAATCGATAAAGTCAGTATATCCCTCACATTCTGCATAGCAAGCGTTTAAGAAGGTTAGAGTGGTAATTTCACCATTTACTTCAATTTCAACACACACTGGATCTTCTACTTGAGAACATTCATCTTCACAGCTTGTCATTTCACAATCGATAAAGTCATCTTCAGTAAATCCTTCACATTCTGCATAGCAAGCGTTTAAGAAGGTTATAATAATAACCTGATTATTTTCTATAACTTCAACACACACTGGGTCTTCTTCTTGAGGACAATCATCTTCACACGATTGATTAAAATCACAACTTTCAATTAAAGTAGCAAACTCTTCTTCGTTATTAATAGAAATTATTTCAATTTCATTAGTATCTTGATTATAAACTTCGACTTGGAAAGGAAATTCGTTGCCTACTATAAAAAGGTCATTAGTAGAATTGATAAGTACTTCGATAAGTCCTTCAAAATTATTTACAATGACTGTGGTACCATTATTATATCCTAAATTAATGGGGTAAACAAAATCAAAACAGAAATCGAAAATGATATTTCCAGTTGGATTTTCTAGATCATTTAAGGTGCCATCTTCATTAATGAGGAGGTCTAAACTAGAAAGGGCACTTCTTAAAGAGGCGCTTTCTGTTACATTTGCCATATCATCAATAATATCATCATTGTTTTGGCAAGATGTTAATGCCAAAATGGCTATTAACATTGAGAAAAAAAATAATTTCATGTTTTTCATTTGAATATTTTTTAAAGTTAGAACACATTATTCTAACCGGTTAATATTAGGACACCTTATGTAAAAAACACCCTACCAAAAAACATTCTTAATTTTTTGCATAGTTTTGAAGTTGTAAATTACAAATTAATTTTTGATGCCCAATAACACAGAAAATATTTGCGACACTAAAGTTTTTAAAAAGTTGTTTGAGAAGTATGCTAAAGATTTAAAGCGTTATATCTATTTTAAAACCCAAGATGTAAACTTGACCGAGGATATTATACAAGAAACATTTGTAAAATTATGGGATCGTTGCGATAGTGTTAACTATTTAAAAGTAAAGAGTTATTTATATACTGTAGCTACTAATATTTTTTTGAATCATATTAGACATGAAAAAGTTAAAAAAGTATACCAAAGTAATTATGTGAAGGGGAGTACCAATGAAACTCCTGAATTTGTACTTCTTGAAAAAGAATTTTTAGAAAAAATTGAAAAAGCAATAAAAGACTTACCCCCATTACAAAGAGAAGTTTTTTTATTGAGTAGAATTGAAAAAAAGAAATATAAAGAAATGGCAGAAATATTACAGATTTCAGTTAAAGCAGTAGAAAAAAGAATGCATTTGGCTTTAAAAGATATCAAACAAAAAATAGGAAATGTTTAAATTAGTATTTAAAAGTAGGGTAATTTATTTTTAAGTTGTCATAGTTATACGAAAGATGGAAAAAAAAGTAAGTCATATTGATAATGAAACCTTTCTTGCCAAATGGATGGAAGGTGAAATAACAGATAAAGAACTAAAAAGCTTAATTTCTGATGCCGATTATTTAGCCTATCATAAAATGAAAAGAGGGATAGGCGCCATAGAGTATCTAGAGTCTCCTATAAAAAAGTCATTTGCTTCAATACAAAGTCAAATTGATAATAAAAGAAAATCAAAAGTTATAAAATTGAAAAGGTATTGGACTATTTCTATTGTAGCTTCTATACTATTGCTTTTTGGGTTATTTTCAATGTTTAAAAGCTCTAGTGAAGTCATTGTTACATCCATTTCAGAACAAAAAATAATTCAACTATTAGATGGATCAGAAGTTGTTTTAAATGCAAAGTCAAGGCTTCAGTATAATGAAAAAACTTGGGAAAAGAATAGAGAAGTTAATTTAGATGGCGAAGCTTTTTTTAAGGTAAAAGAAGGAAGTGCATTTACCGTAAAGACAGGTAATGGTACAGTGATTGTATTGGGTACACAGTTTAATGTAAATTCAAGTTTAGATTTCTTTGAGGTAATTTGCTATGAAGGAAAAGTGAAAGTAAATAACTCTACTGAAAACTTTGTATTGACCCAAAATGAATCATTTAGAAAAATTAATGGAAATCCTATAGAACAATGGAATACAATAAGGGAGGAGCCTTCTTGGTTGGATGGAGAAATTAGTTTTATAAGTGTTCCGTTAAAATATGTGATTAATGATTTAGAAAAGCATTATCATATTAAGTTTGATTCTAAAAACATTGATGAGAAAATGATTTATACTGGTAGTTTTAGCACTCATAATTTAGATATTGCTTTAACTGCAGTTTTTAAAACAATGGGTATAGAATATTTTAAGAATAATGAAAAAATGTATGTGCTTAGTCACTCAAAATGAAATTAAAGTTCTCATTTGGGTAATATGTTTAAGTTTCACTTTATGCTCTTTTTCACAAGAAAAGAAAAAGGCGACTTTATATTTTAATAAAGAACCCTTAGTGTCAGCTCTTTCTATTCTTGAAGAAACATTTGAAGTACGTTTTTCCTTTCCAGACCATCTTTTAGAAAAAGAATATATAACACTTTCTTTTAAGGAAAAAGAGTTGCAATTTTTATTATCAGAAATAACATCTCAAACCTCTTTAATTTTCCAAGTTATTAATGAACGGTATATAATTATAACTGAAGATACTTTGTCTTTAAATAAAATTCAGGCATTAGAAAATGTGATTATTAGTGGTTATTTAACAGAAGGAATAGCAAAAAAAAAGAATGCTGTTTTTTTGATAAAACCTAATAAAATTGGATTATTACCTGGGCTTATTGAGGCAGATGTATTAGAAAGTCTACAACAATTACCTAGTGTGATAAGTCCTAACGAAACAGCTTCTGGATTTACAGTTAGAGGTGGAGGATTTGATCAAAATAGAATGATATGGAATGGCATTAATATATACCATAAAGGACACTTATTTGGAATGATTTCTGCTTTTAATTCGAATAGTTCAAATCAGGTATTGTTTATTAATAAAGGAACTCATCCTAAATATGGTGAGCGTATATCAAGCGTAATAGATATATTCTCCAAATATAGTATACCCCATAAAGTTGAAGGTGATATTAGTATTAATGGCATTAGTGCAAATGGATATATAAATGTTCCAATACTAAAAGATAAATTAAATGTTCAGGCTTCAATTCGGAGAAGTTATACAGAATGGTATGAGTCTTTTACATTTAAAGAATATGCTAAAAAAGTATTTCAAACAACAAAAATTGAACATGCCAAAGATTTGTATGATGATTTTAATTTTATCGATTATAATATAAATATAAATTTTCACCCAACAAAAAATCATAAGATCAACCTAGGTACAATTTATATTGATAATCAATTGGATTTTATAGTGAAAGACACTGATAAAGAGGCGTCATTTAATGACGTTTTATCTATTAAAGATGAAGGTTATGGATTTAATTGGAAATGGAATTTAAGAGATAAGTATCTGGTAAAGACAAATGCTTTTGTTTCAAAATATAGATTTAATTATAATTTTATTGAAAGTAATACAGAAGGACAAATATCAGATTTTGATAAACGAAATATAATTTTTGATTCTGGGTTTTCTTCTGAAGTTGAATTTAAAAAATCACAAGAGCAATTGTATTCACTAGGATATCAATACAGCTTTAAGGATGTTAGTTACGCTTATTTAAAAACCGAAGAACTTGCTTTTGTATTAGATACAGATCAAAGAATCGCCTCAACACATTCATTATTTGGAAATTTTTCATATCAAAATAATCCAGATTTATCTTTGAATATAGGATTTCGCGTTAATTATTACAATCAACTTGAAGAGGTTAAAATTGAACCAAGAATAGTATTTTATAAACATATTTTTAATAATATAGGCCTTCAATTATCGGGTGAAATTAAAAATCAGATACTAAGTGAAATTGATGAAACAATTATAAGTGATTTATCTTTAGAAAATAAATTATGGAGGTTGGTAGATGGAACAAATTTTCCAATATTAAATAGTAAGCAAGTTTCTGGAGGATTTATTTATAGTACTAATGGTTGGATTATGGATGTAGATTGTTTTTATAAAAAAATAAGAGGTGTTTCAGCATTATCACTAGGTTTTTTAAACCCTGAGGATAGTGGTTTTCATATAGGAGAACAAAATGTAATAGGAGTTGATTTTTATCTCAAGAAAAATATAAATAATCTACTTGTTTGGCTAAGCTATTCATTTAATGATGTAAAATCTAAATTTGAAGGGATAAATAACGAGGAATATTTTCCGTCAAACACGAATATCAATCATGTTTTTTTTACTTCATTTACTTATAAAATAAAAAGTTTTCGACTGGCATTATCATGGAATTGGAGAACAGGAAAACCATTTACAGAATCTATAACGGAACCTACTACAAATGAGATTAGTTTTCAAGAAATTAATTCGAAGAGATTGCCAGATTATCAGCGTATGGATATTTCATCCACTTATCAATTTAATCTTTCTGAGCAAAGAGGAATAAATGGAAAAATTGGTTTTTCTATTCGAAATATTTTTAATCAAAAAAATCATATCAGCAGAGAGTATTTGGGTAATAATAGTTTAGCTGATCCCATAGAGGTAGTAGATAAAACCTCCTTAGGGTTTACTCCTAATTTTTTATTTAATCTTACTTGGTAATAAAAAGAGACTGTCTTAAAAGGCAGTTTTTTGTAGTAGTTCTTATGGGACACTGTATAAACTAAAAATAGGCTTCCATATGGAAGCCTATTTTTAGTTACAATTAAATTAGATATCTAACCTCTATCTTCTATCACGGTTTCTATTATCTCTGCTTCGGTTGTCACGTCCACCACGATCTTCTCTTGGTTTAGGTGCTACATACCCTTCTGGTTTGTCTAATAACGCCTTACGAGAAACTTTCTCTTTTCTAGTGCGCTTGTCAATTCCAAAGTACTTCACATCAAATACATCGCTCATGTTAACAACATCGCTTACATTTTCGGTGCGTTCCCAAGCTAGCTCAGATACGTGTAACAATACTTCGTTTCCTGGCGCTTCCATATACTCTACAACAGCACCGAAATCTAACATCTTGATTACTTTTACTTCGTATACAGATCCTACTTCAGGTTTGAATGTGATTGAATCAATCTTAGCCAATACAGCATCGATTCCTTCTTGTCCAGTTCCTAAAATTTCAACAATACCTTCTTCTGTAACTGGATCTTCGTTAATAACGATAGTACATCCAGTTTCTTTCTGAAGTTCTTGAATCACTTTTCCGCCAGGACCAATTAAAGCTCCAATGAACTCATTAGGAATACGTGCGGTTACCATTTTAGGAGCGTAAGACTTCACACCTTCTCTAGGAGCAGCGATTGTGTCAGTCAATTTCTCAAGAATGTGTAAACGACCG
This sequence comes from uncultured Ulvibacter sp., assembly GCA_913063405.1. Lineage (GTDB taxonomy): Bacteria > Bacteroidota > Bacteroidia > Flavobacteriales > Flavobacteriaceae > Ulvibacter. The sequence goes on from CAJXZB010000016.1 coordinate 57,865, forward strand.
TCTCTTGCTTGCTGTAATGCACTTACAAGAATTTCGTAGCTTAATCCTTTTACTTTAATATCCATCTGGCAAGCGGTAATTCCGTCTGCTGTTCCAGTTACTTTAAAGTCCATATCTCCTAAGTGATCTTCATCACCTAAGATATCAGATAAGACTGCATACTTTCCAGAATCCGCATCTGAGATCAATCCCATTGCGATACCAGAAACTGGTTTCGTCATTTGGATACCTGCATCCATCATTGCCATTGTTCCTGCACAAACAGTTGCCATAGAAGAAGAACCGTTAGATTCTAATACTTCAGAAACTACACGTACTGTATAAGGACAGTCATCTGGTACCATTCCTTTAAGTCCACGTTGCGCAAGGTTACCATGTCCTACTTCACGACGTGAAGTTCCACGGATAGGTCTTGCTTCTCCTGTACAGAAAGGGGGGAAGTTATAGTGAAGGTAGAAAGTCTCTTCTCCTTCGTATGATGGCATATCGATTTTATTTGCCTCTCTAGACGTTCCTAGCGTTACTGTAGCAAGTGCTTGAGTTTCCCCACGTGTGAAGATAGCAGATCCGTGTACAGAAGGTAAATAATCTGTCTCACACCAGATAGGACGGATGTCTACAGTCTGACGACCATCAAGACGAAGTCCTTCATTTAAGGTAAGATCACGTATTGCAGCTTTTTCTGCGCTACGGTAATATTTAGAAACAAGATCGCCGAAATCTTCAAGCTCCTCTTCAGAGAATGTTGCTTTGATTTCTTCCTTAATTTCTTTAAAAGCAGCACTGCGTTCGTGCTTAGCAGAACCAGCTTTTGCGATAGCATATACTTTATCGTATGCCATAGCATGTACTTTTTCTTTAAGATCTGCATCTTCTCTTTCTGCTGGGTACTCACGTACTTCTTTTCTTCCAAAAGCTTCAGCAAGTCGAATTTGAGCAGCACATTGAACTTTAATAGCCTCGTGCGCAAATTTGATGGCGTCTGCCATTTCTTCTTCAGAAATCTCATCCATTTCACCTTCAACCATCATTACAGAATCTGCTGAAGCTCCAATCATCATATCGATGTCAGATTCCTCTAATTGAGCTCTTGTAGGGTTGATAATAAATTTTCCATCAACACGTCCTACTCTTGCTTCAGAGATAGCACATTCAAATGGGAAATCTGATAATTGTATCGCTGCAGAAGCAGCAAGACCTGCCATAGCATCTGGCATTACGTCTTCATCATGGGACATTAACTGGATCATCACCTGAGTTTCCGAGTGGTAATCTTTAGGGAATAATGGGCGTAGTACACGATCCACTAAACGCATGGTTAATACTTCACCATCACTAGGTCTAGCTTCTCTTTTGAAGAAACCACCGGGATAACGTCCTGATGCTGCGAATTTTTCACGGTAATCTACCGTTAAAGGAAGAAAATCTAAGTCTTTTTGTTCGTAGTTAGAAACTACCGTACAAAGCATCATACATTTTCCAGATTGAACAACAACAGACCCGTGGGCTTGTTTTGCTAATTTTCCGGTTTCGATAGAGATTTCTCTACCATCACCAAGGTCAATGACCTCTTTAAATACTTTCGGTATCATTTGTTTTGAATTTTACGCATATTAAATGCGTAGTTAAAATTGGTCAACGGCTGGTTGTCAGCCGCAGTGTTGTTGTGTTGTTGTGGTTGACCAATGAAAAACCTAAGGGTAGCTTTTCTATGTGTTTCAGAAATAAATAATTCTGAAAAAAAATGGGGGCAAAAAGCCCCCAGTATATTACTTACGTAATCCTAATTCTTTAACAATAGCACGGTATCTCATAATGTCTTTCTTCATTAGATAATCTAATAATGAACGACGTTTACCTACCAATTTAACCAAAGAACGCTCAGTATTGTAGTCTTTGTGATTCGCCTTAAGGTGGCCTGTTAAATGTTCAATTCTGTAAGTAAACAAAGCAATTTGTCCTTCCGAAGAACCTGTGTCTGTGACGCTTTTACCGTGTTTTGCGAAAATTTTCGCTTTTTCTTCTGGTGCTAAATACATTCCAATATTATTTAAATGATTTTTATGTACTGACTACCTCTTTGGTAATCAAGCGGCAAAAGTACAAAATCTAACTAATATATTAATTCCTTTTACTGCTAAATTAACAAGAAATTATACTGAATTAAACCTTTTTACGTTTTAAAGGTCATATAAATCTAAACACACAATAATATTTATGAAGAACATCCTTTCAAAAATTACCATCGTATTTTGTGTAACCATCACAATGATTTTTATGAGCTGCTAGGTTGACAACCAAGACAATACCTTAGTTAATTATTCTACCGAAGATTCTACAATGGCGGCCTTGGCCGATGATGTAGCTGAGGACACATTGAACATAATGGAGAATGGTTATGAAGAAAATGGTGGTGAACCTAGCCCTTTTAGAAGTGCATCCCTGTTTTCTTCTTGTACAACAATTACGCTAACGACTAATGGAAACGGAGGAACAATAGTATTGGATTATGGAGATGGTGTTTGCGATAATCTTGCTACTATCACAATCAATGGTGTTGAATACGAAATCACCTTGAACTAATCCCATTATTCAGGCCAAAAAAAGGGATCCCTTTTTTATACAGCTTTTTCTCTTAGCGGACGGTTTAATACCAAATCCAAATAGAGGTTAATTTTTCGTTTTAAATTTTTACGATGTGTAATAAAATCTAGGAAACCATGTTCTAGAACAAACTCCGCAGTTTGGAAACCTTCAGGTAACTCCTTTCCTGTAGTATCTCTTACAACACGAGGTCCTGCAAATCCAATTAGAGCTCCTGGCTCACTAATATTAATATCTCCTAGCATGGCAAAAGACGCGGTTGTGCCCCCTGTTGTAGGGTCTGTACAAAGAGAGATATACGGAATTCCTGCATCTGCCAATTGTGCTAGTTTTGCGCTTGTCTTTGCCAATTGCATTAAAGAAAGTGCGGCCTCCATCATACGTGCTCCACCACTTTTCGAAATCATTACAAAAGGAATCTTATGTTTTAGAGAGTGAGTAGCAGCCCTTGCAATTTTCTCTCCAACAACACTACCCATAGATCCTCCAATAAAACTGAAATCCATGCAAGCAATCACTAGGTCTTTTCCTATTGATTTTCCAACTCCAGTTCGAACAGCGTCTTTGAGTCCTGTCTTTTCAGTAGCATCTCTAAGACGATCTACATACTTTTTGCTGTCTTCGAACTTTAAGGGGTCCTTGGAGGTGAGGTTTTTGTCTAATTCCTTATATGTGTTATCATCAAAAAGGATTTCAAAGTATTCCTTACTTCCTATACGCACATGGTACCCATCTTCCGGGCTTACATAGAAATTTTTTTCCAATTGTTCGGAATCAACAACTTTCCCTGTTGGGGATTTATACCACAGTCCTTTTGGGACGTCTTTTTTATCTTCGGTAGGAGTTTGAATTCCTTTCTTTGTTCTTTTAAACCAAGCCATATCTTGAGAGGTTAAGGGAGTCTCTATTTCCATTAATTAAAACTCCAGTTATAAAGTATTTATATTATTAAGGTCTTCAAAGGCCTTTTTTAATCGTGTCTTAAAGGTCAATTCGCCTTCGCGCAACCATTTTCTTGGATCGTAATATTTTTTGTTTGGGATGTCTCCTCCATCTGGGTTTCCTATTTGTGATCTAAGGTAATCAACCTTTTCTACCACGTAATCACGTACCCCTTCAGTAAATGCAAATTGCAAATCGGTATCGATGTTCATTTTGATAACTCCATATCCAATTGCTTCTCTTATTTCCTCCAACGTAGAACCACTTCCGCCGTGAAATACAAAATCTATAGGATTGTGCTCTGTGTTGTATTTTTTCTGAACGTATTCCTGTGAATTTTTTAGAATAACAGGCGTTAATTTTACATTTCCAGGCTTATATACACCGTGAACATTTCCAAAGGCTGCTGCAATAGTAAATTGATCACTTACTTTAGAAAGTTCTTCGTAGGCATATGCCACTTCTTCAGGTTGTGTGTATAATTTTGACGAATCCACATCAGTATTATCAACTCCATCTTCTTCTCCTCCCGTAATACCTAGTTCAATTTCTAATGTCATACCGATCTTGCTCATGCGCTCAAGATATTTTTTACAAATTTCGATATTCTCTTCAATAGGTTCTTCGGAAAGGTCTATCATATGAGAGCTATATAAAGGTTTGCCAGTTTCTTTAAAATGGATTTGTCCAGCGTCTAGCAATCCATCAATCCAAGGCAATAATTTTTTAGCACAATGATCTGTATGGAGAATAACGGTCGCACCATAAAGTTCCGCCAATTGATGCACATGTTTTGCTCCTGCAACACCACCTGCAATAGCGGCCTTTTGGTTTTCATTTGAAAGACCTTTCCCAGCATTAAAAAGACATCCTCCATTTGAGAATTGGATAATAACCGGCGCATTCAAAGCTGCTGCGGTTTCCATTACGGTATTAACCGTACTAGACCCTGTAACATTCACAGCAGGCATAGCAAAGCCTTTCTCTTTTGCGTATTGATGTATTTTTTGAACTTCTCTACCTGTGGCTACACCAGGTTGAATGGAATTACTCATAAACGAATTAATTAAGTTTTCTTCACTCGAACTTATAATCCGAAGTGATTTTTCATTGTGACAAATATGGATAAAATATACGCCAAGCGCATTGGCAAAAATAACAAATTTAAACGGTTTAGAAAGGATAGTTAATCCCTATGTTATATACGGCATTACTAAAGTTATACTGCTTGAACCATCGAGAACCTTCTTCCAAAGCGGGATTGTAGGTTTTAAAACCTACATCAAACCTAAAAACAAAAAATCCGAAATCATATCTCAAACCCAAACCAGAAGCTAAAGCAATCTCCTTTAGGTCGCCAATGCCATCAAAACTTGAGCTTTCATCGTCAATATCGTCAGCCACATTCCAAATATTACCACTATCAATAAAGAATGCACCTTTAAAATCACCCAGAATCGTATAACGATATTCTGCATTTAGCGCTAATTTTAGGTTAGCCTCGTTAAAATCTAAAATACTTCCGCTACTTCCCGGACCCAGATCGTAGGCTCTCCATCCTCTATTGTCATTGGCTCCTCCAGCAAAATAGCTTCGAGTAAAGGGTATACTCTTGCTATTACCATATGGTATAGCAACACCACCAAAGGCCCTAATAGCAAATATGTTCTTACCGCTAAGTTCCCAGTGTTTTATATAATCCATTTCGAACTTCAAGTATTGAGAATAGACAACACCAAGCGTTTCGTAATTTCCATCACCATTCTTTTTGAGGCCAGCTAGATTCGAAATTCCTGCTAATAAATTACCAGCACTCTCAAATTTAAAACGTAGCCTAGAAAAGTTATTGTCAAAAATGTTCTCTCGCGTGTCGCGTGTCCAAGTAAAGTTAGATGCAAAAATTAAGTTGTCTTCCGTTAATCTAATCCCACGCTCCAAGACACCTAGAAGCGTCTGAAACTCATCTGGGCTTAAATCATAATTGTTGTTCAACACTTCCCCAAGAAAACTTTCTATCCCTTCAGGAATGTTTAACTTCAGATTGTTATCATCATCAACTGTGTAATAATTAGGGTTTATAACTCCGGGATCAGAACCTTCAACTTCTTGGGCAACACTGTTTGCTTGATTGTACGAATCTTTATAAATGTTAAAATAATTGTCGGTGTTTAAATTTTTTACATATTGAACATTGATAAGCTCCAATTTATTTGTCCTAATTTTTGAAGGCTTCCATTGATAGCTGAAAATTCCGTTGAAGTTTTGTCGGTCCAGACCAATATTATTTTGGGCGTTAACACCAAAACTTACAACTGTCGATGGAGACATATACTTTGGAATAAAACGGCTTGTCCGAAGCGGAAAAACAATTCTAGGAAAGGATAACTTAATATCTCCACCCACATCAGAAATGTTGAAAAAGCTCTCGTCGTCTGCCGCGTCTTTAGAAGAGCCAATACTTCCACGTCCAGAGATCTCTAAGATCTCAGCTCTTCTAAAGATATTTCGCATAATGAAGGTAGAGCTAAACCCAATTCCTATTTGTTGAATAGTAGAAGTATAAGTGTCAAACTTAAAGTCAACAGTATATTTTTTTTGAGGTGTAAGTAGAATGGTTGAAATCAGCCCCGTTCCTGTCGAATCTCTTGAGTCCTCTTGATAACTTATGTTTGGGTATTTAAAAATACGGAGGTCGCTAATTTGATTGTAGGTTAGCGTGCGATCAATATCCTTAAAGATCTTCTCGGGCGTAATGGAAACGGCATTTGTAATTGCCTTTGGTTTGAATCGCAATTTGTCATAACTAAAAAGTGTATAACCATTATAGCTAGCCGAATCTTTGAACTGTTTATTTCTATTGGTGAAAGAATAATCGGTTACGATGCGTACCTCGCTTACTTTATGAACTTTAAACGGTTCGGTATATGTTGTGTCCCCAATGGTCACCTTACGATCTGGGATAATATAGGTGATATTTGCCTTATGTCCTGTGTTTACCGTATCTGCTTCAAAGCCAATATAATCTTGATCAAAATAGTATAATCCAGAGTTTCTAAGCTGAATGGTTAATCGGTCGCGTTCATTGTTGAAATCGGATGCGGCATATTGTTTTCCCTGAACTACAAAACTTTTGTTTTTGGTTTGTTGAAACAACGAATCAAGTGCAGGGGAACTTATTTTTTCCTGAATCGAACCTACAAAATATGGTTGAAATCTAGTGATATTATATTTTACATGACCTCGTTTCTCTCTCGAAGAGTCAGGCGCTATAGTGAAGCCTCCTGTTGTATTGAACCATCCTCTTTTGGCATACCATCGTTTTATTCGTTCTAGAGATTTCTTGGATTTAATATCATCTATTACAACAGGAGCATTTCCAGATTTTTCGAGCCATTTGTTTAAACCAGAATAACTTTTTCCAAGCTTGGCCACCTGTTTTTTTGAAATGAAACGAACCCATCGCTCTTCTCTTTTAGGTTTTTTGTAGAGCCATTTGTTGAAAGTAGAATCGGGTTGAGGATCAGCGAGATTGTATATATGTAGCCCCATTGGGATTCCAACCAACGGTGTTTTTGGATTTGGTTTTTGATAAAGTTGACTAAAAACACCTTCATCTTTAATCTCCTCTCCGTCAACGACGATCGTATTTTTAGTCAATAAAAATTTATCATCTGCAACTCTTTTTACTGTATTGCAGGAGACCAGTAGGGTCATTAATCCTAAAAATAATGATATTTTTGTAAGGGTTCGAGTCAAGCGAATTAGTTTATTCAATCAAAAATACTATATTTTGGTTAGCAAAAGTCAAATAAAGTTTATAACAAGTTTACAGCAAAAAAAGTACCGCGATAAGGAAGGTCTTTTTATTGCCGAAGGCCCTAAAGTTATTTCAGAATTACGGGAGGCTGGTTTAAAACTTAATTCTTTTTTTTCTTCTGAACTTTCTGAAGATACTTCGAATGTTTTTTTCTCTATTACGGACGCCGAGCTTCAAAGAATAAGTGGCTTAAAAACTGCCAACAAATCACTGGCAATTTTCGAAATTCCAAAGAAGTCAACTATAACTTCTGAAGGATTAATACTAGCCCTAGATGCAATTAGAGATCCTGGAAATTTAGGGACTATTATCCGTCTCTGCGATTGGTTTGGGGTGACTGAATTGATCTGTTCATTGGATACTGCGGATTGTTACAATCCAAAAGTTATTCAGGCAACTATGGGATCAATAGCGCGCGTAAATGTTCATTATCTCAACCTGGCAGAATACTTATTCAATGCGCCAGTGCCTATCTATGGTGGCGTGTTAAATGGTCAAAATGTGTATGATTCTAAAATGCCTAAAAAAGGCATTATTGTTATGGGAAATGAAGCGAATGGAATTTCAGAAGAAATCATTGAGGCTCTTACGAACAAGATTACCATTCCTCAGTTTGGAACAGAACAAAAAACAGAAAGTTTGAATGTGGCCACTGCCACTGCCATTTTGTTAAGCGAGTTTAGAAGAACTACTGAAATGTAAAGTTTACAAAAACTCCGCGTGAAGACATTTTAGAAATATTACTGGTCCAAGGACTCAAGGGATCATTATCATCAATGAGCTCGTCACTTGTAGCGAAAACTCCACGAATTGATGGAGTAAATTTGAAATAGAAAAGATAAAAATCAATCCCAAAACCGAGTTCATAGTAACTTGTACTATTGGTCATTCGAAACTCACCTTGTAGGTTGTCGTCTGGGTTTTTCATATTACTAGAAAGGTTTAGCGATGTTGATATACCAGCAACAATAAAAGGTTTAATATTGTTAAGTCGTTTTGTAGAAATTTTTAATAAAAGAGGGATGTGAATATAAGTGGATTTTACTTCTCTCGAAAAATCTTTCTGTTCTTCAAAACCTGGAAATGTAAGGTTTCTTTGAGTAAAGTATAAACCAGGTTCTAACCTTAGACTGATATAGTTGTTGATCCTCATATCACCAATTAGGCCAACGTTAAACCCAGATTTAGCATCTACTGTTACATCTGTTTCCGTGTTTCCGTTTTCCTCGATATAGTCAAAATTAAAATCGTAGTTATTAAACCCAAGGAAGTATCCCCAGGAAAGGAGGCGATTGTCAAAAGTCTCTAGATTTGCCAGACGTTCTTTGCTAAATAGCTGTGCCTGCATACTTTGAGCGAGTAACATAACTGTGATTATAAAAAGTAGTTTTCTCATAGTTATTTGGTAGCCGAATAAATGGTCGCTACACCAAAGGTTTGCGGTTTATTTTCCACTTCTTTAAACCCGATTTTACTTAAAATATTGTTGAGTTTCTCTCCATATGGAAAAACAGAGGCACTTTCGCTTAAATAGCTATAAGCCACTTTGTCTTTGGAGAATAGCTTTCCTATCAAAGGTAGCACCCAACGTGTATGAAAATAATATCCTTGTTTAAAAGGAATCTTGGTTGGAACCGAGGTTTCTAAGATAACAAATAATCCATTTGACTTCAAAACTCTTAAAATTTCTGAAAGCCCTTTTTCTAGGTTTTCAAAGTTGCGAATACCAAATGAAACGGTTATAACATCGAAAGAGTTATCCTCGAAGGGTAGATTTTCAGAATCCCCTTGAACAAAATTAATTTTTTCTAAAATAGGGTTTTCCACCACCTTCTTTTTTGCTACTGCAAGCATTCCTTCTGAAAGATCTAAGCCAACAATTTTTGACGCTTTTGTGGCTGTGGCATATTTAATCACCAAATCACCGGTTCCAGTTGCGATATCCAGAATGCTATCTGGATTTCTCTCGGAAACAATTCTAACCACTTTCTTGCGCCATTTTACATCCGCACCAAGAGAAATAACTCTATTAAGGCCATCATAATTACCCGAAATAGTATCGAACATTTGTTCCACTTGCTTTTTCTTATCAAGTGATGAATCCTTATATGGGGTAACTTTTTTTTCCATAAAATTTGCGCCTGCAAAGCTACATATTTTTATTATTGATTTGGTGATTGTGGTTAAAATAGATAATCAATGGATTGCATATCAATATATTTAAATTTCTATACCTTTGTAAACCATATTCCGTAAGATTATATATGAAAATTATTATTGCCGGTGCCGGTGAGGTAGGATTTCATCTTGCAAAACTCCTTTCTTTCGAGTCTCAAGACATAACCCTAATAGATACAAGTAGAGAATCTCTCGCTTACGCAGATTCTCATTTAGATATTCGCGTAGTTCGCGGAGATGCAACCTCCATTTCTGTTCTGAAGGATTCTAAAGTTGATGGTACCGACCTTGTAATTGCGGTAACCTCAAGTGAAACTACGAACATTACGGTTTGCGTGCTTGCTAAACAGTTAGGGGCTAAACGAACCATTGCCCGTATTTCAAACACCGAATTTCTTGAGAAGAAAGATGAGGTTGGGTTTACCAAATTTGGTATAGATGAATTAATTTCGCCCGAGTCATTGGCGGCACATGAAATAGAACTGCTGCTAAAGCAAAGTGCATTTACTGATACGTATCAGTTTGAAGATGGTGCGCTTACTATGATTGGGCTTATTTTGTCTAGAACAGCTGCCTTTGTTGGAAAGACTGTACGAGAAGTAGGAACTTCCTTCATTAATTTAAAATGTGTTCCAATTGCTATACAACGTTATGGTACGCAGTATACCCTAATTCCTAGAGGAGATACGCTGTTCAAGGAAGGGGACCAAGTGTATTTTACGACTACGCCCATTGGGGTGGATGAAATTTATAAACTCACCGGAAAAATACATGAGGATATTCGAAATGTAATGATACTAGGTGGTAGTAAGATTGGACATAAGACTGCAACCGATTTGTGCAAATCCAGTTTTAAAGTCAAGTTGATAGAAAAAGATAGGGAGAAGGCGTTTGAGATCGCAGATGAAATACCTAGCTGCCTTGTAATCAATGGTGATGGTAGAAATGTTGAATTGCTTCAAGAAGAGAATATTGAGGACATGGATGCTTTTATTTCGGTAACTGGAAATAGTGAGACCAATATTATGTCATGTCTTGTGGCAAAATCTAAAGGAGTAAGAAAAACGATTGCTTTGGTTGAAAATATGGATTATTTTCAATTGTCCCATTCTATTGGAATTGACACCTTAATTAATAAAAAACTTCTTGCCGCGAATAATATCTTTAGATATGTTCGAAAAGGAGAAGTTGTAGCGATGACAAAGCTCAATAATATGAATGCAGAGTTGCTAGAGTTTATTGTCTCGTCAACGTCCAAGGTTTGTAATAAGGCAATCAAGGACATTGATTTTCCTCGTTCAGCAATTATAGGTGGTGTTATTAGAGACGATGAAGGACTTATCGCACTTGGAGATTTCGTGATACAGGCAGGAGATCGTGTTGTAGTATGTTGTCTTCCTCAGTCTATAAATAAAGTTGAAAAGCTTTTCATTTAATGGGTTCTTTTACAAAGCTTAATTATAAAATCATTTTTCATTTAATGGGGCTTCTGCTAACCGTTAATGGGGGGTTTATTTTACTGGCAGCTTTGGTAAGTTTCCTTTATAAAGATGGTGTTACAGCAGAGATGACTTTGGCTGGGGTAATTGGACTGGCCATAGGAGGGATGATCATGCTTTTTACCAAAAATCATAGAAAAGAAATTAAGAAAAGAGAGGGTTATGTTATAGTGACCTTTGGTTGGATATTCATGTCCTTAGTGGGTACATTGCCCTATCTTTTTACTGGTGCGATACCAAACTTCACTAACGCTTTCTTTGAAACTATGAGTGGTTTTACAACCACTGGAGCTACTATTTTACAGGATATTGAAAGCATTCCAAAAGGCGTGTTATTTTGGCGAAGTATTACGCATTGGATAGGAGGGATGGGAATAATTGTATTAGCTATTGCCATATTACCTCTTTTGGGGATTGGCGGAATGCAGCTATTTGCTGCTGAAGCACCTGGTCCTGGAGGTGATAAATTGCATCCTAGGATTACAGATACTGCAAAACGCCTGTGGCTAATTTATGTAGGCTATACAATTGCCGAAACGATTCTTTTGAAACTTGCAGGGATGAGTTTCTTTGATGCGATCAATCACTCGTTGAGCACGTTAGCTTCGGGAGGGTTTTCTACAAAAAATAATAGTCTAGCGTTTTGGAATGATCAACCATTAATACAGTATATCGTAATACTATTTATGTTCCTTGCAGGAGCTAATTTTGTGTTGAGCTATTTCGCTTTTAAACTGAAGTTTAGCAAAATTTTGAAGGATGAAGAGTTTAAGGTATATTTTCTATCGACTATAGGGTTTACAATTATAGTCTCTTTAGTGATTTATTTTCAAGCTGATATTAGTACTACAACCATAACTCATCCTATGGTCTGGGGGTCTTTTGAAAGTGCCTTTCGTCATGCGCTCTTTCAGGTTATCGCTATTGTCACTACCACTGGTTTCATTTCTGCAGATTATACAGCTTGGACACCCTTTTTAACGATTTTCTTTTTCGGATTAATGTTCCTAGGCGGTTCTGCGGGTTCGACGGCTGGAGGTATCAAGATAATGCGTCATTTAATTATGATAAAAAATGGGATTTTAGAATTTCGAAGAACGCTACATCCACATGCTGTATTGCCTGTTCGCTACAATAAAAAAGGTGTTCCCCAAACAATCGTTTTTAATATTCTTGGTTTTTTCATACTATATATGCTTTCCTTTATTATTGGAACCTTAGTATTCTCGTGGCTCGGTTTAGATTTTATGACAGCATTGGGTGGTGCAGCATCCACCTTAGGGAATGTAGGGCCATCGATTGGCGACCTAGGTCCGGTAAATAATTATGCCCATTTGCCAAATGCGGCAAAATGGTGGTCTTCTTTTCTAATGTTAATAGGTCGTTTGGAGCTTTTTACGGTTTTGATTCTACTTACCCCATTTTTCTGGAGAAATAGATAACCTTTTTATTCAACTGCAGTTATCTCAATTTCTACTCTTCGATCGAACATGTCGCCTTTTCCAGTTGGATATTTATAGGCCATTCCAAGATGTCTTATTCTTCTTTTGTCAATCCCGTTTTTTACCAAATAATTACGAACGGCTTGCGCTCTTGCTTCAGATAGGTTTCTTTTTCCGGTACGTGTGTTTCTGGCATCTAACACAGGATTGTTCCAATCCCCGCAGCAAATATGACCTAACAGTTTAAATCTAATGTTGGGATTGGTTTCCAGAAAAAGTAAGAGTTCTTCTAAAGTTTCTTTACTTTCATCCATAATAACATCCCGATTTGTGTAAAACCGAATTCCTTCCAATATTATTTTATCCCCTTTTTTAGGTTTCAGCAGAGAAATGGATGATGACTTTTTTTCTACCTCTAAAATAGGAACCTCAATGATTTCACCATCTACCGGAACATGATCCGTCTTTAAATGTACGAGAATGTCTACTCTTCTATTGTTTGCCGATTCGCTTGCTAATTCTCCATACCCTTTTGAAGAAACAATGGTAAATTCTTTTAGAAATCTTTTTACATTTTCTGCTCGTTTTCTGGACAATTCTAAATTGTAGGCCTTGTCGCCAACGTTATTTGTATATCCCTCTACATGAACATCCACAAGTTCTTTGTGTTCAATTTTTTTAATGCTGTCAAGCAGAGTGAAGTGTTCTTGCGTCAACTGGTACGCATCATTTTCATAGAGTAATGTAATTTTCTTTTCACTTTTCTGGGCAGATAGCGAAGCAGTAAAAAGTAGAAAAAGGATGGTCCAATTTTTCACTGTTAATGGGTTGTAAACCATAAATGTAAGTACTCAGTCTTACATAGCCAATTTATTTTCAGAATAAACTTTAATAAAGAGATGTAGTAACTTTAGTAGTTGATCGCTTTTCCCAATTCTCCACTACTCAAAATAAAACCTTCATCGTTTTTTATTTAGTCAAAATAAAAAGCCCAAAACACAGATCCATGTTTTGGGCTTATAAATTTATAAATTCTGAATTATTATTTCACAATAAGGCGTTTCGCTTTTGAAACATTATTGCTCTCAAGTTTAACGATATATATACCCGCAGCCGCATAGGACATATCTAAGTCGTATACGTAGCCAGTGCCGTTATTGTCAAGTCTATAGCTGGTCAATGTCTGCCCAAGCATATTTGTTACCGAGAAATTCAAGCGTTCGGTGATCTCTGTAGTTAGTAGTTGGATTTTGTATTGATCATTTCCTTCGCTTATCACGAGTAAATCTGAACTTTCTACGAGGTTCTCACCTACACCTAAAGGAATATCTTCGCATAATTGCAATGTCCAGTCCAGTAGTGTTCCACCATCTTGGTTGGCGTTATCTGTTATTACAAGCGTCCAATCTCCAATAGACTGCACTCCATCAAAATCTGACAAGTTTCCATCTGGTTGAAAGGACCCAGTATATGGTGGCGATCCACTTGCGATGGGGTCCGTAGCTTCGTCATCAAATATAGTGTTAGTGAAATTATCACCAGCCCCACCATTTCTAGCAGACAATACTACCTCAGCATTGTTAGGGCCACGTAGCTTAATCTCTAGGTCACCATTGTAAGTGTGATTTAAGTTTACAGTAACATTTACGTCGTTAATCATAAAATCATCGGTATAGGTAATTGCCGACTCTGTGATGGTTCCTGCATCGGGTCCAATTGGCATGTCTGTGTCATTAATATCTGAAAAACAAGCAAGGTTTGCCACCTCTCTAGTCGCCGTATCGTTTGCTGCAACCGAATCTCCTGACAACATAGTGCTAGAGGATACGATATGAGTGCCAAGAACTGAAAAATCTCCTAAAGTGGTAAAAGTATAAGAAATGGTTGCTCCTGGTGCTAGTGGTCCTGCAGCTGTTTCAACAACATCGCTTCCTCCATCTAATGAATACGAAACATCGAAATTAGATTGAGAAGCAGCTCCAAAGTTTTCGAGTGTTACAACAACTGCTTCATTACCCAAACCTTCTCCATCAAGAGGAGCTGTAATTTCCGCAACTCCAATATCATTAGCAAATATATGAGTGATTTCTGCAGTAGTGCTGTCATTTCCATTGTCTTCATCACCAGTTAAATCGGTAGATGCAACAATTGTATAAGTTTGACCTTCCACAGAAAGATCTGCTGTTGCAGCAAAAGTAAATTGATCCGACTCTGAAGAGGCAATGGTTCCAGTAAACGTTTCATTGATAACTGCCCCACCATCAATTTGATAACTTACGGGAAAGTTTGAAATGGCTAATTGACCATAATTAAAAATTGTCACAGTAACAGACTCAGAAGCAGTTAGTGTTCCAGAAACTGGAGTGTCAATATTCACAACACCAGAATCTGTATTAAAGTTTGGGGCAATTTTAAAAACTCCAACTATGTCTTTTCGGCCGTTGTTAATGTATTCATTAATAAACCAAAATGTTTTGTCGTCTACTGGATCAATATCAATTTTACTGTAGTCACCATATCTAAGTCCTGGAATATTCCCAGTACCACCACCTGGATTGAAAACCTCTTCAGTAACAGTCATTGTGTTTATTGGGTCATTAGCGAATCTACCTGTATAATAAGAATTTACCCTAAAATCAGTTGGATTAGGGGTTGTTGGGCCCGCCATAGAGGTGTATCCCATACCAATATTTCCTTGAATATCCATCATCATACTCGCATGCCACGCATGTCTTCCATCAGGAGCGGCATAAGTACCTTCTTGAAAAATTGACCAAGGTTGTCCATCTGCAGATTGGCGCAATTCGAACCAACGTACACCAGCTAATTCTCCACTAGAAGCGTCTGTATCTACTACAAAGTTGAAAACAGCAGAATTATGTCCAGAAAATTTTCTGAATTGCGCTTGATTCATAATTGTAGCCTGTAAGGCGTCAATTGCAATTCCGTTGTCAGGTTGTGTTAAATTGGAGAAACTACCCCCATCAAAAACAGAGATAAAAGGAGTCGTAACTAATTCTGTTGGTGCAGAGATTGTCGAATTTCCAGGTGTCGTCCAATCAACATCCACGGTCCATAATTTCACATGGTCTTCACTTATTCCACCCCAGGCATCATCCTGTAGGTAAAGAATAGGTGCGCTACCTGCAGCTGGCATATTATCATCTGTAACATTTAAGGCCTGAGGACTATAAAACCCACTGGTGGCAATTCCTGGTAAATCAAAACCAAGAATTTGAGAAGAAGCATTTCCAAGCAGCATTTCATCTCTTTCCAAGGCCCAAACTTTGTTTGATGAGCCAGTATTATCCGTAATGTAGTATCCATCACTCCAAACAGAAAGTTTCTGATAATCACTTATTTGATTAACATTATAAACGAACCAACCATCATTAATAGGGTCTGGTCCATCTGAGACAGCAACCTGAGCACCTCCTCCTAAAAAGGTTACAACCCAGCGATCCGCCGCCTTATCATAAGAAACAGTAAGGTCACAACATCCACTGCTAGGAAAAATAGCTGGATTTGGTGCCATTTGCCCCGTCATGGCAACTCCTGCTTTATCATAAATAATAAATCCTGTATTAAATACTACAAATACATGATCTGGACCGATAGCAAGTGAAGGATCTGTTGGTTGCGAGCTAGATTGAGCTGCGTCGAACCATAAAATTGGTGGCTGCCCTTGAATTTTCTGAGTAAGTGAGTGTTGGTTTCTTACAAAATAGTCATCCTGAGTCTGAGGGTCTTTTCCAATAATTACTTTATTTCCAGATGATCTTCCGTCCCTGGCTTCACCATTTGATATTGCTGCTGCTGGAAGATCTGCCATTCTCGAAGCGATCGATGGAACATATTCCATTGATGTAATCGTTCCAGTATAATTTGCTAGTGCTCCACCATGCTCTTGAGCCTTTAGGTTAAGGACAATGACGAATAGTAAAGATAGTAGTGTGATTTTTAGTTTCATGTTTAAAATATTTGATTAAGGTTTGTAGAATAAACCCTAAAATTAATCAATAATTTATTAGCTATTGTTATAAAACATTAAAAATCAGTGTAAAAACTAATCAAGGTTTCGTGGTTCTGCTATTCTAAAGTGAAATAGTATTTGAATTATTTTATTGACTTAGGCGTTTTTTAATTACTTCTAATAGTAGTAAATTAGGGGTTATAGTTAGCATTATTATGGAGCAA